>NZ_JAMZNK010000040.1 GCF_027980145.1 Flavobacterium azizsancarii | reverse complement strand
TATAATTTAATATTTCTTTTACTTCTGTTCTGATTTGCATTTTCTGATAGATTTATAAATACAGAAAATAAAAATAATAGTTTTTTACAAAAGTTCCTTACACTCTTGGTTCAAAAACTTTGACAAAGGTCCTTAGCTCAAAAAATTCGCAAAGTATTTTACCTCTTGAGAATCTCTGTGTAATTCTTTGTGTGTTTTGTGAATTTTGTGTGTGTTGTGAAATCCCAAATTTAATCTAACTCATCGAGAAGCTTCTCAACATCGTCATAGTTTTCATAATCCTGCGAAATGGTTTCCAGGATTTCTCTACATTCTTTGTACTTCTTTTGTTTCAATTTAGACAAGGCAAGACTCCATGTTGCTTTTTCTTTATAAACAGATGTTCCTGATCTTAACTCATTAAAAACAGCTTCGGCTTTTGGATATTTACTTTCTTCTAATAAAGAAATCCCATAAAAATATTGAATTTCGGGTGTTTTATTTTCTTTTAAAATTGCTTCAAAATGCGGAATTGCTGTTGCGTATTTCCCATCATTAAATGCTGCCTGAGCTTCTTTTAAGTTTTCATTTGTATCGCCTCTTTCTACAAATTCGGCCGTTTCAGGATTATCATAATCAGCAAAAGTTGGGTTGTTATAATCAAAAAAGAACAATCCAAATAAAATAATTACAGATGCCGCCGCTGCATAATACCAAGGACGCATTAAAACAACTTTTGGTTTACTATTATTAAAATGTTTTTCTGAAATTGTTGTTAGATTCGTTTTAAACGCTTCTCTTTCTTCGTCGTGTTCAAATTTAGTTGTAAGTCGGAGCTGCACTTCTTTAAACGTTTCAAATTCTGAGGACAATTCATGATCTTCAGACAATTGTTTTTCAAAATTATTTTTTTCCTCCTCAGTCATTTCTCCCTGAAGATATTGATCGAATAATATATAGCGTTCTTCGTTCATGGCTAATTATTTTTTAGCGATTTAATTTTTTTGGCTTCGTGAATCCATTGCGTTAATTGCCCCACACATAACAGTTCTTTTTTTCGGGCACTATCATAAGTACCACTAGCCTTTTTAACCACTTCTTCAGTCTTTTTAGTGGTAAAATTCAGCCTCAATAACTCCTGACACTTATCTCCTAATTTCTGGAACATAGTGTCAAAAAGCTGCTGATTTTCATCAAATTCTTCTGTGTTTGTAATCAGTTGAAGTGCAGATTCATTCATAGATAAAATATCTTCATTGATTGCGACTTCTTTGTTCGATGTTTTTTTGAGCTCGTTCAACCATTTTCTTTTACACAATAAAAAAAAGTAGGCATCAAACGGGCAAGTCAGTTGCAGTGCATTTGCTTTGGCCTGATTAAAAAGTAAAATCATGATTTCCTGAACCACCTCCTGCGCATGTTCTTTATCTCCTGAATTATTCATAATGAACATTACCACTTTTGGAACGTACTTTTTGTAAATTGTCTGAATGATTGCTGAGTCATTTGCAGCAAGTCCTTCAATGTACATTTGATCAGGATGAATCTTATTTTGGCCCATAAAAAAACTTTTTGTAGCTAATTTAGAAAACAATTGTAAATAAACTTCACATTCATAGGTAACAATTAACATATCAAGCCAATATAATGCAACAGAAGTCTTTTAGCATTCAAAAATATGATTTAGGTTATCATAAAAAATAGCCACAGATGAAACGAATTAAAACAGATCGTTACCAATTTTGTCATTCATAGAATTTGCAATTCGTTCTCATTTATATATTATAATTCAACTTTTCTCTAATAAAAATCGACGAATTATATCTTTTACAGGAATTAGTTTATTGACTGTAATTGGTTTATTTTTGGTTTTCAATCACTATCGAAAATGGAAAATCTTCACGAAATTCTCAAGAAAGAGAAATACAGGAAAATAAAATTCAAAGTTACCAAAACACAACATCTTCTGATAAAAGCCAAAATCAACGGCGTTTCTGGTAATTTTATTTTAGATACAGGAGCATCTAATTCCTGTGTAGGATTTGAAAGCATCGAACGTTTTGAATTAAACGCAAAAAAATCAAAAACCAAAGCTTCCGGAGCCGGAGGAACTGGTATGAAAACACAAATTTCGACACACAATAATCTACAACTTGGCAGTTGGAAAAACATTGATTTTGGTTTGGTTATTTTTGATCTTTCACATGTAAATGAAGCTTTACAAGCTTACAAGGCAAAACCTGTTCACGGTATTATTGGGGCAGATGTTTTACTTGAAGGGAAAGCAATTATAGATTATTACAATCATTATTTGTACCTGAAATAATACTTATAAATTCCAACTTTTAAAATTCCAAATTCCAAATCTTAAAGTGGTTTCTGGTTCAATAAAAAATCCCAAATTTCAATTAAGAAATTTGGGATTTTTATTTTTACCAATTCCAACATTGGAATTTGGAATTTTAATATTAAGATTTAAAATTTTAGTGCGTATGTTTAGGATTAAAACCATCTTCACTAACTTCTGTTGGCGTATAATCAGCAAACATTTCAGCTTCGTAATCGATTTTTTCTCCTTTAGATAATCTGGCAATTATTTTTTCCATAATAAGATAAATAACGGGAACCACAACTAAGGTTAGGAATAAAGATGAAATCAATCCACCTATAATTACCCAAGCCAAACCATTTTTCCATTCAGCTCCTGCACCAGATGCTAAAGCAATTGGGAACATACCAAATACCATCGCAATTGTAGTCATCAAAATTGGACGTAAACGAGCGTGATTCGCCTGGATTAGTGCATTTCTAATGCTCTCCCCCGCTGCTCTTCGCTGATTGGTATAATCGACAAGCATGATCGCGTTCTTACACACCAGACCAATCAACATAATAATACCCAAAATGGTAAAGATGTTCAGTGTGTTATTAGTTAAAGCCAGGGCTAATAAAGCTCCAATAAATGAAAGCGGAATAGCAAATAATACTACAAACGGGTGAACGAAACTGTCATAAAGACCTACCATTACCAGGTAAACTAATATAATAGCAGCTAATAAAGCGATTCCTAAAGTACCAAAACCTTCACTTTGGTTTTCCTGATCTCCACCCCAGATATAGTTTACTCCTACTGGTTTTTTAAGTTTATCTAATCTCGCTTGCCATTGTGTTACAATTGTTCCTGAAGGAACCCCAACGTTTTGTCCTTGAACAGTTACAGAAGCAGATTTATCTCTACGCTCTAATTGGCTAGGACCAGAACCTTCAGTAATTGAAGCAAATTGAGACAATTTAATTTGTTGCCCCGCATTATTAATAAATATTAAATTACTAACATCAGTAATGTTTTTTCTATCAAAAGCATTATACTTGATATTGATATCGTATTCGTATTCGCCAGCTCTGAACTTTCCATCCGTATTTCCACTAAAAGCAGTTTGCATGGTCATACCCACTGTTTGAAGTGTTAATCCTAATGCAGCCATTTTATCACGGTCTACTTGTACGTTAACTTCAGGATTTCCATCTTCAACAGTCAATTTAATCTCTGTTGTTCCAGGTATTTTGCGTAATTCAGCTTCTGCTAATTTGGCAAATTTCATAGCGCTTTCTACAGATGGACCAGTTACAACTAATCCCAAAGTAGCATTTTCGGCTGTTCCTAAAATACCAACCGGAACCGTTTTTACTTTGGCTCCAACCAATACTTTTTCTAATTTACGTTTTATTTTCGCAGCATAAACCGAAGCATCATCTGTTCGTTCTGATTGATCAATCATTTTTACGTTAATCTCTGCCTTATAAGCTGTCGCTTGTGCCGCACCCATTCCTTCTGAAGTTTGTCCTACAGTTGTAATTTGGCTAAACACATATTTTTCACCTTTCAAATACGCTTCTGCTTTTTGTGTCATAAAGTTGGTTTGTTCCAACGAGGCGTCTTTCGGCATCTCTATTTGAACTAAAAACTCCCCACTATCTGATTTGGCAAAAAATTCTCCTCCAATAAATCCTCCTCCAAACAACGGAATTATAGTACCGAAAAACAATAGTAAAACAATTATAATAGTTTTGAAGTAATGATCTAAACACCAGTTTAACAATGTAGTAACCCAATCAGTAAAACGAGTTAATAATTTTTCGAAACCAAGAATTACTCTCCCAAATGCATTCTTTCCTTCAATGTGTTCTAATTTTCCAAAACGAGAAGACAACCAGGGAATAATTGTAAACGATGCTAAAAGTGAGAATAAAGTAGAAATAATTACCGTTACACAAAACTGTGTGATAATGTTCGAAACCAAACCAGAACTCATTGCAATAGGCAAGAACACTACGACAATTACCAAAGTAATCGAAGTTACTGTTCCACCAATTTCGGCTGTACCGTCATAAGAGGCACGAATTCGGCTTTTACCCATTTCCATGTGTCTGTAAATATTCTCCAATACTACAATGGCATCATCGACCAGAATACCAACCACAAGAGATAATCCTAATAAACTCATTAAGTTTAAGGTATATCCTAAAAGATAAATCCCAATAAATGTAGCAATTAACGAAGCAGGAATCGAAACCATTACAATCAATGAGTTACGAATACTATGAAGGAAAAACAACATTACAAAAGCAACTAAAACTACCGCAATCAATAAATCGTGAATTACAGAATCTGCAGCTTCTAAGGTATAAACGGTACTATCCTTGGCTATTTCTAACTTTAAATCATTAGTTTTATAATCTTTTTCCAGATTTTTAATACTTTGAATCAACTGCTCACTTACAGCAACCGCATTAGCGTCAGATTGTTTAATTACTTGTAAAATAATCGCGCTTTTTTGATTTACTCTCGAAATTTTTTCAGCAATTTTTTGATCATCTTGTACATCTGCAATATCTCGTAAACGGATTTGAATTCCGCCTTTAGATGAAACTACTAAGTTTCTTAATTCTTCAACATTTTTATATTTACCCGCTAAACGAATTAATATTTTCTGATCACGAGTCTGAATATTTCCCGTTGGGAAATCTAAGTTCGAAGTCAAAATATTTTGTTGTACTTCTGGAATAGAAAGCCCGTAACCCTGCATTTTTAATGCATCCAGGTTTACTTGAATTTCACGTTCCTGACCACCAATAATATCTACTTGTGCCACACCGGGAACACGAGATAAAACGGGAGCAATCTTTTTATCAATTAAGTCATAAAAAGCAGCCTCATCCATTTTTCCATTGGCTCCAATAGTCATAATTGGCAAATCACTCAAAGAAAATTTACTTAGCGATGGCGTTTTGGCATCGTCCGGTAAATCACTAATAATGGCATTAATTTTTCGCTGAGCATCATTCATCGAGACATCAACATTAGCTGTTGAAGTCAAAGAGATAGATACAACAGACAAACTTTCATAGGATTTGGAATCAATTTTCTTAATGTTTTCCAATGATGCAATCGCATCTTCCATTTTTTTGGTAATTGTATTTTCTACCTCACTTGGAGAAGCTCCGGGATAAACAGTAGAAATCGTAATAACGTTTTGTTCAAATTTCGGGATCAGCTCATAGCCTAACTGGCTGTAGCTAAACAATCCACCAAGTGTTAGAATTGTAAACAATACAATTACTAACGACGGACGTTTTATGGATATTTCGGCTAATTTCATATTTTTTGCTTTAGGCTGTAGGCTTTAGGCAATAAGCTTAATGCTTATGGCGTATAGCTTAATGCTTTAAATTATTTAATAATTTCTACTGTATTACCGTCTTGTAAATTAATTTGACCAGTAGTAACTACAGTTTCTCCGTCAGATAATCCATTGATAACTTCAACTCTATCTCCTAAAATTCTTCCGGCAGTTACTTTTCTTAATTTTGCAATACCTTTTTCAACTACAAAAATTTCGTTGCTGCTCACACTTCCTACAAAAGCATTACGTGGTACAACCATCATCTGCTGTTTTTGTTGTTTAGAACCAAAGTTTGCCGTTCCGTACATACCCGCTTTAAGGTCGTTATTGATGTTATTTGTAATTTCAATTTCAACCGGGAAGTTTAAAGATTCATCCGCTTTTGCAGCAATAAAAGTAATTTTTCCAGAGAAAGTTTTATCAGGATAAACACTTGCAGTTACATTAACATGGTCTCCTACTTTTAAACTTGCTACCTGATTTTCGTTTACTGTAACTACTAATTTTAATTTAGAAACATTTACGATATCAAACAATGCAGTTGCAGGCGTTGCTGCTAAAATAGATCCCGGCTCAATGTATTTTTTATTGATAAATCCGTTTATTGGCGCTTTTACTTTAGTATCGCCAACATTAATATTTGCTTGTTTTAGGTTAGACTCAGCATTTGTTAATGCTAATTTTGCCTGATCTAATTGTTGCTTAGTCACACCACCGGTTTTAAAAGCATTTTCGTAACGGCTGTAATCTGATTTTGCATTTTGATATACTGCTTGTGCTTGTTGTGCACTTACATTAATCACATCACCTCTCACTGTTAATAAAGTCTGACCTACTCTTACATAATCACCTTCTTTTGCCAAAACACTAATTACTTTTCCTGATTTTTCAGCAGAGAAAGTCAATTGTTGAATTGGTTCAAAATTTCCGTTTGCAACGAAATCCAGCGAAACTTCTTCTGTTTTTACAGAAGCTACTTTTACTGATACTGCAGCATTTTTCTCTGCTACGATATCTGTTTTTTCTTTATTCTCTTTCTTATTCTTATTTAAGACATATCCAATCACACCCAGCGCTGCAATTATGATTACGATTGTTATAATAGTTTTCTTCATTTTTTTTAGTTATTTAATAAGAGTTTTAAGTTCGCCTTTTGATTTGATTAATGCTACTTCGGCAATTTTGTAATTTAAGACTGCTCTGGTAAAGTTATTTTGAGCTTCAAGTGATGCATTTTCAGCATCCAGTAAATCTGTTAATGATGCTAATCCCTGAAGATAATTGTTTTTTGTGTCGCTTAGGATTTCTGTAGCTAAGCGCATGTTTTCTTTTTGATTATTAATAGTGATAAGATTATTATCTATATCAGCCATTGCATTTCTATAATCTAAATCAAGAGAAAGTTTAGTGTCTTTCATGTCTTCCTGAAGGGATCTGATTTCTACATCAGCTTGTCTTACTTTTGCACGAGTTCCGAATCCTGTAAAAATTGGTACGTGTAGATTTAATCCAATTGCTGAGTAATCTGACCAATATACTCCATCTGAAGGCTTTGCAAACCAAGGCATTTGTGGACCCTGACCAATATAATTGTAACCAGCAGTCAATGAAAGTGTTGGATAATATCCTGCTTCAACTGCTTTTTTATTGTATACTAAAAGCTCTTCCTGTTTTTTCAATAACAAATATTCTGTTCTGTTTTCTGTATTAGGAACTTCTGTCAAGGCAGCAGGCACAACTTCAAATTCTTCTTTAGGAATCTCAATTACAGTTTCAATAGGCATTCCCATATAAAACTTCAAAGCATTTTCCTGTAATGTAATTTGATTTTTAATTTGCTGACGTTCTGTATCAATGTTTGACATTTTTACAACAATACGGTCTAAATCAATTTTTTTAGCCAGACCATTATCAAATTGTCCCTTTACGATGTCACGAACTTTAGTAGTATTTACATAATTACTATCTAATAAAACTAATCTTTCGCGCTGCACATAAACTGAATAATAGTTATTTGCAACTCTCTCAATTACTTGCTCTTCTGTCAACTGATCGTTTATTTGATAAAATTCACGAGTAGATCTCGCTGCTCTTAATCCTGTAAACACAGATTGATCAAATATAGTCTGCGTTAATGAAACTCCTGCGTTTGAAGTCCATTTTTGACCAAATGCCGCCTGAATCGTAGTTCCCGGCTGACCAAATCCTGCTCCATCAATAACTGTTGTCTGAATGATTGGGTTGTGAGTTAAGTTTCCGTTTGCAGAAATTTGTGGTAATGCTCTGGAACGTACTTCCTGAATTTTGTACTCACTATTTTCAACCTGTAATCTTGCCTTTTTTGCATCGGCTTTGTTTTCAAGCGCGTATATAAGAGCATCTTTCAGGGTTAGTCTTTTGACTTGTGCGTTGGCAGACAAGCCAATTGAACACAAAAATATAAGAATTATTCGTTTCATAGATTAATGATTAAATGGTAATTTTTTAAGTTGTTTTTCTAATTCCAGTATTCCTTTTTCAGTTGCCATAGCTCTGGTGTGGTATTCCAACGCTTCTAATTCTATTTTTTGCGCTTCTCTTTCTGAGACTGTAGTTGCATTTATATGAAAAATCAATGTATAATAGAATTTCACATATAAATCTATATTCAAATCCGGTCTGTACAAACCTTCGGTGATCCCTTTTAGGATATTATCTTTAAAATAATGGTTACACTGATCTATTTCATGTGTCATTAAATTTTGATAAATTTCAGGATAATGCTTTTTGAGCTGATAAAGAGGTGAAGTATCTGCTGCATTTTTAAACATATCGCGAAACATTTCTCTAATTTCAAAATTCTCATGAATTGCATTATAGTTTTTAGCAACCACAGAATCAATAACTTCATGTACTTGCTTATGAACTGTCGAGGTACTTTCTTCGATCAAAACTTCTTTATTACAGAAGTATTTATAAATCGTTTTTTTAGAAATACACATTTCGCCTGCGATATCATCCATCGTAACACTCTTAAAACCAAGTTTTAAAAATAATTCACTTGCTTTTGATATAATTTTCTCTTTCATTTTAACTTTCAAATTATATTGCAAATATACTCAGGAAACTAAAATCAGAAAAATAGTTTCCATGATATTTGTAATAATTTTACATTAATTTACTCATTATAATTAGATTATATACTGAATTCTAAATTGGCAATCAGCTTAATATCTTTTCCTAATGCCAAACCTCCGTTATGATTGAACGAATTATAATCTAATCCAAAATCCTGACGTTTAATATCGCCTTTGATCTCAAAAGCAACTTTTCTCTCGCCATTGTAGTTATTAACGCCAATAAATTCAGCATCAAGTTCTACTACCCGAGTCACATCTTTTATCGTTAAATCTCCTTTGAAGAAATTGATATTGTTATTTACTTTTTGAAAAGAAGTCGATTTAAAACTAATAATCGGATGTTCATTTACATCAAAAAAGTCCTGAAGCTGTAAATATGTGTCGATTTGTTGAAAACTATCTTTTTTATTATTGATGTCTAATGAGAACTCAACCGAAGCATCTTCAATTTCATTGTTTTCAATATTCACATAACCATCAAATTTATTGGTAGTTCCTCCCATATAGGCAATTATCGAATGTCTCATTTTAATTAAAACATCTGATTGGCTAGAATCTAAGGTCCATGTTGTTTTCATAAATATTTGATTTTACTGAGTTAATAAATTACCCAAAACCTATTACGGAAACTCTCACAGTGTTTCAAGTTTCCAATTAAAGGTGCAAATATAGAAAGGAAACTCTAAACACCAAGAAAGTTTCCAAGTTTTTTTTAAATAATTTTAAGAACCTGATAATTAATAGATTTTAAGCGGATTTTAAGGAGAAACCCGCATTTAAAATTTTAAGAAAGAAATAATTCATAATGAATCGTATCTTTGAGCCTCGCAATTCAGATTATATTTTATGCACGATATCAGCCAATACCAGGATTTTTTTATTAATTATTTAGAAACCCAAAGCATCAGCAAAGAGCCTAAAAACCTCTACGACCCTATTAAATACATTTTAAGTCTTGGCGGAAAACGCATGCGTCCGGTACTTACTTTAATGGCTTCAGAAGTTTTTGATACTGATTATAAAGTAGCACTTCCTGCCGCAATGGCTGTGGAAGTTTTTCATAATTTCTCATTGGTTCACGATGATATTATGGATGATGCGCCTTTGCGAAGAGGACAGGAAACTGTGCATGAAAAATGGGATCTCAATACTGGGATTCTTTCCGGAGATGCGATGCTGATTCTGGCTTATCAGTATTTTGAACAATACGAACCAACCGTTTTTAGGGATTTAGCAAAATTGTTCAGCAAAACCGCACTTGAAGTTTGCGAAGGACAACAATGGGATGTTGATTTCGAAAAAAGAAACGACGTTACGATTCCTGAATATCTTAAAATGATCGAATATAAAACAGCCGTATTAGTTGCCGCAGCCATGAAAATGGGTGCAATTGTAGCGAAAACTACTGAAAAAGAAGCTGATTTTATTTATGATTTCGGATTAAACTTAGGATTGGCTTTCCAGCTTCAGGATGATTATCTGGATGCTTTTGGAGATCCGGAAACCTTCGGAAAACAAGTTGGCGGTGATATTATGGTCAATAAAAAAACTTATTTATACCTAAAAGCACGCGAATTTTCATCAGCTGAAAAAGCTTTAGAATTAGAAAAATTATTCAGTTTACAATTAGAAGACAATACCGCTAAAATAGAAACGGCAAAAGCAATTTTTAATGAATCAGGAGCTTCAAAAGCTACTCAGGATGCTATAGAAATGTATACTTTTAAAGCTTTTGAAACCTTAGAAAAAATGGATATTAATTCAGAAAAGAAAGATATTTTAAGGACTTTTGGTGAGAACTTGATGGGAAGAAAGGTTTAGTTTTCAAAAGGGTTTCGACTCCGCTCAGCCAGACATCACCAGTGTCATCCTGAGCGAAGTCGAAGGCTTATAAAAAAATAAACCCGACAGGTTTTTAAAACCTGTTAGGTTTGACACAGAACTTAAATACAACTAAAATTTAAGCCACAGATTAAAAGATTTTCACAGATTAAATCCTTGAAATCCTTTAATCTGTGGCTGTTTTTTTGCGCATAGTAAACCTATTAGGTTTGGCACAGAACTTAAATACAAATAAAATCTAAACCACAGATTAAAAGATTTCCACTGATTTAATCCTTGAAATCCTTTAATCTGTGGCTGTTTTTTTTGCGCATAGTAAACCTAACAGGTTTTAAAAACCTGTTAGGTTTGTCATTTTCGACACTCAAAAAAGGGCTTCGACTCCGCTCAGCCAGACATCACTAGTGTCATCCTGAACGGAGTCGAAGGCTAATTAAAACAAATCATCAGGATCAACTAAATCTGATAATTTTTGTTTTAGATTATCTTCTATAATCGTTAATCCGTATTGATAAGAAGCGTTCATCCAGCCAAAACCTTCTTCGGTGATATAATCAAACTCAGTTCCTACGTTTCCGTATTCTGCCAGAATTTTGTGTGAACTTATCGATAGATCAAACTTCTCCGGAATGGTTCCGTTATAATCAACCGCATTTCTGGTAATCAGCCAAAGCCAGCGATAGACCATTTCCTGTGCTTCTTCATTAAAATTATAATTGAGTAAACCTTCCCATAAAAGCATTTGATGCGGTGCCCAGCCAAACGGATAATCCCATTGTCTGATTGGTGCATTTTCGTCAACATCAGCAATTGATTCTTTGGTACAGCCTGCAATTCCTCCTTTCATTTTAAATCTTGGCAGTGTTTTTTTGACCAGAATTTCTGCTTGTTCCTGCGTACTTATTTTTGCCCAAAGCGGATAAAATGTTGGAGCTGCCTCAAATAAATGCTGTTTTTCGTTTACAAAATCGTAGTCGAGATAACAGCCGGATTCCTCATTCCAACACAGTTTGTTGATTTTTTCTTTTCTCGAAGCCGCTTTCGAAAGCCAATATTCACTGGAGAAAGATTTATCCTCAAAATATTGAAATTCATTTTTAAAGTATTTTTCAATCAGAAACGCAATATCAGTTTCATATTTATAAAGCAAACTATTGATGGCAACAGTATTTAAATTGGCACAAATACCTACTAATCGATTCGTAGTGTCGTGACCACTTTCGCGCATGCTGCGATCGTGTATAAAGTACTTATCAAGCTCCTCATCAACCACTTCTCTTTCGAGATATTTCTTTTCAAATTCGCGAGTAGACAAATTATACTTTGGTGCATATTGCTCCAGAATATCATCAAAATGCCCTTCTTCAACCTCAAACGGAAGTCCAATTCCTTCAGCTTTATAACGATTTAATCCATTTGCTGTAAGACGTTTCCCTTCTTCCATCCAAACGGTGTGGTATTCTTTTATAGCCGTTTTTAAATGTCTTTCGATCCAGAAAATATCAGGATTCGACTTTTCTAAAACATCTCTAATTAGTGATGTATAAAGCGGTGGTTGTGTACGGGTCAAATAATAACTACGGTTCGCATTTAGTATTTTTCCGTAATGATCAATCTGGTATTTAAAATTTTCAGCAATACCTAAAGCAAGTTCTGTTTTATCATCTATCAAAAGTCCTTTGGCAATAAAATAACTGTCCCAACCGTACATTTCGTTGAATCTTCCGCCTGGAACTACAAACGGAACGCCTGAAATTTCATTGTTTTTAATTTGAAGTGCCAATGCCAAAATCCCCGGTTTTTTATTGAGAGATAAAACATATTCCGGCGAAATATTTTTAGGCATCTGCACCACTTTCAACTTTGGAGTTACGGCTTCTAATTTCTTGAAATAATCGAAAACTATTTCATCTCCAAAAGGCACGTATAAATAAGCCAATTCATTTTCGATCTTATTATCTTCCAGAATTTTCTTCACCCCATCGGCATCAATAGTTCGGGTCAAACCTTTCCAATACAGATTTTTTATTTTTCCTGAGATTCTTTTTACCGGATCTTCTGTAATTTGATCCAGTGCAATTTCAGCAAATTCTGTCTTGTTTTTTTTAGCCAAAGCCAATTCCTGCAATAAATTAGAAAGCTGATAAGTACCTTCAATCAGCGCCGAATTTCCGTTTTCATCATTCAGTAAAAACTTTTTTGGACCATTGTCATCAATGGTTATTTTTTTATCGCCATCAGTATCTTCCTGAGCTAATAATTTTTCGATCGTTTGGGTTATATGTAATTTAAATTTCATCTTTTGCAGTTATTTTTTTGAGAATAAAAAAGGATATTAATAATAAAGACATTGGAATTAAAGTAAAGTAAAAGGCTTTTTCCGGCCCTTCATTTTTAAACAGCCAGCCTGTTATCCTGGAGCCTAATGTGCCACCAAGCGCAGAGAAAATTACAATTAATCCGGTCATTGAACTTTGTAGATTCTTTGGTAAAGCACTTAGTACAATCGAATTCAATAAAGGATAAATGGGCGCAATAAACAATCCGATTAATGGGAATGCAAAACCAATTAATGGGATATCTGAAAGTGTATTGATAGTCTTAACTTCTAACCCGACTGTTTTTGGAAGTACAAAAACGACAATCAGCATGGCAGAAAAGATACAGAAACTTAATACCCAGATCCAATTTATTTTTTTTGTCACAATTCCTGCAATCATTCTTCCGATAGCCAATGAAATAGCCAAAATACTGGCCATCATAATACTGATATTCTCCGGTAAATGAAGCACTTTTGTATTGAATGTTGGCAGCCAGGAAAGGATTCCCTGTTCGATCATGACAAACAAGAAGACACTAATAACAAAAATAACGGTAAGCAATTTTGCCATTAATCTGAACATTTGCATGAAATCATCTTTGAGATTTGCTCCTGCTGAAACCTCGGGTTCTTTGAATTTTACAAAAAATAAAAACAGAAATGACAGGAATGATAATGCTGCCAAGAACCAATATACGTTCAACCATGAATTAGGATCGTTTTCGTTATTAAAAGCCGGAAATAAAAAATAAGCCAATGCAATCCCCACCATAAAAAAACCTTCGATACTGCTCATTAAAGCATTGTGATCTTTCTTGGTTTCGGTCACGGTTCCTATCAGTGAATAAACAGAAACTTTGATTAAGGCAAATGAAACTCCAACGGTTGCAAAAAGAACCTTGGCATTGTCAAAAGAGTTTCCAAAATACATAGAAATACAAGCCAAAGTAACCAATGCCAAACCTATAAGCATCGATTTTCTATAGCCTATTCTTGGTAAAAAAGAGGCTATAAAAAAAGATACAATAGCAATAGGCATGTCTTTAAAAGCTTCCAGAATACTGGCCTGAACTTCATCTACCCCGTAATTTTTCTGCGATTTTAAAATCACAATGCCTACACTATTCAATAAAATAGCAAAGACAAAATAATTGAGATAAAGAGAGATTTTGATTCCTAGGTTTTTCATTTTTCCGGATTTGTTTTTAATGCATATTATGCACGCTGCTGTAAATGGATATTATGCAATGACTAAAATTTATTTAACACATAGAAACATAGATTATATAGTTTAAAAAAGAATGCAAAAAGAAATACATTTCTTTCACATAGTTCTGAAACCGCAGGATGAATTTTAAATAAATGAAATGCCTTTTTTGAGTTTGTAAAATCTATGTTTCTATGTGTTTAAAAAATAATTACTTTGTGGTTACGGTGCGGAGACGCACTGCTGTGCGCCTCTACAATAACTGTATATATATTATTTTAACCTGTTGGCGTAATGGATAAAAATTTAATTAAACACATAGAAACATAGATTTTATGTATTTTAAAAAAAGTAAACCAAAAAGAAACTCGTTTCTCACACATAGTCCCGATAGCTATCGGGATGTATTAATGCAAGTGAAACGCCTTTTTCAGTTCAATAATTCTATATTTCTAAGTATTTAAAAATAATTCCTGCATGTCTTTACGGTGCGGAGACGCACTGCTGTGCGCCTCTACGTTACCGTATATATAAATTTAGAAATTAATCGCTACCGAAAATCTAAAAGCACGTCCTAAAATAGGTCTCGCCATAAACACATCACTTGCTGCAGATGTGGTTTGTCTTGGATCTCCTTCTGTCAAACCAATTTCGTTGAATAAGTTCGAAGCATCTACTGCAAAACGAAGATTATTATAGGTATAATTTAAACCTGCTCCTACTTCTTTGTAAGCTGGCAAAACTTGTTTGTTATCCTGATTCGTAAATTTTTTATCATAATAAGAGAACTGAACATATGCCGTAAGATCTTTTGTAATATCTACTTCCGGTCTTAGGTTACAGAAAAACTTAGGGATTCTACGAGCTGTGTTTCCGTTGAAATTAAAAGCAGAACCATCGGCATTTGTACCTGTAAAATTATCGTATTCCGGTTTTTGAACGGTAAATGTAAAGTTCAGTTTTACAATACTATATCTCACATTAGTTTCTACTTCAAGTCCAATATTATTTACATCAGCAAATTTATTTTCAGAACTTCCGTCAGATAGAATATCAGTAAAAGCTACGTTTTTCAATCCCATGTGAAATAAATTCGCGTTTACAGAGAAAAATGAACTGGCATATTTATATCCTAATTCGATTTGATTTACTTCAGTATTTTGAAGTTTGCTCAAATCAGCTGCATTATCATAAAAAGACTCTTCGATTGGTGATCTAAAACCGTGGCTGTAACGGGCATATGAAGCCATTTTGTCATTAAATTTATAATTCGCCGCCGCAGTATACGACCATTCGCTCACATCATATCTCCAATATGTATACGGATTTCCTTTTACTGTTGTCACCGCATCATCAGCCGTATTGTTGTCTAAAATTCCTAAATTTTCAGCAAAAAATCTTGCGTTGTCTCTATAACCAGAATATTTGTCTTTGTTGTATCTTAAACCTGCGTTGAAAATCAAATTATCTGTCGCTTTAATTTCTGCATCAGCATAAATATCATTCAAAAGACCTTTGGTTTCCGCATCTCTTTCTAACCAAGTAATTCTTTCCACACCGTTCCAGGTATGATCTACTCCGGTCGTATTGTCTTTTACGTTTAATAATCTTGGATTGTCTGAAACTCCAACTAAATAAGAATTCCAATTCCAGTATTGGCTTGATTTCCAATTAGAATAATAATAACCGGCAGTTAATTTTACAGGATCTAAATCAAAATTGAAAGAGAAATTATTCGCAAAATTGTTCATCTTTTTCTCGATATGCCAAAGATCAGCTCTCATGATCAAAGCGTTTGGATCCAGCTTTTGTCCGTTATCTACATAAGAATAAGTCAGATTACTTACCGTTGTATTTTGAACGCTTGTTGCATAAGCATCTTGTGTCCACGGACCTCCATTTGGAAAAATAGCATTATAATCCAAATCGATATTGGTGTTTTTGAAAGAATTTTTGAAAGTTACTTTCTCTGATATTTTCTTTTTGAATTCCGCTCCAATTGAATTAATAACGGGATGAGAACCATTTTCTAAATCAGCACTAAAAGTTCCGCCACCATATTGAGGCACATTCAAACGACTTAAATTTACTGAAGTCAATGTTCCATAATTGGGATTAAATCCAGGGATTCCTTCAATTTTCCCGTTATTACTTTTTAGCGGAATTGGTAAATAAAAGGCATTTCTGTCGTCCAGATGTTTAAAGTTAATTCTTAAATAATCGTCATCATCAAATTTATAGGTAATATTTCCTTTTATCTGACCTCCTTTATTTGCTGTAAAACCAGTATTTCTTACCCCATTATCAGCTCTGTAAAAACCTCCAACATTAAAGAATAATTTATCCTGAATCAAAGCTCCTGACAAATTAAGATCAGTTCTGAACATTCCGTAATCTGAAGTAGTGAATTTTGCTCTTCCCTTAAATTCATTCTGACCTGTTTTAGAAATAAAATTGATGATTCCTCCAGGCGCGTTATTAGCAAAAATAGATGCAGAACCTCCACGAACGGCTTCCATTTTACTTACCGTTTCATCTAGTCTGTAAAAAGTATCGGCGTTTGCAAATTGCAAAGCCCCATCTTCAAAAACCGGCAATCCGTCTTCCTGAATTTGTACATATTCATAAGCTCCCGCAGACGGAATTCCTCTTGCAAAAAGGTTATTTCCTATTTCTCCTCCAGATGCTTCAACAACAAATCCCGGAATTGACTGCAATAAAGCTGCCGTGCTAGATGGCGCTCTGTCTTCGATTGCTTTTGCTCCCATTGTTGTAATTGCAACACTGGATTCCAGTTTAGATCTTGGCGTTGATGATCCTGTCACAACAACTTCTTTTAAGCTTTGTGATTCTCCTTCAAGAAGTAAATTTACCTCCAGAGATTCTCCTTCTTTTATTGCAATTTTTTTCTCGAAGGTTTTATATCCCACATTCGTCGCAATAATGGTATAAGTTCCGGCTGTAACATTCGAGAAAGAATATTCTCCGTTTTCATTTGTAACAGTGCTTTTTCCCGTTTCCTTAATCGATACATTTGCTCCGGGAACAGTTACTCCGCTATCGTCGAGCACTTTTCCTGAAACTGTATTGGTATTTTGGGCAAACAGGTTATTTGGTAAAAAAAATAGGCAAAACATTAAAAGTAATGTACCTAAATACTGGTGTAGCTTTTTCATTTTTTTGTTTGGTTAGTTAGTAATTATGGTTATAACTGTCAAACTTAATAACTAATTATAAGGAATATAGAAAATTAAAATCGAAAACGTTTTCGAAAAGACCTAAAACGTTTTCGGAACTTAAAAACTTATCAATGCAGTTTATTTTTAGTACTTTTATTTCATGAATGACACAAAATTAATAGATATAGCCTCGGCATTAGGAATTTCGGTTACTACGGTTTCAAAAGCCTTAAAAGGATATACGGATATTAGTAAAGCTACGCGCGCCAGAGTTATCGAAATGGCAGAAACCATGAACTACATGCCAAATTCTGTTGCGGTAAATCTTCGAACTAATGAAACCAAAACAATTGGTGTTATTATTCCGGCCACCGTTCATCATTTTTTTTCAAGTGTATTAAATGGAATTCTTGAAGAAGCCGAAAAAAGAGGATATCTGGTCATTATATTACAATCGAATGAAAAATACGAACTAGAGAAAAAACAGCTTGCCTTATTAATTCAAAAACGAGTTGACGGCGTTTTAATGTCACTCTCGAATGAGACTGACGATTTCACTCATATTAATGAAGCAATACGAAAAAAAACGCCCGTTGTTTTATTTGATAAAATTGCCAAAAGGGTAGATTGTTCGAAAGTCGTTATTAATGATGCAAAAGCGGCGTATGATGCCGTTACCTACCTTATTAATAAAGGATATAAAAGGATTGCACATTTTAGAGGTTCGTACGTTCCGCAGAATTCTATCGATCGCTTTTTAGGATATAAAAGAGCGCTCGAAGCGCACGGAATTGAGTACGATTCGAAACTGGTTTACGTTTGCGACAATAATACTGATTTTGAAGACGGATACGAAAATGCCCAAAAAATAATGACCGAAAATCCGGATATCGATGCCATTTTTGCAATAACTGATTTAGTTGCCATCGGGATTATTAAATACTTTAATGAAGCCGGAATAAAAACGCCTGAACAAGTAGCTGTTTTTGGGTTTAGCAATTGGTTTATGAGTACCGTTATTTCTCCTAAATTAACTACGATAGATCAGCCCGGATTCGAAATGGGACATCAGGCGGTTTCGCTTTTAATTGATGAAATTGTTGACATAAAAGAACATCGTCCCGTAACACATCAAATTATTGAACTTCCTACAAGAATCATTGAACGAGAATCAACAGTTAAATGATTTTTTAGTTTTAACTTTGCCTCAATCTTAAAAAGCATCAATGTTTCCGATTCCTGAAAATACCGATTTTTTATTGGCTGATGCCGAAAAAGAAAATTTATATCTGAGCCTGATTGAACAAATTAATAAAGACTTTAATTTAGCCAATGAAGGAATTGATTTCCCACTAAGTGTTTCTCCTGAAGAATTAAAAATTCAGCTGCACGAAAAAATATACAGAATGATTCAGTACAAATTTGCTGAATACCTGAATCTCCTTTATATCATTGATGTATCTGAAGAAGAAATCAAAAAACTGGATGGTTCTGATTTAGTCATTCTTGCCGAACAGGTTTCTTTTTTGATTTTAAAAAGAGAGTGGCAAAAAGTTTGGTTTCGAAATCATTATAAGTAAGGTTCTAAGATGCTGAGATACTAAATCGCTAAGTTTTATTTAATCCTGTGTTGGTATTTCATAAAGCTTAATAAAGAGCTCCAAAGATTTATTTAGGTTTAAAACTCTATCTAAAATTGGCTGCAAAGATTCGGGTGCATCTTCAATAAAATAGTCGATATGAAATTTTAATGTTTCCCCTATCTGGAAACGATCATGTATTTTTGGCGGAAGTGCAAACGATCTTAATTGAAGTAGTTCGCCACTTCTTGCCTGATCACGAAAAAACCAGGAAAGAAATTCTAACGAGATTAAACTCTCAGTAGATTTATCTAATGTGAATTCGAATTGCAACATTACTTCATCTTTCAGTCCGCCATCTGTTCTTAACAAAGTAGCAACAGGCAGGTGAGAAAAGGATACGTCACCCAAATCAGAACCTTTTATTCCTTCTAGATTATCAATCCCACTGCAAACATTTTCTATTCCTTTTAAACTTCCTATTGTTTTTTGAAATAAATCTATCTCTTTTGGATACTCTCCCATTCGTTAAATTTTATTTTCTGGTGCTAGTATTTTTGCTTTACAATGAAAGAAATGGTATTAAATTTTCTAAATTTTACTATTTGGTCTTACAATATTTTTTAATCTGTCTAATTCAGTCCATAGTCCGAAACCGCTGGTATCTAATTTACTTCCTATAATTTGGTAACGACCGCATTTAAAACAAATTTTTCCTATTCCTACTATTTTTTCTCTCTTCTTAAAAATAAAGATATCCCGATATTCTGCAACACAAGCATACCCTTCGGTCATTAAAGAATCTTTCGAACTAAAAACATTTTGAATATCTTTTTCTTGCTTTATGGATAAGTTAGATTTTTTATAATTGTGTTTAAATAGTATTTTCTCAAAATTTTCTTTTGGAATACTATCCGGATAATGCCCCATAAATAAATTAGAGAATTCTTTTTCTTTTGTAGTAATAGGATTTTTACTAGTAAATTTTGCAAAATCCTCCTCCGAAAAGTTCAAATAATAATGATCGATTTTATCTGAATCGAAAAAAGGTGGTAATTCTTTCTTGACAATTTTCGTATTTACTATTTCTTCTTTCTTCGTATTGTTACAACTCGAAATAACAATTGCCATAATTATTAATATATATATTTTCACTTTCAGGATTTAAAAACTTAGCAACTTAGCATCTCAGAACCTTAGCAACTTAAAATCAGAAATATACCCTCACAAAAGGCATAAATCCAGATCCGTAAAGACTTTTATTGGGATTGTACAAAACATCATATTTTGCACCAATGGTAACGTTTCCGGTTCTGTAACCTGCACCAAGATATAAGGAGGTATTCCAATAATTATCGGAATATGAAGGCCTGTATGGCGTAGAGTTATAATCCGTATTTACTCTCACCTGCTCTAACTCTGCCGATAATTGTATTTCCGGAATCGGATTTATAAGTCCCACCAGACTCCCTCCATAAACAAAAGAGTTATAATAACTTTTAGAGGACAGGTAACCAAACTGCAGCCCGACACCAACCGCTACAATCTCGTTTACGTTATAAATCGCACTTGGCATTACAGAAATATCTGTGTATCCGGAGCCAATTCCTACACCAAGCCCACCTCCAAATTGAACTCTTTCCCAAAAATGATTACTGTTGTCAATAATGTACTTTTGCTGCGAAATTGCAGAACTTGAAAACAAGACTACCAAAATCACAAAAAATGGTTTGAAAACGATTGAAATTTGATTATAATTCATAGTTGAGTCTACTTTTAACAAATTTTTACGTAAAAGTACGTAAAAAAAAGATTTAAATAAATGCGATTGTTGTACTTTTGCCATTCTATTTAACAAAAAGTATATTCACTCATATTATGGATAGGTTTTCATTTTTAAATGCAGCGCATACAGAGTTTTTCGCACAATTATATGATCAGTATTTAGTAAATCCAGATAGCGTTGAGCCAAGCTGGAGAAGTTTTTTTCAAGGTTTCGACTTTGGACAAACGACTTATAATGACGAAAATCCAGTTCAACGAATTGTTGAATATGTGACTAACGACAATCAAGATTGTAGTCTTGTTTCTGACAAGCTACAAAAAGAATTCAATGTACTAAAGTTAATTGATGCTTACCGTACTCGCGGGCATTTGTTTACCAAAACAAATCCGGTTCGTGATCGCAGAACATCTTCTCCAACATTAGACATCGAAAATTTCGGATTAACAACTGCTGATCTTGCTACAGTTTTTGATGCCGGGCAGGCTATCGGAGTTGGACCATCTACTTTGCAAGACATTGTAACGCGTCTTAAATCTATTTACTGCCAGCATATTGGTATTGAATATATGTATATCAGAAATCCTGGTGTTGTACAATGGATTCAGGATAAATTGGCGGTAAATGTTAATCAGCCTAATTTCTCTTCTGAAGAAAAGAAAACAATCTTAAACAAATTAAACCAGGCGGTTTCTTTCGAGAACTTTTTACATACGAAATATGTAGGTCAAAAAAGATTTTCATTAGAAGGTGGAGAATCGATTATTCCGGCTTTAGATGCCTTGATCGAACTAGCTGCTGAAAAAGGTGTTGAACAATTCGTAATGGGAATGGCTCACCGTGGTCGTTTGAACGTTTTGGCTAACATCTTCGGAAAATCTACTCAGGATATCTTTGGCGAGTTTGACGGTAAAGATTACGATCAGGAATATTTTGATGGTGACGTAAAATACCACTTAGGTCTTACTGCTGACAAAAAAACAAGAACAGGAAAAAATATCAATATCAATTTAGCACCAAACCCTTCTCACTTAGAAACGGTTGGAGCTGTAATTGAAGGAATCACAAGAGCAAAACAAGAGAAATATTATCCAAATGATTTTTCTAAAGTATTGCCAATTGCCGTTCACGGAGATGCTGCAATAGCAGGTCAGGGTATTTTGTATGAAATTGTTCAAATGTCATTACTTGACGGATACAAAACTGGCGGAACAATTCATATCGTGATCAACAATCAGGTTGGTTTTACAACAAACTATTTAGATGCACGTTCATCTACTTATTGTACAGATGTTGCCAAAGTTACACTTTCACCGGTATTACACGTAAATGCTGATGATGCTGAAGCTGTTGTACATGCAGTATCTTTTGCATTAGACTACAGAATGCAATTTGGTCGTGACGTATTTATTGACTTATTAGGATACAGAAAATACGGTCATAACGAAGGTGATGAGCCTCGTTTTACTCAACCTGTATTATATAAAATCATCGCAAAACATAAAAATCCAAGAGATATTTATGCTGAGAAATTATTGTCAGACGGCGTAATCGATGCATCTTATGTAAACGCTTTAGAAAAAGAATACAAATCTACAATGGAGGAGAATTTACAAGCTTCCCGTAAAAAAGATTTGACCATCATAACTCCATTCATGAAAAACGAATGGGACGGATTTGTTCAGGTAACAGATACGCAAATGCTTGAAAACGTAGACACTTCATTCTCAAGAGAAGGCCTTACTGCTGTTGCAAATGCAATTTCTAATTTACCTGCAGACAAACAATTCATCAGTAAAATTCAGAAATTAATCAACGACAGAAAAACAATGTTCTTCGAAACCAATTTATTAGATTGGGGAATGGCAGAACACCTGGCTTACGGATCATTACTACAAGAAGGTTATGACATTCGTATTTCTGGACAAGATGTTGAGCGTGGTACTTTTTCTCACCGTCATGCCGTTGTAAAAGTGGAGGATTCTGAAGAAGAAGTAATCCTTATTAATAACCTTGAAGGTAAAAAAGGAAACTTTAATATCTACAACTCATTATTATCAGAATACGGAGTTTTAGGTTTTGATTACGGATATGCATTAGCATCTCCAAATGCATTGACAATTTGGGAAGCACAGTTTGGAGATTTCTCTAACGGAGCTCAAATCATGTTAGACCAATATATTTCTTGTGGAGAAGACAAATGGAACAACCAAAATGGTATTGTTTTATTATTGCCACACGGATACGAAGGACAAGGTGCTGAACACTCTTCTGCAAGAATGGAACGTTACTTACAACTTTGCGCAAGACAAAATATGTATGTTGCAGATTGTACAACTCCTGCTAACTTCTTTCACTTGTTGAGAAGACAAATGAAAACTAAATTCCGTAAACCACTTATTGTGTTTACACCAAAAAGTTTATTACGTGATCCTAGATGTGTATCTACAATTGAAGAATTGGAGAACGGAAGTTTCCAGGAAACAAT
Organism: Flavobacterium azizsancarii; assembly: GCF_027980145.1. GTDB lineage: Bacteria > Bacteroidota > Bacteroidia > Flavobacteriales > Flavobacteriaceae > Flavobacterium > Flavobacterium azizsancarii. Next base: position 28,987 of record NZ_JAMZNK010000040.1, on the reverse strand, counting down.
TGATGATAATACAGTAGATAAAAAAGGAGTAAAAACATTGGTTTTTGTTACTGGTAAATTCTACTATGACATCGTTGCTGAAAGAGAAAATAACGGAAGAAATGACGTTGCTGTTGTTCGTATTGAGCAATTATTCCCTTTCCCGGTTGCACAACTTAAAGAAATCATCGCACAATATCCAAATGCTGACGATTATGTTTGGGCTCAGGAAGAACCTAAAAACATGGGAGCTTACAGCTTTATGTTAATGAACTTTGACCTTGTAAAATGGAGATTAGCTTCATTAAAAGCTTACGCTGCTCCGGCATCAGGAAGTTATACACGTGCAAAACGTCGTCATGCAGATGCGATTAGAATGGTATTCGATAAAGATTTATTCAGATAAAAAATTAGTTTAACGTTTAAAGCTTAAAGTAGGACCAAACACTTTAAGCTTTAAGCAATACAAACCTTAAACAAAAACAAAGATGATTTTAGAAATGAAAGTCCCATCACCAGGGGAATCAATAAAAGAAGTTGAAATTGCAACTTGGTTAGTAAAAGACGGAGATTATGTAGAAAAAGATCAAGCTATTGCTGAAGTTGATTCAGACAAAGCAACTCTTGAGTTACCTGCAGAAGCAAGCGGAATCATTACGCTAAAGGCAGAAGAAGGTGATGCAGTAGCTGTAGGAGCTGTAGTTTGTTTAATCGATACAAGTGCAGCAAAACCGGCAGGAGATGCTCCGGCAGCTGAAGCACCAAAAGCTGAAGTGAAAGCTGAAGCACCTAAGGCAGAAGCAAAAGCTGAAGCTCCAAAAGCAGCACCTGCTCCAGCAACAACTTATGCTACAGGAACTCCATCTCCGGCAGCAAGAAAAATATTAGACGAAAAAAATATAGCACCGGCAACTGTTTCAGGAACTGGTAAAGGCGGAAGAATCACTAAAGATGATGCTGTAAATGCAGTACCTTCTATGGGAACTCCAACTGGAGGAAACCGCGGATCTGAGCGTACAAAATTATCAATGTTACGTCGTAAAGTAGCAGAGAGATTAGTAGCAGCTAAAAATGAAACAGCAATGTTAACGACTTTCAACGAAGTTAACATGACACCAATCAACTTGATTCGTAATGAATACAAAGATGCTTTCAAAGCAAAACATGGCGGTCTTGGTTTAGGATACATGTCTTTCTTTACAAAAGCTGTTACAAGAGCTTTGCAATTATATCCGGACGTAAACTCTATGATGGATGGTGATTATAAAGTAGCTTACGATTTTGCTGATATCTCTATCGCGGTTTCAGGACCAAAAGGTTTAATGGTTCCTGTAGTTCGTAATGCTGAAAACTTAAGTTTCCGCGGAATTGAAGCTGAAATTAAAAGATTAGCATTGAGAGCCCGTGATGGTCAAATTACTGTTGACGATATGACTGGCGGAACTTTTACTATTACTAATGGTGGTGTTTTTGGAAGTATGTTAAGTACTCCGATCATCAACCCTCCTCAATCAGGAATTTTAGGAATGCACAATATTATTGAGCGTCCAATTGCTGTAAACGGTAAAGTTGAAATTCACCCAATGATGTACGTAGCACTTTCTTACGATCACAGAATTATTGACGGACGTGAGTCTGTTGGTTTCTTAGTGGCTGTAAAAGAAGCTTTAGAAAATCCTTTGGAATTATTATTAAATGGCGACGCTAAACGTTCTTTAGAGTTGTAATTTTAAGTAATTTCGGTAATTATATAAAACCTGTTCATTTATTTGAACAGGTTTTTTTATATAAATCTTACTTAAGATTTGCTTAAGATGTTAATTTTTTAAACAAACGTAAATTTTACCCTTTAAAAATTATTTTATTTAGAATAAATAAGAATAGCTTGTGTAGTTGATAATCAACAACTAAATTTGCGCTATTAAAATCAATTCTAAATAAAGATGAAGAATAAATTCATAATTTCTTTTTTGAGCTTTTGTTTTTTTCTACTAGCGACTGTAAATATTTCAGCACAAGAAAAAGCAAGCCTTAAAGGTAAAATATCATTAAGCGATAACGAATCTCCTGAAGGTATTTCTGTTGCACTAAAAGGAACAAGATTTGGGGCAACTACAGATCAGGATGGTAACTACAGAATAAAAAACATCAAACCCGGAACGTATACTCTAAAAGTTTCCGGAGTTGGATATACTTCTACTGAAAAAAAGATTACCATTAACGAAGGCGAAGAAGCAATCCAGAACGTGAATCTTATTTCAAATTCAGAAGAACTTACAGAAGTTGTGGTAAAGGGAGGCAAAAATCATTTTGCACGCAAAGAAAATCAACAAGTATCAAGATTGCCACTTAAAAATCTTGAAAATCCACAAGTTTATACCACTATCACAGGCGAAGTATTAAAAGAACAAGTTGTAACTAATTTTGATGATGCTTTAAAAAACGCATCTGGTATTACCCAACTTTGGGCAGCAACAGGCCGTGGCGGAGATGGTGCAGGATATTATTCCCTAAGAGGTTTTGCTGTTCAGCCAACCATGGTTAATGGTTTACCAGGTTTAACAAACGGAAGTTTAGACCCTGCAAATGTTGACCGAATTGAAATCATAAAAGGACCATCAGGAACTTTATTTGGAAGCAGTTTAATTTCTTACGGAGGATTAATAAATACTACCACAAAAAGACCTTATAAAGGATTTGGCGGAGAAGTAAATTACACTGGCGGAAGTTATGGCTTAAATCGTGTTACTGTAGATTTAAACACGCCATTAAATGACAAAAAAACAATAAACTTCAGAGTAAACTCAGCATACAACAAACAAGAAAGTTTTCAGGATGCCGGTTTTAGAGAATCTTTTTTTATTGCTCCATCATTATCTTATGAAGTAAACGACAGATTATCATTTTTGGTAAACACTGAGTTTATGAGCAACGAAACAACAAATCCTACCATGTTGTTTTTAGACAGAAGCAATCCTTTAAGAGTTCACAATATCTCTGAACTAAAATACGACAACAAACGTTCTTACACCAGTAACGAACTTACCTTAAAAACGCCTTCGTATAATATACAGGCGCAAATGAATTACAAATTTTCTGATCAATGGAGATCGCAAACCGTTTTCTCTTCAAGTTCAGCAAAGTCTACAGGAAACTATGCTTATTTATATGAGGAAACAAGCGACCCTAAATATAAGGACCTAAATAGCGGAATTGTTTTAGGGAGATCTTTCAACTATCAGGACAGTAAAAACCTCACGACTGACATCCAGCAAAATTTTATTGGTGATTTCAAAATCGGAGACTTAAGAAACAGACTTGTAGTTGGTTTTGATTATTTCAACAGAACAGCAACAGATCATGGTTCCGGATATTTTACTAACGGAATTGTATACATTGGAGACGATTTACAAAATTTCAACTCTCATTTTGGTCCGTCAAATGGTGGTGACACAGGGATTCTGACAAAGGCAGCATCTGATATCATTGTAGGCAATGGCCCAAGAAACAACAGTAAAACGAAACAAGAAGTTTACAGCGCTTATTTTTCAGATGTATTCAACTTTACACCAGCCTTATCAGCAATGGTAAGTTTACGTGCTGATCGTTTCATTAATAGTGGTGATGTTTCAACAAATACAGACAACTATAATCAGACAGCATTTTCTCCAAAATTTGGTTTAGTATACCAACCTATTTTAGACAAAGTTTCACTTTTTGCCAACTACATGAATGGTTTTGCAAACGTTGCTCCGGGCGAAGATGTTAATGGTACTACAAGAACGCCAAGAAATTTTAACCCTGAACACGCAAATCAATTTGAGGCAGGTACGAAATTGAATCTTCTAAAAGATAAAGTTTATGCTACTTTCAGTTATTACGATATCAAAGTAACAGATCAGGTATATAGCATACGAACTTCAGCAACTCAAGTAACAAATTACCAAAATGGTGGTCAGCACAATAAAGGTTTTGAAGCCGAAATCGTAGCCAATCCTGTTCCTGGCTTAAATATTATGTTAGGTTATAGCTACAATGACGCAAAATTAACTGCCGGCGATCCTGATTTCGTAGGTTTCAGACCTGAAAGTTCAGGACCTCAAAATCTAGCCAACCTTTGGGCAAGCTACAAATTTACCCAAGGCTCATTAAGAGGATTTGGTTTAGGATTTGGAGGGAATTATGTTGGTGATAACAAGATCATGAACAGAGCAACAGCAGGAACATTCACAATTCCGGAATACGTAGCATTGAATTCGTCTTTATTTTATAATGCAGAAAAATTCGCCATCAATCTTAAAGTAAACAATATTACAAACGAAGAAATTTACGATGGTTGGTCAACAATTCATCCTAAAGATCCCAGAACTTTTGCAGCAAGTTTCACTTACAAATTCTAATAAAATCAAAAACACCTTTCTCTTATAGCAGAAAGGTGTTTTTTAAATTCAATAAAATTATGATAACAATAGCAAGCCTTATCGTTTTTTTAGCTTTTTACACACTTTACTACACCTCAAAAAGAGCTACTTTATCTTATGATCTTGGTTTTGAGAAGTGGATGAAAAGCAATCCTAAACTAACCAAATACGTGGGTTTAGGACTTCTTTTATTAGCCTACTCACTTTGGCTTGTTACTCAATCTTTATGTTGCGGAACTTTAATGTTTTTTATCCAGCTTATGACCGTTGGAAGCTTAATTATCATTTTAGCACCGTTAAAAAAAATTAGTCCATTTGCTATTATTGCCCTTTTTGCAATTGTTGCTATAATAGAATTTTATTACAACTAACTTATTTCTAACCAAAATATGCCAGCAAATCCTAAATACCTAACCCAATCTATATGGCAACGCTTTGCCAAAATCACAGCGGCTATAATTGGCGGCTATTTTGTTTCAGTCAGTTTTCATTTAGCATTAGCATCCTGGTTCAATCGTGCTAATATTTTGATGACAATGGCTTTTAGCGGATTCATACTCTGGGTAGCGCTTATGGTAATTGCTTTTTTAGCAAAAAGCGGATTGAAAATCTGGGGGATATATATACTCCTTACTTTAGTTTTTTCTCTATTTATTTATCTGGGCCAAACCTGCAATCCGATAGCAAAATAACTTATGAATAACCGTAATTATAATATCTATTTTCATACACATACCGTTAGCGGAATTGTTATCAGCGTAGTACTTTTTGTCATTTTTTTCGCCGGATCCTTTTCTTTTTTCAGAGATGAAATCAACAACTGGGAAAGAAATGAATCTACCGCCCTTACTAATGAAATTCAATTAGAATATAACAAAGCTTTAAACAAGTTAGACAAGGAATATATTCTGCACGGAAGAAATATTACCATTTCTAAACCAAGCAACGAAAGAAGAGTTGCCGTTTATCTCGAAGGCACCAAAGATACTTTGGCTCCGGCCAAGCAAAAAGAAGGATCGTTTTTTTACCTTGATACGAAAACCTTTAAAACATTCACCTATGAACAATCTTATTCGTTAGGCGAATTTCTATACCGATTACATTTCTTAGCTCAAATTCCTTATCCTGTTGGTTATTACCTTTCAGGCTTTGTTGCTTTGTTTTTCTTATTCGCAATCGTAACCGGTGTTTTATTACACTGGAAAAAGATTGTTTCTAACTTCTATATTTTCCGTCCAAAGGAAAAATTAAAAACATTGTGGACAGATGCTCATACGGCACTTGGAATGATTGGTCTGCCATTTCAGTTTGTATATGCCGTAACGGGAGCCTTTTTTATGATTAAACTTTTGATTGTTGCACCTGCTGTGATGACTTTATACAAAGGCGATCAGAGTAAATTATACAAAGAATTAGAATATACTGATCCGGATTACAAGTTTGACAATAAAAAACTGGCAACTCCTTTTAATATTGATCAATTGGTTGCAAAAGCAAAAAGCAATTGGAAAGATTTTGAAATTACACGCGTTTTTATTCAGAATTACGGCGATGCGAATATGCACGTTTTGGTTGAAGGTGAAATGCTCAGCAATAAAAAATTCACCGGAATAGGAAAAGTTGTTTACCGAATTAGCGACGGAAAAGAAATCGCAAAGAAAAACCCTATCACACAAAACAACTATCTAGATGTTGTCAAAAATGTTTTATATAGAATTCATTTTGGTGATTACGGAGGATACGCATTACGAATCGTAAGTTTCGTTTTAGGAATCATCACATGTTTTGTTATCATTTCAGGTGTAATGATTTGGTTAGTTGCCAGACAAAAAAATAATCTGCCTGAGAAAAAAAGACGCTTCAATGCAGCAGTTGTCCGTATTTATTTGGCAATTTGTTTGAGTATGTACCCTATTACAGCCTTAGCATTTATTGGTGCAAAAATATTTTATCCTTTAAGCCAATCTAACTTATTCAGTCTTTATTTTGGAGAATGGTTATTGCTAACGTTATTTTTTATTCTTAAAAAGAATGACGCATTTACCAATAAATTCTGTTTACTTTCAGGAAGTATTTTAGGGTTTTTAATTCCAATTACAAACGGAATCGTTTCCGGAAATTGGTTTTGGAATTCGTTTATGCAAAATCATATTCAGGTTTTCTTTGTAGATGTTTTCTGGATTGTTTTGGCATCCATAACACTTTATATTTCATTTACATTAAAGTCAAAAAAAGCAGTTTCCTAAAAATTAGCTTAAATAATTTGCCCTCTATTGATTAAGCATATACTTTTACGCTTTATTCAAAACATGGGTTTAAAAAAACAAGTACGTTTTCTACATAAATGGCTCGGATTAATTTCCGGGCTTATTGTTTTTATTATAAGTGTGACCGGTTGCATTTTTTGTTTTCATGACGAAATAAAAGATATTACCCGAAAAGAATGGCGATTGGCAGAACCTCAGAACAAACCTTTTGTATTGCCATCTGTTTTACAGGAAAAGGCAAAAGAAATTCTACCAAGTTATAAATCAAGCATGGTTTCCTATTACGGAAGAGATCGTGCAGCAATCGTATATACATATTCTGATATAGGAAGTTTATATCTCTACTTTAATCCCTACACAGGAAAATATTTAAAAACCGAAAATCCCGAAACAGATTTTTTCATCATTGTAGAACATATTCACCTTTATTTGCTTTTACCGGATTATATAGGCAAACACATTATTGGCGGTGCAACCATCATTTTTATTTTATTATTGATCTCAGGAATTATTCAATGGTGGCCAAAGAAAAAGAAAGACCTAAAAAGAAGTCTTTCTGTAAAATGGTCTGCAAAATGGCGCCGTGTAAATTATGACTGGCACAATACATCCGGATTTTACATTTCGATTATCGCGGTTATTATCGCCATTACAGGTCTAACTTTTACATATGAATGGGTTGGAGACGGGATTTATAAAACCTTCAATTTTGGCGGTGACAAAAACTTAGAAACAAAAATTCCGGTAATTGACACTACTAAATTTAGCAATAATAAAAATACTGCCGTCGATCTTGCTTTTATTAAAACCGTAAAACTACAGCCAAAAGCCGAAATGATTTTTGTAACGTATCCGCAACAAAAAGGAGACATCATTAATACAGGAGCTTATCCGCATACGCTACGATACGATCATCAGAGCAATTATTATTTTCATCCAAATGACGGCAAGCTACTTCAAAGCCAGACTTTTGATGAAAAAAGTTTAGGCTTACAAGTTGTCGAAATGAATTATGGGATTCACACAGGTCAAATCTTAGATCTGCCGGGAAAAATTATTGCTTTTATTGTCAGCCTGATTGCTGCATGCCTGCCTGTAACCGGTTTTATAATCTGGTATGGAAGAAGAAATAAATCCTGCAAAAAAATAAAGGCATAAAAATTTTAATCGCACGCAAGGATTTAATTTTACTTTACGCATAGAAAACAAAAAGTTCGCAAAGCTATATTAATATAAAGCTCTCCGAACTTTCTGTTTTTATAAAACCTTGCTGATAAATATCTTTGTGTTCTTTGCAGTTAAAATAATTAGCTAATACAAAATATTGTATATTTTTCGACAACACAATATGTCATGATACAAAAAAAACCGCTGAATGAGCGGTTATTTTTATGTTTTAGAAATCATATTAATTTCTGTTTGCTAAAGCATTTTTCTGCAAATTTTTAACTGAAGTAATTTTGCTGTTTTCATACGCAACCTCACAAAGGTTTTTTTCATTGAAGAAAACCCATTTTCCAGTTTTCAATCCGTCTGTGTATTCGCCTACCGCAACTTTATTCCCTCTTTCATCGTACGATACCCAAACACCATCTAATTTACCATCTTTAAAAAAGCCTTGTTGCTGCACATTACCATTTTCATAATAGTAAGTAGCTTTTACTTTGTTTCCAACAGCTTCTAATTCCGGGTTTACTTCTTGTGCAACTAGAATTCCAGAGAACAATATTGCAACTAAAATTACACACTTTTTCATATCTTTAGGTATTAATGTTATCAAATCTTATATCAAATATAATTATTTGTTTACATTAAAAAAACTTTTACTTAACAATTTGGTAACATTGAGTAAAAGCTTAACATTGGAAATCAGCCGGATATGAAAAAACCAAAGCTTGCGCCTTGGTTTTACTGGTATTCTTTAAAAATGAAACAGAACTATATCGTTTTCAATTTTATCAATAAATTACTTCAATAATTTATCTAATTGCTTCTGAAGATCTGGAGACGAAGGTCTGTCAGCATCAGAACTGAAAACATTCCCGTTAGGATCAACAATAATAAATCTTGGAATTCCCGTAACACCGTAATTCGTTACAAACTCAGATTCCCAATCTTTATCAGCAAACAATTGTACACCGCCCAGATTTTTGTCCGTTACAAATTTTTTCCATTTTTCATTGTCCTTCACTTTATCAATAGAAATACTTACGAACTCAATATTTTTTCCGTGATACTTTTCCTCAATTTTTTGCAAGTAAGGAATCTCAGCCCTACACGGTGCGCACCAGGTTGCCCAAAGATCAATATAAACATATTTACCTTTCAGGTCAGAAAGTTTTGTTTTTCCTCCTTTGTGATTTTCATAATCAAAACCCGGAGAAGGTTTTCCTTTAAGTTTATTTGCCTTAGAAGCTCTCTCATATTCCTGAACAGCATATTGGTTAAAACTTTCAAAACTTTGTTTTAATGCAGTTTTAAACTCAGGATCAAAATTCCCTTTCTCAACATTTTCAATATCCGTCTTTCTCTTTGTTTCTAATAATGATGCAAACTCAGCAGGTTCTTTTACGAAAGCCTCCTCTCGAAATTTTTCGTCTTTTAAAGCTTGCTGTGCCAGAAAATTGCTTTCATCAACACCTTTCCCTTTATAAACAATCGTTTCATCAAATTCTTTGGCATTCATTGTTAAGCTAATATCTGAATCCGATTTTAGATATAAATTAGAAGATTCTGTACCATCAGAAAACATATAAAATCCTTTTGGAGCTTCAAAATTAGCCACAAAAAGCTCTTTTTTATTAATTGGGATAACTTGCTTAAAATTATCTCTTCCTTTAATCACCAAAGTATCACTATTTCTGTTCGCTATTTTAGCCGTAAATTTCACTTGATTTTTAGCTTGACCAATGACATTCAAAGCGCTAAAAATCAACAGGCCGGTTACAAAAAGTTTGTTCATATAAATTAAAGTTTGTTTTTAGTGATTCAAATCTAAAGAAATTAGAGCTGCTAAATTAAGAATTAACAAAATATTTGAAATTAATGAACATCAAGTTACGACTTTACTATATTAATTTGAATTTTGTGTTTACTTTTGCAGTCTAAAATTTAGATCATGTATAGAAGTCATAATTGTGGCGAATTAAACGCCTCAAGTATTAATACGGAAGTTACACTAGCGGGTTGGGTTCAAAAATCTCGCGATAAAGGATTTATGAATTGGGTCGACTTACGTGACCGTTACGGAATTACACAACTTATTTTCGACGAAAGCCGTACAGACAAAACTGTTTTTGAACTGGCAAAAACTCTTGGTAGAGAGTTCGTAATTCAGGTAAAAGGAACTGTAATTGAACGTGAGGACAAGAACAAAAATAAAAACATGATTACCGGTGACATAGAAATTTTAGTTACCGAATTAACTATACTTAACGCTGCCTTGACTCCTCCGTTTACTATTGAGGACGAAACTGATGGTGGTGAAGATATCAGAATGAAATATCGCTACCTTGATATTAGAAGAAATCCTGTAAAAAACAGTTTATTATTCCGTCATAAAGTAGCAATGGAAGTTCGTAAATATTTATCTGATTTAGATTTTTGCGAAGTAGAAACTCCTTACTTAATCAAATCGACTCCGGAAGGCGCAAGAGATTTCGTTGTACCAAGCCGTATGAACGAAGGACAATTTTATGCATTACCACAATCACCACAAACTTTCAAGCAATTATTGATGGTAGGCGGAATGGATAAATATTTCCAGATCGTAAAATGTTTCCGTGACGAAGATTTACGTGCAGACCGTCAGCCAGAGTTTACACAAATCGATTGCGAAATGGCATTTGTAGAACAAGAAGACATTTTGAATGTTTTTGAAGGTCTGACAAGACATTTACTAAAAGAAATTAAAGGTATTGAAGTAGATAAATTCCCTAGAATTACCTACGATTATGCCATGAAAACATATGGAAACGACAAACCGGACATTCGTTTTGGGATGGAGTTTGGTGAGTTAAACGAATTTGCACAACACAAAGAATTCCCAGTATTTAATGCTGCTGAATTAGTTGTGGGAATTGCAGTTCCGGGAGCAGGAAATTATACCCGTAAAGAAATTGACGGATTAATTGACTGGGTAAAACGTCCGCAAGTTGGAGCATCAGGAATGGTATATGCAAAATGTAATGACGACGGAACTTTTAAATCATCTGTAGACAAATTCTACGATCAGGAAGATTTAGAACAATGGGCAAAAATTACCGGAGCAAAACCCGGAGATATGATTTTTGTACTTTCAGGTCCTGCAAACAAAACACGTGCACAACTTTCAGCACTTCGTATGGAATTAGCAACTCGTTTAGGATTGCGTAACCCTGAAGTATTCGCTCCTCTTTGGGTAATTGATTTCCCATTATTAGAACTGGATGAAGAAAGCGGTCGTTATCATGCAATGCACCACCCGTTTACATCTCCAAAACCTGAAGATATGGCGTTATTGGAAACTGAGCCGGGAAAAGTTCGTGCAAATGCGTATGACATGGTATTGAACGGAAATGAAATTGGTGGAGGATCGATTCGTATTCACGATAAAGCGACACAACAATTAATGTTCAAATATTTAGGATTTACAGAAGACGAAGCAAAAGCACAATTTGGCTTTTTGATGGACGCTTTTCAATTTGGCGCACCACCACACGGAGGTTTAGCATTTGGTCTTGACAGATTAGTAGCGATCTTAGGAGGTCAGGAAACGATCAGAGATTTTATTGCATTCCCTAAAAACAATTCAGGACGCGATGTTATGATCGATGCTCCTGCTGCAATTGATGATGCTCAGTTAAAAGAACTTTCGATTAAACTGGATATTAAATAGCTCTAAAACGATTATGAAAAAACTGATTTTGCTGCTTTTCGCAATAAACTTATATGCCCAGAGTCCAAAACAAGTTTTATATTCATTTTACGACTGGAAATATCCAAAAATAAAAATAGAAAGTAATACAATTGGTGTGATCATCGAAGATCCATCAAACAATAGCGCAATAGACAATCAAGTCTCTGCATACGCAATCAAAAATCTTAACTTAAGAAACCTGCAAATAGTCGCTCCCGAAAAGAGCGACTATTTATTGTATATACGCCCCATAAGTACCGAGCTTAATACAACCGTAGTAAAAATCAATAACATTAATGATATTAGTTATATTGGAAAAATTATATTTTCTTCAAAATTAAACTTTACCATTAAGCGAAAAAACGAAATTGTTTATAGCAAAGATTTTAACTATTCACAATCCGTTTCAGAGGTAAGTACTTATAACAATTTCAGTATTAAAACAGAGGAAATTGCCAACAGCCAGCTACAGCAACTTCTAAAAAAAAATAGCGTAACAATTGACCAAAATTGTCGTGACATTTATGCCAATACTGTTTTATATAATTTTTTTAAAGAAATTAAAGAAACTATTGACTTTAGCCGAATAGAAGAAACACTGCCCTTATACAAATTCAAAGACGATGATCTTGAACAAATAAATAAATCTGTCGATGCCTTTGAAATCACAAGAAAACTAGAAGACAACGAAGAAAATTATATTAAAATTAAAAATCTGCTTTTAGAAAAAATACAATTTTGGGAAACTGAAGTTTCTAAATACGATTATAATGATAAAAAAACCAAAAAGATTTACTGGGCTTTAATGGCTAATATCTCTACAAGTTATTATGCCTTGGGAAATAACACAAAAGCAATCGAATTCAAAGACAAAGCTTTACTTGTTGATTACAATAAAAACTACAGGTATTTAGCAGAAATGCCTGAGAAAAAAATCAAGGATTTGTCCTTTTTATTAAATTCCGAAGGCAAACCTTTTATTGACTTCGAAAATAATGATTTTTCGAAAAAACAAAATTTTGATACTGTCTATTTTAGCAATCAAAAAGGAAAACTTCTTATAAACAGTAATGTTTCAGAGCAAGAAATCGCAATCAGAAAAAACCGTGTTGAAGTAATTTATCAGGTTTTAGCATGTTCTAAATTTTATGATTTCCTGTTGAGCGTAGTCAATGATTTTAATGAAAAAGAAGAGGATAAAAGTCTGTTTTTTAAAAATACAGATGACTACTTTTTCAACCTTACAAAACATTATAATGATCTAAGTAAAGAATTACTGGTTGCTGATCTGAAAAATTTTAACATGGAAGAAAAAAAGACCATTTTAACCGCTTCCAATAAAATACATGATTTAACAGATGTATTATACAAACGACTAGAACAATCTCAAGAAAAAAACAAAGAAGGCCGTTACTCAGATCTTTTTAAAACAATTGTTAAAATGCAGGATTTTTTAGCCCATTATCCCGGCACAAGCAAAAAAGAAGACCTAAAAGCATTGACCAATATGGTTTTTATTACTCAGGACCAGGCTCTTTTAGACCTTCCCTATTTGGGCTTTTTAGCAGACGAACTCACAACAGAAGGGCATAGTGACTATAAAAACCATCCAAAAATTTATCAAACCCTTTTTAAACAATACAAAAAAACATTCAACAACTTAATGGGAAGTGCCGTTTTTAAAAATCTCCACGATAAAGAAGTTATAAAATTCGATGAAATTATGTATTCGTTTTACATGCCATTATCCAGAGAAAAAATCGAAAACGTAAATATTAAATTCAAAAATCAATACAATAGCGATTCAATTTTGAGACTTTTAATGCTTTATTCTAAATAGCTATGAAAAAATTGCTTTTAATCTCTGTAATTTTCATTTTAAACAGCTGTGCATTTGTACCCAGTACTACTGTAAAAGACGACTCTTTTAAGAGACAGAATGCCGATGACCAGGAAAGAGATTTTAACTTACAAGTTAAGACAATATGCTTTTCAGAAAAAAACAACAATAAAGAAGTTGAGATTGAATATGAGTTAAAGAATAATTCAAAATTGAATGTTTTCGACAAGAAACTCAAGACTTACAAATTGTTTTTTATTCTCAAAATGAAAGACGGTCGGGAAATAGCAAAAGAGAAGACAATATGGTCGATTATTCCTCCTAATACCGCAATAATTGAAAAAGAGAAAGTTTACATCTCAGATTACACCGTTGCAACCTGTACAACACGACTTTACATAAATTACAAATAATAAAAAGACAACAAGTCTGAAGATTATTCCCACAATACATGATGATTCTCAAATAAAGCGTATCCAGATCAAAATTGATGCAAAATAAATAGCGAAAACCCTGTGAATCAATAATTTTTACAAAAAATTAACAGCTTATTGTCTTTTGTATGAATTTATATCTTACATTTGCTTCATTATAAATTATTATTACAATTACAATGCGTACAGGTACAGTAAAATTTTTCAATGAATCTAAAGGTTATGGATTCATTACAGACGAAGAAACAGGAAAAGATATCTTCGTTCACGCTTCAGGAATTAACGCGGAAGAATTACGCGAAGGTGACCGTGTAAGCTACGAAGAAGAAGAAGGAAGAAAAGGGAAAGTTGCTGCTAAAGTAGCAGTAATCTAAGAAAAATATAGCAATTTATTTTTTTTGCCTCTGAATGGTTTAAAAACGTTTCGATTTATTTCGAAACGTTTTTTTTTGCTCAAATCTTAAAAAAAACATAAAATAGCTTACTGTTATTTATAATCAATAAAAATTACCCGCAAACACCCTTGAACAGCACACTTAAATCATTTTTTAGTTTGTGATTTACAGAGTTGAAAGTTATCTTTGTGACTTATTCTTTAAGTAAAAAACCTAAGATTATGCAATCTGATCAATACAATTACATTCCTATTTTAATGCAGGCTATTTTAGCAGTTGGTTTTGTGGTAGGAACTATTATTATTTCTGGAAAATTAGGACCAAAAAGAACCTCTGAGGTTAAAGATAAAAACTTCGAATGCGGTATCGAATCTGTTGGTAATGCCCGTGTTCCTTTTTCAGTAAAATATTTCTTAGTTGCTATTTTATTTGTATTGTTTGATGTAGAGGTAATATTCCTTTATCCTTGGGCTGTAAACTTCAAAGATCTTGGCATAGAAGGAATGCTAAAGATGGTCGTATTTATGTCACTTCTTTTAGTTGGCTTTTTCTACATCATCAAGAAAAAAGCATTAGAGTGGGAATAAAATGATTTTAGATTTTAGATTGGTGATTTTAGAATTACAATTTAAGATTTAATCTTCCCGAATTAATATACTGATTTAAAAAATTGATTTTAACTTTTAAGATTATACAAATCTAAAATCTAAAATCAGAAATCTAAAATAAAAATGAGCGATTCAAAAGTAAATATGGTAGCCCCTCCTGAAGGTGTTGTTGGCGAAGGTTTTTTCGCTACAAAACTAAATGATGTTGTGGGTATGGCACGTGCGAATTCTCTTTGGCCATTGCCTTTTGCAACTTCTTGTTGCGGAATTGAGTTTATGGCAACAATGGCTTCACACTACGATTTAGCACGTTTTGGATCTGAGCGTGTGAGTTTTTCTCCTCGTCAGGCAGATATGTTATTAGTAATGGGAACTATTTCTAAAAAAATGGCCCCTATTTTAAGACAAGTTTACGAACAAATGGCAGAACCTCGCTGGGTAATTGCCGTTGGAGCTTGTGCTTCATCAGGTGGAATTTTTGACACCTATTCAGTTTTACAAGGAATTGACAAAGTAATCCCTGTTGACGTTTACGTACCAGGATGCCCGCCAAGACCAGAACAAATTGTTGATGGAGTTATGAAACTTCAAGAATTGGTAAGAAGCGAATCTGTTAGACGCAGAAGCTCACCAGAATACCAAGAATTATTAGCTTCATATAATATTTCATAAGATGGCTTTAGAAAATACCCTGATACAAAATAAACTTACAGAAACATTTGACGCAAGTGTTTTTAACTTTCACGAAGAGAGAGATGTTTTTTCACTGGAAACTTCTGCTGACAAGATCACAGCTTTAATTCTTTTTTTGAAAAACGATTCTGATCTGCGTTTTCACTTTTTAACCGATTTATGCGGTGTTCACTATCCAGACAACGAAACAGATCGTCAGTATGCCATAGTTTACCATATGCACAATTGGTACGAAAACAAACGTATTAGAATAAAAGTGTTCCTTAACGGAGAAAAACCGGAAATAAAAACCATTTCAAATATTTTCTTAAGTTCAAACTGGATGGAAAGAGAAACATACGATTTCTTTGGGATTGACTTTATTGGACATCCGCAATTAAAACGTATCCTGAATATGGATGAGATGATATCGTTCCCAATGCGTAAAGAATTCCCAATGGAAGACAGCGGAAGAACTGATAAGGATGACAGATTCTTTGGAAGAACAACAACAAATTGCTAAAAAATAAATAATTCAACATTATAAAATGTCAGAACTATTATTACCACCAGAGCATCGCTATGCTAAAATAGTTAAGGATAAACTAAACGAAGATGGAAGCGAGCTTTCAGTATTGAATTTAGGTCCAACACACCCGGCCACTCACGGTATTTTTCAAAACATCCTGTTAATGGATGGTGAGAGAATTCTTGAAGCTGAACCAACCATTGGTTACATACACAGAGCTTTCGAGAAAATTGCCGAAAATCGTCCTTTTTACCAGATCACACCTCTTACAGACCGTATGAACTATTGCTCCTCTCCTATTAACAATATGGGATGGTGGATGACTTTAGAGAAACTATTAAATATCGAAGTTCCTAAAAGAGCTCAGTATTTAAGAGTTATCGTAATGGAGTTGGCACGTATTACAGATCACTTGATTTGTAATTCTATTCTTGGTGTTGATACAGGTGCTTACACTGGTTTCTTGTATGTATTTCAATTTAGAGAAAAAGTTTACGAAATCTACGAAGAAATTTGTGGTGCTCGTCTAACAACAAATATGGGAAGAATTGGTGGTTTCGAAAGAGATTGGTCACCAGAAGCATTCCGCAAACTAGATGTGTTTTTAAGAGATTTTCCTGTCGCTTGGCAAGAATTTGAAAACTTATTCGAAAGAAACAGAATTTTCCTTGACAGAACCGTAGACGTAGGTGCAATCTCAGCAGAGCAAGCAATGGCTTACGGATTTACAGGTCCAAATTTACGTGCTGCAGGAGTTGATTACGACGTACGTGTAGCGCATCCTTATTCATCATACGAAGATTTCGACTTTATTGTTCCTGTTGGAAAATCAGGTGATACTTACGATCGTTTTTGTGTTCGTAATGCAGAAGTTCGCGAAAGTTTAAGCATTATTCGTCAGGCTTTAGACAAAATGCCTGCCGGAAATGAATATCATGCAGAAGTTCCGGATTATTACCTTCCTCCAAAAGAAGATGTTTACACTTCTATGGAATCATTAATTTATCACTTTAAAATTGTTATGGGAGAAGTTCCTGTACCAGTTGCAGAAATTTATCATGCTGTTGAAGGCGGAAACGGAGAATTAGGATTCTATTTAGTTACTGACGGAAGCAGAACTCCATATAGATTACATTTCAGAAGACCTTGTTTTATTTATTACCAGGCATATCCGGAAATGATCAAAGGCTCTTTATTATCTGATGCAATTGTTATTCTATCAAGTTTAAATGTTATTGCAGGAGAATTAGACGCATAAAAAAATGCAGATTTTAGAATGTCGATTGAAGATTGAAAAATTTAAAATCAGAAATCTAAAATAAAAAAAGGATTGCAGAATGTAGGTTATAGATGGCAGATTGAAAAATCTAAAATCAGAAATCTAAAATCTAAAATTAAGAATGGAAAGAAAACATTACAAACAAGAAATAAACATGACAGAAGCATTGATGAACCGCATCAATGAATTGATCAGTCATTATCCTGAAGACAAAAGAAAATCAGCCCTATTGCCTGTTTTGCACGAAGTACAAGATGCGCATGATAACTGGTTAAGTATCGAGTTGCAGGATAAAGTTGCCGAAATTTTGCATATAAAACCAATTGAGGTTTATGAAGTGGTTACTTTTTATACCATGTACAACCAAAAACCAATTGGAAAATACATGTTTGAATTTTGCCAGACTTCTTGTTGTTGTTTAAATGGTGCTGAAAATTTAATGGATTATACTTCTGAAAAATTAGGCATTAAAATGGGAGAAACAACTCCGGACGGAATGTTTACTATTGCCGGTGTAGAATGTTTAGGGGCATGCGGATACGCTCCGATGTTGCAATTAGGCGATTTCTACAAAGAAAAATTGACAGAAGAAAAAATCGATCAGTTAATCGCTGATTGTAGAGATGATAAAATAATATTACACGATAAATAAGATGTCAAAGAAAATATTATTAGACAAAATCAATGTTCCAGGAATCAAAACCTACGAAGTATACCGCCAAAATGGAGGTTATGCATCTGTAGAAAAAGCTTTGAAAACGCTTACTCCGGACGAAGTTGTTGAAGAAGTAAAAAAATCAGGTCTTCGTGGTCGTGGTGGCGCAGGTTTCCCGGCAGGAATGAAATGGAGTTTTATTGATAAAAAATCAGGAAAACCAAGACATTTAGTTTGCAACGCAGACGAATCTGAACCAGGAACTTTCAAAGATCGTTATTTGATGGAATATATTCCTCACTTATTGATCGAAGGAATGATTACTTCAAGTTTTGCCTTAGGCGCTAACCTATCATACATCTACATTCGTGGAGAATATATGTGGGTTTTCAAAATATTAGAAAGAGCAATCGCCGAAGCAAAAGCTGCCGGTTGGTTAGGAAAAAATATATTAGGTACAGGTTACGATTTAGAATTGTATGTTCACTGTGGAGCTGGTGCTTATATCTGCGGAGAAGAAACTGCACTTATAGAATCATTAGAAGGTAAAAGAGGAAACCCTCGTATCAAACCGCCATTCCCGGCTGTTTCAGGACTTTGGGCAAACCCAACCGTAGTAAACAATGTTGAAACTATTGCCACTGTGCCATGGATTATCAATAACTCTGGTGATGATTATGCGAAAATAGGTATTGGCCGTTCAACTGGAACTAAATTAATCTCTGCTTCAGGACACATAAAAAATCCGGGCGTTTACGAAATTGAATTAGGATTAAGTGTTGACGAATTCATGAATTCTGATGAGTATTTAGGAGGAATGTCTTCGAGCAGACCTTTGAAAGCATTTGTCCCGGGAGGATCTTCAGTACCAATTTTACCGGCTGAATTAATTTTCAAGACAGCAAATGGCGAAGACAGATTAATGTCTTACGAATCTTTAAGTGATGGTGGTTTTGCTACCGGATCTATGTTAGGTTCAGGAGGATTTATTGTTTACAACGATACAGCATGTGTCGTGAGAAACACCTGGAATTTCTCTCGTTTCTATCACCATGAATCTTGCGGACAATGTACACCTTGTCGTGAAGGAACCGGTTGGTTAGAAAAAATATTATGGAGAATCGAAAACGGTCAGGGCCGTGAGGAAGATATCGAATTGTTGTGGAGCATTCAAAGTAAAATTGAAGGAAATACAATTTGCCCGCTTGGCGATGCAGCAGCATGGCCAGTAGCAGCAGCGATACGCCATTTTAGAGATGAGTTTGAATACCACGTTCGTTTCCCTGAAAAAATAAAAAACAGAGAGCACTTTGTTGCCGAGCCTTTTTCGCAAGTAAAACATTTGGTAGGCGGTAAAGTAATCGCATAAATACAGTTTTCAAAGTATAGAAAACTAAAAACATTAAGATTAAAGTATTCAAATAACTTGAAACTTTAAACCTGAAACAAAATTTGATTATGAAAGTAACCATAGACGGTCAAAGTATAGACGTAGAGCCAGGAACAACGATCCTGCAGGCCGCACGTATGATTGGAGGAGATTTGGTTCCGCCAGCCATGTGCTATTACTCAAAATTAAAAGGCAGTGGCGGTAAATGTCGTTGTTGTTTAGTTGAAGTTGCAAAAGGAAGTGAAGCTGACCCTAGACCAATGCCAAAATTGATGGCATCATGTGTAACAGGATGTATGGACGGAATGGAAGTGAACAGCAAATCATCTGCTCGTGTAACCGAAGCCCGTAAATCTGTAACTGAATTTTTATTGATCAACCACCCGTTAGATTGCCCTATTTGTGATCAGGCAGGTGAATGTGATTTACAAAACTTAAGTTTCGAACACGGAAATCCTAAGTCACGTTTTATTGAAGAAAAAAGAACATTCGAACCAGAAGATATTGGTCCGCATATTCAACTACATATGAACCGTTGTATTTTATGCCAAAGATGTGTACAAGTTGCAGATCAATTGACAGACAACAGAGTTCACGGAGTATTAGATCGTGGTGATCACGCTAATATTTCAACCGGAATTTCAAAAGCTATTGACAATGAGTTTTCCGGAAATATGATCGACGTTTGTCCTGTTGGAGCATTGACAGACAAAACTTTTCGATTTAAATCGAGAGTTTGGTTCAACAAACCTTTCAATGCACACAGAGAATGTACAACTCCGGGATGTTGTGGAAAAACAACTGTATGGATGTTTGGAGGAGAAATCCAACGTGTAACAGGTCGTAAAGACGAGTATCATGAAGTGGAAGAATTCATTTGCAACAGCTGTCGTTTTGACCACAAAAATGTAAATGACTGGGTTATTGAAGGTCCAAGAGAATTTGAAAAAGATTCTGTTATCAACCAAAATAACTACACTCAGAAACTGGAAAAAGTAGAAATCGATACAGAGAAAAATATCCTTTTAGGAAGAGATATCGACCGTAAAAAAATTAGTATGGCTGAAATTCCATTAACCCCTAACAACCAAAATTCTTAGCCATGGTAGATGGAACATTTATTATAGAAAAAAGTGTTGTGATTATTGTGGTTTTTGCCATAACAATGATAATGGCGATGTATTCTACCTGGGCTGAACGTAAAGTTGCTGCCTATCTTCAGGATCGTGTAGGGCCTAACCGTGCCGGATGGGGTGGTTTATTGCAACCTCTTGCTGATGGTATGAAATTATTCTCGAAAGAAGAGTTTTTCCCAAATACACCTAACAAATTTTTATTTGTTGTAGGACCGGCAATTGCCATGAGTACAGCTTTAATGACGAGCGCAGTAATTCCTTGGGGAGACAAATTACATATTTTTGGCCGTGATGTTTATTTGCAGGCAACCGATATTAATATTGGAATATTATACATTTTTGGAGTACTTTCAGTAGGAGTTTATGGTATCATGATTGGTGGATGGGCTTCGAACAATAAATTCTCCCTGATGGGAGCAATTCGTGCTGCCTCACAAATGGTTTCATACGAAGTTGCCATGGGATTATCAATCATTGCTTTATTGATGATGACCGGAACTTTAAGCTTAAAAGTTATTTCTGAACAACAATCAGAATGGCACTGGAATGTTTTATACCAGCCACTATCTTTTCTGATTTTCTTAATTTGTTCGTTTGCTGAAACAAACAGAACTCCTTTTGACCTTGCAGAATGTGAAAACGAATTAATTGGTGGTTACCATACAGAATATTCATCAATGAAAATGGGATTCTATTTATTTGCTGAATACGCGAGTATGTTTATCTCTGCTACAATTATCTCTGTATTATTCTTTGGAGGATACAATTATCCGGGAATGAGCTGGATGGTAGAAAACGCAGGAGTAAACCCGGCAAACCTTTTAGGAATTGCAGTATTGTTTGTTAAAATATGTTTCTTCATATTTTTCTATATGTGGGTACGTTGGACAATTCCAAGATTTAGATATGACCAATTAATGAATTTAGGCTGGAAAATTTTGATTCCGCTTTCTATCATTAATATCATGATTACAGGAATTGTTATATTAAGACATGATATCGCAGTTTATTTAGGATTTTAATAAACGAGAGCCCAACCCTGTTGCGATAGTTATCGGGAAGCTTCAAATTAAAAATAAAATAGATTTTCGATTTGATTACCATCAAATTACGAATCATAAATCATACATTAAAAAATGTCAATAGAAACTATATCATTATCGGGTAGAAAAAAGATGGTCTCAAACAAAGAGATGACTTTTTTAGAGCGAATGTATCTTGTGGCGATTGTGAAAGGATTGTTAATTACGTTTAAACATTTATTCAGAAAAAAAGTGACAATTCACTATCCTGAACAAGTGCGTGAGATGAGCCCTGTTTATCGTGGTCAGCACCAATTGAAACGTGATGAGCAAGGTCGTGAAAATTGTACCGCTTGCGGATTATGTGCTTTATCATGTCCAGCTGAAGCGATCACAATGAAAGCCGCTGAACGTAAAGCAGATGAAAAGCATTTGTACAGAGAAGAAAAATACGCTTCGATCTACGAAATCAATATGTTACGTTGCATTTTTTGTGGTTTATGTGAGGAAGCATGTCCAAAAGATGCCATCTATCTAACAACTTCAAAAGTGTTGGTTCCTTCTAGCTACGAAAGAGAAGATTTCATTTTTGGAAAAGACAGATTAGTGATGCCTCTTGATGTGGCAATCAAAAATGCTCAACTTAATAATGCTAATTAAATGATACATATTCCTGATTTTGCACACGCAACAACTGTACAAGTAATATTTTGTTTCTTAGCTTTTATTACAGTAATTACCGCTTTCCTGACCATTTTTAGCAGAAACCCAATTCATAGTGCTATTTATTTAGTAATTTGTTTTTTCTCAATTGCCGGTCATTATTTATTATTAAATGCTCAATTCTTAGCTATTGTACACATTATAGTCTATTCCGGAGCAATTATGATTTTGTTCCTGTTTACGATCATGTTAATGAACCTGAACGAACAACGTGAAGTACACCGACCTAGAATTACGCGTTTAGGAGCAATTGTTTCTTTCTGTTTGATTTGTGTTGTATTGATTGCAATTTTCATCAACTCTAAACCAATTGTTGGCGAATACGATTCAACAGGCGAAGATTTTCAGTCAATTCAAGTACTTGGTAAAATATTATTAAACGAATATATGGTTCCGTTCGAATTCGCATCCATCTTACTATTGGTAGCGATGATTGGAAGTGTACTATTGTCTAAAAAAGAAAAATTAAATAAATAAATAATGGGTAATATATTAAATCAAATAGGTATTGAAAACTACATCTTTTTGAGTGTTGTACTTTTCTGTATTGGTATTTTTGGTGTATTGTACAGACGAAATGCTATTATCGTTTTCATGTCTATCGAAATCATGTTGAATGCTGTTAACCTTTTATTTGTTGCTTTTTCGACTTATCATCAAGATGCACAAGGGCAAGTTTTTGTATTCTTTTCGATGGCGGTTGCTGCGGCCGAAGTTGCAGTTGGATTGGCTATTTTAGTTTCGATCTTTAGAAATTTAGGTTCGATTAGTATCGATAATTTAAAAAATTTAAAAGGATAAATAAAAATGGATACCAATTTAGCTTTACTTTTAGTTTTATCTCCTTTTTTAGGATTTTTAATCAATGTTTTCTTTGGCAAAAGCTTAGGAAAAACCGCTTCAGGAATTATTGGAACTGCTGCTGTAGTCGTTTCTTTTGCTGTTACGCTTTTCTTTTTCAATCAAATCAGCCAAACAAAACAAGCTCTTCAGGTTACTTTATTTGACTGGATTCAAATCAGTAACATAAAAATTAATCTTGGATTTTTATTAGATCAATTATCATTGCTTTGGTTACTTTTCGTAACCGGTATTGGATCATTGATTCACTTATACTCTATCAGTTACATGCATGACGATGAGAATATGCACAAGTTTTTTGCATATTTGAATCTGTTCGTATTTTTTATGATTACGCTTGTAATTGGAAGTAACTTATTAGTTTTATTTATTGGTTGGGAAGGTGTTGGACTTTGCTCCTACTTATTAATTGGATTCTGGCATAAAAACCAGGATTACAATGATGCAGCGAAAAAAGCTTTTATTATGAACAGAATTGGAGATTTAGGTCTTTTGATCGGAATGTTCATTATTGGCTCTATGTTCTCTACTTTAGATTATGCAACTTTAAAAACTGCTATCGCAGGAGCAACAAACTTAAATGTACCGTTGCTTTCATTAGCTGCATTATGTTTATTTATTGGTGCTTGTGGTAAATCAGCACAGATTCCATTATATACCTGGTTACCTGATGCGATGGCTGGACCAACTCCGGTTTCTGCATTGATTCACGCTGCGACAATGGTTACTGCTGGTATCTTTATGGTAACAAGATTGAATTTCGTATTTGATTTAGCTCCGGAAGTACAAACTATAATTGCTGTTATTGGAGCGATCACTTCGTTAGTAGCTGCAACAATTGGTTTAGTACAGACAGATATCAAAAAAGTATTGGCCTACTCTACTGTTTCTCAATTAGGATTAATGTTTTTAGCATTAGGACTTGGTGCATATGAAGTTGCCGTTTTTCACGTAATTACTCACGCTTTCTTCAAAGCTTGTTTGTTCTTAGGTTCAGGATCTGTAATTCACGGTTTGCACGGAGAACAAGATATGCGTAAAATGGGTGGTTTGCGTAAAGCAATGCCAATCACTTTCTGGACAATGATGATTTCATCATTAGCCATTTCAGGAATTCCGTTTTTCTCAGGATTTTTCTCTAAAGACGAAATCTTATTAACGGCTTTCGAACACAGTAAAACACTTTATGTTATTGGTTCTGTTGCCTCAATCATGACAGCTTTTTATATGTTTAGATTAATGTTTCTTACTTTCTTTAAAGATTTTAGAGGAACAGACGAACAAAAACATCATTTACATGAAAGCAACGGATTAATTACTTTCCCTCTTATCGTTTTGGCAATCCTTGCTACTTTTGGCGGACTAATCAGCTTACCTGGAAACAGCTGGTTAAATGAGTATTTAGCTCCACTTTTCACAAAAGTCGCTGGCGAAGAACATCATTTAGGTACAACAGAATATACTCTAATGGGAGTTGCTGTTTTGGGTGGATTACTAGGTATCTTAATAGCTTACGTTAAATATTTCAAACAAGACAATGTTCCTGAAGCAGATGAAAATATTACTGGCTTAACTAAAGTTTTATACAACAAATATTATGTAGACGAAATTTACGATGCCGTATTTGTTCGCTCTATTAACGGGCTATCAAGATTTTTCAGGGATTATATTGAGACCAGTTTATCTGCTCTTGTTTTTGGATTAGGAAAAGTAACCAATGAACTCGCTTTTCAAGGTAAAAAATTACAAAACGGAAGTATTGGATTATACCTTTTTGCTTTTGTTTTGGGGCTTTGCGCCATTGTTTCCTATATATTTTTAGCTAAATAATTTTACAACTATGAACGTTTCTCTTATATTAATTATTCTTTTAATTGGTGCATTTGCCACTTATTTTGCTGGTGACAAACTAGCATCAAAAGTAGCTTTGTTCTTTAGTTTGGCGGCTTTAGGTTGTTCAATTGTATTGCTAAATCATTTTTATGCAAACGAAAACATCAGTTTAATAAAAGCCTGGATTACGAAACCTAATATTTCATTTGCTTTAAATGCTGATGGATTAGGAATGGCAATGGTTCTATTAACTGCAGCTTTGACTCCCATCATTATATTTTCTTCTTTCGGGAACGATTATAAAAATGCAAAAGGTTTTTATGCTCTGATTTTATTTATGGCTTTTGCTATGACAGGAACTTTCCTTGCGGCAGATGGTCTTTTATATTATATTTTCTGGGAATTAGCACTTATTCCTATTTACTTTATTGCTCTTATTTGGGGGAATGGCGATGCAGAAGAACGCAGAAAAGCGGTGGTTAAATTCTTTATTTACACACTTGCAGGTTCGTTATTCATGTTAGTAGCTTTTATCTACTTATACCAAAAAGCAGGTACTTTCTTAATCGAAGATTTATACAAACTAAATTTATCTGCTAGTGAACAACTTTGGATATTCTTAGCTTTCTTTTTAGCGTATGCTATTAAAATCCCAATTATTCCTTTCCACACATGGCAGGCAAATGTGTACCAAAAAGCACCAACTGTTGGAACTATGCTTTTATCTGGTATCATGCTAAAAATGGGATTGTACAGTGTTATTCGTTGGCAGTTGCCAATTGCACCATTAGCAGCAAAAGAGTACATGGATATCTTCATTGCTTTAGGAGTTGCCGGTGTAATTTACGGATCGATTGTAGCTTTAAGACAAAAGGATTTAAAGAAATTATTGGCTTATTCTTCATTAGCTCACGTTGGATTAATTGCTGCAGGAACTTACACACTTACTATTGATGGTTTGCGCGGAGCTGTTTTGCAAATGATCGCTCACGGTTTTGTTGTAGTAGGATTGTTTTTTGCTGCCGAAGTTATTTTTAGAAGATTCGAAACAAGAGAAATTGGTGAATTGGGCGGTATCCGTACACAATCTCCAAAATTTACTTCTATGTTTTTAATTTTGGTATTGGCTTCAGTAGCTTTACCGGGAACTTTTAACTTTGTTGGAGAATTTACAGTTTTGTATAGTCTTTCTCAAATCAATATTTGGTTTGCTGTCTTAGGCGGAACAACTATTATTTTAGGAGCTTATTATATGCTTAAAATGTTTCAAAATGTAATGTTAGGAGAAACAAATTCTAAAACTTTTGCAGATGTTTCTGTAAATGAAGGAATTTCATTCGTAGCAATTATTGCGGTTTTAATATTCTTCGGATTTTATCCAAAACCAATTACAGATTTGATTACACCAAGTTTAGAAACTATTCTAAACGTTATCAATAAAAATTAACGATTTCAGAAAGAAGATTAACGATTTTTGATTCAGATTTTGTCTG
Organism: Flavobacterium azizsancarii; assembly: GCF_027980145.1. Lineage (GTDB taxonomy): Bacteria > Bacteroidota > Bacteroidia > Flavobacteriales > Flavobacteriaceae > Flavobacterium > Flavobacterium azizsancarii. The sequence goes on along the minus strand of NZ_JAMZNK010000040.1, from coordinate 2,553 downwards.
ACACTTAAAAAGTTAAATTTATTACTGAAAGGAAAATTAAATATATTTTAAATAAAAATAAATTAGGGCATCATTAGTTTGAGATTTCCTAAATCAAAAAAACAAAAATGAATACATTAATAGCTATAACAGGATTGGGTGTTTTTTGCCTATTGTTTGAAATTCTTAATTTAAGAAAGGCCATAGTTCCTATTACCATTATTGGTTTATTAGGTGTCTTGGCAATCAACTATTACGAATTTGGATCAACAGCAAGTTACCATGATAATATGATCACAGTGAGCAAGTTCTCTACTGCGTTTTCATCATTGTTTATTGTTCTTACTATATTCTTAGTAGCGTTAAGCCATAATTTTTACGAAAATCATCCAACCAAAATCTCAGATTTTGTCGCTATAAAAGTTTTTTTACTAGCTGGAGCCGTAGCCATGGTTACTTTTGGAAACTTAGCAATGTTTTTCTTAGGAATAGAAATTTTATCAATCGCACTTTACATCTTGGCAGCAAGTGATCGTTTGAATCTAAAAAGTAACGAAGCCGGTATGAAATACTTTTTGATGGGATCTTTCGCATCAGGAATTATTTTATTTGGAATTTGTTTGATTTACGGAGCAATGGGAACTTTTGATGTTGCAGAAATTCACGAAAGTTCTTTATCTGCCGAATTGCCAATCTGGTTTCCTATTGGAATGATTTTAATGATTATTGGTATGTTATTTAAAGTAGCTGCAGTTCCGTTTCATTTCTGGGCACCGGATGTTTACGAAGGATCTCCTGCTTTGACAACTGCATTAATGAGTACTTTGGCTAAAGTTGTAGCAATTGCAACACTTTACAAATTAATTGCTGCATTAAATTTTATTCCTTCTCTGGACAATCAGGACTTATTAGGAACTTTTGAAAACATCGTAGTAATTATTTCGATTGCTTCTATGACTGTTGGAAACATAATGGCACTACGTCAGGTAAATGTAAAACGTATGTTGGCATTCTCAGGAATTTCGCATGCCGGTTTTATGTTGATGACTTTGTTAACTGTTTCAACTTCAGCAGGTGTATTATTATATTATACTACTGCTTACGCATTAGCAGGAATTGCTGCTTTTAGTGTTGTATTATACGTTTGCAAAAATCAGGATAACGAAGACATTACTAATTTTCATGGTTTAGGAAAAACAAATCCCTTATTAGCCGCAATCCTTACAGGTTCATTGTTATCTATGGCCGGTATTCCGATTTTCTCCGGATTTTTTGCTAAATTATTCTTATTCAATCAAACTATACAGGCAGGATATATTGCTTTGGTAATTGTTGCTGTGATCAACTCTATTATTAGTGTTGGATATTATTTCAAATTGATCTTAGCTATGTATTCTAAAGAGCCAAATCAGGAACGCACCGGAAAACCTTTCCTTATTTATGCAGTAGCTGTAATCTCAATTACATTAAATATTATTTTAGGTCTATTCCCATCTTTAGTTTTGGATTTATTAAACTAAAATAATTTTATATTTCATATAGAAGCCATCAATTGTTATTGATGGCTTTTTTATTGGAATCAATTGTTAAAAATTCTATAGTATTAAGGGCACATCGAAAAATATCAATTATATTTGAATTTTTAAAACCAATCATATTATGAATTCTAAAAATCCATTTTTAAGCAACAAACGTTTTTCATCAAATGCTGTTTCAAAAGCTGAAGGAGCACATCAGGGTCAAATTATTGATTACAATCAAGAAATGACTTTATCTGGTACTATGAATAAAACAGCTATTTTGTTTTTAATCTTATGCGGATCTGCAATGATTACATGGTGGATGGCATTTAACGGGATGAATGCAATGTTACCTACAATTGGAGGTGCTATTGTTGGATTTATCTTAGTTATAATTGCTGCATTCAAACCACATCTTTCTCCATACCTTGCTCCGGGCTATGCCTTATTCGAAGGGTTATTTATTGGTGGAATTTCTGCAATATTTGAAGCTATGTATCCTGGAATTGTAGTTAATGCTGTTAGCGCAACATTAGTAACATTTCTAGTATGTCTGGGTTTATATAAATTCAAAATTGTAAAAGTTACAGAACAATTTAAATCAGTAGTAATTGCTGCAACATTAGCAATAGCAACTTATTACTTAATTTCCTGGATAGCTTCTTTGATATTTAACTTTACTCCTGTTCATTACGGAAATGGAATGATGAGTATTGGAATCAGTGTTTTTGTAATTATCATTGCTGCCTTAAATCTATTTTTAGACTTCGATTTGATCGAAAAAGGTGTACAGGAAAAAATGCCAAAATTCATGGAATGGTATGGTGCCATGGGACTTATGATTACACTAGTTTGGTTATACGTTGAATTTTTACGTTTACTTTCTAAATTAAATAGTAAAAACTAATTACTTCTTAAATAATTACAAAGCCCTTTTGAAAAATCGAGGGCACTGAAAAAGTCCTTTTCAGGAATAATTGTTAATTAAAGGAGTAGAAGCTAAAAGTTTTCTACTCTTTTTTTTGTATCTTTTGGGTGTAATCATAAGGCTTTT
>NZ_JAMZNK010000003.1 GCF_027980145.1 Flavobacterium azizsancarii | reverse complement strand
TAGTACTAATAATCCGTAAGCTTATGTACACCCTTTTCTCCCACCGTAAGGTGGGAGAAGAAACTTTCTAAATCAATACTTTTTTCTTTATCTCAGTATGTTAAGATATTATTACAATTTTTAATTAATTGTAAAATTGCCCAAAGCAATTATAACTTCTTAAGGTGGTTATTGCGGCGGGGCTCACCTCTTCCCATCCCGAACAGAGTAGTTAAGCCCGCCTGCGCAGATGGTACTGCAGTTATGTGGGAGAGTATGTCGTCGCCTTTCTTTTGAAAACCCTGTTTCTAGCGAAACAGGGTTTTTTGTTTTACAAAATACTGCAGTAATGTTTTATAATGCTTTGTAGTTTAACCGCAAAGCGCGCAAGGGAAGTTTGTAATTGTTGAAAATTTTTAAGTTCGCAAAGCTGGACCGGATAATATTTTGTTACCAAATGCAATTGTGGAAAGTTGTCTTTCTTTTTGTTTTTATTGATTCTTATTTTTTTTTAAAATAGCTTCTAGTTTGCTTTTTAAAAGAGAAGGACTAAAAAATCTTTTAATTGAATGTTGGTGGAAAGTTCACAAAGGCACAAGGCGTGATACTTTGGAATCTGGAATTTTAAAAATGACACTTCTCTTTATCTTAGATTGCGTTAGGGATGGCAGCGATATCCTTTTGCGATACTACAAGCCTCTGGCGAAACAAACTAATATCTCTATCGCAAAAGATTTAGCGTACAGCCCGACCCGAAGGGAAACGCCAAAATCAAGTATTGGATAATTTTCTGTAAAAGTTTCTGTTAAATTATATTCATTTTTAAGTTTTAAATTATGGTGTGTTAGCCTATCTAAATGTGAATCTGTATTTTTGTATTAAATATTATAATTTAAGTATGAAAAAAAGTATTGTATTGTTGACATTGTTTGTTCTCTCAAATTTAAATGCTCAACAACGCCCTAAGTTAGTGGTAGGGATTGTAGTAGATCAGATGAAAATGGAATATTTATATCGGTTTTCAGATGATTTTTCACCAAACGGATTTAAGAGATTGATGAATAATGGATATACTTTTCAGAATATGCATTATAATTACATGCCAACTTATACAGCCCCGGGACATGCATCAATTTATACTGGAACTACGCCAGCTACACATGGAATTGTAGGTAATGAATGGTTTAGCAGAACACTTGGAAAGCAAATGTATTGTACGGATGATGCAGGTGTGAAAACTGTTGGTGATGGTACAGCAGAAGAAGGTGCTATGTCTCCTAAAAATTTGCAAAGTACTACTATTACTGACGAAGTAAGAATGGCGACCAATTTTCAAGGAAAAGTAATTGGAATTAGCCTTAAAGATCGTGGCGCAATTTTGCCGGCAGGTCACTTTGCAAACTGGGCATTTTGGTACAGTAAAACCGGATCTTTTATTTCAAGTACTTTTTATGGAGAAAAATTACCTGAGTGGGTTATTCAATTCAATAATGAGAAACATTATATGCCATATATTAACAAAGGATGGGATTTGTACAAACCAGCTTCAATATATAACGAAAGTTTACCTGATGATAATCCTTATGAAGGTAAATTGTACGGAAGTGCAGCGCCTGTTTTCCCGTATGATTTAAAATCAATGTATGAAAAGAATGATGCTGGAATTCTAAGAGCAACTCCTTTTGGAAATGACTTACTGGCTGAATTTGCTAAGAAAGCTATTGAAAAAGAAGAATTAGGAAAGGATAATATTACAGACTTTTTAACTGTAAGTTTCTCTTCTACTGATTATGTAGGTCACTTACTTGGGCCACGTTCTATGGAACTTCAGGATACCTATTTGAGATTAGATCAAACAATCGCAGATTTCTTAAATTATCTGGATAAAACTGTTGGGAAAGGAAATTATTTACTTTTTCTAACTGCTGATCATGCAGGAGCTGAAAATGTGATTTATTTAAAAGATCATAAATATAATGTAGATAATTATCCTTCAAAAGAAGTTAAAAAAAGTTTACAGGATTTCTCTGTTAAAACATTTGGAGTGGATTTAATCTTAAACTACTCAAACTTTAATGTTTTCTTCAATAAACAAATTATTAAAGATAAAAAGTTAGATTTAGTAAAAGTAAAACAAGCTTTTAAGGATTTTTTAATAGCTCAGCCACAAGTTAAAAAAGTATATACTGAAGAAGAAATTTTAGCTAATGCAGGAAATGATTATTATTTGAATTTTGTCGCGAAAGGTTATGATGTCACCCAAAATGGTGATTTGGTAATTATTGATAAACCCGGAGTTATCGAGTACACAACTACAGGAACGTCACACGGAACGCCTTATTCTTATGATACACATGTGCCAGCTATTTTTTACGGATGGCATATTAAAAAAGGAGAATCTTATGATAAGAAAGCCATTACTGAGATTGCGCCAACAATTGCGCAAAAAATCAAAGTAACTTTCCCAAATGGAACTGAAGCAAAAGTGTTGCAAGAAGTTTTAGATGAGAAAAAATAGTTTCTCTCTAGCATACAAAATAAAACCTGTCATATAATGGCAGGTTTTTTTATGTGATAAAAAAAAGGCTTTTCAATTAAGAAAAGCCTTTTGAATAGTGTTTAGTAAGCACTTATTTAATGTTAGCACTATGCGTTTGCTAACACTAACTCTTCGTTAAAAGGAAGGTTCCAAGCTTCAGCAACTCCTTTGTAAAGAATTTTTCCGTTAGCAATGTTTAATCCTTTTTTCAATTCTTCATTTTCGTTACAAGCTTTTTCCCAGCCTTTATTTGCTAATTGCACCGCGTAAGGCAAAGTTGCATTAGTCAAAGCCAAAGTAGATGTGTAAGGCACAGCACCTGGCATATTTGCTACACAGTAGTGAACAATATCATCAATGATAAAAGTTGGATTTTCGTGAGTTGTAGGAGTACAAGTTTCGATACATCCACCTTGGTCAACTGCAACATCTACAACAACAGTTCCCGGGCGCATTAATTTAAGCATGTCACGAGTAATTAAGTGAGGCGCTTTTGCTCCTGGAATTAAAACTGCTCCAACAATTAAATCAGCTGTAGCAATTGCTTTTGTAATGTTGTAATGATTTGACATTTCTGTACTCACGTTTGCAGGCATAATGTCATCTAAATAACGTAAACGAGGCAAACTTAAATCCATAATAGTTACCTGAGCTCCTAAACCAGCCGCCATTTTTGCAGCTTGAGTTCCAACGATTCCCCCACCTAAAACTAAAACTTTAGCAGGAGGTACACCTGGAACTCCACCCAAAAGAATTCCTCTTCCTTTTAATGGTTTTTCAAGATATTTTGCTCCTTGCTGAATAGCCATACGACCGGCAACTTCAGACATTGGAACTAATAATGGTAAGCTGCGATCTGCTTTTTCAACCGTTTCATAAGCTAAACATACAGCACCTTTCTCAAGCATAGCATGAGTTAATGGTTCTGATGAAGCAAAGTGAAAGTAAGTAAATAATAATTGATCTTTTTTGATTAATGGATATTCAGATGCAATTGGTTCTTTTACTTTAATGATCATTTCAGCAATAGCATATACTTCCTCAATAGTGGCTAAAACAACCGCTCCGGCATTTGCATATTCCTCATCACTAAAACCACTTCCTAGACCAGCTGTTGCCTGAACATAAACTGCATGTCCGTGTTTTTTCATTTCAGAAACTCCGGCGGGAGTTAAAGCCACACGGTTTTCGTTATTTTTTATTTCTTTTGGAACACCTATTATCATTTTGTTATATTTTTTCGTTTTTATTGAAATTCTTTTACAAAACTACAGATAGAGAATATATTATGGATTAAGCACCTATAAATAAGAAAATATTATTTTATTTAATACTTTTACAGAAAAATATTCTTTTTGAGAGCCTACTATCTTGCTCAAAAAGAAAAAATGACTAAATTTTATTAATTACAGAAAACGTTTTCGTTATGGCTTTAGATGAAATTGACAAAAAAATCCTACGACTTTTGCAAGAAAATGCGCACTATACTTTAAAAGATATTGCAAACAAAATAAATCTGTCTCTTACACCTGTACATGATCGGGTTAAACGGCTTGAAAAAGAAGGTGTTATTGAGAAGTATGTTTCAATTTTAAACAAGAAAAAATTAGGCAATAATCTCACGGTTTATTGTCAGGTAACGCTAACGAAACAAACATATGATACTTCAGAAGGATTTAATCAGTCGATTTTGAATTTGCCTGAAGTGGTGGAATGTAATTACGTATCCGGAAACTTTGATTATATGCTTAAAATTATAATTCCAGATATGGAAAGTTACCATCAATTTCATCAAAAAAAATTATCAATATTACCTGAGGTGTCTTTAATTAATACTGTTTTTGTAATTTCAGAAGTTAAGAGCACAACTGTTCTGCCTATATAATCTAAACTATTCCTATTGTGTTCTTTTTCATTCAAACAAAAACCACCAAGCACTGCCTGATGGTTTTAAAAATAATGGGTGGTTTTGGTTTTATATTAATAGTAAGTAAAACGTCTCACTTTGGCAATGTATTTGGCCAATCGAATAACCTGATGACTGTAGCCGTATTCGTTATCGTACCAAATATAGAGCACAATGTTTTTTCCGTCATTTGATACAATTGTGGCGTTGCTGTCATAAATAGAGGGAGCAGATGTTCCAACGATATCAGATGAAACTAATTCATTATTTAATGAATATTTTATTTGCTCTACTAATTCTCCTTCGAGAGCATATTTTTTCATGATTTTGTTAATTGAAGCAATAGAAGTTGCCTTTTTAACTTCTAAATTCAAAACAACTAGAGATCCATTTGGAACCGGAACTCTAATAGCATTCGAAGTCAATTTTCCTTCTAATGAGGGCAAAGCTTTCGCAACAGCACTTCCGGCACCAGTTTCGGTAATAACCATATTTAAAGCTGCAGCTCTTCCGCGACGGTATTTTTTATGCATATTATCAACCAGATTCTGATCGTTTGTATAGGCATGAATAGTTTCCAGATGGCCTTTTACCACTCCCAAAGTATCTTCAATAGCTTTTAAGACAGGAGTTATGGCATTTGTCGTACAGGAAGCGGCGGAGAAAATATCAATTTCGTCAGGATTATATTCATTATGATTTACACCATGAACAATATTAGGTATTCCTTTTCCGGGAGCTGTCAATAAAACTTTGCTAGTTCCTGGTGAAGTCAAATGCTTTTTTAAAGCTTCTTCAGTTGTAAAAGCTCCCGTATTATCAATTACCAACGCATCATTGATTCCGTATTGAGTATAGTCAATTTCTTCCGGTGCATTTGCAGTGATAATATGTACCGTAGTTCCGTTTATAATCAAAGCATTATTTTTTGGATCAGCAATTACAGATCCCTGAAAATCTCCATGAATAGAATCATAACGTAAAAGAGAAGCTCGTTTCTCTAAAGTTGATGTGTCGTTCTTGTCACGTGTTACAATCGCTCTTAAGCGCAATTGGTTTCCTTTACCAGTTTTAGACATTAATTCCCGGGCTAATAATCTGCCAATTCTACCAAAACCATATAAAACAACATCTTTTGGCTGAATTTCTTCTGATGATTTAGCCTTTTTTAATTTATCGATTACAAAATATCTTGCATCAGGATATTTTTCATCTTCTAAACGATATTCATAAGTTAGTTTTCCAAGATCTAATTTTGCAGGAGGAAGATCTAAGGTTAAGATAACTTTTGCGATTTCAACTGAATCAAAAATGGTGATAGGTTTACCCACAAATTCACCTGCATATTGATGCAAATTGATTATATCGCTGACATTTTTATCCAATAATTGATTCTTGAATAAGACCATTTCAATGGATTTGTCATACCATAAATCGCTTATGATTTTAATTAATTCGACACCAGCTCTTCTTCGGTCGACTTGTAATGATACCTCTTTTTGGTACAAAGATTTGTTGCTCATAATTGATTAAATTGAAAAAATAAATACACGAATATTTTTGAATTTGGCGCAAAAGTATTTATTTCAATCGATTTCGTAAGCTATTTTGTGATTTATTTTTAAAAACCTCTACGAAATAAAAAAGCCATCCTGATTTTTCAGAATGGCTTAGTTTTGGGAAATAAAAAGAATTAGATGATAACTCGGATGATCTCTCCTTTTTTATTAATCATTTCAATTCGTATGCTTTGATTTTCGTCTTTTTGGCCTAAAAGTTTTGAAACCGTTTCGATATCTGTTGCTTTTATATTGTCAATACTCAAAATAATATTGCCTTGTAATTCATTATTATATTGTTTGAGATTTTCGTTTGTCAGCGCTTTTATTTTTACACCATAGTTTAGACCGAATCTCTTTTTATCGGTAGCATCTATATTTTCTAATTCGATTCCTTTAAATTCAGTACTAAAAAATTCATTTTTGCTCAAGGTAACAGGAACTACTTTGTTTTTTCCATCACGAATATAGGTTACCTGAACGACATCATTTGGTCTTTTTGTATTAATATATCCTGAAAAATCAGCATAAGTAGCAATGTCCCGATTATCTAATTTTACGATAATATCTCCTTTTTGAAGACCAGATTTTTCGGCTCCTGATTGTTTATTTACTTTATTGATATAAAAGCCCTGAGTTTGAGAGACACCTAGTTCTTTGGACGCGGCATTATTAAGTTCGCCACCTTCGACACCCAGTATCGCTCTTTGTACATTACCAAACTCCATGATATCTTCGATAATTTTTCTGGCAATATTTGATGGCACTGCAAATGAGTATCCTACATAAGATCCTGTTGTGGAGGATATCATAGTGTTAATGCCAATTAATTCTCCACGAGTATTTACCAATGCACCTCCACTATTGCCCGGGTTTACAGCAGCATCTGTCTGAATAAAAGATTGTATTCCGTTTGTGTCCAAATTTCTGGCTTTCGCCGAAACAATTCCGGCAGTTACAGTCGAAGTTAGGTTGTACGGATTTCCAACAGCCAGAACCCATTCGCCAACTTTTACAGCATCAGAATTTGCAAAAACAGTATAAGGTAATTTTTCATCGGTATTGATTTTTAATAATGCAATATCCATTTTAGAATCAGTTCCAATAAGTTTTGCTGTATATGATTTTTTATTGTTTAAAGTAATTTCAATTTCGGTAGCATTTTTTATCACGTGATTATTGGTTACAATATAACCATCTGCAGAAATAATAACCCCGGATCCTGTTCCTACCTGTTCTTGTGTTTGTTGACCTCCGTAACCATAAAAGTATTCTAACATCGGATTAGTTACGGTTCTGCGAGACACATTTTTTACGTGTACTACAGTATGAATAGTTTTATCTGCTGCTGCAGTAAAATCAACAGTTTCCGCAGCCAATCCTACTTGCTTTGACAAAGAATTTGGAGCAAGAGTTACTACTGGATTTTTTGTACCAAAAACAGAGTCGTTATTTTCAAATAATAACTTGTATGCACCAAGTGTAGTAGCACCACTTAAAAGTGATACTAAAAATAGGGTAGAAAATCGTTTCATAGTTGATCAATATTTAAGTTATCTAATGTAAAATTATATCAAAAAAAATCTGAAGTAAAGTCGTTTAACTCTGTTTAACAATGATTAACATATCATTAATAGTTCGTACTTTTGTATTTCTCAATTCAAGAAAAATGCAAGTAGAATTTTATAAATATCAAGGAACAGGAAACGATTTCGTAATGATTGATAATCGTTTAGATTTTTTCCCCAAGAAAGATACGAAATTAATTGAACGTTTGTGCGACAGACGATTCGGAATAGGAGCGGATGGACTTATTTTGTTAGAAAATGATACTGAAACTGACTTTAGAATGGTATATTATAATTCAGATGGAAATCAGAGTTCAATGTGCGGAAATGGAGGTCGTTGTTTAGTAGCATTTGCCAATCAATTGGGTGTAATTGAAAACAAAGCTACATTTATTGCAACAGATGGTTTACATCATGCTTCTGTTGGTGATGATGCTATTATTTCGTTACAAATGATTGACGTTGATGAAGTGCAAAAAAAAGGTTCTTATACTTTTTTAGACACAGGTTCCCCACATCATGTTCAGATTGTTGATGATTTAGAACATTATAATGTAAAAGAGAATGGTGCCGCAATTCGTTATGGGGAGTTGTATGGAGAAAAAGGAAGTAACATTAATTTTGTAAAAAAAGTCGATGACAGTACTTTTTCACTTCGTACCTACGAAAGAGGAGTAGAAGATGAAACGCTGGCTTGTGGTACAGGAGCAACTGCAGTAGCTATTGCTATGAACGCTATTGGTGAGACAGATAAAACTTCGATTAACCTAAATGTTGAAGGAGGAAAATTAACCGTTTCTTTTGATAAATTAGGAGATCATTTTACGAATGTTTTCTTAACCGGACCAGCAAAATTTGTTTTTAAGGGAACAATAGAAATTTAATCAATAATGTCAGTCTGAGACAAGTCGAAGACAAATATATAATCAACAATGATTACACTGAAAGGCGAAAATATTTATCTTCGAGCATTAGAACCTAATGATTTAGAGTTTGTATATGCGATGGAGAATGATGAAAATATTTGGGAAGTCAGTAACACACAAACGCCTTATAGTCGATTTTTGGTTAGGCAATATCTCGAAAATGCACAAAAGGATATTTACGAAGCAAAACAACTTCGTCTGGCAATTTGCCAGGATCAGGATTTTCCGGCGATTGGTTTAATTGATTTATTTGAATTTGATCCAAAAAATAACAGAGCAGGAGTTGGAATCGTTATTCAGAGCGGTGAAAATAGAAACAATAAAATTGGATCTGAGGCATTAGAACTTTTAATTAAGTATTCCTTTCATAATTTAAATTTACATCAATTGTATGCAAATATTGCTGTAGGAAATGTACCAAGTATAGCTCTTTTTACTAAATTTGGCTTTGAGAAAATAGGAATTAAAAAAGATTGGATTTTGCTCAATAACCGCTATCACGATGAAGCAATTTTTCAGTTAATTAACAAACAAATTTAAACTTTAGACTTTGAGCTTAAAAAAAATAATCACGATATCTGCTGTAGCTGTAATTTCAGTTTTAATGATTTATGGTTTTATTTTAATTAATAAAATATTCAGCGCCAATACCAAATTCGAAGAAAAAGAACTTTATGTATATGTTCCAACTGGTGCTAATTATACTGATGTAAAGAAAATATTAGAACCCTATATCAAGAATTTTGACAATTTTGAAATGGTTGCCAATAAAAGAAGTTATCCTGAAAATGTAAAATCCGGTCGTTTTTTACTTAAAAAAGACATGAATAATCTTGATTTAGTTCGTGCGATGCGAGCTAATATTCCTGTAAAATTGGCTTTTAATAATCAGGAGCGCTTAGAAAATTTTGCCGGAAGAGTAGGTGCAGAGATTGAAGCAGATAGTTTGTCTTTAATGAAAGCAATTAAAGATCCTGCTTTTTTGAAAGAAAATGGTTTTAATGAAGATAATGTATTTGCTATGTTTATTCCCAATACTTATGAAATTTACTGGAATACGTCTGCAGAGAAATTCCGTGATAAAATGATTAAGGAATACCATAATTTCTGGACTCCTGAAAGAATAGAAAAAGCAAAGAAACAAGGATTAACACCTGTACAAGCAACAATTTTGGCCTCAATCGTTCATAAAGAATCTGTCAAAAAAGATGAAAGACCTCGCATTGCCGGCGTTTATTTGAATCGTTTACGATTAGAAATGCCGTTGCAGGCAGATCCAACTGTTATTTATGCCTTGAAATTAAAAGATAATAATTTTGATCAGGTTATCAAAAGAGTTTTTTATAATGATTTGGTAATGAAATCGCCTTATAATACGTATGTGAACATAGGACTTCCGCCAGGGCCAATCGCAATGCCTGATATTACTGCTCTTGAAGCGGTTTTAAACCCGGAAAAAAACGATTATATTTATTTTTGTGCAAGTGTAGATCGATTTGGTTATCACGAATTTGCGGCTACTTATGAAGAACATACTAAAAATGCAAAAAAATATTCAGACTGGATTGCTAGCCAGGGGGTAACAAGATAAATGAGCATTTGCATGTAGTGCAATTGAAATTATATGGAAAACCGAAGCTTTTATGGCTTCGGTTTTTTTTATTATAGTTTGATAGGGAGGTATTTTTTTATTTCCTACATAAAAAAACATGACACCTAAGCATTTCGGAAAACAGTTGCAAATTCATTTAATTGCAATTTTTGTACTTATGGAATGTTATGAAAATACTTTTGACAAAAAAAGCATTTGCTTTCAGGTAAATTTTAATTTTTCGTAAAAAACCAGACTTCGAATTTGAGTAAAAAGTATCTTTTATTTCGATTCGATTTATGTGAATTTTTAAAATCAAATTCATTTTTCGCTGTTAAAAACGAGACTTTAAAGTACGTTTTTTCTTGTTTTTTGTTTGAATTTGATAAAAAAATGCTAAAAAAGCCCTTTTTTTTTACTCTTTTTTTTAGTTTTTGGAGCTAATTTCAGAAGCTGTTCGATCGCTCGAATACTCGGTCAATAAAGGGATTAAAAGAGATTATTGTATTTTATAAAATATGTAAAACACTGATTATGAGTATTGTTTTGTATTTCTTATCTTTGCAGCGTAGAAATTTCAAGAGGGTGACAGCGTCTTGAAGAAAAACAATTTATGATAAAGAAGTGGTATTTTTATGCGAGTTTGATCGTTATTATTACATTTTTGAGTTTGGGTTTTAAACCCTTTAATATGGAAACCAAACCGTGGTTCCTAATCGAAAAAACAGATGGATCTGAATACGTATTTCCATCGCAAGAAGAGGATGATTATCCTACAGAAAAAAAGGTAAATGTTCTATTTACAGAAAAGCGCCTTATAAGTTTTAAAGAAGCAGTTGCTTTTAAAGAATCTCAAGGAAAATACCGATTGGTAAATTCATTGGGTTACATGGGAAAATACCAATTTGGTTCTAAAGCCTTAAGAGCGGTTGGTGTTCATAATAATAAAGCATTTTTAAAAGATCCTGCCTTACAGGAAAAAGCATTTATTGCTTTGCTATCCAAAAACAAATGGATTTTACGTAATGAAATTCAAAAGTATCAAGGTAAAATTATCAGTGGCATTCAAATTACCGAATCTGGAATTTTGGCAGCTGCACACCTTGGAGGTGCTGGTTCAGTTAAAAACTTTTTCAAAAATAATGGAAACAGACATTTTAAAGATGCCTATGGAACTTCATTGAAAAGTTACATGAAAGCCTTTGGAGGTTATGATTTATCCCATATTGAGGCAGATAATGATGCTACAATACACGATCAAATTTAGAATAAGCATAAAAAAATCCCGAAATTGTTCGGGATTTTTTTATGCTCTTTAGTCAATTAAGATTTCTAAGATTTTAATAGCTGCTTCACTGATTTTAGTTCCTGGCCCAAAAACAGCTACGGCTCCGGCATCAAACAGAAATTGATAATCTTGCGCCGGAATTACACCGCCAACAATTACCATGATATCTTCACGTCCGTGTTTTTTAAGTTCTTCAATAACTTGAGGGACCAATGTTTTATGTCCTGCAGCCAGTGATGAAACGCCTAAAATATGCACATCATTTTCAACAGCTTGTTTGGCTGCTTCGGCTGGAGTTTGAAAAAGAGGACCTATATCTACATCAAAACCTACATCAGCATATCCGGTTGCGACTACTTTTGCGCCGCGATCATGTCCGTCTTGTCCCATTTTGGCAATCATGATTCTGGGACGTCTTCCTTCTTGTTTGGCAAAGGCATTAGCTAATTGTTTTGCCTTCTCAAAATTCTCGTCATTTTTTATTGCTGCACTATACACACCGCTAAAGGATTTAATCTGTGCTTTGTATCTTCCAAAAATACTTTCAAGAGCATCGCTGATTTCGCCTAATGTTGCTCTGTTTCGAGCAGCTTCAATAGCAATTTCTAATAAGTTTCCTTGTCCGGTTTTGGCACAAAGTATTAATTTTTCGAGTGATTGATTTACTTTTTCAGTATCTCTTTTTGCTTTTATCTGTTCTAGTTGCTCTAATTGTTGTTTGCGGACCATTTGGTTGTCTACATCCAAAATATGCAAAGGATCTTCTTTTTCCAGTCGGTATTGATTAACACCAACAATAATATCTTGTCCGCTATCTATTCTGGCTTGTTTTCTGGCAGCTGCTTCTTCTATTCGTAGTTTTGGAATTCCTGCTTCAATAGCTTTTGTCATTCCTCCTAATTCCTCTACTTCTTCAATTAGTTTCCAGGTACTTTTTAGAATTTCATTAGTTAAACTTTCAACATAATAACTTCCTCCCCAAGGATCAACAGTTTTTGTGATTTTAGTTTCTTCCTGTAAAAAAATCTGAGTATTACGAGCAATCCTTGCCGAAAAGTCTGTTGGTAATGCAATCGCTTCATCTAAAGCATTAGTATGTAAGGATTGAGTTCCTCCAAAAGCAGCGGCAGTAGCTTCGATACAAGTTCTTGCCACATTATTAAACGGATCTTGTTCTGTTAGACTCCAGCCACTTGTCTGGCAATGCGTTCTTAGAGCTAATGATTTATCGCTTTTAGGATTAAATTGTTGTACTAATTTTGCCCAAATCATTCTTCCGGCACGCATCTTGGCGATTTCCATAAAATGATTCATACCAATTGCCCAAAAGAAAGAAAGGCGAGGGGCAAACTCGTCAATCGTCATTCCTGTAGAAAGTCCGGTTCTGATATATTCTAAACCATCAGCCAGCGTATAAGCCAATTCAATATCAGCAGTTGCTCCGGCTTCCTGCATATGATATCCTGAAATCGAGATCGAATTAAATTTAGGCATTTTCTTGCTCGTAAATTCAAAGATATCAGCTATAATCTTCATAGAAGGCGTTGGAGGATAGATATAAGTATTACGAACCATAAACTCTTTCAGGATATCATTCTGGATCGTGCCGGATAATTTTTCAATGGCAACACCTTGCTCTTCTGCTGCAACGATATAAAATGCCATAATTGGCAAAACGGCGCCGTTCATAGTCATTGAAACTGACATTTCATCAAGTGGAATCTGATCAAATAGAACTTTCATGTCTTCGACAGAATCGATGGCAACTCCGGCTTTCCCTACATCACCCACAACTCTTTCATGATCTGAGTCATAACCACGATGCGTTGGTAAATCAAATGCGATCGAAAGCCCTTTTTGTCCTGCTGCTAAATTTCTTCGGTAAAAAGCATTACTTTCTTCAGCGGTCGAAAATCCTGCATATTGTCTAATCGTCCATGGTCGTCTTACGTACATAGTAGCATATGGTCCACGTAAATTCGGTGCAAAGCCAGCTCCGAATTCTAAGAACTCTAAATCCTCAATATCTTTTTCAGAATAAGTTTTTTTGAGTTCAATTCCTTCAGCCGTGTAAAAGTTTTCAGTTATAGAATTGGGATTATTGGCCAGTTTGTCTAACTTTTCATTTTTTACATTTAACTTAATATGTTTAAGGTCTTTTCTTATCATGGAAATACTCTTTTGAGCAGGTTTATTAATTACTTAGAAAAAATATTTATTCAAGTTCTAATCTTTCTTGTTCCAGCTTCTCAGCTAATCTTTTTTCTATAATAGGTGTAATTAAAGTTTTTCGAGGTTTTATTTTTACAAAAGGAAACAATTCTAAATCATGCTTCATCTTGTCATCTTTATTAGGATATTTATTTGTTCCTAATAAAACTTCTTTTTTAGAATCGAACAATTCCTGCTCTTTTACAGCGCTTTCCTGAATCTTCTTTTTGATAGTTCCGTCGTTTAGAAGTTTTAAAAATCCACCATTTGCCTCGATATCTTTAAATAAAGTTAAACTTTTCTCGGCCAATTGTGTGGTTAGACTTTCTATATAATAACTTCCATCAGCCGGATTATTGACTTTGTCGAAGTAACTTTCGTGTTTTAAAACCAATAATTGATTTCTGGCAATTCTATCACCAAATTCATTGTCTTTATGGTATAATGAATCATAAGGTAAATTTGCAACAGCATCTGCACCGCCTAATATGGCTGACATACATTCGGTTGTGGTACGAAGCATGTTTACGTTATAATCGTAAATCGTTTTATTACGTTTGGTTGGTGTTACCAAAAAATGACATTCTAAATTGGGATTGTATTCTGAAGCGATCAATTTGAAAAGCATTCGTAAAGCACGAAGTTTTGCAATTTCAAAAAAATAATTGGTGCCTACAGATATTTCAAAAACAATTGGTTTTGTAATACTTGGTAAACGATTCAAATATTCATTGGCATGCGCTAAACTATAGGCTATTTGTTGTGTAATATTGGCACCTGCATTTTGATACAAACCTGAATCTATACTTAATAAATTAAGATTTGTTGTTGCTTTTGAAATTTTTTCAATCGTTTCAAAATTATTTTTATCTGATGTAGTAAACCAGTTCCCTTCTCTTGCAAAATGACCAATTGGGTCAATATTACAATAAAAAATAGCTTTTTTCTGAATTGAAATAGTGTCTAATATTTTTACGAAATCGATTGAAATAAACGATAAATTAAAGTAAACTGTTCTGTTTTCTAAAGGAAGAGTTTCTAATAATTTTTTGACATCAATTTTTTCGTTTTGTATGGTAAAACGCAAACTTTCCGCACCTCTTTCGATAGTGTTAATGGCTCTTTGAATCGATTTCTCAATATCATAAACAAAGATGTTTTGGCAAATTTTAAAATTAGATGCTTCTGTTTGTACTGAAGCAGTTTTTGAAAATTCATCGATATGATAAAATGGTTTTACCTGAATATCTTCCGGAGAATTCCAAATAACAGTTTCGTTATAATCAGCTCCGTCTAATTCGAACTGAATTTTTTGTTTCCATTGTTTGGATGAAATCGGATTAAAATCGTCGAATAGGGTAGTAGCCATTGGGATTGTGTGCTTTTTTCTGATTATTCTTTAGTGTCTTGAATAGTATCTCCTTCAAATTGGATGATATAAATATCTTCGCTGTCTTTTTTCATGAAATACTTTTCGCGAGCATATTTTTCTATTTGTTCAGGGTTTTTAAGTTGCTTAATCTGTTCCTGATCTTTTTTTATTTCGACCTGGTAATACTTTTTGTTGTCTTGTAGTTCGTTGATCTGGTTGTCTAAAAAGCGATGATCAAAATAAGAGTAATTGTCTAAGAAGAACATCCAGATTACAAAAAAGAGTAAAACCCAGACATATTTGTTGCCTACTAATTTGAACCAGCGTTTGCCTTTATATGGATTTTTGAATTTCATTTTCTCTTTGACTGATTACTTCTTATAATTTTGATTGGTGTTCTAGCCCCGATGGAGCCGATATCCTTTTTATGGCTTTTTCTGCCATAAAAAGATAAAGGCGAGAGCGGGAAATAGCTCCTTATTTCTATGGAATAAATTTACGATAAAATTTATGAAATTCGTTGATTAATTACAGCACGAACTACATCAATGGCAACAGTATTGTATTTATCATTAGGAATAATAATATCTGCGAAGGCTTTTGAAGGTTCTATAAATTGCTCATGCATAGGTTTTAAAGTGTTCTGATAACGTGTTAAAACCTCGTCGATATCGCGTCCGCGTTCAGAAATATCTCTCTTTAAACGACGAATTAATCTTTCGTCAGAATCAGCGTGAACATATACTTTAACGTCAAAAAGGTCGCGTAGCTCAGGATTCGTTAAAATTAATATCCCTTCAACAATCATTACCTTTCTTGGATGCGTTGATACCGTATCGTCAGTTCTGTTGTGCTGAATGAATGAATATACCGGTTGGTCGATAGTTTCGCCTTCTTTTAAAGCTTTTAAATGTTTTACCAATAATTCAAAATCGATCGCGCGCGGGTGATCAAAATTGATTAATGCTCTTTCGTCGAATGACAAATTATGGGTTTCTTTATAGTACGAATCCTGAGAAATTACGCCCACTTCAGTGTCTGGTAATTCGTTCATGATCTGGTGTACCACCGTTGTTTTTCCACTTCCTGTTCCTCCTGCAATTCCAATAATGAGCATAATTTTATATTATATATTTTGTTCGGCAAAAATAATAATTTAACTGGATTGTCTACACATATTAACTTATTTAACCATATAAGTTATATAAGTAAATTTAAGCAAACAGATCTTTAAACAATTTATTACTTCATTGAACTTATATTACTTATATGGTAAAAAACATAAAAAAATCCCGAAAGTAGAACCTTCGGGATTTGGTGCAATCAGTATAGTTTATAAAAAATATTCTGAATTTAGTAAGCACGTAAAATTATTTATTCTTTTTTGCTTTTATCATCATTTCAAGCTGGTCCCAAAGTTCTTCAGGAATTGCTTCTAGTAAATTAAATTGCCCTGCGCCTTTTAGCCATTCTCCACCATCAATAGTAATCACTTCACCATTTACATAAGCTGAAAAATCAGATACTAAATAAGCTGCCAAATTTGCTAATTCCTGATGATCACCTACACGTTTCAATGGAACTTTTTTGGCCATGTCAAATTTTTCAGCAAGATCGCCCGGCAATAATCTGTCCCATGCACCTTTTGTAGGGAATGGTCCCGGAGCGATTGCATTAGAGCGGATTCCGTATTTTGCCCATTCGACTGCTAAACTGCGCGTCATGGCTAACACTCCTGCTTTTGCAGTAGCACTTGGTACAACATAAGCTGAACCAGTCCAGGCATAAGTAGTAACTATATTTAAAATTGTAGATGATTTTTGTTTGGTATCGATCCAGTGCTTACCAAAAGCAAGCGTACAGTTTTTAGACCCTTTTAATACGATATCTATAACAGTATCAAATGCATTTGCAGATAAACGTTCTGTTGGAGAAATAAAATTTCCGGCAGCATTATTCAAAAGAACATCAACTTTGCCAAAAGCTTTTAAAACTTCCTGAAGCATGTTTTCTACTTCTTCATAATGACGAACATCACATTGAAGTGGTAAACATTTACCTCCTGTTTCAGTTTCAAGTTCAGTTGCAGTAGCTTTTAGCTTGTCTAAATCTCTTGAAGTAATCGCTACCTGAGCGCCTAATTCTAAGAAATATTTTGTCATTGCTTTTCCTAAACCGCTTCCGCCACCTGTAACTACTATGACTTTACCTTTTAAAGCGTCATCTCTTAACATTTTATCTGTATAGCTCATATTTTTTTCTTTTTATTACAATATTAATTAAATAAATAGGATGCGCGCATAATAATGTTATAAATTTTTGATAAACTTTATATATCACACAATTTTTTTGCGGCAGATTCTAAAGTAAAATCATCTTTGGCAAAGCAAAAACGTATTAATTTTTGGTCTTTATGATCAGAATAAAAAGTAGAAATAGGGATAGCAGCAACGCCATGATCGGTTATTAGTTTTTTACAAAAAGTAACATCATCGTCGTTTGAAATGCTTGCATAAGAAGCCACCTGAAAATAAGTTCCTTCGCAAGGTTTTAACTCAAAACGACTATTTTGAAGTGATTTCTGGAAATAATCTCGTTTTTCCTGATAGAATTTCCCTAAAAGATTGACATTTACAAGATCTAAATATTCACTAATGGCAGCTTGTGAAATACTGTTGACGCTAAAAACCAAAAACTGGTGTACTTTTTTAATTTCTTTCATCAAATGTTCGGGTGCAACAGTATAGCCTATTTTCCAGCCCGTAATATGAAATGATTTTCCAAAAGAAGAAACCATTATGCAACGGTTTAAAAGAAAATCTTTAGTGTGTGCAGAAATATGTTTTTCTTCGAAAGTGATGTATTCATAAACTTCATCTGATAAAACAATAATGTCAGGATGTTTTGATAGTAGTTTTTCTAGTTGAAGAAAATCTTCTTCTGTCAAAATTTTTCCTGTTGGGTTATGCGGATTATTGATAATAATCATCTTTGTTTTTGGCGAACAGGCTTTTTCTATGGTTTCCCAATTTGGTGTATAATTGTCATTTAAAGCTACCCGAACAGGTTTTGCATTACAAAGAAGAACAGGGGATTCATAAGAGTCATAACTCGGATCCAGAATAATAACTTCGTCACCTGTTTTTACCAAGGCCAAAATTGAAGTGAAAATTCCCTGAGTTGCGCCGGCAGTAACTAAGATTTCTGTTTCAGGAACAATTATTCTGTTGTATGAACTCTGAACCAATTTTGCAATCTGATTCATCAATGGAGGAAAACCTGCCATTGGTGTATACTGGTGCACATTTTCTTTCGATAATTTTGCCAAAATAGCTGTTAATCTTTCGTCTACAGGAAAATTCGGAAATCCCTGCGAAAGATTTATTGCATTATATTCGGTTGCCATTTTAGACATGACCGTAAAAATGCTTGTTGTTACATTTGGAAGTTTGCTCATGAAATTAGATTAAGAAAAAGATTGATAATTGCAGACTTATAGCTGTACAGGCACAACAAGTGAGTATATAGTTCTGACTCCTTTACCGTTTAGTTTTCCAGGTTTCCATGTAGGAGATAATTTTAAAACCCTTACCAGTTCCTCTCCGCTGTAAGATGCAATATCTCGAAGGATTTTTATATCACTTAATGAACCGTTTATTTCAATATTAAAAGTGGCGAATACTTTTCCTTGCAAAGTTGGTCTCTTGTTTGATTTTTTATAGTTTCTCTCTATAAATTGATGAAATTCTACTTTTTCTCCTGGGAACTCTGGTTTTACGTCAATCCCAATAGGGTTGTATATGTCGATTTCGTTAGGAGGAATGATATTTCCATTTATATTTTTCGGAGGTTCAGGAATTCTCCTGATCTCCTTTTGTGAAAATGTTTTTTGCGCAACACAAATTAGAATTAGTATTAAAAACTTTTTCATGATATAGTGTCTTAAAGTTAGTTTACATTTTATGTATAATAAAAATCGTAGGTCGATTATGTAAATCAACTTTTAGTTTTTTCCAATCTGCAACACGCAATGTTTTAATAAATTCTGTTGGTAACGTAATATCAGTCGCAATACATAAATGCGTCGAAGGATTTAATATTTGAAGAATATCTTCAACTAATTTATTGTTTCGATAAGGAGTTTCAATAAAAAGTTGAGATTGATTTTTGTCCTGCGATAATTTTTCAAAATACTTCAATGCCGATTTTTTCTCCTCTTTATCAATTGGCAAATACCCGTTGAAAGTAAAACTTTGTCCGTTCATTCCGGAAGCCATCATTGCTAACAATATAGACGAAGGACCAACTAACGGAACAACCTGAATTCCTTTTTCATGTGCTAATTTTACAATTACAGCACCGGGATCAGCAACACCCGGACAACCAGCTTCACTCATTAATCCTACGTTTTTTCCTTCCAGCAAAGGTTTGATAAAATCTAAATGCTCGCTTGGTTCGGTACGTTTATTAAGGGTGAAAAGTATTAGTTCTGATTGTTTTTTTTCCGGCGAAACCGCTTTTATTGATTTTCTTGCCGTTTTTTCGTTTTCAACAATATAATGATCTATAAAATCGATACTTCTTTTTACGGTTTGTGGCAAAACATCCATTGGATCGCTTTCGCCCATTGTTGTTGGAATTAAATATAATTTTCCTAGAAGTTTCATTTTGTGATATTTTAGAGTTTAAACAAAAATGTATTTTAATTACCAGTTAAGTAATTAAAATACAAATTAAATTATGAATGTTTTTCGATAAGTTTTTTGGCAATAATTTCAGCAGCTTCATCCAGCATTTTATATACATCGTCAAAGCTATTTGTTGCTCCGTAATAAGGATCAGGAACATCTGTATTTTTATTAGGAAAAAGTTCTTTTAGAATAAGCTGAACTTTGTTTTTGTGTTCAGGCGTTTTTGCAAGATGAATTACGTCGCTATAATTGGAACTGTCCATTACATAAATGTAATCAAACTCATCAAAATCGGTGATTTTAAATTGTCGTCCCTTTTGAGCGTCTATGCATAATCCATTTTTCTGGGCTACTGCAATCGAACGTTTGTCCGGAGCATTACCTACGTGCCATGAACCTGTTCCGGCTGAATCAACAATAAATTTATCATGGGGTAATTTTGATGCTAGAATACCTTCGGCTAAAGGTGATCTGCAAATATTTCCCAAACAAACCATTAAAATTTTTACTGGCATGATTCGCGTTTATAGCGTTAGTTTTTTGTTGATGTCTTCGACAAATTTCTTGAATTGTTTGTCTGTAGAAACTAAATTGTCAACAGTTTTACAAGCATGTAATACAGTAGCGTGATCACGATCTCCAATTTGTGAGCCAATGTTTGCTAAAGAAGCTTTTGTGAATTTCTTTGCAAAAAACATAGCCAATTGTCTTGCCTGTACCACGTGTCTTTTTCTGGTTTTTGATTGAAGTGTTTCAATGTCTAACTGGAAATAGTCTGATACAATTTTTTGAATATAATCGATAGAGATTTCTCTCTTTACGTTTTTAACAAATTTCTCAACAACGCTTTTAGCCAACTCAATTGTAACTTCTTTTTTATTGAAAGAAGATTGTGCAATTAACGATATAATAGCACCTTCAAGTTCTCTAACATTGCTTTTGATATTGCGTGCAACATATTCAATAATATCTTCCGGGATTTCAACACCATCGCGATAAAGAATGTTTTTTAAGATCGAAATTCTGGTTTCGTAATCCGGCTGGTGTAATTCAGCAGACAATCCCCATTTAAAACGAGATAATAAACGTTGCTCAATATCCTGCATGTCAACAGGAGCTTTGTCCGAAGTCAAAATTACCTGTTTTCCGTTTTGGTGTAAATAGTTAAAAATATGGAAAAATACGTCCTGAGTTCCTGATTTTCCAGATAAAAACTGAACATCATCAATAATCAAAACGTCGATTAATTGGTAAAAGTGAATGAAATCATTACGATTATTCTTTTTAACCGAATCAATATATTGTTGTGTAAAAATTTCGGCAGAAATATATAAAACCGTCTTTTCAGGATATTTATCTTTTACTTCTACACCTATAGCATGTGCTAAGTGTGTTTTTCCTAAACCAACTCCACCAAAAATCAATAAAGGATTAAATGATGTTCCTCCAGGTTTATTGGCAACAGCCATACCTGCAGAACGGGCTAAACGGTTAGAATCACCTTCAAGGAAATTGTCAAAACTGTAGTTCGCATTTAATTGCGATTCAATTTTAAGATTTCTAATTCCGGGAATTACAAACGGATTTTTAAGTTCAGGGTTTAAGTTTTTAAACGGAGCATCAACCTCTTGCGGTTTCATTGGCACTCTGTTGGCACTTGGCAACTGTTCGGTAAACGGTTGTTTGTTGCCATAAGTGTTCTCCATTTTAATTTTATAGAGTAACTTTGCGTTTTTTCCCAGTTCTTTGGTAAGTGCGACTTTCAATAATTTCACGTAATGTTCTTCTAGCCATTCGTAGAAAAATTTACTTGGTACTTGAATATATAACGCGTTGTCGGTTAGCTCAACTGATTTGATTGGTTCGAACCAAGTTTTATATGCTTGATCTTGAATATTGTCTTTTATAAAGGACAAACAGTTTTCCCATACCGATTGAGCAGTTTTAGTCATAGATTCAGATAAATTTTTTTATTATTGATAAAGATTCTCCTAATAAAAAAGGAGCAATTTTATTCCGTATTTCGGGATAACAAATATGTGAACAAATTTCTGTAAAAAAAAATATTTTGCCCTCTAATTTTATAAAAAAATGTTGTAAGTGAACTTTAAGAATTTAAATTTTTTTAATATATAAATAATGAAAAATCATCAAACGCAAGTGCGTGTTCGTTACTCTGAAACCGATCAAATGGGAGTGGTTTATCACGGAAATTATGTTCCTTATTTTGAGATAGGACGCGTGGAATGGCTTAGAAACAAAGGGATTTCGTATAAAAGTATGGAGGAAAGCGGAATTGGATTGCCGATTGTTTCCATGCAAATAAATTATAAAAAATCAGCACGCTACGATGAGCTTCTTACGATTCATACCGCTTTCAAAAGTCAGTCGTCTGTTAAGATCGAATTCGAGTGTGCGATTTATAACGAAGCGAATGAGTTATTAACAACGGCGGCGTTTATTTTAGTATTTATTTCGTTAAAAACAGGTCGTCCGACGGCGCCTCCAGATTACATTTTAGAATTGTTTGAAACATTGATATAATTGTTAAAATGAGATAGGTTTTTGTATCAATTTATATAATTTTGATATCGATTTCAAACATTAAATCAAAAATGTCGAATACTGATTCGGCATTTTTTTTGCGCGTTTTTGTCTTAATTTTGCCAATTGGTAAGCCTGAAACTTCATCAATTTCCATTTCCTGAGACGTGATTTCCAGTTTTTTTTCCTTAATAACGCGCATTATTTTGTTCATGTTTTTATAATCAAAAGAGATTAAAAAATGAACATCGATAGTTTTTTTGATAATTTCGCAAACATCGAGAGTCATTTGTGCTGTCGTTTTGTAAGCTGCTATTAATCCGCCAACGCCTAATTTTGTTCCGCCAAAAATTCTAACTACGACAACCAAAATATTTGTTAAGCCAAAAGATTGTATTTGTCCGTAAATTGGAGCTCCGGCAGTATTGCTTGGTTCTCCATCGTCATTGGCACGATAAGAAATTTTTGGTGCTGTGCCTAATTGGTAGGCATAACAATAGTGTACAGCATGAGGATGCTGTTTCTTTAAGTTTTCGATAATCGGTTTTACTTCGTCTTCGTGTTCTATAGGAAAGGCGTATCCAAAGAACTTACTTCCTTTTTCCTTAAAAAGTATTTCTTCAGATTCAAAGGCTATGGTTTTGTAAGTGTCGTTATATTCCAAAAGTAAATTTCTAAATTAGTTTATTGTTTTTTAGCCGTAGAGTTAATTTTACCGCAAAGGGCGCTAAGGTTTTTTACTTTGCATGGCTTTATAGACGCAAAGTTCTCAAAGCCGGATTCAATACAATCCCGATAGCTATCGGGATTGCCAACTTTGCATTTTCTGATCATACAGATAGATAAAAAACCTTAGCGCTCTTTGCGGTTAATTACATCAATAATTGTAAATCATTTTGACAAAGTATACGTTAGCTACAATATCTTTTTCTCAAATAAATCTACAACATCTTCCTGTCCAACTTGTAAATTCCAGATATGAAAACCTAATGCGGCGGCAGAGTCCGTGTTTTCTTTTTTATCGTCTACAAACAAAGTTCGTTTTGGAGATAATTCATGTTTGTTGATCAGGTAATGAAAAACTTCAGCATTTGGTTTTCGCATTCCAATTTCAAATGAAAAATAGACTTTTTCGAAACATTGGTAAAAATCGCTATAGAATGAAATTCCAGTTTTGTTTTCGAAAGTAGCAATATGAATCGAATCAGTATTGCTCAATAGAAATAAGCGGTATTTTTGAGAAAGCATTTGTAGAAATTCTAATCGATACAAAGGGAAATCTGCAAGAACAGCATTCCATGCTTTTAATATTTCTTCAGTTGAAGCGTTTGGAAGTTCTTTTTGAAATCCGGCCAAAAAATCATCATACGAAATATCCCCGGTTTCGAATAAAAGATTCAAACGATCTAATTCAGTATTCCACTCCGTCATGCCTAATTGCTGCAATCCTGAAATGGTTGCTTGTTTATCTAAATTGATAAAAATATCTCCAAAGTCAAAAATTATAGTATCAATCATGATTTCTAATGTTTAGTAATTCGTCGCTTTGAACGTAACTTTTAGTTGTGTTTTTCTTTTGAATAACCGGTGCTTTTGTTCCTTTTTCGAAAGTGATTTCTCCGATAAAAATTCGGGCTTCATCCCAGATATTTTGATCAATAAAAGATTGTAAAGTTTGTAACCCGCCCTCGATAATGACAGACTGAATTTGGTTTTGATACAAAACAGTTACTATCTGCGGAATTATATTTTGATTAAAATCAATTACTTCAAAGTTAGTGTTTTCTTCTGAAAAGGTTATTTCAGATTTTGTAAATACAATTGTTTTTACACTATTGTCAAAAATAAAACTGTCTTTTGCGATACGATTGTGCTGATCTAAAACAATTCTAACAGGATTATTTCCTGCCCAATCCCTGGTATTTAATTTCGGATTGTCATCGATAACAGTTTGTGTTCCTACTAAAATTGCCTGTTCTTCACTGCGCCATTTATGAACCAATTGTCTGGAATATTGATTAGTAATCCAGATAGGTTTTCTGTCTTTGTTGATCTCTTTTTCAGGAGATAAAAAACCATCCTGGCTTTCGGCCCATTTTAATATAATATAAGGTCTTTTTTTCTGATGAAAAGTAAAAAAACGTTTGTTGAGCTCATTGCATTCTTTTTCTAAGACACCAACGGTTACGTTTGCTCCGGCGGCAATTAATTTTTTAATACCATTTCCGGCCACTTTTTCATTAGGATCAACAGTTCCAACAACAACATTCGCAATCTGGTGCTCTATAATTAAATCGCAACATGGCGGTGTTTTGCCAAAATGACTGCAAGGTTCAAGACTCACGTAGATAGTTGCCTTCTTTAAGAGCGATTTGTCTTTTACAGATCGAATTGCGTTGACTTCGGCATGTGGTTCTCCGGCTTTTTTGTGCCAGCCTTCGCCAATAATTTTGTTTTCGTAAACAATTACGCTTCCAACCATTGGATTTGGATATGTGGTTCCAAAGCCATTTTCTGCTAACTCGATGCAGCGTTTTATGTATTTTTCATGTATATTCACAATACAAAAGTAGTTATTTTTGTTTAGTTCAATAGTTAACGATATAGTTAAGAAACTATCAAAAAACTATTTTACTTTTGTAATATAGTATAGGAATAAGGAAATATGAAAAATTGCATTATCAGGTCAATTAAAAAAGAAGACAATCAGGAAGTTGCTCAATTAATACGATCAGTTTTTGATGAAATGGAAATTCCAAAAGTGGGTACAGCTTACGAAGATCCATATTTAGATTTAATGTTTGAGGAGTATAATAAACCGCAATCAGTTTATTTTGTAGTTGAAAACGAAGGAAAAATTTTAGGTTGTGCAGGTATTGCGCCGCTGGAAAATGGAGATCCTGGGATTTGTGAATTACAAAAGATGTATTTTTTGCCAGAGACGCGAGGTTTAGGAATTGGTTCTGAAATGATGCAGAAATGTTTAGAACAGGCAAAAGATTTTGGTTTCGAAAAATGTTATATCGAAACCATGCCATTCATGCATGCTGCCCAGAAATTATATAAAAAATCAGGTTTTGAATATTTAGATGCTCCTTTAGGAAATACAGGGCATAGTTCTTGTCCAGTCTGGATGTTGAAAAACTTGTAAAATTGCTATGAAAAATATAATACTTACATTTTTGGTGTTTTCGATTTTGGTTTCCTGTAAAGATGATAAACTAGTAAAATCTCAAAAATCTCAAATTCCTGTTAAGACTCAAATTGTTAAAGATTCTGTCGTAAGGGATGAAGATATTGTGGATGAGGATGTAAAAAACGATTTTGAAATTTTGCTGCCAGATGGTTATAGAGATGATCAGGGTAAGAACCCTGCTAATTCTTTAAATAAAAACTGGATTGATTTATTCGAGGAAGCTGGAACATATTATTTAGGGAAGGCTGATTTTACAATCGAAAAAGGATTTGATGAATGTGTTGGTGATTCTTTAAGATCAATTGTTTCTAAAAATAAATCACTTTTGTTTATGGACTATCCGGAATTGAAATTAGGAAAAATAAAGTCTTTGAAATTGGCTAAAAACAAGATCTGGCCAGGTGAAAAAGTAACTTTAAAATTCGATGATACTGACTATGTTTTCAGGGCTGAAGGAAAAGTACTTTCGACTGAAAAAAGAAGTTTAGATGATAATAAGCAAGAGATCTATAAAAAAGTAGAAAACTATAAGCTTTATTTGAAAGCGAATAACGGTCCTGAAAAATTGCTTTTGCAAGTAGAGACTTTCAATGATACTTTTGTTGAATTACTTTTTGCCGGAGATATTGATAATGACGGAAAACTGGATTTTATTTTTGGTGCTAACAGAGATTATGAGGAAACACGTGTGATGTTATTTCTTTCTTCGAAGTCTGAAAATGATGAGCCGGTAAAAAAAGTTTCTCAAATCGCAATACAATTCGATTGTTAACAGAACCCAGATATAAAAGTGTTAAATTAAAGACTGCTTAAATATAAATTCAAGTATAAATGAGAATTAAACAATACCGCACTCAGTTTATTAAAGAGTTATCGCCCTTTTACGATGCGTATGAAGCAGAAAGTTTTTTCTATTTAATTTTAGAAGACAAACACAAATTACGACAAATTGATTTAGCATTAAATCATGAATTGACTTTTTCAGAAAGTGATTTTGTGGTATGGGATTCATTACTAAGTCAATTAAAAAAAGAGATTCCTATACAGTATTTATTGGGTAAAACTCATTTTTATGGTATGGAGTTCGAGGTAAATGAAAATGTTCTGATTCCGAGACCTGAAACAGAAGAATTGGTAGAATGGGTTATCAATGAAAATTCGAAGATTAATCCAGCTAAAAAAATCAAAATTCTTGACATTGGAACAGGAAGCGGATGCATTGCCATTTCTTTGGCGAAAAACATTCCAAATGCACAAGTGTATGCTATTGATGTCTCGAAGAAAGCTATCGAAACCGCTAAGAAAAATGCAGCTAATAATAAGGTTGAAGTCAATTTTATACTTCAGAATATTTTAGAAACGGAGGCGTTAAAATGTAATTTTGATATTATAGTTTCAAATCCGCCTTATGTTCGTAATTTAGAGAAAGAAGAAATTAAGAAGAATGTTCTGGATCACGAGCCGCATTTGGCGCTTTTTGTAGAAGACAATGATGCTTTGATCTTTTATCGAAAAATTGCTGAACTGGCTCAGAAAAATCTGCTGGAAAACGGACAATTGTATTTTGAAATCAATCAGTATCTTGGATGCGAAATGAAAGATTTGTTAGAAAAAATGAATTTTGAAAACATCGAATTGCGAAAAGATATATACGATAATGACCGCATGATTTCTTGCAAGGTTTCTAAAGCGTTGTAGGTGGATTATATAACAAAAACCTAAGATGGAAGATCAAATTGATACTGAACGAAGTTATATTGAAATGGATGCTTATTTTTCGACCATAGCAATTAAGTCTGTAAAAGAACTTGTTGAAAAACGTTTTGAAAACCATGTAAAAACTAATTCTTATTATGATTTTATAAATTGGCATAAAGCTGAAAATGAAATTCTACTGGCGACATTTCGCGCTCCTGATGCCTTACCATTATTAGAAATTTTTGATTGTGTCTTTAATAAAAATAATCCTGAAGAATATGTTTTTCAAAAATGTAAACTTATTCATTCTTTATGGAACGGATGGGTTCCTGAAGGTAGTATTTCAAGAGGAAATAATCATGTTATAGCATTACAATTTGAAAATGCGATCCCGGAAATAGTGTATAGGCTTCATGAAGAAAATCAGTATAGGCCTACCGCACCATCTGATGGTTTTAGATTAGGATTATGTTTTGAAAGTGATTTTCCAATGATTAGCAAAAATATTAAAGCACATTTTGATAAAAAACGCAATAATGAGAAGACTTTGTAAATCTCATTTATAAAAGATCTTAAAAGAATGAAATTTCTAATCTAGCCCCGATAGCAGTGAAAAATCTTTTATGCCGGTGTTCGGGATAAAAGTTTGAAACGAATAGCGGGACTAATGGTTTTTTGAAACAATTAATTTCTGCTTCAAATACTATCAATTTTATTTGTTACTGTAAGCTGAGACTGAAAACTGAAAACTATTCATAGCGCAAAGCTTCGATAGGATCAAGTTTAGCGGCTTTTATTGCTGGATATAAACCTGAAACGATGGCAACGGTAAAACTGGTTGCAAAAGCAGCAAAAATAGCCACCCAAGGCACTACGAATACAAAACTCATTGCAGTTGCAATTGCAAATCCTAAAAGAATTCCGATTATAATTCCAATCAAACCGCCAATTTGTCCAATCAATAAAGTTTCGATAAAAAACTGAACAGCAATAGTGGTCTTTTTTGCTCCTAAAGCTTTTCTTACCCCTATTTCGCGAGTACGTTCTGTCACCGAAACGATCATGATATTCATCAAAGCGATTGAAGATCCCAGAATGGTAATAACGCTTATAATCCAGGAAGCCCAGCCTAAATATTTTGTGATGCCCAAAATACGATTGATCAAATCATCACTTCTGCCAATTCCGAAATTATTTTCACGAATCGGACTCAGTTTTCTAACTCTTCGCATTGTACTTGTAGCATTATCGATAGCTTCGTCTAAAAGTTCTTTTTTAGCAACCATTACGCTCAATGTATAATTGATGTTTGGAGCAGTAAATAAGGAACGTGCAACCTGAATTGGAATTAAAACACGTAAATCCTGACTGTTTCCAAACGTTGACCCTTTTTCTTTTAAGACTCCAATGACTTTAAAACGAGCACCGCGAATAGAAATTATTTTGTCGATTGGATTTACATCTTTCAATAAACCTTTCTCAAAATCTGATCCTACAACACACGAATAGGTATTGTTGTCAATATCAAACTGATTAAAGCTTCGTCCTAAACTTACCTCTAAACCTGAGTTGGCGATAAAATGCTCGTCGACACCAAGAATGGTAATTTCCGGATCTGTTTTTCGGTCAGAATATTTAACTTCTGCGGTTTTTGTAGCCGTAAAAGACAAGGAAGTTTCTGTAAAGGGATATTTGTATTTGTTTTTGAAGGCAACTGCTTCCGGATAGGATATAATTGGATTTACAATTTCACGCTCATTACTTCCACGATTTTTAAGGTTGTTTTCGTATTGATTAATATTGAAAGTGTTTGCTCCCATAGAAGCAAAATTGGTCGAAATAGTATTTTCGAGTGCCGTTACAACGGTTAGGATTCCAACCAAAGCGGTAATCCCGATTGCGATAATTAAAACGGTAAGAATAGTACGCAGTAATTGTGTTTTGATAGAACCAAAAGCAATTCGGATATTTTCTTTAAATAATTTTAGCATCATGACCAATTTGTCACGAAAATACGTTTTTTGTTACAAGTTTGTTTTCGAACAAGCATTATTTATTTTAAAAAACAAGATATTTGCAGTCGATTAGAATTTATGAGGAATCTAAATTCTGCGAAAATCCAATAATCTAAAAAGATCATTTATATTTAAGACTTCAAGCAAAGGAAATCTAATAATCTAAAGATCTAATAATCTAAAGATCTAAAAAAAATGGCTTCAAAACCAAGTATTCCGCAAGGGACAAGAGATTTTTCACCTGCAGAGGTGTCAAAACGTCAATATATTATTCAGACCATAAAAAATAATTTTGAGAAATTTGGTTTTCAGCCAATCGAAACACCTTCGTTTGAAAATTCAGATACCTTAATGGGGAAATATGGAGAAGAAGGCGATCGTTTGATTTTTAAAATATTGAATTCAGGTAATTTTTTCTTTAATAAAAATAAAATCGAATTACCCGAATCCATAGAAGCATTACAATCTAATTCTGCTGAAACAATAGATTTGAATCAAAGAATTGAGTTAAATAAATTTACCGGAAAAATTTCAGAGAAAGCATTGCGTTACGATTTAACTGTTCCGTTTGCAAGATACGTGGTACAGCACCAAAACGAAATTGAATTTCCTTTTAAGAGATATCAAATTCAACCGGTTTGGAGAGCTGACAGACCTCAAAGAGGACGTTACAGGGAATTTTATCAATGTGATGCTGATGTTGTAGGTTCAAAATCATTATGGCAGGAAGTAGAACTAGTTCAATTGTATGATACCGTTTTTACTTCTTTAGGTCTTGAAGGTGTTACGATAAAAATTAATAACAGAAAAATATTATCCGGAATTGCCGAAGTGATCGGAGCATCAGATAAACTGATCGATTTTACGGTAGCACTTGATAAGCTGGATAAAATTGGTGAAGATGGTGTGAAAAAAGAAATGATCGAGAAAGGTATTGCTGAAGAAGCTTTGGCGAAAGTTCAGCCGCTTTTTAACTTTACAGGATCGTTTGCAGATAAAATCAGTCAGCTTTCAAATTTATTGGCTGAATCTGAGGAAGGAATGAAAGGAGTAGAGGAATTGAAGTTTATTTGTGACAATGTGGCAACTTTAGGTTTGTCAACAGCCACTTTGGATCTTGATGTGACTCTTGCCCGTGGACTGAATTATTATACTGGGGCCATTTTTGAAGTAGCAGCGCCAAAATCGGTAGCAATGGGTTCTATTGGCGGCGGTGGAAGATATGATGATTTAACCGGTATTTTTGGTTTGAAAAACATGAGTGGTGTTGGGATTTCTTTTGGATTAGATCGTATTTATTTAGTTCTGGAAGAATTGCAATTGTTTCCTGAAACTGTTGCGGCAACATCAAAAGCATTGTTTATAAATTACGGAGATGCAGAGGCTTTATATGCTTCACAAGCTATTCAAAAATTAAGAAAAGAAAATATAAAAGTAGAATTGTATCCGGATAATGTAAAGGTTGGAAAACAGTTTCAATATGCAGATAAGCGCTTAATTCCGTTTGTTGTAATTGCAGGAGATCAGGAAATTGCATCAAATTCATATTCTCTTAAAAATTTAGTGACAGGAGAACAGGTTTCTGTTGATTTTGAAGGGTTGAAGGCTGCATTGCTGGCTTAAGAGGTTTAAATACGTTACGAAATTAACCGCAAAGAACGCTAAGATTTAGGCAGAGTTCGCAAAGTTTTTAGTTGATTAAAGAAGACGGAGTCCGCAAAGCTTTATGACGATTATTGATAAAATAATTCGTGATTTAGGCATAGTTCACAAAGTTTTTAGTTGATTAAAAAAGATGGAGTCCGCAAAGCTTTGTCATGATTATTGATAAAATAATTCGTGAAGATTCGTGAAATTCGTGGCGAAAAATTAACACAAAGTAAGCTGGAATTAATTTTACTTCACGCACAGAAAACATAAAGTTCGCAAAGCTGGATTAACACAAAGCTTTGCGAACTTTGTGTTTTTGTAAAACTATATTTTTTAAACCTTAACGTTCTTTGCGGTTAATTTTGCAAAGTTTTTTGTTCTAATAGAAGAAGTTGTGTTTTACAAAGCTTTGGCAGTGATTGTGTTACTGAAACATTAGCATTTATCAGCTTAAAACTTTTGAAAATTTGCTTAAAATTGTTGGTGAGAAAGAAAAAAAAGCATTTAATTTGCCGACCTTAAGTTACGGGCGTAGTTCAAGGGTAGAATAGCGGTCTCCAAAACCGTTGATGGGGGTTCGAATCCCTCCGCCCGTGCAACTATAACAGATCAAATAAAAAAAAGCTTCGTCTGAAATAGTCGAAGCTTTTTTTAATATAAGGTAAACTTGAATTAATAATTATTTATAAAGCCGAGGCCAACCCTTAAATTCAATTTTGGTAATAATTTAGTTTTCAATTTGGAACTCAAATATAGTATAAACTAAAACGTAATAGTCTTAAAATTATAATAAATTTTATCTGACTGGTTTTGCTTTTTAAGTAGTTCAGTTTTAATAAAGTGACAATTTGACATTTTAT
Organism: Flavobacterium azizsancarii; assembly: GCF_027980145.1. Classification (GTDB taxonomy): domain Bacteria; phylum Bacteroidota; class Bacteroidia; order Flavobacteriales; family Flavobacteriaceae; genus Flavobacterium; species Flavobacterium azizsancarii. The sequence continues at coordinate 207,066 of NZ_JAMZNK010000003.1, read as the reverse complement.
AAGATTTGGCAGTACTTTTGCAATCCAAAAGAAAGAATAAAAAATGAAGTTTAAGAATATTTTTAAAAATAAAAGTAATATGACTACGGAAAATACAGAGTTCGATCAGGAATTAGATGATGTAACGTTAGAGAACAATGCCAACGGTGAACAATTAATTGTTGAAGAATTAAGTGTTGAAGAGCAATTGGCTCAAGACTTGGCAAAAGAAAAAGATAAGTTTTTGAGACTATTTGCTGAATTTGAAAATTACAAAAAAAGAACTTCAAAAGAGCGTATAGATTTGTTCAAAACTGCAAACCAGGATGTTTTGGTAGCAATGCTGCCTGTTTTGGATGATTTTGACAGAGCGATTGTTGAAATCAACAAATCTGATGATGAAAATCTGAAAAAAGGTGTGGAGTTGATTCATGAAAAATTAAAAAACACTTTGGTTTCTAAAGGTTTAGAGCAAATTGAAGTTAGACCAGGAGATGCTTTTAATGCTGATTTTGCTGAAGCAATTACCCAAATCCCAGCTCCGTCTGAGAAATTAAAAGGGAAAATTGTTGATGTTATCGAAAAAGGATACAAATTAGGAGACAAAATCATTCGTTTCCCTAAAGTTGTTACCGGAAACTAAAAAATGCAAATAAAATGTTTTGGAGTTCAGTAATTAGTTAACTGAAGTTTGAAATTATCCTGTCCCGAATCTTTGGGATTGGATGGAATTTATTCTAATTATGAAAAAAGATTTTTACGAAATACTAAGCATAACAAGAAGTGCTGATGCTGTCGAAATTAAAAAAGCGTACCGAAAAAGTGCGCTTAAATATCACCCGGATAAAAATCCAGGCGACAAAGAGGCAGAAGAAAACTTTAAACTAGCGGCAGAAGCTTATGAAGTGCTAAGCGATCCTAACAAAAAAGCAAAATACGACCAGTACGGACACCAGGCTTTTGATGGTTCAGGTGGTTTTGGTGGTGGTGGCCATGGTGGTATGAATATGGATGACATTTTCAGCCAGTTTGGTGATATTTTTGGAGGTGGATTTGGCGGTTTCGGAGGCGGAGGCGGAGGTCCTCGTCGTGCTAAAGGAAGCAATCTTCGAATTAAAGTAAAATTAACTTTAGAAGAAATTGCGAATGGTGTTGAGAAAAAAGTAAAAGTAAAACGTAAAGTTCAGGCTAAAGGAGTAACATACAAAACGTGTTCGACTTGTAACGGTCAGGGACAGGTAATGCGTGTAACCAATACTATTTTAGGAAGAATGCAATCTGCAACAACTTGTCCTACTTGTGGTGGTTCCGGTCAGATTTTAGATAAAAGACCTTCAGAAGCAGATGCACAAGGAATGGTTGTGGAAGATGAAACTGTTTCAATCAAAATTCCTGCTGGAGTTGTTGATGGTATGCAATTAAAAGTTTCTAACAAAGGAAATGATGCTCCGGGAAATAGTATTCCTGGTGATTTAATTGTTGCTATCGAAGAATTAGAGCACGAATTCCTGAAACGTGAAGGTGAAAACATCCACTATGATTTGTACATCAGTTTTCCTGAAGCAGTCTTAGGAGTTTCTAAAGATATTGAAGCAATCAACGGAAAAGTTCGTATTAAGTTAGAAGAAGGTATCCAATCCGGAAAAATCTTAAGATTAAAAGGAAAAGGTATTCCAAGTATCAACGGTTACGGAAGCGGTGATTTATTGGTTCATGTAAATGTATGGACGCCAAAAACGTTGAATAAAGAGCAAAAACAATTTTTTGAAAATGCTTTAACCGACGAACACTTTATTCCAAGTCCTGAAAAATCAGAAAAATCATTTTTTGAAAAAGTAAAAGATATGTTTTCATAAGCTTCGCTTTTTCTAAAATATTTAAATAAGTTTTAAAAAACCCATTCTAATGTAAATTTAGAATGGGTTTTTTGCTTAATTATACAAAGATTCGTTTCGAATTATTTACTTTTACAAGCTCTTGGTCATAATGATCAAACTGAAGCAGAAAATCTTAAAAACAGCATGAGCAACTTACTCGAAGTACATAAAGTCGTAAAACAATACGGTGATTATGTAGCGCTTAACGAAGTTTCATTAAATGTGCCAAAAGGTAGTATTTACGGACTATTAGGTCCAAATGGAGCCGGAAAAACTTCTCTTATCCGAATCATAAATCAAATTACATTGCCGGACAGTGGCGAAATAATTTTGGACGGAGAAAAATTGCAGCCAAAACATGTGCAGACTATTGGTTATCTTCCGGAAGAAAGAGGTTTGTATACTTCTATGAAAGTAGGTGAGCAATGTTTGTATTTGGCACAAATGAAAGGATTGTCTAAAGCCGAAGCTAAAGTACAATTAGAGTATTGGTTTGACAGGTTAGGAATTCAGGGCTGGTGGAATAAAAAAATTCAGGAACTTTCTAAAGGAATGGCACAAAAAATTCAGTTTGTGGTTTGTGTATTGCACAAGCCGAAATTGCTGATTTTTGATGAGCCTTTCTCAGGATTTGATCCTGTTAATGCCAATATTATAAAAGATGAAATTTTAGCCTTGAAAGAACAAGGGGCAACCATTATCTTTTCGACACATAGAATGGAAAGCGTTGAGGAGCTTTGTGATCATATTGCTTTAATTCATAAATCGAATAAATTAATAGAAGGAAAACTAAGCGATGTCAAACGTCAGTTTAGAACCAATAGTTTTGAAGTTGGAATTTTAACGAGTAATGTAGAAGGTTTGATGTATGACATTACACAAAAATTTACCGTTTCGCCGGCAAACTTCAAATCATTAAATGATGATTTGAAATTAGATATTCAAATAGGGGATTCTACTCCAAACGAGTTATTAAACATTCTGACACAACGCGGACAGGTAACCCATTTTGTAGAAAAAATACCGAGTGTAAATGATATTTTTATTCAAACAGTAACTGAAAATAAAAATTAAAATTCGAAAAATTAAATTTCAAATTCCAATGTCGGAGCGATCAAAATTGGAATTTTGAATTTGAAAAATTAAAATATTTATGAGCATCATTTCGTTGATTATAAAAAGAGAGTTTATTGCAAAAGTTCGTAATAAATCTTTTGTTGTCATGACTTTTTTAAGTCCGTTATTGTTTGTTGCAATTGCAGGATTTATTGGTTATTTAAGTTCGATGAAAGCAGAGACCAAACGAATCGCCATTCGTGACGAAACAGGTTTGTTTGCAAATGATTTTGTAAAGCAGAATAAAAATCAGTCTCAATTTAAATATCTCAATTTATCTCAAATTGATACAAAAGCATTAAAAGACAGTATTACCAATGAAAGTTTTGATGGTTTAATTGTTATTCCAAAAACAAATAACTTAAAAGATTTAGAAAGTAAAATTGAGTTTATTTCCAATAATAGTCCCAGTATTTCTTTTATTGAAAAAACGCAGGACGTAATAGGAGAAAAAATAACCAAAATAAATCTTGAAAATGCAAAACTGGATACTCTGGCGATTCAAAAAGCACAATCTGCAGTTAATATTCATTTGGTAAAAGCTTCCGGAGAAGAAAGTCTAAAAGGATTAAATGAGATAAAAATTGGTATTGGCGGAGCATTTGGATATTTGATTATGATGTTCATTATCATTTATGGAAATATGGTAATGCGAAGTGTAATCGAAGAAAAAACGAACCGAATTATCGAAATCATTATTTCATCGGTAAAACCATTTCAGTTAATGATTGGTAAAATTATCGGGACTTCGCTTGCGGGATTGTTACAATTTATGATTTGGGCGATTATTGGTTTAGGATTAATGTATGCGGCTTCGGCATTTTTTGGAGTAAATGTTGGCCCAACGGCAAGAATTTCACCTGAATTAATGCACTCAGCACAACAGGAAATGACAGGAACGGCTCAAATGTATATCAGTGAATTATGGAATCTGCCAATTGCAAGTATCCTAATTGGTTTTGTGATTTATTTTATTGGCGGTTACTTTTTGTATAGTTCATTTTATGCCGCAATTGGAGCAGCGGTTGACAATCAAACAGATTCTCAACAGTTTCTTCTGCCTATTATTATGCCGCTTATTTTAAGTGTTTACATCGGATTTTTTACAGTTGTCAATGATCCCAACGGAACCATTGCAGTAGTGTTTTCTATGATTCCCTTGACCTCGCCAATTGTAATGTTAATGCGACTTCCGTTTGGAGTGCCGTGGTGGCAAATCGCAATTTCGGTATCATTATTGTTTGCTACGTTTTTCCTTACAGTTTGGTTTGCTGCAAAAATTTACCGCATTGGTATTTTAATGTACGGCAAAAAACCAACCTGGAAAGAATTGTATAGATGGCTTAAATATTAATTTTTTAAAGTCGCTAAGGTTCTGAGTTGCTGAGTCGCTAAGATTAGCTTCTTAAATAAAAACTTAGAACCTTAGCAACTCAAAACCTTAGAACCTTATAAAAGAATGAGCAAAATACTAATTATAGAAGACGAAGCATCGATCAGAAGGGTTTTGGTAAAAATCTTATCAGAAGAGAATGATACCTATCAGGTAGAGGAAGCAGAAGATGGAGTTGCGGGTCTTGAAAAGATAAAAAACAACGATTACGATTTGGTTTTGTGCGATATCAAAATGCCAAAAATGGATGGTGTTGAGGTTTTAGAAGAAGCTAAAAAAATCAAGCCTGAAATCCCGATGGTCATGATCTCTGGTCATGGCGATATGGAAACAGCGATTCATACCATGCGTTTGGGAGCTTTTGATTATATCTCGAAACCACCGGATTTAAATCGGTTATTGAATACGGTTCGTAATGCTTTAGATAAAAAACAACTTGTTGTTGAGAATAAAATCCTGAAGAAAAAAGTAAGCAAAAACTACGAAATGGTAGGAGAGAGCGAAGCAATTAATCATATTAAAGTAATGATTGATAAAGTTGCTCAAACCGAAGCGAGAGTTTTGATCACGGGACCAAACGGAACTGGAAAAGAATTGGTAGCACATCAATTGCATGAAAAAAGCGAACGCGCCAATTTTCCTATGATTGAAGTAAACTGTGCTGCAATACCAAGTGAATTGATCGAAAGCGAATTGTTTGGTCACGTAAAAGGAGCATTTACATCTGCAGTAAAAGATCGTGCAGGGAAGTTTGAAGCAGCAGATAAAGGAACTATTTTCTTAGATGAAATTGGTGATATGAGTCTTTCGGCGCAAGCCAAAGTTTTACGTGCTTTGCAAGAAAGCATGATTACCAGAGTGGGTGCAGAAAAGGATATAAAAGTAGATGTGCGTGTTGTGGCTGCAACTAATAAAGATCTAAAAGTTGAAATTGCCGAAGGTCGTTTCAGGGAAGATTTATACCATCGTCTGGCTGTAATTTTGATAAAAGTTCCGCCATTGAACGAAAGGCGTGATGATATCCCGGCTTTGATAAGACATTTTTCGGCCAAAATAGCTTTAGAGCAAGGAAATGTCGTTAAAGTATTTTCGGCGCAAGCCATACAATTATTGCAAGAGTATGATTGGACAGGAAATATCCGTGAACTTAGAAATGTTGTAGAAAGATTAATCATTTTGGGAGGAACTGAAATTTCTGAAAATGACGTAAAAATGTTTGCAAGCAAATAAATGCTTCGCGCAATAGGCTTTAAGCTATATGCTTTAGGCTAATAAAAATTAAAAATAATTTTTGCTTGTGGCTTATTGCCTAAAGCTTAAAGCATGAAAAAAGATGAAACTAAAAAAAATAAACGAAAAGTTACAAGACGCTTTAATTGAAAATGGTTTAACGGAAGCAAATGTTTTGCAGCAGGAAACTTTTTCGACTATAAAAAGTGGTGCTGATTGTATTATTCTTTCTCCGGCAGGAAGCGGAAAATCGACTACGATTGTAATAAATGTAATTCAGCAATTAACCGGGCATACAGAAGAATCGCCCCGTGCCTTAATTTTTGTAGAAGATAAGGCCAAAGTGTTAGAAATGGAAGCGCTTTTTGAGAAATACGGAAAATATTCTAATCTTGAAGTTTATGGCGTACACGACAAAGGAGATACTGATTATGATAAAAACTATATTTCGACCGGAGTAGATGTTTTAATTGGTACGCCAAATAAATTGAGTGATATGTTTACAACGGCAGGTTATAATGTAAACCGTTTGAAAATGTTTATTATAGATGATGCTGATCCTATGTTGAAGTTGCGTCACGAAACTAAAATAATGCGTATTTCAAACAGTATCACAAAAACACAACGTATTATTTTTGCTGAAAATTTGACAGAACGTATCGAAATTTTAGCTGATAAAATGATGTTAGAGCCTTATTTATTTGATATGGATGAAGAAGGTGAAGAAGAACTTGATGAGGAAGAAGAGGATATTCAGGAAGAAGAATAAAGTCGCAGTTTTCAGTTTCACTTTACAGTTTTGAATTGAAAAGAAGTGATTTTCAAAATCAGCTGAAAAGAATATTACAGTAGAAATAAAAAATAATAATAAAAATTAAGATGTCATGGGATTAATGAAAGTGTATTCAGGAAGCGAAGTTTTAGCACTTGCTCTACAAGAAAGATTAGAAGAAGCCGGAGTTGAAACAACAAAAAAAGATAATATTCAATCTGCCCGCTTGGGAGGTTTTGGACAATCTGGTTTGGCAGTTGAGGTATTTATTCAGGAAACAGATTTTGCTAAGGCAAATCCGGTTATCGAAGAATTCAGAATGAGTATCTAAAGGAAGTTTTCAGTCTCAGTTTACAGTTTTTAGTCTCAATGAGCACTGAAAACCTAGATTGTATACTGCGGCTAAAAACTGTAAATTAAAAAGAAATGCAATATAAAATGCTAGTGCTTGACATGGATGATACCTTGTTGACAGACGATCATAAAATTTCTGAATTAAATAAAAAAGTACTTCTTGAGGCTCAGGCAAAAGGTGTTCATGTGGTTTTGGCTTCCGGCAGACCAACATCAGCAATGACAGCTTATGCAAAAGAGTTAAAATTAGATGTGTACGATTCGCATATAATTTCGTTTAATGGTGCTGTAATTAGCACAGTAAAAGATGATCTTATATTATTTGAACAATCATTAACTCCGGAACAAATTCATGATTTATACGATTATAGTGTAAAGATGAAAACGCATATCATTACTTATATTGATGGAGAAATTGTTAGTGAAACTGATTCTGAATATATCGACATCGAAAAAGAAATTACGGGATTACGACATAATAAAGTGCCTGATTTTAAAGCAGCAGTTACAAAGCCTGCCGTAAAATGTATTTTATTAGCAGAACCTTCTTATCTAAAAGAGGTAGAGAAAGATTTAAAAATAGCAATGCCTCATTTGAGTGTTGCAATGTCTAAACCTTTTTTCTTAGAGGCAGCTCAAAATGGGATTGATAAGGCGGCGAGCCTGAAACTTTTGGCTGAAAAGTTAAACATTCACCAAAGTGAAATTATTGCAGTAGGAAATGCAGGAAATGATCTTACTATGATAGAATATGCAGGACTTGGAGTTTGGGTTGATAATGTTACGCCGGAACTGCGTGACAGAGCAGATGTAATTGTGGCTTCGAATAATAATGACGGTGTTGCGGAGGTAGTGCAGCGTTATATTTTAAATTAAATTAAATTTATTTGAGATGAGAGAACCAATAGAAACCGAACGTTTGATTTTACGAGAATTGACAGCGTCAGATGATAAAGGAATGTTTGAATTAGACTCTAACCCTAACGTACATGTTTTTGTTGGTAAAAAACCGGTAAAAGATATTGACGAAAGTCGCTCTCATATCAAAAATATTCAACAGCAATACAAAGATTTTGACGCAGGCCGTTGGGCGGTTATTCTAAAAGAAACCGGAGATTTTATAGGTTGGTCAGGAATAAAATTCATTACAAATGAAATCAACAATCATAAAGATTTTTATGAAATAGGATATCGTTTTATCGAAAAACATTGGGGAAAAGGATATGCTACTGAAGCTGGAAAAGCTTTTATAGATTATGCTTTTAATGTAATGAAAGTAGAAACACTTTATGCGTATGCAGATGAAGGGAATGAAAACTCCAGAAGAATATTAGAAAAGTTGGGTTTGCAGTATGTAAACTCTTTTGAATATGAAGGAGAGTTGGAAGTTTGGTATGAATTAAAAAGTCCAAACTTATAAAATTATTCTAGGAAATGCGTTCTAAATCTTTGTACTCTTATCTCGTTAAGATTTACAAAGATTTAGAAAACAGCTCGTAGTTTCTAATACTTAAGTTAGATATTATTTTTTAGCTACAGAAACAAAATATTTATTTCCGTCACCCATTGTCAGTTTAACACGTTCATCGCAAAGATCGATTGCAAAATTGGCACTTTCGTAACAAGTACAAGTAGTATTTTTGTCTTTAGACATTTCAGTTTTGCAATTGTTATTTTTAAAAGTTGACAATTGTGGTGTGTATAAGCTCACTAAATCAGTAGAAGCTGTTACTAAAGAAATAATACTTGCTGAATTATTATTAGTAATTCTGTAAACAATTCTATCAGTATAATTTACTTCATTTACAGTTACTTTACGAATATAAGTGTAAGCAGTCGAGCCTTCACTCGGTTCTTTTACTTCAAATTTAAATCCAACCGCACGAATTGCAATATCAAATTGAGATTGAGAGTTTAAACTCGCCCAAGTTGTCAATGTACTAATAGAAGGAAATGGATTAGCAGCTGGAGCAGTATTTTGCGCTTGCGAGCTAAAAAGGGTTAAGAACATCAAGCAGATTGTGGGTAAAAATGCTTTCATATGGATTTTTAATTTATAATTTTGCCTACTCTTTCTGGTTTTCGGCCTTCCCATTTTTTATAACAACAAAACAACAACATAACGAGGGAAAATCAAAATTGTTATGAGCAATTTATTGTTTAAATAATAAAAATTTATAGAAACATTTTTAAGGAAGTGAAATTACCTTTAAAAATGATTTAAACAAAGTTAAATGTAAGAAAATTTGAATTTAATCTTGTGAAAAACGTATTTAATCGATGTTATTTGCATTTAATCGATGATTTTGTCAATTTATTCTTATTGAAAAAAAAGTATCAGTTTTTTGCAGATAAAATTTATTAATTGCTCTTAAGGTTTATTTGTGTTTTTTTATGAAGTCCTGAAATACATGTTTCGTTCAAAATATTGATATATAGTGTATTATTGATTTTATTTTAAAGAATATTGTACGTAAATTTGCAAACTCTTTAAAAGAGATGTAAATATAATATCTTACTACTTAAAACGTAGTTTATTCCCATGGAAAATAGAAAAAAAGTTGCCTTTTATACGCTTGGTTGCAAACTGAATTTTTCAGAAACTTCTACAATTGCCAGAAACTTTAATGATGAAGGTTTTGATCGTGTTGATTTTGAAGAAATAGCAGACATTTATGTCATCAATACCTGTTCTGTTACAGAGAATGCAGATAAGCAATTTAAGCAGGTTGTAAAAAAAGCAATGAAACTGAATGATAAGGCTTTTGTTGCAGCAGTAGGTTGTTATGCACAACTAAAACCTGAAGAATTAGCAGCAGTTGATGGTGTTGATTTAGTTTTGGGTGCTACCGAAAAGTTTAAAATTACCGATTATATTAATGATTTGAGTAAAAACGACATGGGTGAAGTTCACTCATGCGAAATTTCTGAAGCTGATTTTTATGTTGGGAGTTATTCTATTGGAGATCGTACCCGTGCTTTCCTAAAGGTTCAGGACGGCTGCGATTATAAATGTACTTATTGTACGATTCCGTTAGCAAGAGGGATTTCCAGAAGCGATGCTTTAGAAAATGTCCTTCAAAATGCCAAAGAAATTTCGGCTCAAAATATAAAAGAGATTGTTTTAACCGGAGTAAATATTGGTGATTACGGAAAAGGAGAATTCGGTAACAAAAAACACGAGCATACATTTCTTGATTTAGTTCAGGCTTTAGATAAGGTGGATGGAATTGAGCGTTTGCGAATTTCATCAATTGAACCTAATTTGCTGAAAAATGAAACAATAGAGTTCGTTTCTAAAAGCCGCACTTTCGTACCTCATTTTCATATTCCGCTACAATCAGGAAGTAATGATATTTTAAAACTAATGAAACGTCGTTACCTGCGTGAAATCTATACAGAACGAGTAAATAAAATTCGTGAAGTAATGCCGCATGCTTGTATTGGTGTTGATGTAATTGTTGGTTTTCCAGGTGAAACTGATGAGCACTTTTTAGAAACCTACCATTTTCTTAATGAAATGGATATTTCTTATTTACACGTATTTACCTATTCAGAAAGAGACAATACAGAAGCTGCCAATATGCCAGGAATTGTTCCTGCAAATGTGAGAGCAAAACGAAGTAAAATGTTACGCGGATTATCAGTTAAAAAACGTCGTGCTTTTTACGAAGGTCAATTGGGATCTAGCAGAACTGTTTTGTTCGAAAGCGAAAATAAAGAAGGATACATTCACGGTTTTACAGAAAATTACGTAAAAGTAAAAACACCCTGGAATCCTGAATTAGTAAACACATTACATGAAATCAATCTGACAAAAATCGACGAAGACGGAAGTGTTCGTTTAGAGTTTTTGAATAAATTGGCAGAGGCATAGTGTATATTTAAGATAGTTGTCATTTCTGACAAAAAACAGAAAAGCCCTTTTTTTTAGAAAGGGCTTTTCTGTTTTCGAAAACTTTGTCAAAGTTGACTGTTAATTGTATTTTAGAATAAATTATTTCAAATTATTTTTTTTCCGAATCAATTTTAAACTTTCATCATTAGGATCTGTTTCTAATTTATAGACCGTTTTGTTTTCGATAAAAATTCTGTTTTGCAAGTCCTCATTTGTAAATCCATCACAGCCTGTTTGAACTGAAAAAGTTTCTATAATTTGTTTCCACTCTGAATTTTGTAAAGAGTAAGTCGTCATAGAATAATTGCATCCGTTCATAGGAGCCTGAAAAACTGAAAAATCATCTTTTCCATCATTGTTTAAGTCGCCTTCATTAATAAGAGTCGCTTCGCAACAATTAATAGGTATCGGTTTTAAGGATGCATTGCTAAAAGTAATCGTATACTCGTCCGGAGTTCCGTCTTCTATAGGATTTCCTTCTCCTTGTTTTGTTTTTGTAACAGTCGCAAACTCATTTTTCCCGTCACCATCAAAATCACCTTCGATTTTTGTACCCACCAAAAGTTTACTTGTTTTTTCTTCTTGCGAAGTTGTACTTTCCGTTTTTACGGAAACAGAATCTTTGTTTGAGATTTCAGGATTTACATCCTCAGTTTTGCTTTTCTGAAAGCAGGAAACCAAGAGAAATAATGCGGGTAAGATAATAAGTTTATTCATATTCTATTTCTGACCTTCCGGAATCACCAATTTCAAAGAATTAATATAATCCGTATCAAACTCAATAACTCTGATTTTCTCCGGATTAAAACTCAGTTCGCCACCAAACTGACCTTTTATGTCCAGAAAGTCGATGGTCAGTTCTTCGTCATTCAATTCTATAAGTTTCCCTAAATAGGCTGATTTTGCAGATTTTTTAGAAATCTGAAAAATACCATATTTAGTATTTACATAATTTAGGATAGTGCTTAAATCCCTAATCGGAATAATATCTTCGGCATTTGTTTTTAGACCTTTAAGGCGAATAACTTTTTCTGTAAATTCAAGATCTTGATCTCTGTGAACGGCTTCGATATTTTTGTTTTTCAGAATTACAAAACCATCTAATATAAAATCTTCAGGATTGTTTCTTAGTAAAATCCAATCGTCAGAGTAGTCAATAAGAAAACCGGTAAAAAGTTCTTTTTTATCTGTAAATTCTATTGCAATTAATTGTCTTAAATATTGTTCCATTTGGTTTTTATTAAGGCTGTTATGAACTTTGTCAAAGTTTTAAACTTTGACAAAGTTTGTTAGAGATTGAAATTTGTTTATTTTTTTAAGGATTTGTAGACCAGATACTGCTGTTTTTTATAAAAACTCTACGGCTTAATTTCAATTGAGCAATGATTAATTCCGCAACATCTTCAGACTGCATTACTTTATCTGGATTACCATCTGTCAGGTTTAAATCTTTTGCCATATCAGTTGCTACTGTACTTGGTGTTAATGCTGTAACACGAATATTGTGTTTTCTCATTTCCTGCATTAAAGAATCAGTCAGGCCTAAAACAGCAAATTTTGAAGCACTGTAAGCACTTGTTAATGCATTTCCGTTTAATCCGGCTGTAGAAGAAATATTGATAATATCGCCAGTTTGTCTTTCGATCATATTAGGGATAACGGCGCGAGTTGTATAATAAGTTCCCATTAAGTTAACCTTAATGATGTTTTCCCAAGCGTCCGGCTCTAATTCCAGAAACTTTCCGAAAGAAGCAATTCCTGCACTATTAATTAAAATGTCTATAGTTTTAAATTCTGCCAAAGCCTTTTCTACCGCATTATTGATAGAGTTAATGTCAGAAACATCAGCAGATAAAGCTAAAGATTTTACGCCTAAAGCAGCAGTTTCATCAGCCAATTGATCAACATCAGCCTGGGTTCTTGAAACTAAAATTACGTTCACGCCTTCTTTTGCAAGTGCAATCGCAATTGCTTTTCCAATTCCTTTTCCTGCGCCGGTAATTAGGGCATTTTTATTTTTTAAGTCTGTCATGATTTATTTTTTAGAAATGCAAAAAGCATCATTTTAGTTACACAAAAATACAGTTTTTGCTTCCTAAAACGATGCTTTCAGTTATTTTCTTAATCTAAGTTTAACAACTTTTTTATTCTTTGAGTACCATGTCAATACACATAACAGCTGCAAGGATTAATTGTCTCAGCGGACTATCCGTGGCAACGGTTTCTTCGACTTTTAATACATAATTATCAGCACTGGTAAAAAACTCTTTACCCATTCCTGCCCATTTTTTACTGACCTGAGCCAATTGTTTATTTTCATGATTGAATTTAAAATCCCAACCAGTCCATTTTCCCTGAAGAGTTGCGGCAGTTCTTTCGTTTTGGTCCAGAATTTCGAACTTTCCTCCAATAGACAATAGTTTTTGTTTAAATGTTCCCACCAAACGATCTTTCTCATCAAAAACTTCAACAGTCGAGCGAAACCATGCAATACCGCGTTTTACTGAAATTAATTTTTCTCCCGAAGCAGTGGTGATTTCGATATCAAAAGGCGTCATTCTTTTGTAGTCAGTAAAACGAAATACTTTTGTAAAGAAACCCAAGTTGTTTTCTCTGCAATTCATTATAATCTGATTGGTTGCAGGATCATAAATGTCATAATTATTAGCCGCTTTAAACATTCCGATATGTTCTTTTACAAGAAATAGATTCTGATTTAATATAGGGTTCATTATTTTTTTTGAAATTGATTTGTAAATATTTTTACCTGAGTAAATTTTGAAGGATTTTCAAAAGGAGTTCAAATGTAGAAAAATATTGGCAGGTAATAGGATATTAAATTTGGAATAAAGCTTTACAAATTAAAACCTATCACCTTATTAGTTTTTCTTTTTTGTTGTAATAACTATCGCTCCATTTATCGCCTTATTTCCATAAATAGAAGTTGCATCAATTCCTTTGAGAACTTTAATGTTTTCAATATCATTTGGGTTCAGTCCAGAAAATTGTTTAGAATCAATTACAACTCCATCCAGAATAGTTAATGGTTCATTTATAAGAAGTCTGGATGGTGCACAGATTACTACTTTATTAGTTAAAATTGAGTGTAAGGTATCTTTTGTCGTTGTCTTTTCCTGTGCTTTTACTACGAAACATATAAGCATAGAAAGTGCTAGCAAAATAAATTTTACGTTTTTCATGATGATAATTTTAGATAAATGATTGGCGTTATCTTTATCAAAGTTTTAAAATTTTGGTTTTTCTTTATTTTTCAGGAGTTGGTTTACCTGTTTTTGTGGTAATAATTACAACTCCTTTTTTACCTTTTTCTCCATATTTTGATGTCGCTTCGAGATCCTGAAGAACTGTTATGGTTTTTATTTCCTGTTTGTTTAAGGGTGCATAAGGACTTGTTGGATTCTTGCCGAATAAATCATCCTCAGAATAATAAACGCCATCAATAATATAAAGTGGAGCATCTAGAATTACCAGGGAATCTACATTTTCAGGTTGTAAATTAGGAAGCTCATTTTGCATCATTTTATCTCTTTTAGTATCGTCGCTATGAGATATTGCATTTCCGTTCAGTACAATTAAGGGAGCACTCTTTTTAGTCATTTGCGATTGTTTCTCAGGATAAGCCATTTTAGCTGATTCTCTTTCTATGGTTTTAGAATAACCAAAACTTGCTTTGTCCTTTGCTGCACTGTTATCTTCATCGACAGAATAATCATCTTGTATGGAAGTCGCGCTCACAACTTCGGCTCCAATTTTAGATGGTGCCGGTGCTGCAGTTATTACAGGGGAATTAGCAACAGAAACTTGCGCTTCGTGTACGGCTACTCCTTGTTGCTGTTTGATTTGTTTGTCCAGAATTTTAATGGCTTCGGCTTTTGGAACTATTGGTGAATCTGAAGAAACGATTGCATTGTCTTTTTCCGTTATGGTTTCTTTAATAGCTTCTTTGTCATTGACTACAACTTTTGGATTTTGAATTATCGTTGTTTTATCTGATTTTATAAACTGGAATCCAATGGAAATAAGTAATAAAAACGAAGCGGCAATAGCAATTTTCTTCCATAATGAAATGGCTTTTTTATCTTCTTTTTTATTGAGTTTATCTTCAACACGAGCCCAGACTTTCTCCATTCCCGGAAACTCCTTATGCTCCGAATTTGCTGCGGCTTCTTTAAATTTATCGAATGTTTTATCTTGATTGTCCATGACTATTTTACTTTTTGGTAATACAATTTATTTACTAATTCCTTTAGCTTGGTTTTTGCGGCATTCAATTGTGATTTTGATGTGCCTTCAGAGATATTAAGCATTGCTGCTATTTCTTTGTGCGCGAAACCTTCAATAACAAAAAGGTTAAAGACAGTTTTACAGCCATCCGGAATATGATTGAGTAAATTGAGTAAATCTTCTTCTTCTAATGTATTGATCTCATCTGTAAAAGGTTGCGAAAGCAATTTGACATCATCAAGATACATGTTGAAATTGGTGTTTTTCTTGATGGTAGCCAAACAATGGTTGACGGTTATTTTTCGCGCCCATGCCTCAAACGCCAGAACTTCTTTAAGTTGTTCCAGTTTTGTAAATATGGTATAGAAAGCATCAGCCATAGCTTCTTCTATTTCTTCTTCCTTTTTGAGGTATCGTTTGCAAAGGCGATACAATTTTGGAGCCATGTGCTCATAAACCTGACGCTGAGCATCTCGGTTCATTTTTTTGCAGTTAGAAATTAGCGTTTCGTTTATCACAATTGTTGTCTTTATACTAAAGAGGGTTAAAAAGATAAAAAGGTTGGGACGAGTTAAAAAAAAAGTTTTTTTTAAGGTTTAAAGGTACAGAGGAACAAAGGTTTATTGTAGAGGCGCACAGCAGTGCGTCTTCGTTCAGTATATCTTCGGTTTATTATTTATTGGCAAATAATCTTTGCGGGAGACGCACAGCTGTGCGTCTCTACGGAATTTTAATATGAATTATTTCGTAATCTTATTTTTTTACAATCTTTGTCCTTTCGACCAAAGGGAGAAATCGCACTAGCTTTTTCGCAATCTTGGCATTCCGACGGAGGAGGAATCTCCAAAGAAACTAACACAAAGTACTTCCATAAATGGCTAGCTACTTATGAGGATTTCTCCTTTGTCGAAATGAAATGCGATTATTTTTGTTTTTGATACCATTTTTCTATCTTCTCAATAGATTCTTTATCTGTTTTAGGATTACAATTCAATCCCATTTTAATTTTCGTGTTAGAAATATAAGAGTTCAGAAAAATTACTGCAAAACCGCCCACTTCTCCATTGTCAGTTACAAGAGTTGACGAGAACATATTCATATATCCGCAACATTTTTCTTTAGATCTCATAATTGACATTAAATATTGAATATCATTTGGTTTTACCCATTTATCTGGAAACTCTCCGATCATTGATACAAAATGGAATGCCGAGTCTTTGTTATAGTTCTCTCTAAAAACTTTAATAAATGATTTTGGATTCAAATCTTTTGGGCTTAAAGTTTTAAAATATTGATTTTTTGTATCGAAATCTTTAATATTAAAAGTACCAAAGTTTTCTTTTTTTGTTTGCCTCGTTTTAAAATCATAAAATAAATAACTGCTACCAAAAGAATGGTAACTAGTAGTAATGAAAGAATTATTTTTCTCATCAAAGTTGTTTTACTTAACAGGCAAACTCAATTTAAAAATCTTCGTTTCTAACAACTCCGTATCATTATCCTCACAAAGCAAAAACTCAATTTTATCATTTGATTTTTTATATAAAGTCAATCCTTCGAATTTATTGGTTGAGGTGATTTTTTGCGTGAAATCAATTTTCATTGTTTTAAGATCGATTCGGCCAATGAAACTTCCCAAGATTTCTCCGTCGTCGTAGGTTGATTTTGTGTCTTCGGCAGTCGAAAGGAAATAAATTTTGTCTTCGAGCAAAATGGCATCGGTAAAACTGGAACGAACGCCTTTTATTTTTGGAAGTTTATAATTGGTTGCTACCAATGCAAATTCTTCTCCCAGGTTTTTGGCGTGAATGGTAAAAATGGTGTTTTTGTTTGTGATTCCATTTCCGCGATTGAATAAATACCAGTTTTCGCCATCGAAGATTGCGCCTTCTAAGTTGAAATCTTCAGGTTTTATTTCGCCAAAACTTTGCATTAAGCCATATAAATCAACGAGATTGTTTTTCTGTAAAACAGTTTTGCTTTTTAAATCAAACTCAATCATTTTGTTTCGGTTTTCGGTAGAGCCGGAACCAAAAACATAAAGTGTATCGTTATGATGCGTTAAGGATTCAAAATCAGGTTTTAAATTTTTTGGGGTATTTTGCGTTGGATTGTCAATTAAAGCATGTTGGTTTAATTGCTGATTTTGCATATTGTATTCGTATAAAAATCCGCTGTTATCACCAATAATATATAGTGAATCGTTATTTAAAAATAATCCTGATGCCGAACCGATTCCGATGATTTGAAATAATATTTCTAATGTAAATTTTTCCATGAAATGTTTTGTTTTGAATACTTAAAGCCCAGCCCTGATAGCAATGAAAATACTTTGAGAAGAAATTGTATTTTTTCCTGACAGAACAAAGCGACCGGAGGAAGCTCTTGTTATGGCTTGGTAAAAAATAATTTATAGAAAAAGTATTACAATGAATAGCAGGAATATGCTTCGTAAAATTAGTATATTTACTATTATAAAAACTCATAAATTATGAAATCTATAGACCCGAATGATTTTAAAGTTACAGATAAAATAAAATTATCTAAGATTCCAACTTTGTTGAAAGTAAAAGGAGATGATGATGAAAAGATTGAAAAACTGGATAAAGTACAATCTAAATTAAGCAAACAGCAAGATAAAATGTATGCGCATAACAGGTATGGCGTTTTGATATGTTTGCAAGGCATGGATACTTCGGGAAAGGATAGTTTGATTCGTGAGGTTTTCAAAGAGTTTAATCCACGTGGTGTTGTGGTGCATAGTTTCAAAACGCCAACTTCGACTGAGTTAGAACATGATTATTTGTGGCGACATTATATGGCTTTGCCGGAAAAAGGGAAATATGCGATTTTTAACCGTACGCATTACGAGAATATCCTGGTGACACGCGTTCATCCTGAATTTATTCTGGCAGAAAATTTACCGGGAATTGAAAGTGTTGAGGACATTCCGAAGGATTTCTGGAAGAACAGGATCGAACAAATTAATAATTTTGAAAAGCATATCACGCAAAACGGAATTATTGTTCTTAAGTTTTATTTGCACCTGAGTAAAGAAGAACAGCGCCAAAGATTATTACGACGATTAGAAAAAGAAAAACATAACTGGAAATTTTCTTTGGCAGATTTAAAAGAACGCGGACATTGGGATGAATATCAGGAATATTATGAAGAGGCGATAAATAAAACTTCGACCAAAGATGCTCCTTGGTATGTTGTTCCTGCAGATGATAAAGAGATGGCGCGCTATATTGTAGCCCAAATCATTTGGGATACTATGCAGAAACATACAGATATTAAGGAACCGGAACTGCCTGAGAATATAAAAGAAAATATTGGAGTTTATAAACAACAACTAGAAAACGAGTCTTAGAAATAAGGCTCTTTTTTTTGTTTGTATGTTATTGCAGTTTTATGAATGTTTTGTAGTACTAAATTAATGTTAATTTTTTTAAGGCTTTAGTTGGCTTTTTAATTGTAGTCTTGTTTTTTTGATAATATGAAAGTCATTTTAAGTTAAAGAGCAGGGCTTTACTTTGTAAAAAAAATAAAACCAATTTTTAGCTAATGAAAAGAATTATTTTACCCCTAATTATTTTGGGTTCGTTGATTACATCTTGTAATAACGATTCTAAAGACGAAACGGAAGCAACTAGTGTTGTATTGAAGGACCAATCTGTAACACCAAGTTTATTGAAGGCAAAACCAGGTTTTGAGAACCTGAAGATTTATTCTCTTTTTAGTTCAGATGATGTTTTTCCGGATAGTCCAAAATTTGTTTTTGGAGGTTCTGCAGATGGTTCAGGTTTATTGAAAAACACTGATGGAACATTTACTTTTTTAGTAAACAACGAAGACAACTTTGCAGTTTCCAGAATTACACTTGACAAAACATTCAAACCTACCAAAGGGGAGTATTTGTTGAACTCGAGCGGAGGAACCTGGAGATTGTGTGGTGCAACGATGGCAACAAAAGAAGAGCATGGTTTTGGTCCTGTTTATTTGACTTGTGGAGAATCCGGAGAAGAATCCCGTACACATGCTTTAGATCCTTACGGAAGTGCGGGTTCAGCATCTGTGTCTAAAGAATTGGCAGGATTTGGCCGTTTAAGTGCTGAGAATGCTTTGCCATTACCTGCTACAGCTTATAAGGGAAAAACTGTAGTGGTAATTGGTGATGATGATTCCGGAACTTACGGAGGTCAGGTTTTTATGTATGTGTCGAATGCTGTTGGTGATTTGACCAATGGTTCTTTATACATGCTAAAAAGAAATGATAACAATCAAAGAGAAAAAGACATGGAAGTGAGTAAAACATATCCAGTTTCTTTCGTGAAAATTGATAATCATACTACTTTAACCGGTGCTCAGATCAATACAGCTGTAAATGTTTTGAAAGCAGTTAAATTTGGTCGTGTAGAAGATTTAGATTATCGCAAAGGTGGCGCTGCTGCAGATCGTGAATTATATTTTAATGTAACAGGACAAAATACAACCGGAACAAATGCAGATGGTTCAAGAACGAAATACGGCAGAGTTTACAAATTAAATCTTGATGCTGCTGACCCATTAAAAGGAACTCTTGAGGTAATTCTTGATGGAGATAACCGCTCTGGAATTGCAGGTAAATTTCAAAACCCGGATAATATTTGTGTGACTAAAAATTATGTATACGTTCAGGAAGATGCAAACGGATATGGCGATGAAACTCATGATGCTTATATTTATCAGTACAATATTGCTACAAAAGATCTAAAAGTTGTAGTAGAACTAGACCACCGTCGCACTCAGGCCGATGCTGCAAAATATAACGTAGGCGGAATTTCGAAATTTGGAGATTGGGAATATGGTGCTTTAATCGATGTCTCTGATCAGGTTGGTATTCCGGATACTTTCATGTTAAGTGTTCAGCCACATACCTGGACGGGTACAAAATATTTAAGTCCTGACGGAGGAACTAATCGTCCGAAAGAAGATCAGGCAAGTCAAATTTTAGTACTTAAAGGTTTAGCAAGATAAATTTTAAGTCATTATAAAACAGTCATCCACTATTTCTATTTGAGATAGTGGTTTCTGTTTTTATCAATATTCCTCTTTTAATCGTTATTACATGAAAAAAATATACTGTTTGTTGTTATTGGTACTATTTATTGGTTGCCATAAAAAAAGCAAACATCAGGAAGTCAATGAATTATTTCAGTCTGATATTACTTTATTGATAGAAAAAGTAGCCAAACTTAAATATTCCGTACAATCAGATTCTACTGAAACACAAATTCAGAGACAATTTCTCGAAGCACATCAAAGTTATAAAAAGGTCGAAATGATCAGTGAATATTATTCACCGGCGGTTTCTAAATCTATCAACGGCCCGGCAATCCCTGAGTTCGAAGAAAATGATAAAGTGACTGTTCCGCCTGAAGGTTTTCAGGTTATTGAAGAACTGGTTTTTCCAAAATACAATAAAGAGAGTAAGCAAGAACTGTTACAGGAATTGGGTGTTTTATCGGCTAATTTAATTCGGTTAGAAAAAGTTTCAAATTCTAATGAATTGACAGATGCCCATGTTTTTGATGCAATGCGACTAGAAGTATACCGAATTATCTCATTAGGAATTACCGGTTTTGATTCGCCTGTGGTACTAAATTCACTTCCCGAAGCGTTGGTATCTCTGGAAGCAATCGAAAAATATTATCAGCTTTATCTGGAAAATAAATCAATTTCGAATAGTAAACAAGTACTCGGGATTCTTGAAAAAGGGAAAAAGTATTTAAAAGAAAATACCAATTTTAATGCTTTCGATCGCGCATATTTTATCAAAGAAATTTTAAATCCGTTAAGTAAAGGTCTTTATAAAACTCAATCCGAATTAGGAATTCCGTTAATGAAAGAGCAAAGAGGTCTGAAAGTAACTGCACAAATATTGTTTGATAAAGATGCTTTTGATCCGGAAGCATTCTCTGGTTTTGCGGATTATCAGACTACGCCCGAAAAAATTGCTTTAGGAAAAAAGTTATTCAATGATCCAATTTTGTCCGGCAACAACACGCGTTCCTGCGCTTCGTGCCATCATGCCGAAAAAGCTTTTACAGACGGATTGGAAAGAGCAGTTGCATTAGACGGAAAATCGATGATTCAGCGCAATACGCCAACATTAACCAATATTGCATTTCAGCGTGTATTTTTTGCAGATTCAAGAGTAAGTTATCTGGAAGATCAGGCTGTAGCTGTTATCAAAAACGAAAACGAAATGCACGGTTCCCTGGAGAAATCGGCTTTGGCAATTCAAAAAAAGCAAGATTATGTAAATGACTTCAAAAAAGCTTTTCCAAAAGGCGGCATCAACGAATTTGCGATCAAAAATGTTTTGGCATCCTATATTCGTTCGTTGAGTCATTATGATTCAAAATTTGATGCTTATATGCAAAACGGGGCAACTTTTACAGAAAATGAAAAAGCAGGTTTTAATTTATTTGCCGGAAAAGCCAAATGTGCGACTTGTCATTTTATTCCGCTTACCAACGGAACTGTTCCTCCAAATTTTGACCGGTCTGAAAGTGAAATTTTGGGTACTCCTAATAAAGCTAAAAAACTCGATGGAGATTTGGGGAAGTTTGTCATCACACAAGCAGCAATTCATAAATATTCATTTAAAACGCCAACGATTAGAAACATAGAACTTACAGCTCCGTACATGCACAATGGTGTTTATACAACTCTGGAAGAAGTGATTGACTTTTATGATCAGGGAGGTGGACGAGGTTTAGGATTTGACGTGCCGAACCAAACTTTACCAGAAGACAAATTGAATTTATCAGATCAGGAGAAGAAGCAACTTATTGCTTTTATGAAAACGTTGACGGATAGTAGATATTTAGAGAATAGAGTAAAGAGAATAGAGTAAAGAGAATAGAGGATAGAAGCAAGAGTAAAGAAGTAAGAGTAAAGAAGTAAGAGTAAAGAAGCAAGACTAAAGAGTAAGGAGAATAGAAGCAAGAGGATAAAAGTAAGACTGTTTGCCCCGAGTTTTACGAATTAGCACTAATTTTTAAGATGGTAAATCTTCATGTTTTGTTTTTTGAACTTTGCATTCTTTTATCAGCAAATAACTTTACGAGATTTGTGTACATCTTTGTGCTCTTTGCGGTAAAATTTTTCAGCTACCGATCATACAAAGGTATATAAACAACTAAACCCGAGAGACTATGCGATCTCTCGGGTTTATACCAAAAACAAAAAAATAAAATAAACCTAAATTTTATAATTTAAAACCATAGGCTAAACGTAAAGCCACCTGATTGGTATTAAATTTATTATAGTCCTCGTAACGGACACTAATGTCAATATATTTGTTGGCGTACCCAATTCCTGGTGCCCATAAAAAAGTAGTTTGGTTATAATCGTTTGTCACGGCAAAACCAGCACCCACTTCTCCTAAAACATAAAATTGATCTTCCCAGATAAAGGCTTTAAAACCTGCTTTTGCCGGAATAAATCCAAGATCTTTTGCTTCAACTCCATCTTTATCTTTCATAAATAAATTGGTGAAACCTGTAGTCAATGTCAACGATGTACTTTTAGATAAATCATATTGTAAACGAACATCTCCACCAAGCGACCATCTGTAATCATTGTCAGTTGGTATTCCGCCATTCACACCAAAGCCTAATCTAAAACCCTGATCATAATTTTTAATAGCAGTGTCCTGAGCGAAAGTAGTATTGGCAGATAATAAAGCGAAAGCAAACAGGCATATAATTTGTAATTTTCTCATGACAATTTTTTTATGATTTTTAATACTGTAAAAATACTTTCAAGGCCTGAGGGCTTTGTTATATAATTTTTTGAAATTGTTATATAATCTCAGGGTGAATGTAAACAGACTTAATGTTTGCTTATGTTTTTAATAATATCAAAGAATCCAAAGCTTCTGATTATCTTTGCCGACTAAAAAGAATAGAAGTGAATTTAAAACAGTATACCAAAGAGTTTTCATATAATTTAAGATTAGCATATCCTATTATATTAGGAATGGTGGGGCACACCTTAATAGGTATTGTAGATAATATAATGGTAGGGAAATTAGGAAGTACAGAACTTGCAGCCGTTTCATTAGGGAACAGTATGATTTTTATCGCAATGTCGTTAGGAATTGGTTTTTCTACTGCCATTACGCCAATTGTTGCCGAAGGTGATACTGAAAAAAATGACAGCAAAATTCGTTCTGCCTTTCACCATGGATTATTCTTGTGCACTGTTTTAGGCTTGTTTCTTTTTGGGGTAATTGTTTTGGCAAAGCCAATAATGGAATTGCTGCAACAGCCTGCTGATGTTATTGCGCTTGCAAAACCTTATCTTGACTGGGTTGCTTTCTCGTTGATTCCTCTTATTATGTATCAGGGGTACAAACAATTTGCTGACGGATTATCGTTGACAAAATACTCGATGTATGCTATGATTATGGCCAATGTCCTGCATGTTGGGATCAATTATATGTTGATTTACGGAATTTGGATTTTTCCAAAAATGGGAATTATCGGGGCGGCTCTTGGAACTGTAATCTCAAGAATATTTCTTGTCATGTTTATGCATATTATGTTATCGAGAAGAAATGATTTGAAACGTTTTTTTGCAAATTTCAGTTTTGACGAGATTAAAAAAGAAATGTTGAAAAAAATAATAAGCATAGGATTTCCTTCAGCATTGCAAATGCTTTTTGAAGTGGTGTTGTTTACAGCATCAATCTGGTTGTGTGGTAATATTGGTAAAACCAGTCAGGCAGCCAATCAAATTGCGTTAAGTCTTGCTTCATTGACATTTATGTTTGCAATGGGATTAAGTGTTACTTCGATGATACGGGTTAGTAACCAACGAGGTTTACAGGATTTCAAGAAATTAATCGTTGTTGCTCGTTCTATTTTCTTACTCGCCATTATTATAGAAACTATTTTTGCAATTCTGTTTGTGGCTTTTCATAATTTCCTGCCTCATATCTTTTTGAATATGGAAAATACCGGACAAGTTCTGGATAATGCCGAAGTAATAAGTATTGCATCAAAACTACTTTTAATAGCAGCAGTTTTTCAAATCTCTGACGGAATTCAGGTAGTTGTTTTAGGAGCTTTACGCGGATTGCAAGATGTAAAAGTGCCTATGTACATTACATTTGTGGCATATTGGATTATTGGTTTCCCAATTTCGTATTACCTGGCTGAATATACTGATCTAAAAGCACAAGGAGTTTGGATTGGACTTTTGGCTGGATTAACGGCGGCGGCGATATTTCTTTATATTCGATTTCATTACCTAACAAAAAAATTAATCCAAAATTCACTTTCAAATAGTTAAATTTGAAACTTCTAAATAAAAGTATGCCACAGATTTTACAGATTAAAATGATTCTTTAAAAAATCTGCGAGAATCTGTGCAATCTGTGGGAAAAAATAATAAAAACAAAAAATAAATAAAAATGGAATTACCTAAATTTTTACTCGGAGATAATACTGATTTTGTAGATGATATTTTCATCATTCACCTTGATTATCCAAGATTTATAATCAACTTAAAAGATGATGAGGTTGAGTTTATGGAAGAAGCGGAAGATCTTGACGAAGCAGAATTAAATGCTGAAATGGAAGGCTTAATTGTTCAGGCAAATGAGTTTTATGACAGAGAAATAAAACGTTACGAAGAGTAGAAATTCACAGTAAACAGAAATTAATTAAATCATCAAATGAAAAAATTAAGTTTTTTAAAACCTATTTTTAATTTCATAGCAATAGGATTGCTAATTACTACTTTAAGTCGAATCTTTTTGTTTTTTCTTTTTAAAGAGAGAGTAGTAGAAACACCAAATTTCTGGTATATTTTTCCAATCGGACTTCGAATGGATTTGATTTTATTGTGTTATTTGTCATTTCTACCAGCAGTTTTAATTACTTTCCTGCCTAATAAATGGTTGAAGTTTACCAATAATTTCTTGGTGATTTATAGCTTTTTATTCCTGTTTCTGATTCTTTTTGTAGAATTGGCAACACCGGATTTCGTTAAACAATATGATACACGACCGAATAAGATTTTCTTAGACTATCTGATTTATCCTAAAGAAGTAGTGGGAATGCTTCTAAAAAGTTATTTGACTTCGATCATTGTAACTTTTTTAATTTTAGGAGTTGTCTTGTATTTTGCTTTCAAAAAAGGGAAAAAATATTTTCATACGACTAGTGCCGAATATAAATTCAAGTTGATATTATTTCCATTAGTAGCTTTTTTATTGTTTTTTGGAGCACGTTCAAGCCTTACTTCAAAACGTCCGATTAATGCCAGTAATGCTGTTTTTTCGACAGATCAATTGACAAATACTCTTGGATTAAACTCTTTTTACACCGTAGCTTTTGCAGCATATTCGATTAAAAACGAAGGAAACACTAAGATGTATGGTAAAATGGATGAAGCTGAAGCAATCGCTCGTGTAAAAAAATACATGATTGCCGGACCAAATGATTTTACTGATGCTGAAATTCCGTTTCTACATGTGCAGCAACCGGATACAATCCTGAAGAAACCTTATAATTTAGTAATTTTTCTACAAGAAAGTTTAGGAGCAGAGTATGTTGGAATTTTAGGAGGAAAACCATTAACACCAGAATTTGACAAATTATCAAAAGAGGGTTTATTGTTTACCAATTTATATTGTACAGGAACAAGAAGCGTTCGCGGAATTGAAGCTGTTGTAACTGGATTTTTGCCTTCACCGTCAGAGAGTGTAGTGAAATTAGGAAATTCGCAACAAGGATTTTTTACTTTGGCTGCAGCCTTAAAACAAAAAGGATATGACACCAGTTTTATTTATGGCGGAATGGCGAATTTTGATAATATGGCTTCGTTTTTTAACGGAAATGGTTTTGAAGATATTGTAGATCAGGAAGATTTTGAATCAGATGGAAATAAATATGCTTTCAAAGGAACCTGGGGATACTCTGATGAAGATTTGGTAACCAAAGCGAACAATTATTTTAAAGCAAAAGGAGATAAATCATTTTTCTCTTTGATGTTCTCAACTTCAAATCACGAACCATTTGAATATCCGGCAGGAAGAATAAAACCTTATGATGCGAAACCGGCAACGGTAAACAATGCCATGAAATATGCTGATTTTTCTATTGGAAAATTCTTCGAAATGGCAAAGAAAGAACCTTATTTCAAAAATACAGTTTTCATCGTAATTGCGGATCACAACACCAGAACTTACGGAAAAAATTTAGTGCCAATAAATAAATTTCATATTCCTGCTTTGATTATAGGACCTGGAGTTCAAAAAGGAGCTTCTTATGATAAATTGGCAAGTCAGATTGATATTCCACCAACATTATTGAGCTATTTAGGGCTTCCGTTTGAAACACCAATGGTAGGTAGAAATCTAAACAAATTAGATCCAAAAATACAAGGAAGAGCAATTATGCAATTTAATGATATCAATGCGTTCAGAGTCGAAAATCAAGTTGTGATTATGCAGCCTAATTTGAAACCTTTGCAATTCGAAATCAAAAATGATACAACTTTAATTCCGGTTAAATTAAATGAAGAATTAGCAAAAGATGCTTTGGCACATGTAATTACAGCAGGGAATTTGTATAAAGAGAATAAGTATAAGCTTAGAAAAGCTTCTAAGTAGCTAAGTAACCAAGGCTCTGAGTTTCTTACTTAGAACCTTTATTAAAATACAATTTTAATAATATTTGAGCAGCTGCAAAAGGTGACATTTCATCATTTTGCACTGCTTTTTTGTTTTGTTCCAGTTGCGAAATAATTTCGGGTTGATTATAAAAGTTCAGTTTAAGCTGTTCGTTAATCGTTTCCATCATCCAGAAATGATTCTGTTCTTTTCGCTTTTCCGGGAAGAAACCAGATTCATTTGTTTGTTCGAAATAACTGGAAATTGTATCCCAAATTTCTGCGATTCCGTCTTTAGTGATGGCGCTGCAAGTGGTGACTTTTGGCTGCCAGTTTGATTTTTTAGGAGGAAATAAATGCAAAGCCCTGTTGAACTCTAATTTAGCCTGATTGGCTTTTTTGATATTATCTCCGTCTGCTTTATTGATGACAATGGCATCCGCCATTTCCATAATACCGCGTTTGATGCCTTGAAGTTCATCGCCGGCGCCGGAAATTTTTAATAATAAGAAAAAGTCAACCATACTATGAACCGCAGTTTCGCTTTGTCCAACGCCAACAGTTTCTATAATAATGGTGTCAAAACCAGCAGCTTCGCATAAAATAATAGATTCACGTGTTTTTCGGGCAACACCACCCAAAGTATCTCCCGAAGCACTAGGTCTTATAAAAGCATTTTCATCCTTTACCAACTCTTCCATATGGGTTTTATCGCCCAGAATACTACCATGCGAAAGTGAGCTGCTTGGATCAACTGCCAGAACAGCTACTTTTTTACCTAATTGCGTCAGAAAACATCCAAAAGCTTCAATAAAAGTACTTTTTCCAACTCCGGGAACTCCCGTAATACCTATTCGGATAGATTTATTTGCGTGAGGTAAACAACCATTGATCACTTCATTCGCTTTTGCAGCATGTTCAGGATTGGTACTTTCGACCAAAGTTATAGCCCGACTCAGGGATGTGATATTTCCTTTTAAAATACCATCAATCAATTCAGTAGAAGAAGGTTGCTGTCTTCTGCTTTTTTTAATTTGATCGATAGCGGCAACATTCGTGATTTCAGGAGCTGAAATTCCGGCTTTTTCTTGTAAGCTGCCTGATTGTTTTTTTTGACTTGACAAAACGATATTTTTATGTAACG
Organism: Flavobacterium azizsancarii; assembly: GCF_027980145.1. GTDB lineage: Bacteria > Bacteroidota > Bacteroidia > Flavobacteriales > Flavobacteriaceae > Flavobacterium > Flavobacterium azizsancarii. Next base: position 179,385 of record NZ_JAMZNK010000003.1, on the reverse strand, counting down.
TAAAAGTACAGAAAACAAAAACAGTTTCAAAAAGTTAGTGGGCCACGAATTTCACGAATATTCACGAATTTGTTATCCGTATTGAATTGGATTTTAAAAAAATAATTCATAAATATTCGTGTAATTTGTAGCTATAAAAAATTAATATCCCGCAGTAAAACGAACCTGGTGGTGTTTTGGGTTTTCGGCTTCATCAGCAATAACAACTGCCAAATCCTCTACAGAAATGATACTTCTTTGTTCCTCATTAAAAACAGGATTGTCTAATCCTAAACGGTATTTTCCGGTTCTTCCCGTTGTAATTCCAGCGTGCATTTCGAAAGCCGGACTGAAAAATGCCCAATCCAATTCTTTTTCTTCCTTAATAATGTTTAGATAATCTCTCGCAGCAGATGCCGCATCATGATATTCTTTTGGGAAATCAGGAGTGTCAACTGCTTGTAAGCCTGGCGCTACAAACAAACTTCCCCCACCACCAATAGTGATAAAACGTTTTACACCAGATTTTTTTGCAGCTTCCTGAATTGCTTTAGATCCGTTGATGAAATCATTTGCGTAATTTGGATTTGTCCAACCTGGATTGTAAGCGTTAATAATAACATCATTTCCTTTAAGAGTTTCCGCCAGCGCCTCTACATTAAAAATATCCGTAGCTACCCATTTTACTTTTGGTGTTTCTTTTGGAGTCCTTGCAATAGCAGTAATGTAGTGATTTCTGTTTGCTAATTCGTTTAGAATTGCTGAGCCAACAAATCCTGTTGCTCCAATGATTGCGATTTTCATAGTATATATAATTTAATTTTGTAATAAAAAAAGTTACAGTTTTGTTTAAAAAAAGCCGCTTAGAATTGATTAGAAAAATCTTCCAAAGAAATTCCTTCTAATTGTAAACTAACTTTTTGATTCATATCAGCATACAAGGAACTTAAGTTTTCATTTATTTTTTTTCCAACAGGGCAAGCCGGATTCGGTTGATTTTTAGCGTAACCCAAATTAATGTTTTCAAAAGTCATTTCAAATATCTCTTTTAATGTAATTTTCGAAGGATCAACACATAGTTTTGTACCACCATTTTTACCTTCTTTACTTTCGACAATGTGATGCGCCTTCAGGTTTGCAATTTCTTTTCTCACCAAAACAGGGTTTAGATTTATACTTCCCGCAATATGCTCAGATGATAGATAATCATTTGGGTATTTAGTGAGTAAAGTAAGAATGTGAATCGTTATGGCAAATTTTCCTGAAATCATACTGTAATAAAATATGTTACAAATGTAGTAGGTTTTATGTAATAAAAAAAAGTTTTAACTTAAAATTAATTTTTACAGGCAATTGATAAATCCTTATTTTTGATGCTTTTAGGACTATGAACAATTTTATTCTTATATTTTTCTTTCTTGCTTTAGGTTTGGTTTTGCAGCATATTAAGCAATTTCCAACCCGTATTTATAAGGTGTTGAATAAGATTGTAATTTACATCTGTTTGCCTGCGATAACCTTATACCATATTCCGAAGATAAAATGGAGTAACGATTTGCTTTTTCCGATAGCTTCAGGATGGATTAGTTTTATACTGGCTTTTGTGTTTTTTCATTTTCTTGGCAAAAGACTTGGCTGGTCTAATAAACTAATTGGTTGTTTGATTCTGACAGCAGGATTAAGCAATTCGTCTTTTCTTGGATATCCGATCATTGAGGCTTTGTTTGGAAAAAAAGGTTTAGAGACAGCGATTCTCGTTGATCAGCCCGGAACGTTTGTTGTGGTTTCTACATTGGGTGTTTTTGTAGCTGCTTTTTATTCAAAGGGAAGTCCCGATACTTTTAGTATTTTCAAAAAAATAATTTTCTTTCCGCCGTTCATTACTTTTGTGGTATCCTGCCTGATGAATGTTTTTCAATATGATCTGGATTCAAATCTTCAGTATGGTTTATTGAAAATGGGAAGTTTAGTAACTCCTTTAGCATTGTTTTCTGTAGGATTGCAACTTACCTTTGATCGAAAAAGCCAGCATTGGCGCTTTCTGGGATTAGGACTATTCTTTAGGCTTATTGTAACTCCGTTTGTTATTTTGGTACTATATGTTTTTATTTTAAAGCAACATTCTGAAGCAATTAAAATAACAATTATAGAAATGGCTATGGCTCCCATGATCACAGGTGCAATTTTAGCATCGACTTATGGTTTAAAACCAAAGTTAAGCAGTATGATGATTGGTTTCGGAATTCCTATTTCGTTTATAACGATCGCTATTTGGTATTTTATCGTTAGTTTTGCCGTTTAATTTTGCTCACTACAAATATGAATTCATCTACACAAAAGACCACGATTGATAGTGGTGTTTTAGTTCAAAAAACAGTTTATTCCGTTTTATTCTCGATTGCATTTGCGCATCTTTTAAATGATTTAATGCAGGCAGTAATTCCGGCAGCCTATCCAATTTTAAAAGAAAACTTTAACCTGACTTTTACCCAAATCGGATTAATTACATTTGTTTTTCAGCTTACAGCTTCATTACTACAGCCTTTTATAGGTTTTTATACAGATAAAAAACCAAAGCCATATTCACTTGTTATCTCAATGCTTTTTACCATTGTTGGATTGGGATTATTATCGATTGCCAGTTCTTTTTGGATGATCTTAGTTTCTGTAGCTTTTGTAGGTATAGGATCTTCTATATTTCATCCGGAAGCTTCTCGCGTTGCTTTTTTAGGTTCAGGAGGAAAAAGAGGTTTGGCACAATCAATTTTTCAATTAGGCGGAAATGCAGGAAGTGCTATAGGACCATTATTGGTTGCATTAATAGTGGCGCCACACGGACAATCGTATGTGATTTGGTTTGTTATTGCAGGCTTTTTGGGAATTCTAATTTTATCCAGAATTGCAGTTTGGTATCAGGATCATATGGCTTTAAGAGCTTCTAAAAAAGTAAGTTTAGAAGAAGAAATCGTTCCTCTGTCCAATAGAAAAATTACCATTTCTATAATCGTTTTATTATTTCTGATATTCTCAAAATTCTTTTATATGGCCAGTATGTCAAGTTATTTTACTTTTTATTTAATGAGTAAATTTTCTATGTCAGTGCAGGACTCTCAACTGTATTTATTCATTTTTCTGGCTTCGGTAGCAGCAGGAACTTTAATAGGTGGTCCGTTAGGAGATCATTTTGGTAGAAAATATATTATTTGGTTTTCTATTCTGGGAGCCGCTCCGTTTACGTTACTTTTACCATATGCTAATTTATTCTGGACTGGCATATTAGCTGTTGTTATTGGAATTATTATTGCCTCGGCATTTTCAGCAATTTTAGTTTTTGCTCAGGAATTAAAACCGGGAAAAGTGGGAATGATTTCAGGTTTGTTCTTTGGATTTGCTTTCGGAATGGGAGGTTTGGGATCTGCTATTTTAGGATATGTTGCAGATAAAACCAGTATTGAATATGTGTTTGGGATAAGTTCCTATTTGCCATTAATTGGTATTTTATGTTACTTTTTACCGAACATTCAGAAGAAGAAAAATTAATTATATTTTTAATCTCAAACAAAGACTAACTGCAGTAAATGTCATCGTAATGATTAGTTTCAAAACTGAAATTTCGTTGGTAATATCTGTAGTTTCATGTTTTCAAATGCGCTTTATTTACCTAAAACAGTAACTCGATAGAAAAAATAGAATTTTAACTTATTTTTAAAAATTTGATGTTTTCCTTGTCCTTTTTTTGACTAATTTTAGATGAACTAAAAAAATATAATTATGTCAACATTAAGATTAGGAGATATTGCTCCGGATTTTCATGCAGAAACAACCGAAGGTCCTATAAATTTTCATGAGTGGTTAGGAGATTCCTGGGGTGTTTTATTTTCGCATCCTGCAGATTTTACTCCTGTTTGTACAACTGAATTAGGAACAGTTGCGAATTATGTTCCGGAATTCAAAAAAAGAAATACAAAGGTTATAGCTTTAAGCGTCGATGGTTTAGAGTCGCACAAAGAATGGATTAAAGACATCAACGAAACACAAAATACAGTAGTTAATTTTCCGATAATTGCTGACGAAGATAAAAAGATAGCCACTTTATATGATATGCTGCATCCTAATGCAAGTGAGAAATTTACGGTACGTTCTGTTTTTGTAATTGGTCCTGATAAAAAGATCAAATTAACATTGACTTATCCGGCTTCAACAGGAAGAAATTTTGACGAATTACTTCGTGTTATTGATAGCTTGCAGTTAACGGCGAATTACAGTGTAGCAACTCCTGCAAATTGGAAAGACGGAGAAGATGTAGTAATTACACCTGCTGTTCCTGATAGTGATATTGCTGCAAAATTCCCAAAAGGACATACACCTATAAAACCTTATTTGCGAATGACACCGCAACCTAATAAATAAGTTTCTAAGTTGCTGAGGCGCTAAGTTTCGAGGGTTTAAAAAGTTTTTATAAAAATGAGTACCTTAGAAACTTAGCGCCTTAGTAACTTTATAGATAAATGTTATAAGGCTACGTGTACGCTATCTTTCATTAAATCATTCATTCGTTTTTTATCTCCAACAACCCAGATTATATCATTTTTTTCCAGGATTATATGAGATTCCGGATTTAAAATTCGATTACCGTTTCTTTCAATTCCAACAACAAGTCCACCGGTTTTTTCTCTAAATTGACCAATACTTTTTTGAATAAAATCTTCATTAGAAATCTCTAATTGACGTAATACAATTTCTGTTTCTTCGTGGTTTTTGGTAGCTTCTACCTCATTCTGCAAATAATTGGTAAACTGTGCGATTTGCTCATCGGTACCAATAACACAAATTTCATCACCCGGAAACAAACGTTCATTTTTAGTCGGAATTGGGATTGTGATTTCACCACGCCTGATAAAAGCAATGTTAATTCCCATATTTTCTCGGATGCGTAATTCCTGTAACGTTTTACCGGCCAGATTAGATTCTTTTCCAATATCAAAAATAGACATGTGACCATCCCAAGGCATTAAATTGGCATATCTTCTGTCGATTTTTTTATTTTCACGATCGTTAAGGTTCTTTAAAAAGTGATTCTCAATTTTATGATATTGTTCATTCAATTTTTTAGGAAACAATTGATAAGCCCCAATAGCAATTATTAAGGCAACAAAAGCGACTAAAGGTGAGAAGAAAATATTAAGCAAGAAACCAACAAAAAATAAACCAAGGCTCATTCTTATTAAAATAAGCATCAAAAGAGCGCCACGGTATTTTCGTTCTTCCCATAAAGTTTCCACTTCATTTACTTTTACACGTCGTAACGAAAGTGCCCATAAAAACGGTGCAATTACAACTAAGGTTATCAATGCGGCCAAAGTATTTCCAAATCGTGTGTCAGCTACTAACGGAGCGACAAATTTAGCCGACAATAAAATAATAGCGGTAATAATTATAGTATGCAATATGATTTGTGTAATAGAAGCGCGAAGTACGATCTGCCAGGTACTTACAGATTTAATCGCTTGTGCATTGACACTATATCTGTTAATATTTTTAATCCATTTTTTAGGTAGTTTTCTTTCCAGATATCCGGAAAAAGGATCTGAATATTTAATTAAAAAAGGGGTTGTAAATGTTGTAATGGCAGATACCGCAACGATTATTGGATATAAAAAATCGCTGGTAACTTTAAGTGTCATACCTAATGTTGCAATAATAAAGGAGAACTCACCAATTTGAGCCAAACTCATTCCGGTTTGCACGGATTGTTTAAGAGGTTGTCCAGATAATAAAGCGCCTATTGATGAACTGATGGCTTTTCCGAAAATAGTAATAAGCGTAATAAGTGCCACTGGCAGCGCATAAGTTATCAGTGTTTCCGGATTGATTAACATTCCGACTGATACAAAGAAAACAGCACCAAACAGATCTTTTACAGGCTGAATCAAGTGTTCTATTTTTTCTGCCTGGGTTGTTTCTGCAATAATAGATCCCATGATAAAAGCACCAAGAGCAGGAGAGAAGCCTACATTAGCGGCAAACATAACCATCATTAAACAAAGGGCCAATGATATAATCAGCAGCATTTCATCTGTCAAAAGATGTTTTGCTTTTTTCAGGATTGTAGGTATAATAAAAATTCCGCCTAAGAACCAGATAATTAAAAAGAAAACTAATTTTAAAACGGATTGTAATAGCTCAGTTCCTGAAACCTGATCGCTTACTGCAATTGTTGATAGTAAAACTAACATTAAGATCGCAACAATATCTTCGACGATTAAAGCGCCAAATACAATACCCACAAACTTTTTTCCTTTTACTCCCAATTCGTCAAATGCACGAATGATAATGGTTGTAGAAGAAATCGAGAGTGTTGCCCCAAGAAAAATACTATCCATTTTTCCCCAGCCCATCCATTGCCCAACGCAATAGCCAATAAGGGTCATGGACAAAATTTGTGTTATGGCAGTAATAGAGGATGTACCTCCAACTTTCATCAGTTTCTTAAAACTAAATTCGAGCCCCAGACTAAATAATAAAAAGATAACCCCAATTTCAGCCCAGACTTCAACACTTTTCATGTCAGTTATCGAGGGGAAAAAATCGAAATGATTTCCGGCTAGAAATCCGGCAATCAAATAGCCTAGAACCAAAGGCTGTTTCATTTTTTTAAATATCAAAACAGCAATTCCGGCGGTCATCAGGATTAATCCCAAGTCGCTAATAAGTGGTTGTAAATGGTGTGTAGTTTCTGCAGCGGCGCTTAAGGCGATCATAAAGTGGTATTTTATATTAAGGAGCTAATCCAGCTTTCCATTTCAAACTTTTACTCAAAACGCTTATTTTTTAAGCAGTTCTAGGAGCTTCCGTTGGTCGCTCTGTACCTGCAAAAAAACAGGGCTTTTTTCGCAAAAGGCTTTTCATTGCAATCTGGGCTAAATTCCCGGTATTAAATAAAAAAAAGCTATCTCGATAAAGATAGCTTTTTTTGAGAAAATATTTTTAGTTTTCTTTAAATTCCTACATAATTGCTAGGTGTAATTGCCATCAATTCAGCTCTAACTGAGTCAGAAACCTCTAAAGTTGCAATAAAATTATGAATTGCTTTTTTATCAATAGCTTCGTTAGTTCTTGTTAAACCTTTTAAAGCTTCATAAGGATTTGGATAGGCTTCACGACGTAAAATTGTCTGAATTGCTTCGGCTACAACAGCCCAGTTTTTCTCTAAATCTTCGGCAAACTTAGCTTCGTTCAAGAGCAATTTGTTTAAACCTTTTAGCGAAGCTTCAAAAGCAATAATGGTATGACCAATTGGTACACCAATATTACGTAAAACAGTACTATCTGTTAAATCACGCTGTAATCTTGAAACAGGCAATTTTGCTGCTAAATGTTCAAAAATAGCATTTGCAATTCCTAAGTTTCCTTCTGAGTTTTCAAAATCAATAGGATTCACTTTATGAGGCATTGCCGAAGATCCAATTTCTCCCGCTTTGATTCTTTGTTTAAAATAGTCCATTGAAACATACGTCCAGATATCTCTATCTAAATCGATAACGATAGTGTTGATTCTTTTTAAAGCATCAAAAAATGCAGCAAAATGATCATAATGTTCAATTTGTGTTGTTGGGAAAGAATGGTGTAAACCAAGATCTGTTTCAACAAATTTATTACCAAATTTTTTCCAGTCAATTTGTGGATAAGCTACGTGATGTGCATTGTAGTTTCCTGTTGCTCCGCCAAATTTAGCCGCAAACGGAATATTGAACAATAAACGCATCTGCTCTTCAAGACGTTCTACAAAAACCAAAATTTCTTTGCCTAAACGAGTAGGAGAAGCCGGTTGTCCGTGCGTACGTGCTAGCATTGGAATATCTTTCCATTCTACACTTAATTCTTTTAATTTAGAAATTAAAGAAATTAATGAAGGCAAATAAACTTGCTCAAAAGCATCTTTTGTCGAAAGAGGAATCGCAGTATTGTTAATGTCCTGAGAAGTTAATCCGAAGTGAATGAACTCTTTGTGTTGAGATAAGCCTAGTTTTTCAAAAGCATCTTTGATAAAGTATTCAACCGCTTTTACGTCGTGGTTGGTTACCTTCTCCGTTTCTTTTATCCAAAGAGCATCTTCAGTAGAGAAATTTTTATAGATGTCACGTAAACTGTCAAATAAATTTGGGTTTACGTCTGCTAGTTGTGGCAAAGGTACTTCGCACAAGGCAATAAAGTATTCAATTTCAACTAATACACGGTATTTGATTAGAGCTTCTTCAGAGAAAAATGGTGCTAATGAAAGGGTCTTACTTCTATATCGTCCGTCAATTGGTGATATAGCATTCAATTCGTTTAAAGTAGTCATTGTTATGTTGTTTTTCGAAAGGCACAAATATAAGCTATTGTTAAAACTTCTGAAAATTACCGAAGCGTTATTATGGCAGAACTTGTAAATTAAATAATCGTTTTGAAGATTTTATCCCATATGGTAAAATAAAAACCATAATTGTGAGATTCGTTTTTATGATGATTAGAGTGAAATTTTGTTGTTGATATCCATTTGGTAAAATGATTATTGTACCAAATATCAGGAAAAACGTCTTTTTTTAAATGTCCAAAGATCCCGTACAACAGATTTAAAATGAGATAAATTGTGATGCTTAGGTAGTTGAAGTCGAATATTGTAATCGAAAATAACCAGATAATCCCAAATCCTAAAGTTTCTATAGGATGAAGAACGTACAAACTATAGACACTTGTTTCGACATGAGTATGATGCAGTTTATGAATGGGATAAAACCATTTTAGATAATGGGCCAAAAAATGGAAAACAAACATAAAAAAATCCATTACTACAATGAGCAATAAAGTATCTGTAATTATTGATAAAAGAGAGGGTGAAAAATCTATTTTGAGAATTTCATAGCGATATAATTCAAATCCCAATAACGTTATCAGCGCATTGCAAATTAAAGTTGAGAGTACCCATTTACGATCTGTTTTGTTCAATTTTGTATTATCATATTCAATTGCTTTTGCTAAAACAATGGAAAGCAGTATCAAAACTAAATTTTCAATCAAAAAGAAAATAAATAAACTAAGTAAATTATACTGGGATAATTCCTGTAACCAGCTTTGGAATATCATATTGTTTTTTCGATTTCTAATAGTTTTTCTCTTAAAATAGCAACGCCTTCAGATGCAGGTTTTGCAATAACTTCGACTTTATTCTGAATGTTTGGGATTGCAATAGGTTTGGGGTCAATATAGAAAACGGGTGTAATGCTATAAGTGTACGAAATTAAACCCGCTGCCGGATATACTTGCAAAGAAGTACCAATTACGGCAAAATAATCAGCGGTTTCGGTAATTTCGATTGCTTCTTCAAGCGCAGGAACATCTTCACCAAACCAAACAATATGAGGTCGCAACTGATGGTCGTTTTCATCAAGATCACCAGTGTATAAATCATCGTTCCAATCAAGGATTAAATCCCGATTTTGCGTACTTCTTACTTTTAGTAATTCTCCGTGCAAATGCAAAACTTTTGTACTTCCGGCACGTTCGTGCAAATCATCAACATTTTGGGTTATAATATGAACATCAAAATCGCGCTCTAATTCGGCTAAAATTTGATGTCCTAAATTAGGTTTTACTTCTTTGAGCTGTTGTCTCCTTTTGTTGTAAAAGTCCAAAACCAATTCTTGGTTTTTATGCCAACCCTCAGGAGTTGCCACTTCCATTACATCATGACCTTCCCATAAACCATCACTGTCGCGAAATGTTTTTATGCCACTCTCGGCACTTATACCGGCTCCGGTTAAAACAACCAATTTCTTTTTCATTTTATTCCATTAAAAAGATAAAAATAGGGAATAAAAGAATGAAACACTATACTTTGTTCTGTTAGGCACTAATTATCGTAAAAATAAAAAATGGAATGGGTTTAGCGTGCCGTACGTACCCAATAGTTATCGTTTTGTTGTGTATCCGCGGCACGCCTGCGAATATCAAAAATCTAGTGATTATAAATATTATGTATCTAAAGGCACATTTTAACTTTTGATTTTTTGCAGATAATAAAAGCGTAATTATACTTGTTGTAAGAGTCTTACAAAATGTTTATTTTTATTATCGAGTAAAGCAAAATAAAACTTTCAATGATTCTAATACAGTTTACGGGATTATCAGGTGCTGGTAAAACAACATTAGCTCAAAATGTTCGGCATTTATTATTAGATAAAAGTTATAAAGTCGAAATCGTTGATGGAGATGTTTATCGTAAAACGATTTGCAGGGACTTAGGATTTTCCAGAGAAGACAGATGCGAAAATATCAGACGTTTGTTTAATGTAGCGCAAAACTTTGTTAGAGAAGATACCATCGTTTTAATGTCGGTGATTAATCCTTATGAAAGTCTGCGCAATGAGTTAAGAACCTATGAGTTTGTGAGAACCGTATATTTAGATTGTTCCATAAGTAACCTGATTAAACGAGATCCAAAAGGATTGTATAAGCAAGCTTTGTTGCCAGATAATGACCCTAATAAAATTAGCCATTTTACAGGAATAAGCGATGTTTTTGAGATTCCATCAAATGCAGATTTAGTTTTAAAAACAGATGTCGAAACGGAAATTTTTTCTACTAATAGACTTTATAGTTTTATCATTAGTAATTTATCTTAGTTTTAAATAATTAAATCCTTTAGTATATGAATGCCTCTTCAAGTCAACTTCCCATTTCTTTTTCAATAGATAAATTGCAAGAAGATCTTGTGATCTGCGAAAATGATTTATGGACACCGCATTTTAATACTAATCGATACGAGGGAAAATGGACAAGTGTTTCTCTTAGATCACAATCCGGTTTAATAAATGATATTACGTCTTTCCCAAACAAAGCATATTATAATACCAATTTGCTGGATCGCTGCCATTATTTTAAAGAAATTATGGATTGGTTTCAATGCGAAAAGGAAGCTGTCAGATTACTTCGATTAGATCCTCAAAGCGAAATTAAAGAGCATATGGATAATGATACATCCTATGAAGACGGTTTTTTTAGAATTCATATACCTATTATAACCAACGATAATGTATTTTTTTATGTAGATAAAAAGCGTGTTCCAATGAAAATGGGCGAGTGCTGGTATGCCAATTTTCAGCTTCTGCATAGTGTAGAAAACAGGAGTTCAGAACCGCGCATTCATTTTACACTAGACTGTATAAGAAACGATTGGTCAGATCAATTATTTACGGAAATGGGTTTTGATATAAATGCGTCTTCGGGTAAAAATGAATATTCATATGTAGTAAAGCAACAAATAATTGCAGAACTTTCCAGAAATCCATCAGAAGCCGGGGCTAAAATTATTGCAGATCTACAATCAAAATAAAATCATCAAATGGAAAATATAAATCATCCGCTTTTAAACTGGATCCCGATTAAGTTAATCGAAAAAGATAACGAGATTTATTTTGAATGGCTGTATCTGGCAGACCTAAAATATGACGATCCGTTTTTTGATGAAACGATTGCAAAGTGCAAGAGCCATACTTACAATTCAAAACCATTTAAAGCAGTTAGCATTTTAGAAAACCTTAGAGATTGGTCTAATGAATTAATTTCGGTCGAATTAAAATCGTTGGTTTTTCACGTTTCCCGATGTGGTTCTACGATGTTGAGTCAATCTTTGGCAACTTCTTCTGAAAATATTATGATTTCAGAAGCGCCAATTATTGATCAAATTTTAAGAAGTGATCATTTTAGTTGGGATGAAAAAACACTGCTAATAAAGTCAGTAATAAAATTATTGGGTCAAAAAAGATTTCCGGAACAGCAACATTTAATTATAAAACTCGATGCCTGGCATATTTTTAATGTCGATTATCTAAGATCAATTTTCCCTGAAACACCTTTTGCTTTACTTTACAGAAATCCAATAGAGGTTTTAAAATCACATCAAAAAATGGCAGGAATGCACATGATTCCCAATTTATTGCCTTCGGATGTTTTTGGAATAACAGCTGTAGAAATTAATGAAATTAGTTTTCAGCAATACAGAGTGCTGGTTTTAGAGAAATATTTTCAAGGTTTTCTGGACTTTTACGACATAGATCAAAATGTTGTAAGACTTAATTATAACGAAGGAATGAAAAATGTTATCGAAAAATTCATATCCTATATTAAGGTTGATTATGGTGCAACTGAACTTGATAAAATGTATGAACGTCTAAAGAAACATTCGAAAAATGACAATGCCATTTTTACAGGCGATTCATATAAAGATGAAGATTTACAAATTGATTTTAAAAAGCTTATTGCTTTGTATAAAAAATGGGATAATGAATTTATTACTTCGTAATTAGGTCTTTTTCTTACTTTTTATCTTATTTTTATCCAATGAAAAAGTTATTTTTATTGCTGATCTTTTTTGCAACAGGTTTTTTATTCGCTCAAGTTAAAACTAATGAAAGCATTTCATTTAGCAACAACAACACTATTGCAAATTTTCAATTTTCAAAGTATGATGATTATTCTGTAGATTATCAAAAATATATAAATTCTCCTGTTCAGTTTTCTATTTACAATCCTAAACCTGGTTTTAATCCCATTAAAATTGAATCCCAGAAATATTATTCTTTTACAAATACCAATTTATTACTTAGAAGACAAATGAGTAATCAGGAAAGAGAACCAATTTATCCAGATCAAAAAAAAGAGAAAACATTTGGAGAAGCCATTTTGCATGATGTTTTAGATGCTGTTTTCGATAAAAAATCAAAGTAAAGCAATACCAATTATTTGTATATAACGTATTTTTGCGGCAAACACGAATATAATGATTGATTTAGATTACCTCGCTTTCCTTGAAAATATACTGACTGATAACCGCAAAGAAAGATTCTTAAAAGTACTTGGCAGCCGTACCAAGCATTTTACAGTTGTTGTAGAAGATGTTTTTCAGATGCACAATACAAGTGCTGTTATGCGTAGTTGTGAGGTTTTTGGAATTCAGGAGCTAAATGTAATCGAGCAGCGTTACGGAAAAAAAATCGATAAAGAAATCGCAATGGGCGCCCAAAAATGGGTAGACATTAATCAGTTCGATTCAGTTACCAATTGTATCTCAACTTTAAAAGATCAGGGTTATCAAATAATTGCGACTACACCTCATGAAAATGATTGTCTCTTGGAAGATTTTGATATTACAAAACCAAGTGCTTTATTTTTTGGAACAGAAAGAGACGGATTGTCAGAAGAAATATTAGAAAAAGCAGATGGTTTTCTTAAAATTCCAATGGTTGGTTTTACAGAGAGTTTAAATATTTCTGTTTCCGCGGCTATTATCATTCAGAACTTAACAAACAGATTACAAAAATCAGATATCGACTGGCATTTATCAGACGATGAAATTCTGGAAAAACGTTTGGCGTGGGCCAAGAATTCGATAAAAGATATTAAACGAATTGAAGCGAGATATTTTGAGGAAAATCCTCGATAAGTTGTTAAGAAAAAACTTTTGCTTGACACGCTGGTAATAATTGTAGATTTAATATCGCAATCCCGATAGTTAGTGGGAGCGAAGTGGCAAATTGTATATTTAAGACTAAAGATTAGAAAGATTCAAAGGATTATTTCACGCAGATTCTGCGGATTTAGGCAGATTTTATTTTGATTTAGAATTATATAAATCTGCGAGCATCCGCTTAAATCTTTTTAAATCTGCGTGAAACAATAAAACTTTGGACTTTACGAGATTTATTTTATTTCTTCAGGAATAAAATAAACCCCAAAATACTTACAATCAAAATAGTTAAGGCGGCTAAAACCATTGTTAGATCCCGAATGTTTTTTCCTGCCCAATCCATAAATAAGAATTTGTGTAGAATTGCAAAAGAATAGCCTTCGACCATATCCGAATTTTTAACTACGGCAGCCAATCTTGAAGTTGAAGTTTCAATATAATAAGTTGTTTTTTCGGGAGTGTCATAAGCTAATTTTATCACGGGTAATCTTTTGTTGACAAAGCCATATTCGCGACTATTAAAATCAGTTAAGAGTTTAGAATCTAATAGTTTTGAATTTTCCAAAGATACATGAGGTTCATCTGAAGTTTGGTCCATTTCGCAACAGGCAGCTTTTGGAGCGCCATCTGTAAAATAATAAGCTAAAAACTCCGCATATTGAAAGTCCAGATTTGGTGCAACTTTATTGGTTGAAGCATTAATATAGACTACCTCAGATTTTGGATCATCTTTTTTATTCCATTTTGAATTCGAATCTAATTTAGATGATTTGAATTTTTGCTTTTCAAGCAATTGGCAGCGATAATAGGTCGTGTCGTTTAGCGTAATAATACTCACATTTTGAAAACGACTCCAGTCTAAATCAAGATCGTTGTTCGCAACCGGAATTTCTTTAGTTACAAATGTAGGTTCGTAAATCATTTGCGATAAAGTATATGGATTCCATTTTGTTGTGGCGTGATACGCTCCACTAAAAGCAAATGTCAGAGTAAATAGTGAAATCCAAATTCCAATTTGGCGATGGTATTTTCTAAGACCTTTTTTAGGTTGTAAACTATCTGTTTTTTTGAATTGTTTCCATAATAAACCATAGATTAAAATTCCGCTTAAGGCAGAAAATCCAATGATAGATAATAAGAAAATCATTGTAATAATTCGGATACTATTGTTTGATATTGCATCGATAAACGACCAATTATGAAACGTGTCAAAAAACCAGATAAAAGCCTGTCTTGAAGTCGGGTTATAAGTTGCCAATTTACTTGATGATGTTTCTACATAAACCTGCATATTGTCAGGGCGATCAAAACTGAGTTTGTAAACCGGTAAATAACGGTTTACATATTTGTATTGCGAAGTAAATTCCGTTACAACTTCACTGTTTTTTAAAGGACTTTTTTGGTCATCGAGGAAATAACGCGAAAGCCACTCGGCATATTTTTGATCTCCGTTTTCAAGTTTTTCAGCTGTAGATGCATCAAAATACCATAATTCGCCAATTATAGTTTTCAGCTGATAATAGGTTTTATTATTGAAGGTAACGATTCTGAAATTTTTGAATTGCGTGAGTTCATTTTTCTGTAAAACTTCCTGAATCGAAAACTTCAATTGAGTTTTATCGACTATCTGTGCTTCGAGTTTTTCGTGTGCAATTTCAGGTTTAAAAAAATGCGCTATAAACGGATGCATCAAACCTGATAGTGTCCAGAAAATAACAGGAACGATGGTAATTAAACCAATCGTACGATGCCATTTGTACATGTGCTGTTTTATTTTCTTGACAAACTTTGAATCTTTCTTTTTAGATTTCTTGTCTTTTATTTCTTTGCTCATATTTGAGTTTTTATGATTTACCTATTTTTTTGCTACAGATTAAAATGATTTTTTTACCATTAAGAGATTAAGGAAAATTAAGTTTTGGCTTAATGAACCGTAATATCTTAATGGTTCAATTTTTATAATTTGTATTTTTTTAATGAAAAATTATACTGAATTCCAAACACAAAAGTTCTTGGTGCAGCTGCTGTATAAGTGGGTTGAGCGTTTGCTGTATTGGCTCTTGAAACATTGTAAGCATATAATTTGTCCGTTAAATTCAATACGTTTCCGTATATCTCGATAGATTTCCATTGATAACCTACTCTGACGTTGAATATATTGTAGCCACTGTATTTTATGCTATTAATCTGATCTTGGTAATAGCTGCCAACAAGCTGCCATTCTACAGAAGTTCTAAGATTAGGAAGCCAGTTTGGGTAATAACTTACCTCAGAATTTCCGGACCATTTTGGCGCTGCTGGCATGTCTTTTCCGTTTAAATCCTGAACAGGATCGGTTGGTTTGTCAGAAAGTTTAAAATCGATATAAGTGTGTTGTGCATAAGTTCCGCCAAAACGAATGTTGAATTGTTTTGAAGGACGGTACGAAGCTCCAAACTCAATCCCTTTATGACGTGTTTCTCCTGCTGATCGATAATCAGTTGAATTATCTGCCAGTTTAATGTTTAAAAGTTCATTTTTTCCTTCCATATAATAGAAAGCATAATCAAAATTTAATTTGTTTTGAAAGAAAGAAAACCATCCGCCCACTTCATAATTGTCGAAAGTAGCAGGTTCCAGATTATAATAAAAATCAGCAGGAACTCCGGTTGTTCCTCCGGTTCCGGGTTTAGTTCTAAAAATGGATGTAATTCCGGGAGGTGCAAAACCTTGTGAATAGTTCCCATAAAAACCGGCGAATTCAAACGGGTTGTAATTGGCTCCGGCTTTAAAAGTCATTTTGTCATAAAGTTTACTTCCGGTAGAATTGTCAAGGGCATTTTCGTAATTCACTTTCATATTATCATAACGACCGCCAATTGTGATTACTAATTTCTCTATCGGGCTAAAGCTAAATTGGGCGTAAGCCGCACTATTGAAAATATCAGCAGTATAATCTGCTAATTTTGAGTCCGGATGTTCTGCAATAATTCCATATGAATCGACAGTTTGTTTTCCGACTTCTCCAGGATTTAGATTAGCTTTTAGATCGATAACGTATGACCAATAAGTTACAGGAGAATAATCATATAATGCTCCGGCGACTAATTTTGTATTCAAAAAATCAAACTTTTGAGTGTGTTGACCAATGGCGCCGTAACTTTTAAAATTATTCGAGTTGACTTCGCCTTTTGCAGTTGTTGGGTTTACGGTTGGGCTCCATCTAATTCCGTACGAAGGATTTTGTCCTAATTTATTGTCTCGTAAATACCCTGTAATGTAACTGCTGGAATTAGGGTTCCAGTCATGTTCCAGTGTTAATCGTGTTCGTAAAGCCTGAGATTTTCTATAGGTAAAATTAGATGTGCTTTGATAAGTTCTGTTATTAAATGAATCTTCATTTACGGTTCCGCTCATGTCAGAAAAATATTTTCCGTACATGGTATTACTGATCAATCGGGTAGAAGAAGAGATGTTGTAATCGATTCTGGCATTCAGGTTGTCTTTGTTATAATCAGAATAGGTCATCCAGCCATTTTCCTGCAAGCTTGAAATTCCGGCGATATGAAAACCAACTTTCCCGATTGTTGCTCCACCGGCAGCCTGAAATCTTCTGTAACCGTAATTGTCAGCCTGAACTCCAAATTTAAATTCCGGATCAACAGGTGGTTTTAGTGAAATTAAATTGATTGTTCCGCCAACAGCTTCAGGTCCGTACAAAGACGAAACGGGGCCTTTGACAACTTCGATACTTTGTAAATTAAATTGATTGATTTCTAATAAAGCATTATGATTAAAAATTCCCATTGGCCGAATTGGTAAACCATCTTCCAAATACAAATAATAGGCGTTTGTAGTCATAGGCTGGCGAATCGACATCATGTGCTGTTCGTTTCCTAAGTTGACCATTAGAACTCCAGGAGTTTTATTGATGATCTCATAAACGGCCGTCGCTTTAGTTTCATTAATGGTTTTAGCAGTTATTTTGCTAATGGCAACAGGAGTTTCTTTGCGTAAAGTGGCAGTTCTGTTGGCTGTTATAAAAACATTGTCCAGTTCTTGTGATTTTGTGGTGTCTTTTTCTGTTTTATTTTGTGCTATCACACATTGTCCTATAAGGAATAGGATGAGATATATTTTCTTCATTTTAATACTATAAATTTTAAAAAAGTAACCGGCATTCTCTTAGTAGAACGCAGGAAAAAGCTTCTCGAAAGAATCGAAAAGCAGGGCTAAAATTTATATAAAACAGGAGGGAGGGCGAAAAGTTGAGCTTGAAACCGAAATTGGTTTTTTATCGAAATAAGCAAAAACGGCTGTTCGTGTTTCTATTGATACAACAAATTTGAAATGATTTACAGGAACATTTTGGATATAAATGACTTCTGCTTTTTCTTTCAGATTGTCCTGCATTCTTTTCTCGTTATCAGAATATTTTTTTAAACTTTTTTGAAGTTCACAACGACCGTTACAAGAATTAAAAACCATTTTGCGTTGTACACAAATCGTTTTTGAAATTTCTTCCTGATTTAATTTAAATGTAGTGTAAACAAAGAAACTGCCAAAAGATGGCACCAAAAGCATACAGGAAAGTAATATGATGATGATGATTTTTTTCAAAGTTTATTTCGTTGTTTGTATTTTGTTTTAAAAATTACAGTGTGTAATTTAAGTTTACGCTCCATCTGTAATTTGCTTCCATATTGCCGCTTGATAAGTTTTGATTGATTGGCAACATCACGTTTAATCCAACCGAAAATTTATCTTTCCCGGCTTCTATACCAAATTTGCTAAACAAAATATCGCCTGCCGTATTAGGTAAATCTAAACCGTATTGCTTGTTGGTTTGGTAAACTTCGCCCGCCAATCCGGCTTGCGGAACAATCTGAACTGATTTTAAATCGAACAAATAAAAGAACGTTCCCGCATAATTAAACTGATCTCCGTATTGGTAATTTTTGCTGTTTTCAGTCTTGAAAATATAATTCAATGTTGTGTTCAACCCCAAGTTTTTATGTTTGATTACATATTCAGAAATCACAGGAAAATCCCAACTTCCGGTTCCTAGTTGAAAACTCTGGTTCACGCTTCCTAAATTATTAGCTTCTTTAAATTTTCCCGTCGGGAGTTTTATACCCCCGCCAAGATTTATTTTATGCGTAAAAAACGTACTGTCTTTTTTTGTTTCAAAAACGGTGTACAAAGCCATTACAGTAATATCTCCCAAACCTTCGATGTTTTCAGTTCCGGCTGTCAATGCTCTTTCGTTAAAATGATAGGGAACCAATGCCGAAATCTGAATTTTCTCTGTAACAGGAATTCGCGCCCAAGCCTGAATCGTATTAAAATTTTCATCAATCCAGGGCGAATTGGCAAAGATTCCGTCACGGCTCGTATAACTTTGTTTCATATATCTTAACCCTACAAAATTGTTATTCAGCATTGAGCCAAAACCCATGCTTCCGCCACTTGCTGAACATCCGCAAGCATCACAATCAAAATCTTCCATCATCGCTAAACGTTGAAAGGTGAAGACCGAAATACTATCTTTTGCGGTAAAACTAAAGGCCGAAAACCCAGCCAAAAGCGCAATCATTACTATTATTTTTTTCATTTTAATTATTTTTAGGAGCTGATCCCGCTTTCCGTTTCAAGCTTTTTTCAAAATCCCATTTTCTATAAGTTGACAAAGCTTCCGTTGGTTGCTTTATAAACTCAGGAAAAATAAGGTCTTTTTTCAAAAAGGCTTTCCACTTCAATCGGGGCTAGGACTCCGGTTTTTATTATATTTTTATTTTTTGCTACTCTTGATAACTATCGTGAATAGCAAAAGTGTTTACACAATCTTGTCATTTCGACGAAGGAGAAATCACACTAGAAACTCCGTAAAGAAAAGGGCCAATCTTTGTTTGATCAACGTGTGTGATTTGCTTCGCCTGTTCGCTATCGATCGGATCTCGTTCCTCGAAATGATGACAAACTTCGGCGATATTTTTTGCCACAGATTACACGGATTAAAATGATTTTTTTTAAATATGATTCTCAATTGCTTTTAATCTGCGTTAATCAGTAATCCGTAAAACCCGTGGGCTAATTTTCTTAAAATTCCGAGAAACGTTTATCAGTCAAATATTGATTATCAGTCAATGTTTTCAGGAAAGCTATAATTTGTTTTTTGTCTGTGTCAGAAAGTGCAATCCCAAACTTTCCGTTTTGTTTTAATACCGGATCCAGAGTTGCAGAGTTTTCTATACCGCTTGCATAATGATCGAGAACGCCTTCTAGAGTGCCAAATCTTCCGTCGTGCATATAAGGTCCTGAAACTTCTACATTTCGTAAACTTGGTACTTTGAATTTGTAATAATCTGTCACCAATTCGGTTAGTTTATAACGCCCAACATCATTTACCATTGGGTTTACAGCTAAGCCATTGTTGCGAAATGAATTATCAGTTTGTAAATCTGTCGCGTGACAAGAAGCACATTTTGATTTAAACAAATCGTAACCAGCCAATTCATCGTTTGTCAAAGTTCCTCCGGATTCATTTCGCCTGTATTTATCGAATCGTGAATTAGATGAAGTAACCATAACCATAAATTGCGAAAGAGCTTTTAACATATTTTCGGTCGTAATCGCGCCGTCATCAAAAGCAAGTCCAAATAGCTTTTGATACTCTTTGTCAGCTTTCATCATTTTTAAGATGTCGTTCAGGTTTCCATTCATCTCTATAATACTCGTAATTGGAATTATAGGCTGTAAGTCAAGATGGTCTGCAGATCCGTCGTACATAAATGTAGTTTGGTAAGCGAGATTCTGAATCGATGGTGTGTTTCGGGTGCCTTGCGCATTGTCTACACCATGACTTACTGTATGTCCGTGATGTGTAAACGCATTGGCTTGTATGTGACAAAAGCCACAAGAAACAATTCCGTCAGACGCTAAACGTCCGTCGTAGAACAGTTTTTTACCCAGTTCAAATCCTTTTTCTGTTGGCGGATTCAGTGATATATTGTACGCTAAAGCAGGAAAGTTTGAAGGAACAGTAAATTCCAGAGGAATATTTACATATTGGTCATCCTGATTAGAGCAACTCCATAACAACGGAATCATCAGCCATAGAAAATATTTTATTTTCAGCATGATTTTAAGTTTAATAAAAAGCAAGACAACATATTTTTTTGCCAATAATTGCACGAATTTGCACAAATTACAATGACATTAAAATTTCTTTGTGATTGCTCTTTGATTTATTAGAAGTACAAAAAATTCTGGTTTAGCCCCGATTGCAGTAGAAATCCTTTTTGTCCGCCGCGGCGGATAAAAAGATTGAAACGGAAAGCGGGACTTTATTTCTGGTAAACCAAAATTTTTGTGCTCCTTAAAATAAAATTAGTCGTTATGTACGTGGTCAACTTTAAACATAGCCGATATGTTCTGAGTAATAAGCGGTAAGTTCGCGCCGCCCATAATCATTGCGCCCATTCCGCCTGCATTATTGTCAGACAGTTTGATTTTGTTGGTTCCGTCAATGATTTTTGACAAATCGATTTTAAAATGAACTGTTGGTGTAATAGTAGTACGAACCAATGCTTTTGTTGGCAAATCAAGTGTAACCTCAGTATAATTATAATCAGTTCCTGTTTTGCCCGTATGAATCATAAAAGGTGTTGGTGTAGTAACAGTAGGCGATGTAAAAGTACCTTCGAAAGCCAGGAATTTATAACCCGCAGCCCAAGACCATAACATTCCAGCTTTGTCAGTCTGCGCAAGAAAATCGCCTTGTCCGGTAGCGCCTAATTTCCATTGATCTTCATCGACTCCAATCCCGAACTTTACTTTTACGTAATCTCCGGCAGGAATATCAGTAAGCTTAAATTCGTGTCCGTCTGCAGCACCTTCGTCAGCAATAAAATAGCTTTTGCTTTTTGGGTAAGTTACCGTAGTTCCGTCGGCTTTTGTTAAAACTACATTGCTAACAATATATTTGATCAGGCTAATTTTTAATACTTCATTGTTAGAAGTTGTATTGCCTTGGGTATTTAAAATCAAGTCGTTTGTACCAAAACCATTGTCATATTCTAAGATTAAGCTTCCGCTTCCTGAAGTATCGTTTTTATTATCGTCGCTTGAACATGAAATTAGTGATATAGAAATTGCTACAATAGCAAGGGCTTTGTATAAAGTGTTTTTCATTTTATGAATTTTATATAATTGTAATTTTAAATTTTGGGTGTGCGTAAGCACGATTCCATTGTTTTTGAAACAACGAAATAATCATCTCAATAAAGAATTGAAATGCGATTTAAAAAATTATATAAAATAGGATGGAGGGCGAAAAGTAGCAATTGAAACCGAAATTGGTTTTTGGTCTAAAGAAGCAAAAAGATTTTCTTTAGTAGTTATAGGAGCTACTAATTTGAATGGTGTTGTAATTGTATTTTGAATGTAAACAATCTCTACTTTCTCTTTCAGGTTGTTTTGCATTTTCTTTTCATTGTCGGCGTATTTTTTTAAACTCTTTTGAAGTTCACATCGGCCGTTACAAGAATTAAAAAGCATTTTGCGTTGTACACAAATCGTTTTCGAAATTTCGTCCTGATTTAATTTGAATGAGGTATAAACAAAGAAACTGCCAAATGATGGCACTAAAAGCATAAAAGAAAGTACTATGATAATAAACTTCTTCAAGAGTTGATTTCGTTGTTTCGACAGCAAAAATACATCTTATTCGTTTATATCGAATGATTTTTGAGCTTTTTATAAAAAAAGTTTTAGTCTCAGTTTATAGTCCCAGTAGCAGTTTGCAGTATTCAGTTTCAGTCCCAGTCTCAATATGTAAACTATTTAAAAAGACAACCCCGTCAGGTTTTAAAACTGACGGGGTTGAACTATATAAGAATATCAGTCTGTAAACTTCGACTGTAAACTGTAAACTGAGGCTTACTTAACAAGAACCCAAGCGCCAGAAGCGATTAAAGTTTCTGCTTTTTTGAATTTCATTGTTTCTGTTTTACCAGTTGCAACTTCCTGAACTGTTACGGTATCATTACGGTTGATTTTTGGATTGTCTCTCACAATGGTTTCTGTAACCTGACGTTGTTGTGTTTCTCCAGCTTCGCGGTTGATGTCTTCGCTGTTTACAATTTCGTCTTTGCTTAATTTGAAGTTTTCTTTTTGGCGAACTTCTTTTGCTTCGTGAATTTCAGGAACGTTTTGAGCCGGTAAATCACCTTTGAATAAGAATGAAATAACTTCTTTGTTTACGTTGTCCAACATTCCTCTAAACAAATTAAAAGCTTCTAATTTGTAAATAAGCAATGGATCTTTTTGTTCGTGAACGGCTAACTGAACAGATTGTTTCAATTCGTCCATTTTACGTAAGTGTTTTTTCCAGGCTTCATCAACAATAGATAAAGTGATGTTTTTTTCGAAATCAGCAATTAGCTGAGTACCTTGACTATCATATGCTTTTTTCAAATCTGTAACAACATTCAAAGTTTTGATTCCGTCAGTAAACGGAACTACGATACGCTCAAACTGATTGTTTGGCTCTTCGTAAACTCCTTTTATGATTGGGAAAGCTTCTCTTGCACTTCTTTCTGTTTTTTCAGTATAGAATGCTAAAGTCTCTTTGTATATTTTTCCTGTGATTTCGATATCAGTTAATCTTGCAAAATCACCTTCAGAAATAGGAGAAGTGATAGAGAAATAACGGATCAAATCAAATTCGAAATTTTTGAAATCGTTTGTAGGCTTAGTTTGGCTTACGATTAATTCGCAAGTATCATAAAGCATATTCGCGATATCCAGTTTCAAACGCTCGCCAAATAAAGCATGACGACGACGTTTGTATACTACTTCACGTTGAGAGTTCATTACGTCATCATATTCTAATAAACGTTTACGAACACCAAAGTTATTTTCTTCTACTTTTTTCTGAGCACGTTCGATAGATTTAGTCATCATAGAATGCTGAATAACTTCACCTTCCTGAAGTCCCATTCTGTCCATTACTTTAGCAACTCTTTCAGAACCAAATAAACGCATTAGGTTATCTTCAAGAGAAACATAGAACTGCGAACTTCCCGGATCTCCCTGACGTCCTGCACGACCACGTAACTGTCTGTCAACACGACGTGAATCATGACGTTCTGTACCAATAATTGCTAAGCCTCCGGCAGCTTTTACTTCTGGGGTCAATTTAATATCCGTACCACGACCAGCCATATTTGTTGCAATAGTTACAACTCCGGCTTTACCTGCTTCTTCAACAATTTGAGCTTCTTGTTTGTGCATTTTTGCATTCAAAACGTTATGGTTAACGCCTCTCATTTTTAACATTCGGCTTAATAATTCTGAAATCTCTACAGAAGTTGTTCCAATTAAAACTGGTCTTCCTGCATTTGATAATTCAGTTACATCATCAATTACAGCGTTGAATTTTTCACGTGTAGTTTTATAGATATAATCTTCTTTGTCTATTCTTGACATCGGACGGTTGGTTGGAATTTCAACAACGTCTAATTTATAAATCTGCCATAACTCGCCAGCTTCTGTGACCGCTGTACCTGTCATACCACCTAATTTGCTGTACATTCTAAAGTAATTCTGTAATGTAACAGTTGCAAAAGTTTGTGTAGCAGCTTCGATTTTTACATTTTCTTTAGCTTCGATCGCCTGGTGTAAACCGTCAGAATAACGACGACCATCCATGATACGACCAGTTTGCTCATCGACAATCATAATCTTGTTGTCCATGATTACGTATTCTACATCTTTTTCAAAAAGAGCATACGCTTTCAAAAGTTGAGTAAGAGTATGGATACGCTCGCTTTTTACCCCAAAATCCTGGAATAATCTTTCTTTAGCTTCCGCTTCACCATCTTTATCGAGTTTTTGTTTTTCGATTGCTGCAATTTCAGTTCCAATATCCGGAAGTACGAAAAAGTCAGGATCAGTATCGCCTGAAAGGTATTGGATACCATTATCAGTCAATTCAACTTGATTGTTTTTTTCTTCAATTACAAAATACAAAGCTTCATCCACTTTATGCATTTCGCGATTGTTATCCTGCATATATTGATTTTCGGTTTTTTGAAGTAATTGTTTGATTCCTTCTTCACTCAAAAATTTAATTAATGCTTTATTTTTAGGTAAACTTCTGTAAGCTCTCAATAATAAGAAACCACCTTCTTTAGTGTTTCCTTCTTTGATTAGTTTTTTAGCTTCAGCTAAGAAACCATTTGCCAACTGACGTTGAAGACTTACTAAGTTTTCGATTTTTGGTTTTAACTCATTAAATTCATGACGATCTCCCTGAGGAACCGGTCCTGAAATAATAAGTGGTGTTCTTGCATCATCAATTAATACAGAATCGACCTCATCGACAATAGCGTAGTTGTGTTTTCTTTGTACTAAATCTGCTGGCGAATGTGCCATGTTATCTCTTAAGTAGTCAAAACCAAATTCGTTATTGGTTCCGTAAGTGATATCAGCGTCGTATGCTTTTTTTCTTTGTTCTGTACTTGGCTGGTGATTATCGATACAATCAACAGTTAAACCGTGAAATTCGAATAAAGGCGCTTTCCATGTACTATCACGTTTTGCAAGGTAATCATTCACGGTTACTAAGTGAACTCCGTTTCCTGTCAAGGCGTTTAAGTAAAGTGGCAATGTAGCAACCAAAGTTTTACCCTCACCTGTTTGCATCTCTGCAACTTTACCTTCGTGCAAAACCATACCACCAATTAACTGAACATCGTAGTGAATCATGTCCCAGGTAATTTCTTTACCGGCAGCATTCCATTTGTTTGCCCAAACGGCTTTATCACCATCAATAGTGATATATGTTTTAGTTGCTGAAAATTCTCTGTCTTTTGGACTTGCAGTTACTTCGATAAAAGAATTATCTTTAAAACGACGCGCTGTTTCTTTAACAACAGAAAAAGCTTCAGGAAGAATTTCCAATAAAGTTTTCTCAGAGATTTCATAAGCCTCTTTTTCAAGAGTATCTATAGCATCATAAAGATCTTCTCTTTTGTCAATGTCTTCAATGTTTTCTACCTCTGCTTTTAGCGAAGCAATTTTAGCATCTTTATCAGCTCTGGCTTCTTTTATTTTTTCTTTAAAATATGCGGTTCTGGCTCTCAATTCGTCGTGAGACAAACTCATTAAGCTGGTTTCGAATGTTTTAATTTTAGTTAAATAGGGCTGTAAAGCTTTGACATCTTTCTGTGATTTATCACCTACAAAGACTTTAATAATACTGTTTATGAAACTCATGATTTATTGTATTTCTATTTTATGTAAATGTGTATTTGAACCAAAAAAAAAGCCTCGGTGATGAGACTTTTTCCTTTGGTTTATTTTTTAATATTCATCCTCATTCCAAAGATAATCTTCGTCTGTTGGATAATCAGGCCAAATTTCTTCCATTGATTCATATATCTCTCCTTCGTCTTCAATCGACTGAAGGTTTTCTACTACTTCTAATGGAGCACCAGCTCTAATAGCGTAGTCAATAAGTTCGTCTTTGTTAGCAGGCCATGGGGCATCACTTAAATAAGATGCTAATTCTAATGTCCAATACATCTGTTATCTGTTTAGTTTGTGCAAAAATAAATTTTTTACTGAAAAAGACAAGTAAATTTTGATTTATTTTAATAAAATTTAAGAACGTCTCCTTAAAATTCCAATAAATAAATTCAAAATTCCAAAAAAGGAACCTAAAATTGCCAATATTTGGAATTTTGTATATTATTTAAATTCGCAGAATTTTTAAATTATTTCTTTGGAATTTGGGATTTATAAAAATTGGAATTAAAGAAAATTTACTTTCTTGGAATCCATTTCACTTCTTCCGCTTTTAAGTCTGACGACAACTTCCGTGCCAAGACAAAAAGATAGTCAGAAAGTCGGTTTAAGTACATGATTGCGATTTCAGGTACGTGCTCATTGTGGCTTAAATGTACTGCCAAACGCTCTGCACGACGGCAAATACAACGTGCAATATGACAATGTGACACAGTTGGATGGCCTCCAGGTAAAACAAAATGGGTCATTTGCGGAAGACTTTCTTCCATTTTATCTATTTCATTCTCTAGTAATTCAATGTCAGTATCTATAATTCCGAGATTTTTCAATCGAAGTTCGCCATTTTTTAATACTTCTTTTTCTGCCGGAGTAGCAAGAATAGCACCAACCGTAAAAAGACGATCTTGAATTTCTATTAAAATAGTTTTGTAATGTGCATCAATTTCCTGATCGCGAATGAGTCCTATATAAGAGTTCAATTCATCAACAGTTCCGTAACTGTCAATCCTGATATGATCTTTAGGAACGCGCGTTCCTCCAAAAAGGGCTGTGGTTCCCTTATCTCCGGTTTTTGTATAAACTTTCATTTTTTTTTAAGTTGCTAAGGTTCCGAGTTGCTAAGTGACTAAGTTTTTCCTTTTGTTCAGTTTAACAAATAAACAATAAAACTATTTGGTCGTGTCGCTTTCAATTATTCCATCGCGCAAACGAATAATGCGATGTGCATAAGCTGCAATATCTTCTTCGTGTGTTACCAGAATCACAGTATTTCCTTGTGCGTGAATATCGCCAAAGAGTTTCATGATTTCTACAGAGGTTTTACTGTCTAAGTTTCCTGTTGGCTCGTCGGCTAATATAATCGATGGTTTGTTGACCAGGGCGCGTGCAATAGCAACACGCTGGCGCTGACCTCCTGAAAGCTGATTGGGCTGATGATCCATTCTATCAGCAAGATTTACTTGTTTGAGCACTTCGCTTGCACGCGCATTACGTTCAGATTTCGAATATCCCGCATAAATCATGGGTAATGCGACATTGTCTAAAGCGGTAGTTCTGGGTAAAAGATTGAAGGTCTGAAATACAAAACCGATTTCTTTGTTTCGAATTTCCGCCAATTCATCGTCTTTCATTTTGCTGACATCTTTTCCGTTTAAAACATAATGTCCGGAAGTTGGCGTATCTAAACAACCTAACAAATTCATTAAAGTCGATTTTCCTGATCCTGACGGTCCCATTAAAGCCACGTATTCTCCTTTGTTTATTTCTAAATCTATGCCTTTTAAAACATAAACAATTTCGTTACCTAATACAAAATCTCGTTTGATGTTGGTTATTTTAATTAATGGATTTGCCATTTCGATTTACAATTTTGGATTTAAAAGTACAAAACACTTTTCAATAAACGATAAGTAGCGTGAAATTGATTTTTGTTACAAAAATTGTTGATTTGAACTTGTCCTTTTATCGGAATTATTGTTTTTACATTAATTATAAAATAATGACTGAATAAGTTGTTATATGATTTTTGAATATAATTACATAATTGTCATATTTTCTATTTTTAACTGAATTATTTTTAATGAAATTATTAATTTATTATGTATTATTTATTTTTATTTAAAATTTTAACTATATTTGTTGTCTAATCTTTAATAATCAGAATTATGAAAAACATACAATTGTTATCAGGAATTGCATTAGTTGCATTAAGCTTTACATCGTGTAAAGATGAGAAACAAGAAAAAGCTCAAAAAACAATCGACTCTTATGTAGCCTACGTAGACTCGGTTAAGAATGTTAAAGCAGACGATTTGAAAGCAGATTGGAAAGATGTAGAAGCAGAGTATGACAGAAGAGCTGCAGAAGCTCAAACAGCACTTGCAGATATTAAAGACAACTCAGCTGCTACAGAAAAAATAAATGCGAGTAAAGTCAAATACGAAGAATTTAAAAATGAAATGACCACCGTTTTTGCCCCTCCCGCTCCAAGCCCACAACAACAATTAAGAAATTCCTTATTTGGTGAAGGAAAAATTGGCGAGGATATGAATTTTGATTGGGTAAACGCTAAAAATATTCACAGTGTATACCAACAATTTGTTCATACCGTAGAGAATAATAAAGATAAATATTCCCGTGAAGACTGGGATAAAATTAAAATCATGTATGAAGCTCTTGATAGCCGAAAAAACACGGTTGAAAAAGAAGGTCTTACCTCTGAAGACAATAGAAAAATTGCAGGTTTAAAAGTAAAATTTGCTCCAATGTATACTCTTAACAGAATGGGAGCGAAATCAGAAGAGAATAAAGCTGCTAAAAAATAATTGAGTAAATTGAATTAGTATTAAAAAGGCAATCAGCGATGGTTGTCTTTTTTTTATGCCCTGATTACAAAGTGTTCTTTTTCCTGCTCGTATCTAAAAAATACAAATCCCCATTGAAACGTATCAATAGTTACGGTAACTTTTGGATGGTTTTTTATGAGCTCCCAGGCATCTTCCATTTCTGGTGACCAATGAATATCATTAAAAATCCAAACGGAATCATTCGTAATCGTTGTTAGCAAGAGATCAAAATAAGCCAAAGTGGCTTTTTTAGAATGATTACCGTCGAAGTATATTAGATCAAAGTTTTCAGTGTCAGTATTCAGTCTCAGTTTGATTTCCTGAAAATATTTTTCGAATTCAGTTATTACCGGATTAACATTGTTACAATTAAAATTTTCTAATTGAGTTTTAGCGACATTCGCAGTTTCCGGGCAGCCTTCGAGTGTAATAACTTTTGCATTGGTATTACCTAGAGCCAGGGCAGACGTAGCCAAACCTAAAGAGGTTCCGATTTCGAGAATATTTTTAGGCTGAAAATAATTAGTCACCCTAAAAAGTAATTCGGCATGTTTTGGTGAAATTCCTGCTGTTTTAGCTATTTTAGAAATTTGTCTTCTATTCGATTTAAAAACTTTTGATCCGCCAAAATCAGATACTTCGATGAAATTTTGATTTTCTACGAGGGATTTTCTATAATTTTTTAAGATCAAATATTCTGGTTTTGTTTTTTTGTCATAAAAACACTTCGTCAATAAGTTAAACACAAAAGGCGAATGTACACCGTGTTCATTTTTGGAGTTCCAAAGGAATTTTAAATATGATTTTATTTGAAATAGCATAGTAAAATTTACAAGTAGGCGCGAAGATACAAAAAAGGAGAAAGTCAAAAGTCAGAAAGTCAAAGGTCAAAAGTTTTAGAGATACTAGTATTGCTTTCTCACTTTTGACTTTACAACTTTAGACTTTTAAAAGACTATATTTGCAGACTTTAAATTTAAGCTAATAGTAATACGTTTTTTATGATGTTGAAGGAAGAAATAGAAGGTACAAGTAAGATATCTTCTGAAGAAATTAATCGATGCATTGCTATTTTAGCACAATTGAATACAAATACAGATCTTATATTTGATATTCCGAAAGAACAACGAATCTCCTTAATTAAAGAAGCAGGACTGTTTTCCAGACCTGACAGGGATGAGTTTTCCAGAAGGGTAAAAGATGGTGTACAAGCTGCCAAGCGTAAAAAAGAAAAGAAAGACAAAACGGCGCGTAAAGAAACCGGAATTCGTCATGCGCGTGAGGCCAGTGTATTTGTTGCTCCTAAGTTATTAGCGTATAATGATCTTGCTCATAAAGAGCAATTAGAACTTGAGACGCCAAGAAATTGTTATGTGTGTAAAACAGAGTTTACTAAAATGCATCACTTTTATGATACAATGTGTACGGATTGTGGTGATTTTAATTACGCTAAACGCTTCCAGACGGCGGATGTAAAAGGCCAAGTTGCTATTATTACAGGTTCCCGTTTAAAGATTGGATATCATATTACTTTGATGTTATTGCGTGGCGGAGCAACTGTTATTGCTACGACTCGTTTTCCGGTAGATTCGGCTTTGCGATTTGCGAAAGAAGATGATTTTATGGAATGGGGACATCGCTTAAAAATTCATGGTTTAGATTTAAGACATATTCCGAGTGTGGAGATTTTTTGCAATTTTATTGAGCAAAAATACGAACGCCTTGATATTTTGATCAATAATGCGGCACAAACTGTTAGACGTCCTGCAGGATTTTATTCGCATTTGATGCAAAATGAAGAATTGCCAATCAGTGCATTGCCTAAGCAAGCGCAGGAATTATTATTGGATCATCTTAATTGTCTGGATGAATTAAAGATGCTGACAAGCGGAGCTTCATCTAATGAAAATATGCCGGTAACCTGGCATGGACCTGAACCCGGAATTGGTTTGCGTGCTTCGGCCCAATTATCTCAAATTCCGTATTCTTTTGATAATGCGTTGGTCGCCAATGAAGTTTTTCCGGAAGGAGAACTTGATGCTGACTTGCAACAAGTCGATTTGCGAAAAACAAATAGCTGGCGTTTGCGTTTAGGACAAATAGAAACTACCGAAATGATCGAAGTGCAACTGGTAAATTCTGTTGCGCCTTTTGTCTTGTGTAACCGCCTTTCGGAAGTGATGAAAAAAGACAATACGGGACAAAAACATATTATTAATGTTTCGGCAATGGAAGGGAAGTTTCATCGTTTCTTTAAAGAAGATCGCCATCCACATACGAATATGGCAAAAGCGGCTTTGAATATGTTAACGCATACGTCATCCGGAACTTTAGCCAAACATGGTATTTTTATGAATGCCGTTGATACAGGCTGGGTAACAGATGAAGATCCCGCTGAACTGGCCAAAAAGAAACAGGAATTAGAAGATTTTCAACCGCCACTGGATATTGTTGATGGTGCTGCACGTGTTATGGATCCTTTGTTTGACGGAATCAATACGGGAAAACACTGGTGCGGAAAATTCTTAAAAGATTATAATCCAATTCCCTGGTAGAATTAGTTTTTAGTCGCTATCTCAGTTTTTCAGAATTTAATAAAATAAAAAAAAAGCACAACAGAATTAAATTTTGTTGTGCTTTTTTATTAAGATGCTTTTGTGTTTTTATTTGTTGACTTTAATTAAATTAATGTCAAAGATAAGTACTGAACCTCCTGGGATAGTGCCAGAACTAGAACTTCCGTAACCTAAATGAGAAGGTATTAGTAAAGCTCCTTTTCCTCCTTCTTTAAAATGAGGAATACCTTCTGTCCAACCTTTAATAACTTGATTTAGTCCAAAAGAAAGACCTTCTGGTTTACTTTGGTCAAATATTGTTCCATTAGTAAAGTATCCTCTGTAAGCTACAGTTACATTTGATGTTGCTGTAGGTTGAGCTCCCGTTCCAGGCTCGTTGATAATATAATACAAACCAGAATCTGTTCTTGTCGCTGTTAGTTTATTTTTAGCGATGTAATCAGTGATTTCTTTTTCATTCTCGACAGTGTAATCTGTTTTTTTTGAATCTTTATCATTAGAAGAACAAGAAACAAATAAAGTCATTGCAAAAAATGCTGATAATAGGTATTTCATATGGTATTTATTTTTAAGGTGCTAATATAGTAAAATTTTAGTTTTTAGTCACAGTCTCAGTTTTTAGTCTTGTTCAGAGAATATTAGATCGTACATCCAAATTTACCAGGATTGTTAATCATGTAATTTATTAGTTTTCCAATCTCAATGTTTTTCGCATTTAGGATATCGAATTTTGCTTGATTAATATAGTCACATTTAAGTGAAAAATCTAACCAAACATTCGTTTCTGAGTTCTCAGCATCACTGTCAGTCAATTTGCTTATAAAGTGATTTGCATATCTTCTCTTTCGATAAGATTCTGCAATATTTGCTGAAACACATCTTGCAGATCATCTTATTTGATCAGTTAATGAATATTTTTCTTCGTTAGGGAATGCCTTTGAAAGTTCAAATATTTCCATTGCAATTTCAAAAGACTTTTTATAAGCTAATAATTCTTTAAAATCCATTGTTTAATTTTACAAGGATATTTAAAAAAAAATAAGAAAAAACTTAATTTAAAAAGTATTTCGCAACCAAACTGAAAACTGCGACCGAGACTGAAAACTAAAAAACTACCCTTCAATCTTAGCCGAAAGCTCGAACCAGCGCTCCTCTTTCTGATCTATTTTATTGATGATGTTCTGCAATTCGTTTGCTTTTTTTTCGATATCAGCGTCGGGAACTTTTCCGTCAGAGAATAATTGTTCGATTTTGGTTTTGTCAATTTCGAGATCTTTAATTTCTCTTTCTAGTTTTTGATATTCTTTTTGCTCGTTAAAAGTTAGGTTTCCTGTTGGATTATTTTGTTTCCAATCTTTCTTCTCTGCTTTGTTTTCTTCTTTTTGAGCAACATCGCTACTATCTTCATAAGCTCTGAAATCAGAGTAGTTTCCTGGGAAATCTTCAATAACACCTTGTCCTCTAAAAATGAATAGGTGATCGACAATTTTATCCATAAAATATCTATCGTGAGAAACTACCAATAAACATCCCGGATAATCCAAAAGGAAACTCTCTAAAACGTTTAATGTCACGATATCCAAATCGTTTGTAGGCTCATCCAGAATCAGGAAGTTAGGATTTTGAATTAATACCGTACATAAATACAAACGTTTTAATTCTCCACCACTTAATCTGTCTACAAAATCATATTGTTTTTTGGCATCAAAAAGAAAACGCTCCAATAATTGTGAAGCCGAAATAATCTTTCCTTTCATCAACGGAATATATTCTCCGTATTCCTTAATAACATCGATAACACGTTGACCCGGTTTTGGATTGATTCCGCTTTGCGTATAATATCCAATCTTAATTGTTTCTCCAACAACGACTTTTCCGGAATCCAGAGGAAGTGTTCCTGTTAATAAATTCAGGAAAGTCGATTTTCCTGTACCATTTTTACCAATAATTCCGATACGTTCACCACGTTGGAAATCAAAACTGAAATTATCTAAAATAACGTGATCCTTGAATTTTTTAGAAATTTTGTGAAGCTCGATAATCTTGCTTCCCATACGTTCCATATTAATTTCAAGTTCTACTTTATTTTCACGACGGCGGCTTTGTGCCTTTTCTTTAATGTCATAAAAGTCATCCTGACGCGATTTAGATTTTGTCGTTCTCGCTTTTGGCTGGCGGCGCATCCATTCTAATTCTTTTACAAATAAGTTTTGCGCTTTATCGACGCTAGAATTTTCAGAAGCAATTCGTTCTTCTTTTTTCTCTAAGTAGTAAGAATAATTTCCTTTGTATTGGTATAATTTTCCGTTGTCTAATTCTATGATTTCGTTACAAACACGCTCTAAGAAGAAACGGTCGTGCGTTACCATAAACAACGTAATGTTTTCTTTTGCAAAATAGCTTTCCAGCCATTCGATCATTTCAAGATCAAGGTGATTGGTAGGCTCATCCAGGATTAATAAATCAGGACGATTGATCAGGATAATAGCTAATGATAAACGTTTTTTCTGACCTCCGGAAAGACTTTTTACTTTTAGTTTAAAGTTTTCCAGTTTTAGTTTAAACAAAATTTGCTTGTATTGAGTTTCAAAATCCCATGCATTATGCTGGTCCATTCCGTCAAAAGCTTTTTGATACGCTTCTTCGTCTTCCGGATTTTCTAATGCTTTTTCATAAGCTTCAATAACTTTCAGGGTTTCATTATCAGATGCAAATATGCTTTCTTCAATAGTTAACTCTTCTTGTAAGTTATTGTTTTGTGAAAGAAAAGCCATTTTAATACCCTTTCTTAAAACTACCTGACCTGTATCCGGTTCTTCCAAACCATTGATAATACTCATAATAGTTGTTTTTCCAGAGCCATTTTTGGCAATGAAAGCAATTTTTTGATCCTTATTGATTCCAAAAGAGATGTTGTCAAATAAGGTTCTTTCGCCAAATGACTTGGATATATTTTCTACAGATAAGTAATTCACGTTGTAATTATGAGTTAAATTAGAAGTTATGAATGTTTTACAAAACACAACTTTTTTGCAAAAGTAAGCTATTATATTGCTATTTGCGAATTATTTATGGAGATAGGAATTTAAAACAGGACTTAAATCAATGCGATGAATTTGCTGCGGAACATTGATAACAGGTTTCCGAATCAACGATTCATTCGTTAAATAATAATGCAAACCATCCTGAGTAGCGATTCCTTCTATTTGAAGGATAGGAAATTTTAAGGTCATTCTTCGTTTGTTTCCGGATAAAAAATCGTTGTTTTTGTAATCGTATAAAAGATATAAAAATGGTTTTCCTATTTTAGAATAACCACAAAGCACAATTAATTTTTTAGACTCAAGATAAGTCGCGCCCGTTACCAAACCTTTTGTGTCAAAAGTATCTTTGAGCTTTGCAATATGATCGCCGGCTGTATTGGGTAAAGTATAAATAGTCGTTCCAGAGTTCTTCCATTGTTTTGTAAACAAATAAATACTGTCTTTTGAAACAATAAAAGCTTCGCAATCAAAATTAGTAGAATTTGGTTTTTTAGGCGATAAATCAGTTTGGTCAGAAAAACGAAATGTAATAATCTCGATCTCTGGTTTATCTTCTAAAAATGATTTTTTATTAATTTTTAAAATTGACAAATCCGTTCTGTTTCCGGAATAATTATTTCCAAAATCCCCAATGTACAGATGGGTACTATCCTGAGAAATTTCTTCCCAGTCGTGATTGGTTGTTTTATCCAGAATAATCTTTTTTCGAATTTTCCCTAAAGAATCTAATCCGTAAATCGTTTTTTCATGATCGTCATTATGTGTCCATAATAAATCATGAAAAGCAATTAATCCAGAAGTTTCTTTGATTGAATCACTTAATTTAATGGAGTATTGAGGTTTTAATTTTAAATTTTTATAAACGCAGCTTCCGTCGTTTACAGTAGCATTTGGGTTATAATTTTTAGAAAGAGGATCTGTACATCCTGAAATTTGTGCGTAAGCAGAAAATGAGATGAGGAAAAAAAATAAAATTGTTTTAATCATGATCTGCAATATTAAATATAAAAAGAAGAAATCTATAGTATATTATTAAAGATAGAAAAAATGCTGTTTTTTAATGGTACTAAAGCGCTTTTAATTTTAATAAAGGTTTGATGTTGCAAAAGTATCGAAACAGAAGGAATTTGTTATTGTTGGTTTTTTATGTAACAAATGTAATTGAAGGTTTCGGAATTATGTTATATTTGAGATTGCTAAAAACCTACATTTTTATGAAAATTAAAGAAAATTTATACAATCAAAGGATTATTTCTATTGATGCTTTACGAGGAATTACCATTTTTATTATGATTTTTGTAAACGAATTGGCAAGTGTCAAAAATGTACCACAATGGATGAAACATATGCCGGCTGATGCTGATGCAATGACATTTGTAGATGTAGTTTTTCCAGCTTTTTTATTTATTGTGGGAATGTCAGTTCCTTTTGCATTTAATGCCCGTTTACTCAAAGGCGATAGTGCTAAAACAATCTGGACACACACTTTAAAAAGAGCTTTGGCATTAATTGTCATTGGTGTTTATATGGTCAATGCAGAATATGGATATGATGCGTCAAAAATGATCATCGAACCTGTGTTTTGGGGACTTTTAGCGTATGCGATGCCAATTCCGATTTGGAATAAATACCCAAAAGATTTTCCGGTTTGGTTAAAAAACACACTTCATTATGGCGGAATGCTGGTTTTAGTAGCGCTATATTTTTTATATGTTCAGGAGGAAACAGGCGAAATTGGGATCACGCCAAAATGGTGGGGAATTCTAGGGTTAATTGGTTGGGCGTATCTTTTTACAGTTGTATATTATTGGATTGTTTCGGGAAGATTATGGGCAATGATTGCTTTTTTAGTAGTTTGCGTGGCGGCAAATGCAATAAATTTAACCGAAGGATCTGCATTACATCAAATTCCCTGGTTTGGTTTTATAGCCGGACATTTAACCCACGCTGCAGTAGTTTCTGCCGGAGTGGTAATTTCGTTGTTATTTTTTGATCGAAAAGTAGCTGCCAAAATCAATTGGGCCGTAGTAGGTTTTGCGGTTTTGTTTTTTGTAACAGGATATTTATTAAGACCTTATTTTGGAATCTCAAAAATTAAAAGCACTCCATCCTGGACAATGTTTTCTGCAACAATCTGTACGGTTTTATTCTACTTTTTATATTGGCTGATGGAAATTAAAAAACAAACAAAATGGAGTAATTTCTTTATGCCTGCAGCCGCAAATCCGTTATTGATTTATATTTTGCCTGGTGTAATTTATTATTTCTGTAAAGCTTTTCAAATTCATATTATTCCGGGATATTTTAGAGAAGGAGTTCCGGGAATTATCTGGTCATTGGTGTTTTCGACCATTATGTTGTTTGTCATGAAATTATGCAACAAGTATAAGATTCAATTGCATTTGTAATAGTTGTTTAACCGCAAAGGCCGCAAAGATTTACGAAAAGTTCGCTAAGATTTAACTTTTGAAAGAATTCGAAGCTTATAAAGCGGTGCGAATTATTTTTATTATTGCATTAAGAAAATCTTTTAATCTGTGGCAAAAGAATTAACCGTAAAGCTTAATAAAATTTACGCAAAGTTCGCAAAGTTTTAAACATAAAGCTTTGCGAACTTTGCATTTTAATAAAGAATTAAATAAAAAAAAACTTGCGGACTTTGCGGTTAAAATCTCATTTCAACCTGAAAAAAAATTTAACGGATTCTCTTAAACGCAATTGGACCTGTTCTTTTTTTATTGTCGACGAAAGTTCCTTCAAGCGTGGTTCCGTCTTCAGATAATGTCAAAGTGTGTGTTCCTGCCGTTGCCCAGCCTTTAATTGGTAAAGTGACATCTACGGTGTAACCAACTGTGTTTCCAATTCGTTTTCCTGTACCACTTTCTACAAATTTTTTCCCTTTCCATTCCAGATAATGAGAGAAAATAACTTTTCCGTTTAGTTCTGAGATAATAACAACTGCATTCTGAACGTCAGGATTAATATCTTCCCAAACGCCATTAATATCTATTTTTGAGGTAGTAGTTTTTTTTTGGCTATAGCCGAAATTGGAAAATAATACGGTAACGAAAAGTAAAATAAAAAGTTTTGTTTTCATGTTTTTTAATTTTGAACTATAACTGCTTTAATTTCTAAAAATGCTCCTGAAACCGGATTGTAATTCACAAAATTGAATTTACAAAGATTGTGAGGGTTTAAAAGTGTACCGTGAGATAATCCGTCTTGTTTAAAATCAGACCATGGAATTTTAACTGTTGTAAATTTTTTTGGTGAGGCTTCTAAATCAACTCTAGGATGTGAACCTCCATGAACGCAGCCTGTTCCTTCTT
Organism: Flavobacterium azizsancarii; assembly: GCF_027980145.1. Classification (GTDB taxonomy): domain Bacteria; phylum Bacteroidota; class Bacteroidia; order Flavobacteriales; family Flavobacteriaceae; genus Flavobacterium; species Flavobacterium azizsancarii. The sequence goes on along the minus strand of NZ_JAMZNK010000003.1, from coordinate 141,813 downwards.
TATTGCCTTCGCGGGCTTGTAATTTTATTAAATGTGATGATTTATAGGTAATAGTCACAAATTTAGAATGGTCAGATAAATTAGTCGGAGCGCCATCATTCGAATCTGAATCTGTAATCAGGACATTCAATTCAATTTCTCCTGTAGGATTGTCTTTTGCAGTAACTTTAATGATCTCTTTTTCTTGCCGAATGCGATTAATTGTTTCCTGATTTTCTACAGAAGGTCCCGCAATATACCAAGTTGAGGTTTTTACTAAATTCCTGTCTGAATCTTTTTTTAAAGAAGTAAATCCAAACATGAAAAATCCCGTTATTAGAATTAAAAGCAACGAATTGAATTTACTTAATATTTTCTTTTTCATAGAAATGGTATCATTATTCAAAACCAAAAATATGCTTTTTTGCAATCTGTTATAGTTTTCTTTTTTATTATTTATAAAATTAGCTTCCGTTTTAAATTTAAGTTTAAATTTGTAAGAAGTTGTTGTTGAAAAGCTTACGAAATGAAAAAAGTAAAATCCGTAATTGTTTTGTTTTTCTTTTTCCTGTCACCATTTTGTTATTCGCAAAACGATTCAGTTGCAAATAATAAAAAGGATATTTTAGATGTTCTGTATAAACTTTTTCATAAAAATGATTCGCTTCGAATGAATCCCGATAAAAAAGTGGTTTTTTCTTTGCTTCCGGTTCCTATCGATGCGAATAAAAATGCCGGATTGGTAGTTTCATTTTTAACTACATTTTATCTTGGTGACAGTAATACTACCAAAATGTCCCAGATTTCTTTTTCGCCTTATTTTAGTTTTACCAAACAATATGTTTTTCCTGTTCAATCTTATATTTACACAAAAGACAATAATTGGAATTTTATTGGAGATTATCGGTATATGATTTATCCTCAGCCAACTTATGGATTAGGCGGACATAATACAGATAAGGAAATGTCGATTCTGGATTATCAGCAATGGCGGTTTTATCAATTTGCAACCCGAAAAATTATTGGCGATTTTAGATTGGGACTTGGTTTGTTGTTCGATAGTTATCAAAATATTTCTGAGCAATCTTATGTAGAGGATCAAACTGATTACTCAAAATATATGAATGGGGATTTCTCTGATGAAACTTCTTTTGGGGTTGCTATACAAGGATTATACGATTCGAGAAAAAACAACGTAAATCCTGAACAAGGCTTATATGTCGAAGCAGATTACAGAATTAATACAAGTGGAGTAAATGGTGAAAAATGGAAATCGATTTATTTTGATGCCCGAAAATATCATTCGTTTAATAAATACAAGCACAGGGTTCTAGCATACAGAGCTTTTTACTGGTCTACTTTTGGCGGAAAACCTCATTATCTCGATTTGCCAAGTATTGGTTGGGATCGCGACGGAAAAACAGGTCGGGGTTTTACCAGAAATAGATTCCGCAGCAATGCATTAATTTATTTTGAAACAGAATACAGGACAGATATTACTAAAAATGGTTTTTTAGGGGCTGTGTTTTTTACCAATATTTCTTCGGTTTCTAAATTAGATACTTATGATTTTAAAAAATGGAATCCCGCTGTCGGAACCGGATTACGTATTAAATGGAACAAACAAAATAATAGTAATCTGGTCTTGGATTTTGGGGTTAGTAAAAACGATTGGTCATTGCGATTAGGTTTGGCTGAGAATTTTTAGCTCTGCAAAAAAAAAACAAAAACAAAAACAATTCCTTCATTTTACGGTAATTACGGGTAATTATAAAATTGCATTACTCAGAAAGCTTTGTATTTTTTATTCAAATCGGAAATTATTTTTTCTCTTTTATGAAAATGTTTCAGGTTAAAATAAAAGCAAAACCTTAAGCGGAAAGTATTGCTTTTTACGCTGCAAATAGAATTTTGTCTGAAAAATTGCCCTTTATTTCGAAAAATAAAGTGGTGTTTATGAATTTAAAAAAAGAAAAAATGGTAAATTCGTCCCTGATTTTTAAGGGCAAAAGGGTTGGGATTATTTTGGATAATCAGTATGTTTCATTCGAAAAATGTGTCAAAATCATAAAAACTCTTAAAGATAAGAACGTTACTTTTAAGATTTTCCCCAAAAACATAAATTTTATTATTGGAAGCAATTCACGAAATGATAGGGGGCAAATTGTAAAAATTGAGTAAAAAATTATATTAAATGTAATTTATATTTATAATATTCAGTAATTTCGCAATCTGAAAATCAAAATCACCTTTTAGGTTAACAATATGGCAAGATTTGAATTGAAACTTCCTAAAATGGGAGAGAGTGTCGCTGAAGCAACTATTACCAACTGGTTGAAAGAAGTGGGAGATAAAATTGAAGCTGATGAAGCTGTACTTGAAATTGCAACTGATAAGGTTGACAGTGAAGTGCCAAGTGAAGTATCAGGAGTTTTAGTTGAGCAATTATTTGGTAAAGATGATTTAGTTCAGGTAGGACAAACTATTGCGATTATTGAAACAGAAGGTGACGCACCAGCTGCAAAAGCTGAAGTTGCTGCTCCTGCAGAAGCCGCGGTCATTGAACAAACAATCGAAGTTGTAAAAGAGTCAGTTTCATCTGCACAGGATTTTTCTGCATCTGATAAATTCTTTTCTCCGTTAGTAAAAAATATTGCAAAAGAAGAAGGTATTTCTGTTGCTGAATTAGAAAATATTGCTGGTTCAGGAAAAGACGGACGTGTCACAAAAGAAGATATTCTAAAATATATTGAAACTCGTAAATCGGGTGTCGAAACTCCAAAAGCCGTTGTTGCTGCTCCAAAAGCACAACCAATAGCTGCTCCGGTTCAGAAAAGTCAACAAGCAGTTCCGATTTCTGTAAATGGTGGTGATGAAATCATCGAAATGGACAGAATGAGAAAGTTGATTGCAGGATATATGATGGCTTCAATACAAACTTCGGCTCACGTACAATCCTTTATTGAGGTTGACGTAACGAATATTGTAAAATGGAGAGAAAAAGTTAAAACCGCTTTCGAGAAAAGGGAAGGTGAGAAGTTGACTTTTACGCCAATTATGATGGAGGCGGTTGCAAAAGCATTAAAAGATTTTCCGGGAATGAATATCTCCGTTGATGGTGAATATATCATCAAAAAGAAAAATATAAATTTAGGAATGGCTGCGGCTTTACCAAACGGAAATTTAATTGTTCCGGTAATTAAAAATGCTGATCAGTTGAATCTTGTTGGAATGGCAAAAGCGGTTAACGATTTAGGAAATCGTGCTAAAGCAGGAAAACTAAAACCGGACGATACTCAAGGTGGAACTTATACGGTAACTAACGTAGGTACTTTTGGCAGTGTTTTTGGAACTCCAATTATCAATCAGCCTCAAGTGGGAATCCTTGCTCTTGGTGCAATTCGTAAAGTGCCTGCGGTTATAGAGACTCCGGAAGGTGATTTTATCGGAATCCGTCAAAAAATGTTCTTGTCACACTCTTACGATCACAGAGTTGTAGATGGAGCGTTAGGAGGAAGCTTTGTAAAAAGAGTAGCAGAGTATTTAGAAGCTTTTGATATAGACAGAGATTTTTAAATCACATAAAAATAAATTCGAAACCCGGAAGATTTTAGTGATTTTCCGGGTTTTTTTGTTTGTAAGAAAAGGTTAGGAAATGAACAAGAGCTTTCTTTCAGAATGAATTTAAAAGTTAAAATCGCAAATTTGAGCCCTTTTTTGTTTAAAAAAATCAAGAATAAAAGAGGAAATTCCGCTTTAAAAATTACATTTGTAATCTTATAAAATTAAAAAATGGAACTGAAACTGAACAAACCAATTTGCTTTTTTGATCTTGAAACAACTGGAATTGACATCGGAAAAGATCGAATTGTAGAAATTTCGATATTCAAAGTTTTTCCAAACGGAAATAAAGAAAGTAAAACCTGGTTAGTGAATCCCACGATTCCAATTCCGGCACAAACAACCGCGGTTCATGGTATTACAGATGAAAAAGTGGCCAACGAGCCTACTTTTGCAGAACTGGCAATGCAAGTTCATACTATGATTAAGGACAGTGATTTGGGAGGTTTTAATTCAGATCGTTTTGATATTCCGTTATTGGCAGAAGAATTGCTTCGCGCGGGAGTTGATTTTGATATGAAAAATAAAGTTTCTGTAGATGTGCAGACTATCTTTCATAAAATGGAAGAACGTACTTTAAGTGCTGCATTGAAATTTTATTGCGGAAAAAGTCTTGAAAATGCCCATTCTGCAGAAGCAGATACAATGGCGACCTATGAAATTCTAAAAGCACAATTAGATCGTTATCCGGATTTAGAGAATGATATGAAATCATTGTCTGAATTTACAACCCGTAAAAAAATCGCTGATTTTGCCGGAATGATTGCTTTTGATAAGGATAACGAAGAAGTCTTTACCTTCGGAAAACACAAAGGTGCCAAAGTCGATAAAATCCTTGAAACCGAGCCTGGCTATTTCAGTTGGATTCAAAACGCTGATTTTCCTTTGTATACCAAAAAAGTTTTAACGGCAATTAAATTAAGAAAGTTAAATACGAAATAAAGAGACTAAGTTCTTAAGGCTCTGAGTTGCTAAGTTTTTTTTACATAGTTTCTTAAGGCCTTAGTAGCTTAGTAACTTAGTAACTCAAAAAAGAATGAAAATAATCTGTATCGGTAGAAATTATACCAATCATATTGAGGAGTTAAAAAACGAGCGCCCAACAGAACCTGTGGTTTTTATGAAACCGGATTCAGCAGTTTTGTTAAAGCAGCATCCGTTTGTAATTCCGGAATTTTCTGAAGAGATTCATCACGAAATAGAAATAATTGTTAAAATTAATAAGGTAGGGAAGTATATCGAACCTAAATTTGCTCATAAATATTATGATGAAATTAGTGTAGGTATTGACTTTACAGCCAGAGATTTACAGGACAAACTAAAAGCAAAAGGATTGCCTTGGGAAAAAGCAAAAGCTTTTGACGGCTCAGCAGTAATTGGAGAGTTTTTACCAAAAACTGATTTTGTTTCGATGGAAAATCTTACATTTGAGTTAACAAATAATTCTGAAACAGTTCAAAAAGGAAATACAAGCTTTATGCTTTGGAAGATTGATGAGCTTGTTTCTTATGTATCGCAATTTTTCACTTTAAAAATTGGAGATATTATTTTTACAGGAACTCCTGAAGGTGTTGCTGCGGTTAAACCAAATGATGTTTTAGAAGGCTTTTTAGAAGATAAAAAATTATTCAGAATACAAGTAAAATAATGGCTTTAAAATACAACCTTTCGAAAGTATATGCGCTTTCAGACAATGATCCGGAATTTGTAAACGAAATTCTTAAGTTATTTGTTACCGAAGTTCCCGAGGATTTAAAACAAATCAAAGAAGGAATTAAGAAAAAAGATCATAAATATGCTTATTCTTACGCGCACAAAATAAAACCCACATTAGACTTAATGGGTTTAAATGTGGCTTTTGAAGAAATTCTGCAAGTCGAAGCCTGGACAAAGGCCGAAGGCAAGAAAAAAGAAATTATTGAGACCTTTAAAAGTATTAAGATACAAGTAAAGGACGCAATCAAAGAAATTAAAAAAGACTTTGACCTATAAGATTTTGGTATGTCTCTGTTTTTGATCTTTTTTAATTTAGGTCAAAAACAGATTCGGTACTTTAGTTCGGGATCTGTATCTTTTATCCCTGAAATTTTAGTTTAAACAATGTATGTCCTTTATATAAAAGGATATCGCTACTACCCCTCACGCAAAATCATTGCGGACAACAACCTACTATGTAATAACAACTTACAATAAGTAAGTAAAAATATTCCACAGCTATGAAAGCAACTATCATTACTATTGGAGACGAAATTTTAATAGGTCAGATTGTAGATACAAATTCTGGTTTTATCGCCAAGTCACTTGACCGGATCGGTGTTGAGGTTCATGAAATGATTTCGATAAGCGATGACAAAAAACACATTTTAGACACATTTGCGCAACTGCAAAACAAAGTCGATGTGGTAATTATAACAGGTGGTTTAGGGCCAACGAAGGATGATGTTACTAAGAAAACTTTCTGCGATTATTTTGATGATGAATTAGTCGTTAATACGGAAGTTCTTGCACACGTGACAGAATTGATTGAAGGTTTTTATAAACGGCCAATTTCACAATTAAATAAAGATCAGGCATTAGTTCCGTCAAAATGTACCGTTTTGCACAACAAAATGGGAACAGCGCCGGGAATGTGGATGAAGAAAGAGAATACGGTATTTATATCGCTTCCGGGAGTTCCGTATGAAATGAAATATTTAGTCGAAGAAGAGATTGTTCCTAAGATAGTTCGGGAGTACAAACGCCCTTATATCATTCATAAAACTATTTTGACATATGGTCAGGGCGAGAGCCTAGTGGCAGAACGTATTGAAGACTGGGAGAATAATTTGCCTGAATTTATTAAGTTGGCTTATTTGCCCAATCCAGGAAGAGTTCGCCTGCGTTTGTCAGCCAGAGGAATAAATAAAGAACTGCTTGAAGCTGCAATAGAGGAGAATGTAAAATCATTAGATGCTATCATTCATGATATTATAGTAGGGTATGAGGAAAATGAAACAATTGAATCTGTAGTTGGTAAAATTCTTACAAAGCAAAATAAAACCATTGCAACTGCTGAAAGTTTTACGGGAGGAAAAATAGCTTCGATTATGTCAGCTGTTCCCGGCGCTTCTAACTACTTTAAGGGCAGTATAGTTTCGTATGCAACAGAGGTGAAGGTTAATGTTCTCGGGGTCTCACAGGATTTAATCGATCAATTTTCTGTAGTTAGTGCAGAGGTTGCCTCGGCTATGGCTTTGAATGTGAAAGAGATACTTAAAACTGACTATGCAATTGCTACAACCGGGAACGCCGGACCGACAAAAGGTGACTCAAATGCTGAAATTGGAGCAGTTTTTATTGCTTTGGCTACTCCGGATGGTATAATTGTTGAAGAATTTAATTTTGGCCAACCACGTGAAAAAGTGATAGATAGAGCCGTGATTAAGAGTTTAGAAATATTACAGAAAGAAATTTTAAAAAATGTGCTATAATTTTTTGTTTCAATCGTTTATTTTTCTTTTCTTTGCACCCTGATTTTGAATAACGATAAAAGATAAGTATAATGTCAAGAGTTTGTGACCTTACAGGTAAAAGAGCGATGGTAGGAAATAACGTTTCTCACGCTATGAACAAAACTAAGAGAAAATTTTCTGTAAACTTAGTTAAAAAGCGTTTTTATCTTCCAGAAGAAGATAGATGGATTACTCTTAGAGTAGCAGCATCTACGATAAAAACAATTAATAAAAATGGAATTTCTGCTGTTTTGAAAAAAGCGCAGTCACAAGGATTTATCAAATAATCTTTCCTAAATAAATATATAGCAAGATGGCAAAGAAAGGTAATAGAATCCAGGTAATTTTAGAATGTACAGAGCACAAGACTTCTGGTGTTTCAGGTACTTCAAGATACATAACAACTAAGAACAAAAAAAACACACCAGACAGATTAGAGATTAAGAAATTTAATCCAATCTTGAAACGTGTAACTGTTCACAAAGAAATTAAGTAATAATTTAGAGATTTTAATACAATCTTAAATGTTGATTATTAAGTAATACTTGTAATACTAGTAGCATTTGAAGATTTATTGAATTTCAATAACATTTAAATCATGGCAAAGAAAACCGTAGCATCGTTACAAACAGCTTCTAAGAGATTATCAAAAGCCATCAAAATGGTGAAATCTCCTAAAACTGGTGCATATACATTCGTAGAATCTATTATGGCTCCTGAAGAAGTTGATACTTTCTTGAAAAAGAAATAATAACAATTACAGTATATAGAAAAGCTACTTTCATTCGGAAGTAGCTTTTTTATTTTTTATATTTGTCTAAAATTTTATAGAAATATAACAATTGGCAATTTTTTAAGCTATAATTCTTACTATCCTCTATATCTTTACTGTTCCGCTGTAGTGGAAACGAAAAGATGTGAATGCTTTTAGAATCATATAAAACAATTGGACCTCTATAAAAATTAGGATTATTTAGATTGTCAAAGAATCGGATAGTCTAAAAAACTAACAACCTATAAAAATGAGTTTTTTTAAAAAATTATTCTCTACTGATAAAAAAGAGACTTTGGACAAAGGTCTTGAAAAATCAAAAACTACTTTTTTCTCAAAGTTAAGTAAAGCCGTTGCCGGAAAATCTAAAGTCGATGACGATGTTTTAGATAATCTGGAAGAAATTCTGGTAGCGTCAGATGTTGGTGTAAATACAACGCTGAAAATAATCTCAAGAATAGAAAAACGTGTTGCTGAAGACAAATACTTAGGTACAGACGAATTAAACCAGATTCTGCGTGAAGAAATTGGTGCTCTGTTATCTGAAACCAATACTGGAGAAGCAACTGAATTTGATATCCCAAAAGATAAAAAGCCATATGTTTTAATGGTGGTTGGTGTAAACGGAGTTGGAAAAACTACTACAATTGGTAAACTGGCTTATCAGTTTAAAAAAGCAGGTTATAAAGTTGTATTAGGAGCTGCCGATACTTTTCGTGCTGCTGCTATCGATCAGCTGCAAGTTTGGGCAGATCGTGTAGATGTGCCAATTGTGAGACAGAATATGGGGAGTGATCCTGCATCTGTTGCTTTTGATACCTTACAGTCAGCTGTGGCTCAAAATGCCGATATTGTTATTATAGATACTGCCGGACGTTTGCACAACAAAGTCAATTTGATGAATGAGCTTACCAAAGTAAAACGTGTTATGCAAAAAGTTGTTGCTGATGCGCCTCATGATGTACTTTTGGTTTTAGACGGTTCTACTGGTCAAAATGCTTTTGAACAAGCCAAACAATTTACTGCTGCAACTGAAGTAACTTGCCTTGCTGTGACTAAATTAGACGGAACTGCAAAAGGTGGGGTTGTAATTGGTATTTCAGATCAGTTTCAGATTCCTGTAAAATATATTGGTGTTGGTGAAGGAATCGAAGACTTACAGGTCTTTAATAAATATGAATTTGTAGATAGTTTTTTTAAATAGTTTATAATGAGTTTTTCTTCTTTAAAAAATATAACGCCTCTTACTTTTTATTTTGCAAGCGTTATTTGTTTCGTTTTAGCAAATGTAATCAGAGATCAAGCTTTGTCCTTCTACTACGTTTTATTGGTTTTAGGTTTAATATTCTTTTTTATGGGAATTCTGAAAAGATTGCGTACGAAGCGATAGAGTAATAGCAGTAAATTTTTCTTCTTTAAGATTGCGTCAAATTGCATTGTTGATTTTTTTAATAATGTTTATAACTTGATGGTGATCTTATTTTTGTTTTCTGGAATTTTTATTTCTTTTGAATTTTATAAAGTTAACTTTGCATTACTAAATATTCTTTTGAAAACCGAAGCCTTAGCCCTGATGGAAGCGATATCCTTTTTCTGGATTCTTTAGCCAGGAAAAGATATAGCGTACAGCAGGAATAGCTCCTAATTTTTATACTTTTAATTATCAGAATTGTTCAAAAGAACAGTTTTGAATTTAATATATTTTTATACTATGAAAAAAACTTTTATAATTTTGGTTGTGTCACTCTTCTTTGTAAGTTGCAAACAGGAAATTAAACCGGCTGATATTGCGAAATTAAATGGTTATTGGGAAATCGAAAAAGTGGTTTTTGATAAGGGTGAAGAGAAGGATTACAAAATGAATGAGAGTTTTGATTATTTTGATATTAAAAATAACAAAGGAATCAGAAAGAAGGTAATGCCACAATTTGACGGAACTTTTTTAACGAGTGATTCTTTTGAAAATGTTTCGGTTCGATTTAAGGGTGAGCAGGTTTTTCTGGATTATAAAACAGATTATGCAAAGTGGAGTGAGGAATTGATTTCGATTTCAGACGAGAAACTGGTGGTGAAAAATCAGCAAAAAAAAGAGTATCATTATAAAAAAGCAGCAGCAATAAATTTATTAGGAGATGGCAAAAAGACTAAATAATCAAACGATTGGGGCTGTTTTGCAACAGATTATCCAGGTGAATAAATTAGGGGCAGGAATGGACCAGATTGATGTAAAGGAGGCCTGGAGACAATTGATGGGGAATGGTGTTAATACGTATACAAGAAACGTGGTTTTGAAAGGTAGTACATTATATGTAGAGTTGTCATCAGCGGTTTTAAGAGAGGAATTGAGTCACGGAAAAACTAAGATCGTGAAAATGATTAATGAAGAGTTGGGGCGTGAAGTGGTGACGGATGTGGTTTTGAGATAAGTGTTTAATAGAACGTTTAAATTGTCATGATTGTAAATTCTCAGTTTAAAATTTCACCAATTTTGTTAATTTCAATTTTAAGTATTTTGCCATTTTTGGCTATTTACATTTATGTTATTTCTCCACAAGAAAGTGTAGCTTTTCCTTTAGTAGTATTTATGATTATTGTTTATTTTTGGTTTGCTTTAGTGAGAACCAGGGTTCATAAAGTAATTATTGAAAAAAACAATATAATAGTTAAGCGTTATTATGGGTTAGGTAGGTCTATAGCTTATGACTTTAGCAAATTAGATGGTTTTGTGGTTTTATTCGAAAGTGGAAAACTTGGTGTTTCTGAGCAGTCTGTTTTTATTCTTGAAAAAGGAAAAAGAGTTGTTTGTATTTGTAGTTATTACCTAAGTAATTTTAATGATTTAAAATTAGTTTTAAAAGAAAATTTGAATGATTTAGGTGAAATAAAAGGACATGATAATATTTCTGACTTTTTAAAAAATTCATAAAAAAATCCCGTTCAACTTGTCGAACGGGATTTTTTTATTGTGTAATCTAAAATCTAAATTCAGAAATCTGAAATTTAGAATTGCTCTCTTCCAGCAAAATGGAATGCACCTTCGATAGCAGCATTTTCATCGCTATCAGAACCGTGTACTGCATTTTCTCCAATAGAAGTTGCGTATGCTTTACGAATAGTTCCTTCAGCAGCTTCAGCTGGATTTGTAGCTCCAATTAAAGTTCTGAAATCTTCTACAGCGTTGTCTTTTTCTAAAATAGCAGCAACAATTGGTCCACGAGACATGAATTCAACTAATTCTCCGTAGAAAGGTCTTTCTGCGTGAACTGCGTAAAATGCTTTAGCATCAGCTACAGTTAATTGAGTTAATTTTAATGAAACGATTTTAAATCCTCCATTAGTAATCATTGCTAAGATATTTCCGATGTGTCCGTTTTGAACTGCATCTGGCTTAATCATTGTAAACGTTCTATTTGTTGCCATTGTATATTTATTAAATTTTGTGCAAAAGTATACTTTTTTTATGAATTGATTTTAATTAATTCGTAATTAAAACACGGTAGAATAATGTTTTGACCAATGAAAGATGTTTTTTGAACCATAAAAGTAATATAAGTTCATTTAAATAGCTTTGTGTAGAAAAACAGTACCGAACTTTAGCTGTTTTCTAAAATGAACTTATATTGCTTATGTGATGAAACATTTAGACTTTGAAAATTAATTTGTTTTTGTAGAATATCCACAAGATAAAAGTCCAGATCCCCACATAAATTAAAGCTCCGGCTAAAGAGGCTGCCATTGGATTACTGAAAAATGGGGCGATTCCGAAAGTATATAAATAATTTAAAAGATTGATTTTTTCTAAAGGATTATGTGGGTTTTGAAATTCAATCATCACTAATGCCTGCGGAATAATCTGTGAGGTAAAGAAAACAATCATAGGATTTACTCCCCAGATCAGGAATGGTTTGAAACCTTTTTGGTAGTTAGTAATATCAATGATGTAATATAGGATAGTTAGAAATACGGTTGCTAATCCTGTAGTGTATAGAACATAGCTGCTTGTCCAAAGTGATTTGTTTATTGGGAATACGAGATCCCAGATTAAACCAAAAAAGATAAGTATCGTACCGATAATACCCATTTTTTGAGCTTTTTGGATTTTGATTGCATCAGTTTGTAAAAGTTGTCCAATCAATAAACCAATTATTCCGTTTACGATCGACGGAAATGTGCTTAAAATACCTTCAGGATCCCAGGTGATAGTGCCGCGATACATATGTCCTTTTAGTAAAACGCTATCAAGCCAGGAAGCTAAATTAGTTCCTTTGTCAAGATTTGCGGCTCCAATTCCGGGAACAGGAATTAATGTCATTATTGCCCAATATCCCAGTAATAAAATAATTCCGGTTATAATTTGAGTTTTTTGAGATGTTTTAAGATACAAAAGCGAAACAACAAAATAAACAATTGCAATTCGTTGTAAAACTCCCGGTAAACGCACATCGTGATAGGCTTCGATACCGCTATATGCCAAAAAAAGATAAATAGCGAGAATTGAAAATGCCAGTATGTTTTTGACTTTTGAACTAAAACTTCCCATTAAAGCGTAACCAACAGCAATGGTAATAATTAATCGGCCAATTAAAAGTGGAATTCCTTCAAGACCGAATAGCTGTATTTTTCCAAAAAAGTTAAAGAAAATCCCCAAACAAAGCATTCGCAGAGAGCGAACTAAAATTTTGTTGAAAGTGCTTCCGTCATAAAATTTATCAGGCATTGCCAGTGGTACTGCCACTCCCATAATAAAGATAAAAAACGGAAAAACTAAATCGGTTGGCGTGCAGCCATGCCATTCTGAATGTAATAAAGGTCCGTAAACATGTCCCCAGTCTCCGGGATTATTTACAATTGTCATTAGTAAAATGGTTAATCCTCTAAAGACATCTAAAGATATCAAGCGCTCTCTGGTCATAATTTTGGTAAATAGGTTAATTTTTGTTTTAAATGTTACTATTTGGTTTAGAGAGGCAATAATTTCAGAAGAGGTGGTTATTTGTTTCTGAGGATTATTACTTTATTTTACCGTTAAACGGATTGTTTTTTTGTCACGAATTCCACTAATTTTTATTCATGAGAATTAATATTCGTGTAATTAATCGCGGTTTTTTTTCGATATTTATATTGTAATTATATTAAAATTCGCTTCTAATGGTTTTAACTTTTGAATTAAAAGCGGAATCAATTGTTCGCCTTTTTCTAAATAAAATTCAGAAAAATTAGTTTGGCGTTCCTGTAAACTTTGATTCGGGAATAACTCGAATTGCAAATCTGTTACGCGTTGTAATTCGTTTTCTAATTTTCGTTTTTGAGCTTTCAATAATCTTTTCTCAAGATTGTCTAAACCTTTCTTTTGTTTGACTTCCTGCGCTTTGACTGCTCCGGTAAATGACTTGTCCGTTTGTTGTGCCAATACGTAAAGATATTCAAATTGTTTTTCTAATGCTTCTTTTTGAGGTGTTAAATCAATTGGGAAAGCAGATAATTTGTGCGTGATTGCATTGATTAAATTCGCTGGTTTTGTAAAAAGATCTGCCCAGCTTAAACCTAGGTTATCGGCTTTTTTAACTTGTTTTTCAGTAGCTAAAAGTACTGAGTTACGAACAAGAAGCATCGGGAAAGTAATGTTTACGGCTTCGAAGAAAGATTTTAATTCTAGCCAATAGGCAATTTCTCCACCTCCGCCAATATAGCATAAATTGGGTAAAATAATCTCCTGGTACAACGGACGCATAATCACGTTTGGACTGAATTTCTCAGGATTGTTTTCTAGCAATTTTAGAATTTCGTCTTTCGAAAATGAGATTTTGGTATTGTTAACGAAGTATTTGTTATTCTCAAAAATAATGCGTTCACGTAAGTCATCTTCGATATAAAATAAATTAATTTCACGCGGATTTACCTGAACGGTATAAGCAGCAAGTTGTTCTATCGTTTTCTGAACCGCCTTGAAAGAAGTTTGTTGTTCTAATTCTTCTTTGATATAAGGAATAAATGCACGTTTTAAATTTGCATCATCAGCATCTAAAATCACTAAACCATAGTTAGCAAATAAACTATTGGCTAAAAAGCGCGTTGCATCTGCTAAGTTTTCATGTTTTAAATAAGCTTCTTCAAATAATTTTTTAATAACATTAGCATTAGTGCTTGATCCCAGTTCCGCAGCATAAATTTCCAGAAAATCAGCTAAACCTTCAGTAGAAAGTCTGCCAACAGGACCTGTGCTTTCTTTATTCCAACGAAATTTCTTTCCTTTAAAATTAAAGTAATTGATTTCTTCAAAATCATGATCTTCTGTCGCCATCCAATATACCGGAACAAAATTATTCGCCGGATATTTTAATTTTAATTCCTTCGTCAGATTAATCGTCGAAATAATTTTATATAAGAAATACAACGGACCGCTAAATAAATTTAATTGGTGCCCAGTCGTTATGGTAAACGTATTTGGAAGCGCTAGAAGCTCTATGTTTTGTTTCGTTGCATCAGAGACTTCAATATGCTGGTATTGTTTTTTTAGAGTTTCAACCAAGGGCATTCGATTTTGATTATCGAAGTTTGCTTGTTTCTCAATGATTTGTTTTTCAAAGTTTTCCGATGTTGGAAAATGATTGTACAGCGGCTTTAATTCTGGTTTTTGATCTAAATAATCTTGCATCAATTTAGAGAAATATCCTGAAGTTTGGTAGCTGATACAGTCTGTTGGCATAATTTTAAATTTATTTTTGACAGCTGTAAATTTAATGAAAATATGCAGTTAAATTCAGTTTTAACTATTGCTTATGATTTGATTTTTTACTTTTATTTTAAAGTTCCTGTAATCAGCTGTTTAAAATTGAAATAGGATGCAGTTTAAAAAGTGTAGTTTTTATGATAGTTGTTAAAAAAGATTGTTATTTTGAAACTATTTATGATAATGGTGAATTATTAATAACGAAATTATATTTTTGCAATAAAAAAAGATATATCTATTTTACATGGAAACTAACCCGAAAAAGAAGAACTCATTAAAACATGTTCTTTTTGGTTCCTTAATTGGAACTACAATTGAATTTTTTGATTTTTATATTTATGCCAATGCTGCAGTATTGGTTTTTCCGCAATTATTTTTTCCTGGTTCTAATGCGACTATGGCGACTCTGGAATCTTTGGCTACTTTTTCAATAGCTTTTTTATCGCGTCCTTTAGGTTCAGCCTTTTTTGGACATTATGGTGATAAAATAGGACGTAAGTTCACTCTCGTTGCCGCTTTGTTAACGATGGGGATTTCGACTGTTGCCATTGGATTTTTGCCAAGTTATGCCAGTATTGGTGTTGCAGCTCCATTATTATTGATGCTGTGTCGATTTGGGCAAGGTGTAGGGTTGGGAGGCGAGTGGGGAGGAGCTGTTTTATTGGCTATCGAAAATGCACCGCCAAACAAACGTGCCTGGTACGGAATGTTTCCGCAATTGGGAGCTCCAATAGGATTATTACTTTCAGGAGGAACTTTTTTATTCTTGACTGATTCAATGAGTAATGAAGATTTTATGGATTACGGATGGAGAATTCCCTTTATTGCCAGTTCGCTTTTGGTAGTAATAGGGTTTTATATTCGAACAAAAATTACTGAAACTCCCTCTTTCGAAAATTCTAAAAAAGAACAGGAAGAAGTTAAAATTCCTTTTTTAGTACTTGTCAAATCATATAAAAATCAATTGATTTTTGGAACATTTGCCGCGATTACAACTTTTTTGGTTTTTTACTTAATGACTGTTTTTACGTTGAGTTGGGCGACTTCAGATTTAGGAATTGTTAAAAGAGACGGATTGTTAATACAATTATTTTCAGTATTGTTTTTTGCCATCTTTATTCCGGTTTCGGCAGTAGTTGCAGATAAAATTGGCCGACGTAAAATGCTAATTATAGCAACTGTAGCAATCGGGATTTTTGGATTTTTCTTTTCATACTTTTTAAGTTCCGGTAACATTGTTCTGGTGACCATTTTTGCCTGTATCGGAATGGCTTTAATGGGATTCACATATGGACCTTTAGGAACTTTTTTATCAGAGCTGTTTCCAACAAATGTTCGTTATTCCGGTGCGTCCTTGACTTTTAATATGGCTGGAATTCTTGGTGCTGCTTTTGCGCCAATGATTGCTATTTGGTTAGCCTCTACTTATAGTGTAAGTTATGTAGGGATATATTTAACAATTGCAGCCTGTATCTCTTTGTTTTCATTTTTGGTGATTAGCAAAGAAGAACATAAGTTTTAAAAGTTTAATCGTAATCCGATATTTATCGGAAACAAAAGATTTACACAAAGTCCACAATCATGATAATAAGTATCATGATTGTGGACTTTGTAATTTAAATCTATCTCTTCAGACTAAAATGCCCTCTATATTCTTTTCCGTTTAATCTTGTTGCAGTAAACCAATAATCTGATGCAGGTTCCTGACTGCCCAGATAATTTCCATCCCATGAAGTATTAGTACTTAATTCTTTGATGAATTTTCCATAACGATTAAATATTTTGATTCCTGTATTAGGTTTCAAATACGCAAAATCTATTGTCCAGGTATCATTATAACCATCGTTGTTTGGAGTGAAAAATTTGGGAAAAGGAAGTTCGTCAACAAAATTAATACAATCTCCTTGTGTTGCTTCAAGAATAGTAATAGTAACAGGTATTCTGTTGCTTTCGCAATTATTTATGGTTTGTAAAGCATAATAAGTAATTCCGTTTTCGAGAGTTACTGCTTCAGATAATGTGATATTTGAAGATGTGCTTTGATACCATTTTATATTTTGTCCTGTAATGTTGATGCTTTTTATTGAAGCATTTTTTTGAATACAGAATGTTTGAGGTGAATCAGCAATTGGATTTTGAGTATCCTGAATTTTTACTGTAACAGCCAATCTTTTACTTTCGCAATTGTTTAATGTTTGTGTACCGTAATAAATACCATTTTGTAATAAAGTGGTTTCGGATAAAATATTACCATTTGTCGGAGAATCGTACCATTTAATTGCTGTTCCGGTTAAATTTATATTTTCCAAAGTTGCAATTTCGTCTATACAAAATTGTTTATTAGCGCTTCCGCCTGGCATTGGAGTATCATAAACTCGGATTAAAAAAGGAGTTCTGTCACCTTCGCAACCAATTGTTTGCGAAGCATAATATGTTCTATTGTCTTCTAGTAAGGTTGTATTTGGTAAACTGGCCGCAGAGAAATCAGTATCGTACCATTTTGTGTTTTGCCCAATTATTTGAATGTCGTTTAATGTTGCATTCTCACTTTTACAAAATTGCTGATTTGCATTTCCAGTTGGGGGAGATGGTGTGTTTACAATTGAAACTGTAACTCCTAATCTAGGGCTTTCGCAATTATTTATAGTTTGGGAAGCATAGTACGTTTTTCCATCTTCAAGATTAGTTGTTTCTTGTAATAATAAACCGTTCGTTAATGCATCATACCATTTTGTAGAATTCCCTGTAACTTGAATGTTGGCAACAGTTGCATTTTGGGCTGAACAAAAAGGTTGATTAGTATCTGCTGTTGGTGGTAAAGTATTGTGAATTTTTGTTGTCACAGGTACTCTTTCGCTTTCGCAGCCTTTAATAGTCTGTGATGCGTAATACGTTACATCATTTTGTAGTGCAGTTGTATTTGGTAAGAGTATTCCGGAAGTTGCACTATTATACCATTTTATATTCTGGCCTGTTATAGAAATATCATCTAAATCTACATTAATGGGATTGCAAAATGATTGTAGCGAAGAGGTAATTGGTATTTTAAGAGGATTAACTATTAAATTAAATGTAGTTTCACTATAACAATTTAGGTTGTCTGCTTGAGCCACTCTTGCATTAATTATTGCAGTTTTACTTTGAAGAGGATTTGGTAATGGACTTTGGAAAGGATTACCATTCGCATCAAAATAAGATACTGTCATTCCGGTTTGATTCCCAAGGAGTTCAGATTGAATATCAGATGTATTAAACGATGCAGTGCCACTTGGGTAGGTATTTTCACAAGCGGAAAGAGTTGTAACTTTATTGGCAATGGGCGATGATTTAACGTTAATTATCTTTGTTCTATTATATATTTGTCCCAGCATGTCGGTAAATGTTGCGGTAACTTCGTATTGGTCGGCTGAAGAAAATGTATGGGTTGGATTAATTAAAGTACTTGTATTTTCAGTATTAGAATTTATATCTCCAAAATTCCAGACAACGCTTTTTATGTCAAGGCTATTTACTAACGAGAATTGTTTTTGAAGTCCATTACAATCTTTATTGACAGTTATGGTAAAAGGAGTATCATCTATTGCTTCTCCATTGACAGTAATGTAAAATTTTGCATCTGGACGATTTAAAGATAATGTTGTTTTATATTCATTATACGGAGGACATCCGCCCTTTTTAGACCTAAACCATGAAAAATCATTATCTTCAGCTGTACCGGCTACAAATGCATGTGCTTCACTATTTGTGCTGTGTAATTGAAAAACTTCAACTAATATTTCTTGAGTACCAGCGGGTACGATTATTGGATTTTCAAAATTTACAGTAATGATTTGGGTGTTATTACTACTCATTGGAAGTTTAACAATTTGACTACTTCCTATTAAATTTGACTCAGAAAAAGAGCTCGGAAAGTTTGAATCAATAGCATAAATATTGAATTGTAGATTGGTATCCCAATTAACGGAATAAAACAGACCAACTTCGCCAGTATTAATTATGAAGTTTTGATTAGACTTGATTCCAAAATCTGAAAGTACAAATTTTCTCGCCCAGCAAATACCTCCCCAACTACAAGAATACATAGAATTCTGGATCACAGCATTTCCAATATTATGAGTTAGTGTAGTTTGTGAATATAGATTCAAATTAAAAAATAGAAAAAAAGTAAATAAGGTAATTGTAATTCTATTCATTGATAGTTATCGTAATATATATGACTAAAATTTGGATTCTCGCAAATGTAATTAAATATCTACAAAATAAAACTAAAACTAGAACTTGAATCTTTTCCTGAAAATTCACTAAATATGCCGTATTTTTGCAAAAAAAATAATTCCTTTTGAAAACCAAACTTTTTGTTGTTACGCCGCCTTTTACCCAACTGAATACTCCGTATCCGGCGACAGCGTATATAAAAGGATTTCTGAATACCAAAAATATCGAAGCGGTTCAGGCTGATTTGGGTATTGATGTGATTTTGGAGTTGTTTTCGAAAAAAGGATTGATAGATTTGTTTCTTTATTCTCAGGGCCTTTTTGAAAACGTGTCCTCCCGCGCGGAGTCGAGGGATGAAGTTTCAGATAACTCCAAACGTATTTTTGCTTTACAAGATGAATATGTCAAAACGATTGATGCTGTAATTCAGTTTTTGCAGGGGAAAAATCCAACATTGGCTTTGCAAATTTGTCAGGAAGATTTTCTGCCGGAAGCTTCTCGTTTTGCACAATTAGAAGAACTCGATTGGGCTTTTGGAACTATGGGAACTCAGGATAAAGCAAAACATTTGGCGACTTTGTACCTTGAAGATATCTCCGATTATATTGTTGAATGTGTCGACGAAAATTTTGGTTTTAGCCGATATGCTGAACGTTTGGGCCGAAGTGCTAATTCTTTTGATGAATTGTACCAAGCTTTACAACAAGAACCAACTTATATCGATGCAATTCTAATTTCGATTTTAAAAGCGAAGATTGAAACGATTCAACCTACATTTTTTCTGATTTCTGTTCCCTTTCCCGGGAATTTATATAGCGCTTTTCGTTGTGCTCAATGGATTAAACAACATCATCCCGAAATTAAGATTTCGATGGGCGGAGGTTTCCCAAATACCGAATTGCGTTCCCTTTCGGATGCACGTGTTTTTGAGTTCTTCGATTTTATAACTTTAGACGATGGTGAAGTTCCAATAGAAGAACTTGTTCAAAATTTGTCTTCCCGAGCGGAGTCGAAAGAAGAGAAGCAATACAAAAGAACCTTTCTTCTGGAAGACGGAAAAGTGGTGTATAAAAACAATTCCTTAAAACATGATTACAAACAAGCTTACGTAGGAACGCCTGATTATTCAGATTTGTCTTTGGATAAATACATTTCGGTAATCGAAATCGTGAATCCGATGCACAGAATGTGGAGCGATGGACGTTGGAATAAACTCACCATGGCACACGGCTGTTACTGGGGTAAATGTACCTTTTGTGATATTTCATTAGATTATATCAAAGTATATGAGCCTGTTGCTGCCAATTTGTTGTGTGATCGTATGGAAGATATGATGCTGCAAACGGGTCAGAATGGTTTTCATTTTGTAGATGAAGCAGCTCCTCCGGCTTTGATGCGCGCTTTGGCTTTAGAAATTCTACGCCGAAAACTAGCCGTAACCTGGTGGACAAACATTCGATTTGAGAAAAGTTTTTCTAAAGATCTTTGTTTGTTGTTAAAAGCTTCCGGATGTATTGCCGTTTCAGGCGGTCTGGAAGTAGCTTCTGATCGTTTATTAAAATTAATAGACAAAGGTGTAACGGTAGAACAAGTCGCAAAAGTGACCCGAAATTTCACGGAAGCCGGTATTATGGTTCACGCCTATTTGATGTATGGATATCCAACACAAACGATTCAGGAAACCGTTGACAGTCTGGAAATGGTACGCCAATTGTTTGAAGCAGGAATTTTACAATCCGGATTTTGGCATCAGTTTGCGATGACAGCTCATAGTCCCGTTGGATTGTATCCGGAGAAATTTGGCGTTACAAAAAAGACTGAAGTCATTGGTACTTTTGCCAATAATGATATCGACTATACAGATTCTACAGGAATCAATCATGATAAATTTAGTTTTGGATTAAAGAAATCGCTCTTTAATTTCATGCACGGAATTTGCTTTGATTACGAACTACAGGATTGGTTCGATTTTAAAATACCGAAAACAAAAATTGATCCCGACTTTATTTTTAATGCACTTGAAGAAGGAAATGATTTTAATACAAAACCAAATGCAAAAGTAGTTTGGCTGGGAGGAAAACCTTTTGCTGAACATTTTACAAAATCGAAAAAAGGAAATTCATGGGAAATGATGACTTTTACTTTTCATGATAAAAAAGAGAGTTTCAATATTCAGACCAATAAAGAAGAAGGCGAATGGCTGGTTGAAATTTTAACTAAAATCACGATTTCGAATGCTAAGAATTATACTTTTCAGGAAGTAAAATCAGATTTTGAAACGAGTTTAGATGACTTTGAATTGTTTTGGTATTCCAAACCAATTAATACATTACGTGAATTTGGATTATTGGTTTTATAATCAATATTCCACACAAGTTCCATCGTCAGGAATGTCAACTTTATCCAGAAGATCATGTACAGAAAGTGCTACGCTTAACTCAATTCTGGTAGTTGGGCAATGGTTTAAGGCTTCTAAATGATTGGCGAAAACTTTTCCAGGAGCCAATGCAGCAAACTTCAAAATATCGTTCATTCGCATCAATAACGGCTGACCGATATCTAAACGTGCCGTTCCGCAGGCAACTGTTGCAATATCTGGTTTAAATTCAATTAAAACTTTTTGAACATGTTCTGTAAAAATCGTATCAGAACTGATATAAATCGATTTTTGGTTTGGTAATTCAATATGAAAACCCATCACATTTCCCATCAGTTTTGCAATAAATCCGTAACCGTGAATGGCAGGAATTCCAGTAATCTTACCACCTAAAAAATCTTGTGGTTCCCAATAACTCAAGCTTTGAATGATGTTTAGCCCTCTTTTTGTCAAAGCATTTTCATCTTTTATGCTGCAAACGACAGGAATACTTTTTCGTCTTAGAAAAATTTCGCCAGCTTTATCAATATGGTCAGCATGCAAATGGGTAATGAGACAAATAGTGACTCTGCTCAAAATATCCCTGCTGTTTTTAGGCAAAGCGACAAGCGGGTTTCTTTTGGGTTTATAACGAAAGAGGGTAAAAGGTGGAATTGTTTTTCTTTTTCCTAACATGGGATCAACCAATATAACATCGGTTTCAGTTTCGATAACTAAAGTAGCATTGCGTAAGTGATGTAATTTCATATCCAGGAAATTTATATCTTAAAATTACGAAAGTTTTTAAAACTTGTTTTACAGATTTTTCCCTAATTTTAGCAGAATTGTTATTTTTTAATTTCAGATATTGTTTTACTGAATAGTGCAGAGATTCCTCGTTACTAAGAAGGACAAGATTAGGTTCTGATTGCGAATGATGGATTAAAATCCATCCCTACAATATATTTTGTTCCTATCGGAACTTTAAAAAAAATTCCAGAGGAATGATTTATATTGTAGCAACGGATTTTAATCCGTTGAAATAAAAATTAGTTTTTATCATAGAAATCTGAAGGACAATCTTTGTGATTACTTTATGATGCGCTAAAAAAAATAAAACTACATCGTAAACCGAAACCCAATTCCATGAAGGTTTTCTATAGAAATCCCTGTTTCATTAATCAAAATTTTACGCAAACGCGAAATAAAAACGTCCAGGCTTCGTCCCATAAAATAATCGTCAGTTCCCCAGAGCGAAGTTAAAATCTGCTCTCTTTTTAAAACCAAATTTTTATTATCAAGAAATAATTTTAGTAAATCAGCTTCACGTTGTGTAAGACTAATTTTTTCACTTTCATTAAAAAGAATAAAATTGTTAATATCAAATTGATACTTTCCAATCTGATAAAAGTTTTTTTCTACGGGAATATTTTTCTGAGAACGCTTTAGAAAAATTTCAATTTTCAAAAGCAATTCTTCGATACTAAAAGGCTTTACCAAATAATCATCGGCACCCAATCGCAATCCTTTAATACGGTCTTCTTTTAAAGTCTTAGCCGAAAGGAAAATAATCGGAATATCAGTATTCAATTTCCTAATTTCAGTAGCCAATTCAAAACCATCCATTTTGGGCATCATGATATCAAAAATACAAATGTCAAAATTTTCTTTTTTAAAGGTCTCCAAACCCAGTTTTCCGTCGCAGCAATGCACCACTTCATAGTTGTTTTGTTCCAAATTGTCTTTGGTCAAAAAAGCTAATGTTTCATCGTCTTCGGTATAAAGTATTTTGAATTGTTTCATTTTTTATAAGGAATTGACAAAGTTATAGTAATGCCGTTTGTGGGGTTATTTTGTACTTTTATTTTCCAGTTATGCAAGTTGCAAATTTCTTTTACATAATACAAACCAAGTCCAAAACCGTTTACCTCATTGCTTTTTTCGTTTTGAGCACGGTAAAATTTATCAAATACAAAAGACATGTTTTTGGGAGAAATTCCGATTCCGTTATCACTAAAAGTCATCTTTATAATTGAATTTTCCGTTGAAATTCCAATTGTGATTTCCGGTTTTTCGTTGCAGTATTTTATAGCATTGTCCAATAAATTATAAACCAGATTGGAGAAATGAAAAACATCGGTTTCTATCTGATATTCATTCGACGGCGTTTGGATTTTAATAGAAGCTTCAGGATATTTCAATTGAATATTTTCGATAGTTTCTTCGATAATAGGAACAATTAAAACCATTTCTTTTTTTAATTCTAAAGGAGCATAATCTGATTTGGCAATATTTAAAATTTTCTCAATATGATTGTTCAGTTTGTGACTTTGGTTGATAATAATATTCGTGTACGTATGCAATTTTTTATCGTCTTTAATTGGGTTTTGTTCACTTAGGTATTTTGAAGCTATTAAAATAGAAGATAAAGGTGTTTTGAATTCGTGCGTCATATTATTGATGAAATCCCGTTGCAATTCTGAGTATTTTTTTTGCTGTAAAAGCGTAAAAATCGAATATACGTAAATCAATAAAATCAGAATTAGAGCGATCGAAAGTATAAACCAAAAGCGCATAGAACTGAACAAATATGTCGTTTCGTTGGGAAAACGAATGGCAAAGTAATATACTAAATTTTTGTGCTTTGGAAAAGAAACCGTTCTTTTTTTTTTTTCTTTTTCAGAAAACGAAATATACTTTCCGTAAACCATTTCATCACTTTGGCAATTGTAGACTGCGTATTCAAAATCAGTTGTAATATTCATTTTTTTAAACTCTGATCTCAAATAGAATTCTAAAATATCTGGTTCAAAATCGTTCTGAATATTTACAATATAATAATCGTTCGAAATTTTTTGAACTGGGTTCTGACAAGATGCTTCATGATCTTTTCCTTCGTATAATTTTCTGGCAACTTCAAGCAAAGCGATGTTTGCTTTCTGGCTTAGTTTTTTTTGTTCCAGGGTAAAAGCTTCTTTAGTCCAAAGCAATTGTGCCACCAATATACTAATAATGGCTACAAGTCCCAGAAGGATAATGCTATTGAGTTTATTTATTTTCAAAAAATGCGGTTTTTAGACTGTAATATTAATCAAATTTAGACTTAAAAACGGCGATTAACAAGTCATTAACAAAGATTTGAAAGTGGTTAACAGCGATTAGGATTTGTCTGAATTACCTTTGTAAAACAAAATTAGAACTATAAACCATTAAAATATATAATTATGAAAATGATCAAAATTTCGATGTTAGCCTTAGCTTTAAGCTTAATGTCTTTTTCAGCAATTGCACCAATACAATCTATGACTTCTGAAGAAAAATTGGTTGAAGCTGCTGCTTCGACAATTGTATGGAAAGCAGAAACTATCGATGTAGGTCAGATTCCTCAGGGAACACCAAAAGCGATTGTTTACGAATTTAAAAATACAGGAAAGACAGCAGTAGTGATTACAAATGTTCAGGGATCTTGCGGTTGTACTGCGACAGATTATACAAAAGAACCAATTTTACCTGGTAAATCAGCGAAAGTAACGGCAACGTACAACGCTGCCAATAAAGGTGGTTTTACAAAAACAGTTACTGTTACGACAAGTGCAGAAAGTACTCCAAAAGTACTTACTCTAAAAGGTACAGTAATCTAAAAATAAAGGTTAGTTATAAAGCGAAAAACTCCAGTTAAGTCATGTTAGCTGGAGTTTTTTTATACTTTGTATTTTAGGAAATCAGTATTTTTCTTTGATCGCTTTTGCAGGTTTGTAAGGCAAATATTAATTTTTGTATAAATACTTTGTTTTCACCAAAACTTTTCTATTTTTATTAAAAATAATATTATGAAAATTTTGTATCCGCTGATTGCTGCTATCCTTCTTTTTTCAGTGATTTCTTGCAATAAGAAAGCAGAAAAGAAAGGCGAAGAACTGAAAGAGACTTCTGAAAAAGTGGTACCTGAACTCAAAATTTCAATTGATAGCGTCGGTATTACTGCTTTTTACAAGAGATATCCCAAAGTGGTTAAATTTCAGGATCAGGTTTTGGCTTTGTACAAGAAAAACAATTCAACTCAATTGTGGCTGGATAATAAAGGTGTAGTCGAATTTGCAAATACGCTGTTTAATAAATATAAAGGACTCGAGCAGGAAGGTTTAAAAGCAAATTTCCCTTATAACGAAAATATCAGTTCTATTTTTGAACATATTCCTGAAAATAAATTAGCAAAAGCTGACACAGATTTGATGATTACAAATCTCTATTTTTATTATGTTCAGAAAGTGTCCGGAGTAGATGAAAAAACGACCAAATCACTAGAATGGCTTTTACCTCGTAAGAAAGTAAATTATCAGGTGTTTTCAGATTCTATTTTTAAAAAATCTACCATTAGTGATGATAAAAAAAGTAAGATGTTCAGTCAATATTACAAACTTCGCGATGCATTACAGCAATATCGAGAGATAGAGAAAAAAGGCGGATGGAAAACAATTGAAGTTGGCGAAGGTTTTAAAAGTTTAAAAAAAGGAGATTCTGTTGCTGCAATTGGACAAATAAGAGAAAGATTGTTTCTAACAGGAGATCTTAAGGAAAACAGTAAAAGTAATGTATGTGATTCTACATTAATTTCCGGGATTAAAAATTTCGAATCTCACCACGGATTAACTCCAAAAAATATAATCTTACCTGAACACATTGCTGAATTGAACATTCCGGTTTCAGACAGAATTAAAACTATCATTGTCAATATGGAACGCTGCAGATGGATTGATCCTGAACTCGAAAAAGGCAAAGAATTTATAGAGGTTAATATTCCTGAATTCAAATTGTATTTGATTCGTAATCACGAAATTGTTTTTGTATCTCCGGTTGTTGTAGGTAAAGCAATGACTAAAACCGTGGTTTTTAGCGGAATGATGAATAATATTGTTTTTAGCCCATATTGGAATATCCCTCCAAGTATCATAAAAAGCGAGATTAAACCCGGAATGGCGAAAAATAAAAATTATTTGGCACAAAAAAATCTGGAATGGAATAATGGTGCTGTTCGTCAGTTGCCTGGAAAAAATAATTCGCTTGGTTTGGTGAAGTTTTTATTCCCAAATTCAAATAATATTTATTTACACGATACGCCGGCAAAAAGTTTGTTCGAAAGAGAAAACAGAGCTTTTAGTCATGGTTGCGTTCGTGTGGGGAAACCAAGAGAATTAGCCATTGAACTTTTAAAGCAAGATCCAAGCATGACTCCGGAGAAAATTGATAGAGCGATGCATGCCGGAAAAGAAAGCTGGTACACGCTAAAAAAGAAAATTCCTGTTTATATTGGTTATTTCACAGCTTGGGTAGACAGAAATGGAAATTTGAATTTTTATAAAGACGTTTACAAAAGAGATGACAGTTTGATAAAACTTCTTACGGAAGAATAAAAAAAAAGTTTGCCACTAATTACACGAATTTGCACTAATTTTTATCTACAAATTGAAAGATAATTTGCGGAAATTCGTGTAATTAGGGTCTAAAAACCTATTTGGAAATCACATCAAGACATTTATAAAAGGGACAACAGTTTGTCGATAACTACAGTTGTTTGTACGCAGATTTGGCAGATTAAAGGAGATTTAATTGGTTTTTTTTTAAGTTATCAAAAAAAAAATCTGCGCTTATTTGCTAAAATCTTTTTAAATCTGCGTGAAATAAATCGATGAAATTATTGGCAAAAATCTATTTAGGCAATACATCGACACACTTATAAAAACGTTTACTGTAATGATCAGAATCTAAATCGCTAATGGTTACGCTGCCGGCTTTTCCGGAAGAAGCGTGAATGAATTTTGAATGCATACCATTGGCCTCACAAATGATCCCGACATGTCCTACGATAGTTTTGTTCCTGTAACCGTAAAAAACTAAAACATCTCCAACTTTAAAATCTTCGGATTTTTTTGCGGTTCCCAGATTTTTGTAACCGCTTGAACTTCTTGGTACGGTAACTTCAAAATGCTGGAAAACGTAATTGACAAACCCTGAACAATCAAATCCTCTTTTTGGGTTATTTCCTGCGTATAAGTAAGGTGTTCCCAGATATTGTTTAGAATAGGAAATAAGAGAATCACGATCTATAGTTATTTGTATTTTTTCGATTGGAGTACTAACAGTTTTTTTTTCTTTTTTTAAAGTAAAAGAAGAGCATAAAATAATGCTTGCAAATGCTATATAGAGAGTTAATTTCATCTTTAGAAAAAATTATAAGATTTAATTGATAAAAATAGGATGTTGTTTTTGAATATCAAAGCGATATTTTGCAAAGACAGCTATGGATGGGTAATAATAACCGAAGATACGTCTTTTTATTTTGGTGTTTTTTTATTACTTTTTGATGTTTTAGTATCTTTTTGTCTGTTGAATTTCAGATATATTTGTGAATCGTATTTATATTTTAACAAATAAATTATGTTTCTCAAAAAAATATCATTTTTAATTTCGTTTTTGCTGATTTCGTTTGTTTCGACTTCACAAAACAAAACAAAAACTTTTCTTTATCAGGGTCGGGTTGAAAAACTTTCGGATAATAAAGTTATGTTAATAGGAACGGCTTCTTCTGTGACTTTAAATTTTACAGGAAATGAATGCTCGATTTCGTTGCAAAGTGTTGATTCCTGGGAACATCATAATTATGTTTCATTGGTTTTGGATGGGAAATATATAGGAAAATTGAGGATCGAAAAAGGTACAGCGCAATCTTTCCCGATAAAAGTTACTTCAAATAGAAAAGAACACACTTTAGAAATTTATAAAACTACAGAAGCACATAGTGGCGGAATTCTATTTGCCGGAACAACTGCAAAACTGACTTCGATTACTGCCAAAAAGAAAAGGAAAATTGAATTTATAGGAGATTCTATAACTTGTGGCGCAGCGAGCGATCCGTCTGACGTTCCTTGTGATAAAGGTGAATATTTTGATCATCATAACGGATATTACGCTTATGGGCCAGTTCTTTCAAGAGCAATTGGTGTCGATTATCTAATGAGTTCTGTTTCGGGAATTGGGATGTACCGCAATTGGAATGATGAGAACAAAGATGAAGCGATTATGCCGGATGTGTATCAGAATCTGTATTTAACAAAAGAGGCTTCAAAACCTAAATATGATTTTGCTTTTCAACCGGATATTATCAGTATTGCATTAGGAACTAATGATTTTTCTGGTGGAGATGGTAAAAAAGAGCGTTTACCTTTTAATGCGGAAAAGTATGTTTCGAATTATATCAACTTTATTAAAATGTTGTACCAACACAATCCAAAAGCACAAATCGTGATTACTAATAGTCCGATGGTTAACGGACAAAAGGCAGTTGTTTTTAAAGATTGTCTGAACAAAGTCAAAGAGGCTTTTGCATCTGATAAAACCCATAAACCCATTGCGATTTTCAAATTTAAACCTATGACACCAAAAGGTTGTTCAGGACATCCTGATGTTGCAGATCATAAAGTATTGGCCAATGAATATGCTCCTTTTTTAAAAAAGCTGCTAAATGAAAAATAATATATTTAAGTTTGCTTTCTTTCTGTTGATTTCCAGTACTATGATGGCAAACGTTACACTTCCGAATATTTTTGGTGATAATATGGTTTTACAACGCAACTCTGAAGTGAAAATTTGGGGTTGGGCGAATCCAAAAGAAGAAATCAGATTGGTTTCGGGCTGGAACAATCAGGAATATAAAGTTGTGGCAAATAATCAGGCGCAATGGGAACTTCATATCAAAACGCCTCAAGCCGGAGGACCTTATATTATTTCTATAAAAGGATATAACGAAGTCATTCTTAAAAATATTCTAATTGGAGAAGTTTGGGTTTGTGCCGGACAATCGAACATGGAAATGTCGGTAAGTTGGGGGATTGACAATGGCGAGGAAGAAATGAAAAAAGCTGCGAATCCTAATATTCGATTTTTTACCGTTCCGAAACTAACTGCAACAACACCACAAAATAATTTACTTGGAAACTGGGTTGAATCGACTCCGGAAACCATGAAAAACTTCAGTGCGATTGGTTACTTTTTTGCCAAACGCCTGCAAGAAGATTTAAAAAATGTCCCAATCGGATTGATTTCTTCGAACTGGGGCGGAACTCCTGCTGAAATCTGGATGCCGGAAGAAGTAGTTGAGAACGATCCTGTTTTACTAGAAAATGCAAAAAAACTTAATGAACAAGAATACGGACCGCGTCAACCCGGACGTGCGTACAACGCAATGATTTATCCTTTTTCAGGGTTTAAAATTGCCGGAACGCTGTGGTATCAGGGCGAATCGAATGTTGGTTCGTTGGTTTATGATCAAACGTTATCTGCCCTGATTACCTCGTGGAGGAAAGTCTGGCAAGAAGAATTTCCGTTTTACTTCGTTCAGATTGCACCTTATAAAACAGGAAGTAATAACTTCTCAAATGTAACGGTAAGAAACTCTCAACGCAAAATTTTGAATGAAGTTGCAAAGACCGGAATGGTGATAATCAGTGATATTTCCGATACGATTGATATTCATCCAAAGAATAAAAAATCGGTGGGAATTCGTTTGGCAAATCTGGCTTTGGCTGATATATACAAAGTCAAATCTGGTTTAGTGAATAGTCCGTTATTTAGAGATTTAAAGATCGATAAAAATAAAGCGATTGTTTCGTTTGATTATGCTGAAGGATTACATTTTAAAAACAAAATATCAAATCAGTTTGAATTAGCTGGAGCCGATGGTGTTTTTTATCCCGCAGAAGCTTCTATAAAAAATAATCAGGTGGTTTTGGTGAGTAAAAAAGTAGCTGCTCCTGCAAAAGTGAGATTTGCCTGGGGAAATACCATACAGTCAGATTTGTTTAATAAAGCGAATTTACCTGCTTCTTGTTTTATAACGGAGTAAAGGATTTTAGCCTCGAAGTTGCGAGATAGATTTTAGAATTTTTGCCCACGGATTGTGCGGGTTTAAACGGATTGGTGCTGGTTTTTTATTGTTTTGTCAGCTGAGCGGAGTCGAACCCCCGCAAGTAACTCGATACAGATTGGCAATCTTCTTTGCGCGGTTTCTTTGTCTTTTCGACGAAGGAGAAATCACACTCGTAACTCGATACAGATTGGCAATCTTCTTTGGGTGGTTTCTTTGTCATTTCGACGCAGGAGAAATCACATTAGTTGATTGACAAAGATTTAAAATTTCTTGTGGGGAGTTTCTTTGTCATTTCGACGAAGGAGAAATCACATTCGTAAATCGATACAGATTGGCAATCTTCTTTGCGGAGTTTCTTGTGTGATTTCTCCTGTCTCGAAATGACAAGATTGTGAAACAACAAGATTGCGAGAAAATCTAAGAAATCGAAAAGTTTTCGTTGACCTATTTGCGTGAGGGATAGAGGCGGTATCCTTTTGTGAAGTGAAACGGAATAAAAGATAAAGCCGAAAGCCTGACGTTTGCCTTTTTTCGGCCAAGCGACACGCCCAAATTATAGAAATATCTGACCATTATACCATTATGAAAAATAAAAAAATAATAACTATTGGGGTTTTTGCCCTGTTTACTGTTGGAAATATGAATGCACAGAAAAAGCCGTATCTGGATAAAAATAAAACAATTGAGCAACGTATCGACTTGCTTTTGCCCTTGATGACTTTGGAGGAAAAAGTGGGGCAAATGAACCAATACAACGGATTTTGGGATGTTACGGGACCAGCGCCAAAAGGTGGATCTGCGGAGCTAAAATACGAACATTTGCGAAAAGGCTGGGTGGGATCTATGCTGACGGTTCGTGGTGTAAAGGAAGTTCGTGCGGTACAGAAAATTGCGGTGGAAGAAACGCGTTTGGGGATTCCGTTGATTATTGGTTTTGATGTCATTCATGGTTATAAAACTTTGAGCCCTATTCCGCTGGCAGAAGCCGCAAGTTGGGATTTAGAAGCGATTAAGAAATCAGCGGCTATTGCAGCTAATGAAGCTTCGGCATCCGGAATTAACTGGACTTTTGGTCCAAATGTAGATGTTGCAAACGATGCGCGTTGGGGACGTGTGATGGAAGGTGCAGGCGAAGATCCTTATCTGGGAAGCAAAATTGCAATTGCCAGAGTGCATGGTTTTCAGGGTGAAACTATTGCCGATTTGACGAAAGTGAATACAATTGCAGCTTGTGCAAAACACTTTGCGGCTTATGGTTATGTAGAGGCAGGATTGGAATATAATATTGTAGATATGAGTAATTCTAAATTGTACAACTTGGTTTTGCCGCCTTTTAAAGCGACTGTTGCCGCCGGAGTTCGTACGTTTATGAATTCGTTTAATACATTAAACGGTGTTCCTGCGACTGGAAATATTTTCCTGCAAAGAGATATCCTGAAAGGAAAATGGAAGTTTGATGGTTTTGTAATTTCAGATTATGCTTCGATTCGCGAAATGATTGCGCACGGTTATGCAAAAGACGAAGCCGATGCTACTGCAAAGGCTGTAATTGCAGGTTCTGATATGGATATGGAATCGTATTTGTATGTGGCAAAATTGGTTGGTTTAGTAAAAGACGGAAAGGTAAAAGAAGCTCTGGTTGATGATGCGGTTCGTAGAATCCTTCGTGTCAAGTTTGAATTGGGATTGTTTGATGATCCCTACAAATATTGTGATGAGAAACGTGAGAAAGCGGTTGTTGGAAGTAAAGCCAATAATGAAGGTGTTCTCGATATGGCGAAAAAATCTATTGTATTGCTGAAGAACGATAGAAATTTGCTTCCGCTAAAAAAATCCGGACAGAAAATTGCTTTGATCGGGGCTTTGGCAAATGATAAAAATAGTCCTTTGGGAAGTTGGAGAATAGCATCTGATAATAATACTGCGGTTTCGGTTTTAGAAGGTATGCAGCAGTACAAAGATAATAAGCTGACATTTGAAAAAGGTGCTGATCTCACGGTGGGAAAAATATCATTTTTAGATGAGGTTGTTTTTAATACCACAGATAAAAGCGGATTTGAAGCGGCCAAAACAGCTGCTGAAGATGCAGATGTTGTAGTGATGGTTTTAGGTGAACATGGTTTTCAGAGTGGGGAGGGACGCAGTAGAACAGATCTTAATTTGCCTGGTTTGCAACAGGAATTGTTAGAAGAAATTTATAAAGTGAATCCAAATATTGTTTTGGTTTTAAATAATGGCCGTCCGTTAAGTATCCCTTGGGCCGCAGAACACGTACCTGCGATTGTAGAAGCCTGGCATTTAGGTACTCAATCCGGAAATGCAGTTGCTCAGGTTTTGTATGGCGATTACAACCCAAGTGGAAAATTGCCAATGTCTTTCCCGAGAAATGTGGGTCAGGTTCCTGTTTATTATAATAAATACAGCACAGGAAGGCCAATAGACAGTGATAAAAATGTTTTCTGGTCGCACTATACAGATGTAGAGAAAACGCCTCAGTTTCCGTTTGGGTTTGGTTTGAGCTATACAGAATTTGATTATAAGAATCTGAAGGTAAACAAATCTGCTTTTGCAAAAGGCGAAGATGTACAAGTGAGCGTTGAGGTTACCAATTCAGGAAATTATGACGGGAAAGAAGTGGTACAATTGTATCTTCATGATGAATATGCCAGCATTATTCGACCGGTTAAAGAACTGAAAGGCTTTGAATTGGTAGACCTTAAAAAAGGGGAAACTAAGACGATAAGTTTTACCTTGACTAATAACGAACTTGGGTTTTATGATAATGAAGGAAATTATTTAGTGGAACCGGGAACTTTTAAAATTATGGTTGGCGGAAGTTCTAATAAAGGACTGGAAAGTGGTTTCGAGATAAAAGAGTAAAAGTTTAATCAGGCAAAATTTGATTAAAATATTTTTCTCGCAGATTTAGCAGATTCGGCAGATTATTTTATCTACCTAAATATGTTAGATCTGCGAGATTGTTTTGTTATGTTAGACTACCAATGACATAGCGGCAGGAATAATTTCTCTTTTTAATTGTAATAATAGAAAAATTAGAAGGAAAAGTTTTTTTTGTAAGTTAATGATTATGAATATTATTTTTAATCGTTATCTTTGAGATAACTTCGTTTGAATAGAACTCATTACAAGTTTTCTGAAGAGGTTAATTTTTAAAGGTAAGCTGAAAACTTTATAGAGTAAGCATGATTTTAAAATATTCGTATGGAAAATTCTTTATTTAAAAAAGTAAAAATCGCAATTGATTATTGGTACATTCCATTACTTGTGGGAATACTTTTTGTTGGAATCGGAGTTTGGTCTTTTATAACGCCTTTGGCTGCTTATATAACACTTGCATTTTTGTTTAGTATTTCATTTCTGGCTACTGGAATTTTTGACATTATTTTTGCGCTTTCGAACAGAAAAAAAATAGACAATTGGGGCTGGACGCTGGCGTCAGGTATTATAGGATTGATTGTAGGGATATTACTGGTTACAAATCCATTGATTTCGATTACATTACTGCCATTATATGTAGGTTTTGTTATTTTGTTCCGCTCTATTATGGCTATTGTTATTGCTTTTAATTTAAAGAGTTATTCAGTGCCGGATTGGAAGAATCTTTTGTTTTTAGGAATCCTTGGAACAATTTTTTCTCTGATATTATTGTGGAACCCTCTTTTTGCAGGACTATCATTAGTGTACTGGACTGCTTTTGCTTTTATAGCACTTGGTATTTTCTATATTTATCTTTCTTTCAAATTAAAAAAGATACACGATATTCCTGAAAAAATTGATGAGCTAAAAGAAAAGATTCATTTGTAAAGAATACTTTTGGGTTGTCGAAAAGATAAAATTTATCATATAAATTTTTTGCAAAGTCGCTAAGACGCAAAGCTTTATTTTCTTTGCATCTTAGCGATTTTTAGCGATTAGAAAAAACAAATTTAGTTAATAGATTTAGAGAAACACGCAGGGTAAAAAAATCAATAGGAACAATGAAATGATTAATAAACTTCTAAAATCATTAGTTCATCGTTTACTATAAATGATTCAATAGTTTCTTTTTTTGAAATCAGAATTTCAGCAATTTGTTTTGTGTTTTTATTGAAAGTTTTTAAAATTATTACTTTTGGAGGAACTCCTTTTAAAAGTAATAGTTTTTCAAAGTCATCATCATGAGTAAGTATGGTAAAATTATTTTGTTTTGCAAATTGCCAGATTTCAATGTCTTTAGCCGGCTGATTTATCTTTAGATCTTTTGCATGTAAAGAATCTGGAAAATTATCTCCAACAAGTTTGATTATTCTCCATGAAATATTTGCATCAAGAAGTAATTTCATTATGCGGCAATTATTTTTGTAATATTTTCTCTATTTGCAGCAAAGGCCAAAGCAGCAAGAATATGCTGTCTTTTTAATTCAGGAAAATCCTCAATAATTTCTTCAAAGGACATTCCGGTAGATAGCCATGAAAGAATATCTGAAATACAAATTCGAGTTCCCGTAATAATAGGTTTCCCAAATCGGATATCAGGGTTTATCGAAATTAAATTTTGCCAGTTATTTTCCATAATTTTATTATTTACACAAATTTACACAAATTAAATTCAAATTTACTTTTAAAGTTGTATGGTTTGTTTTTACCTTTAAAACCTATAAACTTCCAATTTTAAATTAGAACATGAAATATAACAGATGTGGAAAGAGCGGGTTATTACTACCTGAAATTTCTTTAGGATTGTGGCACAATTTCGGATCAGTAGATAATTTCGAAAATGCTGAGAGCATTGCTGTAGAGGCTTTTGATAAAGGAATCACTCATTTTGATTTAGCGAACAATTACGGACCTGTTCCAGGTTCTGCAGAAACTAATTTTGGTAAAATTCTGTGGCATAATTTTCAGGGAAATTTACGTGATGAAATTATCATTTCAACCAAAGCCGGTTACACCATGTGGGACGGACCTTATGGGGATTGGGGTTCAAGAAAATATTTATTATCTAGTTTAGATCAGAGTCTGAAAAGAATGAAAGTAGATTACGTAGATATTTTTTATTCCCATCGTCCTGATCCGGAAACTCCAATTGAAGAAACCATGATGGCACTTGATTACGCCGTAAGATCCGGAAAAGCGTTATATGTTGGAATAAGCAATTATTCGGCAGAACAAACCCGCGTTGCAGTTGATGTCTTAAAACAATTAGGAACGCCATGTTTAATTCATCAGGCCAAATATTCGATGTTGGAGCGTTGGGTAGAAAATGGTTTATTGGATGTTCTGGAAGAAAAAGGAGTAGGTTGTATTGCCTTTTCACCTTTGGCACAAGGACTTTTAACCGATAAATACTTAAACGGAATTCCTGAAAATTCAAGAGCACATAATCCAAACGGACATTTGAAAGAAGATGAGGTTACGAATGAACGTATTCAGAAGTTAGTTCAGCTGAATGAAATTGCTCAAAACCGTAATCAATCCCTGGCGCAAATGGCATTGGCATGGCTGCAAAAAGACAAGCGAATTACATCCGTTTTAATAGGTGCAAGTTCGGTACGACAATTAAATAATAATATTGAATGCTTGCAAAACTTAGCATTTTCTTCAGACGAGTTGAATGTAATTGAGAAAATCCTCGCATAAATTATTTGATAAATACATACTGTAGAGGCGCACAGCAATGCGCCTCCGTCATGTGTAAGACACACAGTAAACCCGACAGGTTTTTGAAACCTGTCGGGTTTGACATATAATATATTATAGTATTTTAAATTATTTTTTCAATTCCAGATTATACTTCTTCACTATATCCAAAGTCGATTTATCCGAAGAAAACACAGAGTTTAACCCTTGTGGTTCCTGCGGAGGATCTGTTGTCAGGGGATCTCCCGGATTCCATTTTCCGTCTTTGGTAATTGCTTTTCCTTCGCCGCCAAATCCCCAGAAATTAGCCCCTTGTAACGGACCATTATTTTTAACGCTTTCGGCAACCCGATTAAAAATATAATTGTAAAAAACATCTCTATTTGCAACAGAAGATCCTGCAGCTAAATTTTCGTTTTCTCGCGGTAAACCAAACTCTTCAATAATTATTGGACGTTTTAGAGTATTGGCAACCTTAATATGATCATCAATATAGTTACCGGCATTTTCGAGCGTTGTAGGTAAAGTTGCTTCGGCATTATCAGCCTTAAACCAGTTCCAGTTTTTTGGCCAGATGTGCATAGTCAGATAATCAATATTAGGATTTTGGTGTGTTCTTTCAAAAATTTCCATACTATCATTCGAACTGTTTTTTCCTTCAGAACCTGTCGAGACCAAATGATTTTTGTCCAGACTATCTATCAAATTCACAATATTATTTAGCCATGAAGTAAATTTAGCTTCGTTTTCAGGCGTAAAAGTTCGGGGTTCATTCCCTACCTGCCACGACATAATGGTATTGTCCTGAGTATATTTCTTTTTCGAATAATTGTTCGTTCTTCCCATAATAAACTTTACATGATTCTCTAAAGCTTTCATGCAAGGTTCACAACTATGAAATTGTTCTGTATAAGACATAAATTGCGGCCATGTATTCGGCGCAATATTCGGAACCGGAATTGCCCCTTTGCCATTCCACTCTAAATATTGCGACATTCCGCCCGACCATTCCCAGTTGTTTGTTAAATATAAAACAGCGTACATTTTGCGTTTGCCCATTTCATTGATCAGAAAGTCCAGTCCGTCAAGCAAATCATTGTCATATTTTCCTTGTTCGTATTGCAACGCAGGACGAACCGTAAAATCATATTTTCCCCCATCACCACCAACGATAATTCTCAAGTTGTCAATTCCGTTTTTCTGCATCAAATCCAGTTCACGAAGCAATCTTTTTCTGTCGCCCACTTTTTTCGAAGCCAATAAACTTCCGTACCAATAATTCGTACCAATATAAGCGTAAGGTTTATCGCCTTTATAAAACTGCGTTCCTTTTACTGTAATTCTTTCCTGCGCCTGACACGCCATTGTAGTAACAATCAAAGCCAATCCGATGGTTTTTAGAAATCTGTTTTTCATTATTTGTTTTTTTAGGAGCTATTTCCTGCTATCCGCTTTATCTTTTGTTTTTTAAAGAAAAAAACAAAAGGATGCCGCTTCTATCAGGGCTAGGGATTTTCGTTTTATGAGATGTTTTTTCTCCTAACAGGTTTCTAAAACCTGTTAGGTATTGTCATCGCAAAGTTTGTCATTTAGGAATTCACAGTTCGTTGCTTTCTTCATGCGATTTCTCCCTTTGGTCGAAAATGACACTGCCGATTCACAGTTCGTTGCTCTCTGGATGCGATTTCTCCCTTTGGTCGAAATGACACTGCGGATTAACGTTTCGTTGCTCTCTGGATGTGATTTCTCCCTTTGGTCGAAATGACACTGCGGATTCGAAGTTCGTTGTTCTCTTGATGAGATTTCTCTCCCGAAGTTTCGGGATTAAAATGACATAAAATGAGCTTAATTTCCCGCTTTGTCAAGTTACTTGCGGAGCTTCGACTCCGTTTAGCCTGACAAAAGCAAACAAAAAATCCGTGTCAATCCGTTTAACCTGTAAAATCCGTGTGCCATTAAATTACAAAATCTTACTTCGGCAATTCATACATCTTCGGCAAAGAATTCACCAATGCCGATTTTGGTTTAGCGGTAAATGTCTTGAAATCTGCAGCATTCGCAACAGAACTGTTCGGGACATAATAACCATCTTTAGTATTATTCCAGAACATGACATAACTCACCTCAATATTATTTGCTGTTAAGGCGCTATATAAATAATCCGAAAACCAATTGGTAATTGGAGTTTTTGTACTTGTAACCTGATAACCGGTTTCTGTTAATGCTGCAATTTTTACTTTGGTTTTAGCCAAATCAGCAATTATTTTTAGTTTAGAATTGGCTTTTGTGGCACCAGCTTGCACTTGATTGTCAAAATCGCCATAATTATCCATTCCTAAAACATCGACATATTTATCACCGGGATATCTGCTTAGATAATTGGCTTCTGTTGTGTATGAGTTATCAGGCGAAAAAGCATATAAAATATTATGAACGCCTTTGGTATTTTTTAGATAATCAACAGTAAACTGATAAGCTGTTTTATATTCTTCTGCAGTAGCAAAATTAGCGCCCCACCAGAACCAGCTTCCGTCAAATTCATGAAAAGGCCTGAAGATTATAGGAATTAATTCTCCATTTGAACCTTTTAAATTCAAAACTACGCTGGCAATTTTGTCTAGTTTTTTCTTGTACCATTCGTTATTTGCTCCGCCCGGTAAAATACTTTTAAAAGCAGTTGCCTTTTGATCTGCAGTCATATCAGCTGCATAAAAACTATCTTCTTTATTAGGCTCTCTTAAATGCCAGCAAAAAGTGTTGATCATTCCTTTTGCGTAAGCAGCTTTTACATCGTTTACCATTTTTTCCTCTTGCTGATAAAACCAATTATCAGCCTGATTGTTATTATTTTTATCGGTAATAAACATAAAATCCAAACCTAAAAGAGCAGGATCATAACCTGTGTTTTTTTTGATATCAGAATCTCCGCCATTGTCCTGATAATAACTATTAAAAGCGTCTTGCTGACCAATGGCGACTTTAGTTTTGGCCAGTTTTTTTAAATTATAAAATAAAGCTACGGTTTCTTTGGTAGCATTTGCATCGACCATATAAGTTGTCACGTTTTGCGTAGTCAACGGATCAGTTGGAACTATAACTGGCGGTTCAACGATAATTTCAGGACCAGATTCATCATTTGAAGAACAGCTTGAAAGGAACAAAATCGATAAACTTAAAAATGCTATTTTCAGAAACGTAGTTTTCATATGGTTATGTATTAATTCGGTTAATGAGTTCAAGACAAGCGCGACTATTATGATAGGGACATTTCCAAAAACCGGCTTTGTCTTTTTCGATCAAAGAATAATCCCGGTTAATTCCCCAGAACCATTCTCCGTTTTCGGTGTCTAAAATATATTTCTTTATAAATTTCCAGTTTTTATAAACGATATTCAGGTAATTTTTATCGCCTGTTAATTGGTACGCATTATAAAAACCAATCAAAGCTTCGGCCTGAACCCACCAATGTTTTTCGGCAACTAACTCATTCTTTTTAGGGTCGAATTCATACCATAAACCACCATCAGTATCTAGTCCTTCTTTAGTAACTTCAGCCATTTGAATGGCATGTTTGGTATAATTTTCAATTAAGGTTTGATTTTTAGAAATTTCGGCACATTGCAATAAAAGCCAGGCCGCTTCAATATCATGACCGTATGATATAACGTCCGGTTTTTCGATCCAGTTTTCATCAAAAAACAAACGCAAATGACCATTTTCGGTATTGATGAAATGTTTTTCTATCGTTTCTAATAATTCCACAATATCACTTTGAAGCGTTTTGTCCTTCCAAACTTTAAATAAATTTGCATAAGCCTCGACAATATGCAAATGCGTATTCATGGTTTTCTTCTCGTTGGCGTCTTTATCGCTTAAACGTAAATCTTCGATAGACTGCCAATCTCGGGTAAAAGCTTCTAAATAGCCTTGGTTTGCCGGATCATAACTGTATTCCTGAATTTTTAGATAGAGGTTAATGGCTATTTCTAAAGCTTTATCGTCTTTAGAAATAGCATAATATTCAGATAATCCGTAGATCGCAAAAGCTAAAGCATAAATTTGATTTTTGGTATCTTTTGGCGTTTTATCAGGATTGATACTCCAAAATAAACCTCCAAATTCAGGATCATAAAAGTGATTTGAAAGAAACTCAAAAGCACGTTTGGCGATCTTTTTGTGACCTTCGTTTTCAGTGACTTTATAACTTGCTGAAAAACTCCAAAGAATTCTGGCGTTCAAAACAGAACCTTTCTCAGCATTAGCAATAATATGATCGTTGAAATCAATTTGACCTATAAAACCACCATTTTCATTATCTAAGGTATGTTTTGACCAGTATTTTAGAATGGAATCAAGTTCCGCTGATAATTCAGATTTAAGTTGCTTTAGTTGTATTGACACGGTAAATTAAATTGTATTGTTTTTTTCGATTTGATTGATGATCGTTTTTACTGAACCTGCTGAAATAAAAGTATCTGCGGGAGTATTTGTTACATAATCAACCAATTTTGCTACAGACGAAACTGCAACATGCATTCTTGTATCTGATGATGCGTAATACACATAAACAGTTCCGTCAGTATCTTCAATCCATCCGTTTGAAAATAAAACATTCGATACATCACCCACTCTTTCAATTCCTTCAGGTCCCATAAAATGTCCGGCCGGAACGTGGGTAACTTTCGTAATATCGTTCAGATCTGTCATGAACATATATAAGGTGTAGCGCAATCCCGCGGCAGTATTTCGAACTCCGTGTGCAAGATGCAGCCATCCTTTTTCAGTTTTAATAGGAGCAGGGCCAAGACCATTCTTTAATTCATAAATAGTATGATATTGTTTGCCAAAAATGATTTTTTCGTCATTTACCACCGGATTGGTCATGTCTTCGACATATCCTAAACCAATTCCACCACCAGCTCCAACATCGATAAAACCATCTTGCGGACGCGTGTATAAAGCATATTTTCCGTTTACGAATTCGGGGTGGAGAACCACATTGCGTTGTTGCCCTGTATTCGAAATTAAGTCAGGCAATCTTTCCCAGTTTACCAGATCTTTCGAGCGAACGATTCCAGCATTGGCTACAGCCGAACTTGTATCGCCTTTTGGTGCTTTTGGATCTTTTCTTTCGGTACAAAAAATACCATAAACCCAACCGTCTTCATGGTTGATTAGACGCATATCATATACATTGGTGTCCGGTTCTTCGGTTTGCGGAATCACGCATGGTTTCTCCCAAAACTTAAAGTTATCGACTCCATTTGGACTTTCTGCTATAGCAAAGAATGATTTTCTGTCAATTCCTTCTACACGAACAGCAAGCAGGTATTTTTCGTTCCATTTCATGGCGCCGGCATTAAAAGCTGCATTCATCCCAATTCTTTCCTGCAAGAACGGATTTGTCTTTTCGTTGAGGTCAAAACGCCAGTTCAATGGTACATGAGCTGCCGTAACAACCGGGTTTTTATAGCGTTCGTATATCCCGTTTCCGGCATTGTCCTGAGGAGTATTTTTTTGCTCGATCAGTATTTTATGTTCGTTTTCTAGTGCTACTTTTCTATCCTGAAATGTAGTTGAAGAGGCTATTGCTGTCATATAAATAGATTTCTGTATCTGTTTTTTTTTAATTTGTCTGGTCTCGTTTTTCGTTTAAGTCTTGTTCTATTACCTGAAGTTTTTCTTCGGATAATGGATAGAATGCTATAAAAGCGACTGATATTATGGCTGCGATTGCAGGAAGTATACTTAGCATTAATTGAATTCCGTTTTGAGCAGTGGCAGTTTGCTCTACATTGGCCTGAAAACCATAATAACCCAAAAGCCATCCGGCTCCGGCTCCACCAATTGTCCATCCAAATTTTTGAGACATTGACGATGCTGAGAAAACTAATCCTGTTGCTCTGCGACCTTGTTTCCACTCTGAATAATCAGCGCTATCTGCATACATCGACCAGATTAACGGGAAGATGCAACCGGCGCAAATACTGATTAAAAGCTGAAAACTCATAATTAAGAAAACATCTTCTTTTCCGAAGAAATAGAAAACCAAACTCAAAATTGCGGCTAACGCCATGGCACCAAAAAAAGTTTTCTTTTTACCAATTTTATTCGCAATTGGAGTCGCGATAATTACTCCGATGATATTTGCAGCTTGTCCTAAAACTAGATAAATAGAAGTGGGTGTCATATGAAAATCAGTTCCAAAAAGGTAGAAATCAAAGTTTACGCTGCTGCTGACATAATATTTAAAATAATAAACGGCAGCTCCGTCACGGATTGAATTAAAAACTAAAGCACCAATTCCGGCTCCAAGTAAAATCCACCACGGTTTGTTTTTTAGTAAATCTTTTAGATCTTCTTTTAGATTATTTTGTTCGTCTGAAATTGGTTTTACTCTTTCTTTAGTAAAGAAAAAACAGGCCCAGAAAAAAGCAGTTGTAATAACTCCAAAGACAGAAATTGTTGCCAGCCATCCAGTTTTTGAATTTAGGCTTCCTCCAAAATAATTTACTAACGGTTCTATTAGCCAGAGTGCCAGGAGACTTCCCCCAAAGGCAAAAACCATTCTATACGATGATAAAGTAGTTCTTTCTTTTCGGTCAGATGACATTACGCCCAGAAGTGATGCATACGGCACATTGATCAACGAATAAATCATCATCATGGCGGAGTACGTCACGTAGGCATAAATTATTTTTCCTTTCTCATCAAAATCAGGAGTATAAAAAGTCAAAACTCCAATCACGGCAAAAGGTATGGCAACCCATAATAAATAAGGTCTGAATTTTCCCCATTTGCTTTTTGTTCTGTCGGCGATGATTCCCACAATCGGATCAAAACAGGAATCCCAGATTCTGGTAATCAAGAACATGGTTCCTACAACAGCAGGCGCCAACCCGAAAACGTCGGTATAGAAAAAGAGAAGGTACATGCTGAAAATTTTCCAGAACATCGATGATGCGGCATCTCCAAGACCGTAACCTATTTTTTCTTTTAAACTAATTTTGTCGTGCATTAGACTTTTTTTAATGGTTGTAATTTAGATTTGGTCGATTGTTTAATGTTTCTATTTGTTGATTTTTTTTGACGCGGATAAAACGGATTTACTTCGTAAAAACACGGATAAAAACAGATTTTATTTTGAATACGATATTTAAACACATAGAAACATAGATTTTTTTGAACTTAAAAGGCATTTCACTTATTTAAATAAACATAGCCGAGCTAGGTGAAAGAAATATGTTTCTTTTTAATATTCTTTTTTTAAATGCAGATGACACGGATTTTAGAGGTTTTTTAATTCTCATTTTTTAATTTTATTAATGTCTTTTTCGAATAAGGTTTTATCCAGATTATAAAAATCAATAAAATCTTTCTCGCTTACTTGTCCCTTATATGGTGCGTAATAATGCATTTTTTGTTCTTTTTCCTGCCAGCCGTGATTTCTCCATAATAAAACATAAGAGATTTTATAATCGCCAATCGCTTTAGACAAAGTTCCTGTCCACCATTTCGGGTCTGGAATCGCTTCATAACCCGCTTCGGCTATCGCAATTAATTTATTTTGTTTTGTACCAATTTCATCTATGATTTTAAGTTGACTTTGAACTTCATTTATGAATTTTTTGCCCTCTTTGTCGTCATTATTCTGGTAAGAATCAAAACTTAAAATATCAGCATAACTATCATCGGGATAGTTGGTAAGAAAATCTTCTTTTGAGCTAAAACTGCTTGTGTTGTAAATATAAATTAAATTATGAACTCCTTTTTTCTGCAGATATTCAAAAGTGAATTTCCATAAGGTTTTAAATTCTTCGGGAGTACAATTTCCTTTTCCCCACCAAAACCAGCCACCGGTAAGTTCGTGATAAGGTCTGAAAAGAATCGGGATGTTTTTTCCTTCTTTATCTTTTAAGGATAAAAAGAAATCAGCCGCTTTGTCTAACCAGATCGTAAATTTTTTATGGTTTTCTCCACCTGGTAGAACTGTTTTTGCTGCATTTGGAGTATTGTCCCAGGCATTTTTCCCAGTTGCAGGATTATCAAGATGCCAGCTTACGGTAGAAATTCCGCCTCTTGCATTCGCTTCTTTAATGTATTGTTTCATTTTCGCAAAAGGAACACCGTCAATATTATTTAGGTCATCCTTTTCCAGTCCGGCAATGTCCCAACCGTAAACGGCAGGATAATCGCCAACAACATCTTTTATGTCGCTGCGACCGTCTTCGTATTTCCAATTTACACCGTAGGCAAGATCATCCTGATGCCCGAATAAGTATCCTTTTTGTGACAATTGATGCAGTTTTTTGTATAATGAAACAGTTTCAGGTGTAGCTTTTTTATCTGATAGTGACAAATTAGTATTAGTGATAATAGGGTTTG
Source organism: Flavobacterium azizsancarii (assembly GCF_027980145.1). Taxonomy (GTDB): domain Bacteria; phylum Bacteroidota; class Bacteroidia; order Flavobacteriales; family Flavobacteriaceae; genus Flavobacterium; species Flavobacterium azizsancarii. The sequence goes on along the minus strand of NZ_JAMZNK010000003.1, from coordinate 97,701 downwards.
CAGAACAAGAAGTTCCTATGAATAGAGCTGATATTAGTACTATTATATGTTTTTTCATTATGAATATACTTGTTGTTCAGTGCAATAACTGCAAATTTATAAAAGGTATAGTTGTCAAAAAAAGGCTCAAATTTATAATCGAAAATTCAGAACTATTTTTGGACTAAAACTATCAAAACTATAAAAAGTTATTACATTAAAAATGATTAATGTTTATTATTAATACTCTTTTTGTAAAAATGATAATTCTATTTTTCAAAGATAATCGGATGTTTCTGGTATAATTAATATTATTTTATCAATTATATATCATATTATTGCAATAAAAAAAACGAATATTACTTCTTAAAATAGATTTTAAAGATGGGCAGTACTAAAAATTTTTATAGAGAAATCGCTCCGTTATCTGCTGGAGACAGCTTTTTGGTTTTTGACAGAGTGAAAGATAGTTTTGATTTTCCGGTGCATTATCATCCGGAATTTGAGATCAATTTTATACTAAACGGAAAAGGAGTAAAGCGGGTTGTAGGGGATAATATAGAAGAAATCGATAATGTTGAACTGGTTTTGATTGGTCCGAATTTATATCACGGTTGGGAATTAAATAAATGTACAAGCAAAAAAATCCACGAAATAACCATTCAGTTTCATAACGATTTGTTTCATGAATCATTTCTTGCCAGGCGTATTATGAACCCAATTCGGGATATGTTCAATCGTTCGATTCACGGTATTTTATTCTCGAAAAAAATAGCCGAAGAATTGACTCCACGGTTGGTAAGGCTTTCTAAATTAGATGGTATGGACTATTTTTTAGAAATTACTTCATTGCTTTATGATTTGGCGAATTCCAGAAACCAGCGTTTGCTTTCTACTTATACAGTAGATTATGACACGTTTGATGATTATGATAAAATGAAATTGGTTTATGAATATGTACAGAAACATTTTGCTGAGAAGATCACTTTAGAAGATGTTGCCGGTGTTGCCAGTATGTCTATAATTTCATTCAATCGGTTTATTAAAAAACGTACCGGAAAAACATTTGTCAATTATATAAATGATATTCGAATTGGATATGCAGCTCGTTGGCTGGTAGAAAAAGATATGAGTGTTTCTGAAGTTGCTTTTAAATCCGGGTTTAATAATATAGCAAACTTCAACCGTAGTTTTAAAGCGATTAAAAACTGTACACCAAGCCAGTATAGAGAAGATTTCTCTGGATTAAAGCGTATTTTATAGTGATACTTTTTTTGCACAAACAAATATTATTTTTAACGAAATCGTTTGCTTTTTGGCTGATTCGTTAATTTTTGTTTATTAGCTACAGTGATTTGATACGTTTGGTTTGCGAATAATTCAATTTTTTATGTGTTTTATTTTAATATGTGTTTTTTTATTGATTCATAGTAAAAATATTATCGTTAAATGATATAATACTATTGATTTAATGTTTTGTTGTGTTATAGATTTGTTAAATAATTTAAGAAATAAAATAGGACTCTATTTATAACTTGAATTAGGATAACAAATTTAAACTAACCAAACATTTATTATGAAAAAACTAATGACTAACTTCATTCATTGGAATGCTAACCACAAAGCGGTTCCTCTGATTTTATTTTTGTTACTGACGAGTAATTTTGTTACGGCTCAGGTAAAACTAACAGTAACAGGAACGGTATCTGACAGTAAAGGAATGACAATTCCTGGAGCCAACATTTCGATTGTTGGATCTAAAACGACTACTTCTACAGATTTTGATGGTAAATATACTATTGATGCGCCTTCTAACGGAACATTAGTGGTGTCATTTATTGGGTTCGATTCTCAAAAAATGGGGATCGCAGGAAGAACAAAAATTAACGTTTCTCTGGTGTCGAGCTCTGAGGATTTAAGAGAAGTTGTTGTAATTGGTTACGGAACTCAGAAAAAGAAAGACGTAAATGGTGCAATATCTTCAGTAAAAGCAAAAGATTTAGAGAACATAAAACAAGTTTCTATAGACCAAATGCTTCAGGGTAAAGCCGCCGGGGTTTCTGTAACAAACAATTCAGGACAGCCGGGAGGTGCAGCTTCTGTAAGGATACGAGGAACTACTTCTATCACGGGAACAAATGAGCCTTTGTATGTTATCGATGGTGTGCCAATATCAGGAGATGCTACAGGAAAATCTACAAGCGGGCAAACTTTGGCCGGTAAAGACGGGTTTTCTTCTTCAGGAGGAAGCGGGAACACGGCTATGAGCCCTTTGTCGATGATTAATCCAAGTGATATCGAATCTATGGATATTTTGAAAGATGCTTCTGCAACAGCTATTTATGGTTCGAGAGGTGCAAATGGAGTTATCATAATTACAACAAAATCCGGTAGAAAAGGTGGTGGAAAGGTTTCTTACGAGAACTACACTTCTATGAGTTCAGTTACTAATAAACTGGATGTTTTGACTTTGCCTCAATACGCAACGTTGAAAACAGATTTGGCTAAATTATGGGGATTTCAGACACGTCAGGAATTTTCGCATCCTGAATTATTGGGTCCAGGAACTAATTGGCAGGACGAAGTATATAGAACAGCAGTTTCTCAAAGTCACCAGTTATCATTTTCTGGTGCTAAAGACGGAACTAGTTACTACCTGTCAGGAAGTTATTTAGATAATCAGGGAACGATTATAAATTCAGGATTAAAAAGATATACAGTAAGATTGAATTTAGATTCGAAAATTAAACCATGGTTAAGAATTGGCGGAAATCTTACGGGAGGTATTACAAACGAGAAGATTACAGTGAATCAAAGTTATTCAGGATTGATTTCGAATACTTTATTACAATCTCCGGATATTCCTGTTCGAAATTCTGATGGTTCATTTGCCGGACCTCCTTCATCAGAACAAAGTGTTACATATTATAATCCGGTTGCTGAGGCCTTGACCAGAGAAAATAAATTGGTCAGAAAGAATTTCTTAGGGAATATCTATGCTGAAGTGGATCTTTTTAAAGGATTAAAATACCGAATTGAAATTGCAGCCAATACGGAGTTTTCTGAAAATGATGATTTCAGACCTTCTTATGCATGGGGAAGCCAGGTAAATTTATTGGCAGATCTTGATGTGCGAAGACAAAATTGGTATTCTACAAACATCAAAAATTTATTGACTTACGATAAAACTTTCGGTAAACACAGAGTTACACTTTTGGCAGGTCAGGAAGCAAATGATTCGCATTGGGAAGGTTTAGTTGCATCAGCGCAAGGTTTTAAGACAAATTCTATTCATACTATTAACCTGGCTGATGTCGATAATAATACGATTACACAATATAAAGGCAGCGCTTCACTTGCTTCTCTTTTTGCTCGTATTATTTATGATTTCAATGATAAGTACAGTCTTACAGCTTCTGTCAGACAAGATATTTCGTCTAAGTTTGATCCTACAACTGGAAATCAAAAAGGAGTTTTTAATGCGATTTCCGGTTCCTGGAAATTATCAAACGAGTCTTTTATGGAGGGAACCCGCAAGTATGTTGATAATATCAAATTCAGAGCAGGTTATGGAGAAACAGGAAATCAGCAAATCCCGAACAACAGCTATTCTGCCATGTTAGGAGCTCAGAATTCCGGTTTAGGAAGCGGCTTTTTACCATCCAATTATCCTAATCCTAATTTGGTTTGGGAATCACTAAATCAGACCAATTTAGGTATCGATTTTACACTGCTGAATAATAAACTCTCTGCGAGTTTTGATGTCTATGATAAAAAATCAAAAGGATTTTTGTTTCAGGTGCCATTGCCGCTTTATTTAACCGGAGGTGGAGGACAATACGGAGGAATTTCTGCGCCATATTCTAATTTAGGAACAATGAGCAACAAAGGATTTGATCTTACTGTGGGTTACGATATGAGATCAGCAGGTAATTTTAATTGGGATACCTCTTTGGTTATATCACAATACAAAAATAATTTGGATGAAATCGCTAACGGAATTGTCTTGACTCAGGAAGTAAATACAAACGGATATCAGCCTGTTGTAGTGACCAATACTACAGTTGGAAATCCTATTGGTTTATTTTACGGATACAAAACAGATGGATTGTTTAAAGATCAGGCTACTTTGAATAGTGCGCCAATTCAGTTTGGTCAGGCTGTAGGAACTGCTGCCGGTCAAACAGCTTTGGGAGATGTAAAATATGTCGATGTAAATAACGATGGTAAAATAGATGCAAGTGATAAAACTTTTATCGGAAATCCGCATCCAAAATTCACTTTTGGTTTTACCAATAACTTTAAATATAAAAATGTAGACTGTTCTGTATTCTTGCAGGGATCATACGGAAATGATGTAATGAACTTAACCAGAAGAGGAGGAACAACAAATGCATCTTTATATGATAATCAGTTAGTACAAGCAATGGATTATTATTCGCCTACAAATACAGGAAGCAATAACCCGAGACCAATCGCAGATTCTGCAAATAATAATTTACTTATTTCAGATCGTTATGTAGAGGATGGATCTTATTTAAGGATTCAAAACGTAACTATCGGGTATTCATTACCACAAGATATTATTTCAAAATATAAAATATCAAGATTAAGATTGTACGGAACCGCACAAAATTTATACACGTTCACCAACTATTCTGGTTATGATCCGGAGATAGGTTCATTCAATCAAAATGTGCTTTTATCAGGAATTGACAACGGAAGATATCCGGTAGCGAGAACATTTTTATTTGGACTTAACGTAGAATTTTAAAAATTAAAACAAAATGAAAAAGAAATCTTTTTTAAATAGATATAGTTTGCTTCTTATAGCAACAGCATTTTTGACTTTTGGATCATGTCAGGATGATTTTACTGACAGACCTTCTGAGGACGGAATTAGTTTAGATTCTTATTATAGTACAAATGATCAGGTATCATCTGCTACAAACGGAATGTACAGCAGGACTTGGTTTCAAATGTATAATAAATTTTGGTGGGCACTCGAAGTGGGTTCCGGTAATATGTATTCTGGCTCTGGTGATGTAAGCGGATTAAAAACTTTCTCGATTAACGGTAGTGATCCTGAATTGGTAAACGGCTGGTCTTCGTTATGGGCAAATGTGCAGCAGTCAAATATGATTATTAATTTCCTGAAATCCAGAGTAGGACCGGATGTTTCTAAAAATGTTTTGGACAATACAATTGGAGAAGCTTATTTTTTAAGAGCTACTTCGTATTTTGATTTAGTGAGACTTTGGGGGCCGGTGCCAATTATCGAAAATCCTCTGGATTATACAAGTAATCCTTATATAAATAATAATACTGTTGCAGATGTTTATAAATTAATCACAATGGATTATTTAAAAGCGATTGACTTATTGGCTGATAAAACCAGAGGAGCTAATTATGCCAATAACGGACATGTTTCTAAAGGTTCTGCAAAAGCAATGCTGGCAAAAGTTTATTTGTATCAAAAGGATTATGCAAATGCCAGAGCAATGGCAGAAAGTGTTATCAATAGTGGTGAATTTAAATTATTAGGAGGGGATCAATTACCGGGAAAAAGCTTTGCTGATTTGTTTACATATCCAAACAATAATAACGAAGAATCTATTTTTGCGCTTCAATGGAAAACAGATGGTAACTACGGATCCGGAAATAATTGCAATACACAGTTTGGTTTTCAGGACGGAACATTATCAACTTCAAATGCAGCTTATGCGGGAGTTTTTGGTCCAAGTCAGGAAGTGCTTCTTTCTTTATATGACGACGGAGATTTAAGAAAGCATGAAACTGTAATGGTTCCCGGAGCTACTTATCCAAATATAAAAACAACACAAGGAGTTGGATTTACAGTGCCTGCAGATAAAGATCTGGCTCAGGCATCCGGAGGAGCGATTAAAAAATATTGTATCGGAGTTGTAAACGGAAATGCTACCGGTCAAATTGATAGTTGGGCAATGATGGATAATAATTCTTATGTAATGCGTTATGCTGAGTTATTATTAATTCACGCCGAAGCTGTGTTAGCAGGAGGATCAAGCACATCTGATCCGGCTGCTTTAAATTCGATAAATGCTGTTAGAAAAAGAGCAGGTCTGGCTAGTTTAACTACGGTAACTTTTGATGCAATCTTTTTAGAAAGAAGAAAAGAATTGTGCTTCGAAGGAGATTATTGGTTCGATTTAGGGCGTATCGATAAAACAAAAGCGATTGCTATTATGTCTGCGCAAAATAGGGGAGACCGATATGCTGAGATTCATTATACACCCAGATATAGTGAAGATCACGCCGCAAATGATTTCTATATGGATTATCCGGATAATGAGGTAGCTAAAAATCCAAAGTTATTACAGCCGCCAGTTCCGTATACTTTTAAATAATTATTAAAATTTAAATATTATGAAAAATATAAAAATAAAATACCTCTTTTCTTTTTTTGCAACAGCATTTGTACTGGTGGGTGGGTTTTCTTCCTGCAACAGCGATGATGCTGCCAGTGGCGGATCCGGTAATCCTGCAATTACCAGTGTCGCATTATCTAAAGAAGGGGATTTAGTTCCTGTTACGGTTGGTGATCCTAAAAATTATTATATTATTCAGGGTACAGGACTTTCGACTGTTTCAAAAATTTACTTCAATGATTTTGATACTTATTTCAATCCTGTGCTGGTTACAGATACTGCAATTTTCGTTTTAATCGATGAAAAAACGCCTTATGCAAATTCAAGCAATAAATTAAAAGTAGTGACGAAATTCGGAACGATACTTTATGATTTTATGATTTCGCCACCAACACCAAAATTAGTAAGTTATAATCCTATCAATGCTGTTGAAGGAGATATCGTAACAGTTTCCGGAGATTATTTTCTAAATCCTCTTGTAAAAGTAGGAACCGTAGATGTACCTGTAATTTCTTCAAGTTTAACAGAATTGAAATTTAAAATGCCGGCCAATGCTGCCAATAAATATGTAACAGTTACTAATATTTCAGGTTCGGCTACTTCAAAAGAAGCAATTGGTACAGCATTATTTGATGATGTATGGTACAACGACTGGTTTTATGACGGAGGAGATGATAAAGTCTCTCTGGAAAGTTCAGGCGCTGCACAAGGAAATGTAATGATAAAATCAATTAATGACGGATGGGGTGGTAACCGCTTTAGAAATAAAGATTGGGGAACTTTGGATATGGCAAATTATAGCGGAATCAGATTGTTTATTAAAGGTGAAAAAGCAGGTAAAGTGGCTATTATCCTGAACGGACACTGGAGTGATCCTGATGCTAAAGTGATTGATGTAACGACGGAATGGAAAGAATATAATCTGCCATGGAATTCCTGGCCTTTTGCTGTGACAAGTTTGCAGGATATTGTTCTAAAAGATTTTACAGGTAATAAGTCAACATATTACTTAGATAATATTGGTTTTATTCTGAAGTAATTTTTAAGGAAATCTCTTTGGTTTGAGTTTTGTTTGAAGTATTCCCTAATCTACTCAATTAGGGAATGCTTTTTTTTTAATAATTAATTTGAATTTTTAATAATGAAAAAAATCATTTTAGTAGTCGCTTTAAGCATCTCAGGTTTAGTTTTTAGTCAGGGAAATACACATACCCAATTAGCAGGAAAATTTGAAGGCCTCGCGATGACACCTCCAATGGGGTGGAATTCATGGAATACTTTTGGAACAAGTATCGATGAAAAATTAGTAAAAGAAACGGCAGATATTATGGTCTCTTCCGGGATGGCAGCTGCCGGATACAATTATATTGTACTTGATGATGGCTGGATGACCAGAGAACGAGACGCTAACGGGGATTTGATTCCGGATCCGGTTAAATTCCCTAACGGGATGAAAGCGGTAATAGATTATGTTCATAGCAAAGGATTAAAATTTGGTTTGTACAATTGTGCAGGAACACAAACTTGTGCCGGTTATCCGGGAACACGTGGTTACGAATATCAGGATGCTCGTTTTTATGCTAAACTGGGGATTGATTTTTTAAAATATGATTGGTGCAATACACAGGGAATTACAGCTAAAGAAGCTTATACGACAATGAGTAATGCACTAAAAACAGCCGGAAGGCCTATTGTATTTAGTCTTTGCGAGTGGGGAGATAATCAGCCATGGGAATGGGGGAAACCTGTTGGGAATTTATGGAGAATTTCCGGAGATATTTATCCTTGTTTCGATTGTGAGTTTAAACATCCTGAAAATTGGTCGTCCTGGGGATTCATGAAAATTGTAGAAATGCGAAAAGATATTCGTAAATATTCCGGTCCCGATCATTGGAATGATTTTGATATGATGGAAGTGGGGAATGAGATGAATGATACCGAAGATAAAGCGCACTTTGCAATGTGGTGCATGATGGCATCACCACTTGTTGCGGGAAATGATTTCAGAAAAATGTCAAAAGAAACGCTGGCAATTTTAACGAACAAAGAATTAATTGCCGTTGATCAGGATAAACTGGGAATTCAGGGTTTTAAATATTCTGCTGAAGATGGATTAGAAGTTTGGGTGAAACCTTTATCAGATGGAAATTGGGCCGTAACTTTTTTGAATAGAAGTGAAGTGCCTAAAAAAATCAATTTTGATTGGAAAAAACATGTTATTAAAGATGCTGATTTTGGATATGAAGCTGATTTTAGTAAAACAGTTTTTAAGCTTAAAGATCTTTGGAAGAATAAAGAATCTGGTACCACAAAAAAGAATTTTACTGCAGATATTGTTCCTCATGATGTGATTACATTACGACTAATTCCTTAAATCATTTTATTATGAATAGTAAAAAACACTTTTTTGCTCTTACCTTATTATTAATGTTTTCTATAGCGAATGCTCAATTTGTTAAAAATCATGGTCAGCTCAATGTTCGTGGAACACAATTGGTAGATAAAAACAATAATCCGATTGTTTTGCGTGGTATGAGTTTTGGCTGGCATAGTATGTGGCCCAGGTTTTATAATGAAAAGGCGGTGAGTTGGTTAAAAAAAGACTTTAATTGTAATGTGGTTCGCGCTGCAATGGGAATTGAACTTGGAGAATGGTCGTATGTAAAGAATCCTGAGTTTTCTAAACAAAAAATAGAAGCAGTTGTAAACGGAGCTATAAAGTCTGATATCTATGTGATTATTGATTGGCACAGTCATAATATTAATCTGAAGGAAGCTAAAGAGTTTTTTGCTGAGGTCTCTAAAAAATATGCAAAGTATCCTAATATAATCTATGAGATATTCAATGAGCCGGATCATGAATCATGGCCAGAGGTAAAGGCATACTCCGAAGAGGTAATTAAGATAATCCGGGAAAATGATGCCCATAATATTATTTTAGTTGGTTCTCCGCATTGGGATCAGGATGTAGATCTTCCGGCTGCTGATCCAATAAAAGGGTTTGATAATATTATGTATACCATGCATTTTTATGCGGCAACACATGGTAAGGAGTTACGGGATAGAACGGATAATGCTATAAAAAGTGGTTTGCCTATTTTTGTTTCAGAATCGGCGGGAATGGAAGCTTCTGGCGATGGATCTCTCGATCTCAAAGCCTGGCAGGAATATATCGACTGGATGGAAGACCGAAAATTGAGCTGGATTACCTGGTCTGTTTCTGATAAAGATGAAACTTGCTCAATTTTAAAAAAGTCGGCTAAGTCAGAAGGAAAATGGAAAGAAGAAGATTTAAAAGAATCAGGAATTAAAGTTCGTGAGTTTTTAAGGAAATACAATACGCAAGATTAGCATTGCTTGCGTGATTTTTTAAGGAAAGCCTGTTCAATCTTGAACAGGCTTTTTGTTTGTTTTTAACTCTGAAATAACAACTGCTTTTTATGAATTACTCCTATTTTGTTTATTTTTATTTTTGTAGGAATTTATACAATTTGTTTTATTGCTTTTTAAATTTTTTACGTCATGCTGTATTTTGTGTTTATTTTTTTGTTTTTGTACTTGACCCCCTATTTTTTATAGGGTTGATTTTTTTTTTAGACATTTTATTGTGTTTTTATCTTGTTTTTTAGTTCCTATTTGGCTTTGATGTCTAATTTTCTAGTGTTTTTAGTTTTTAATGGTTGTCAAATTTTCAAAAATAAAGAAGTATAAATGTCATATCATGATTATTGTTATTCTAATTTTTGTAATCCGTAATTCTTCCCTGAATTCGTCAAAAAAATGAATTTCAATTCTTTTACTCATACAAAAGTTAATAAATTCGCTAATGAAAATGAGGGTGTTTGAGAGACGAATAAGAGGTTTTAGAAATGACTTATACTATTAAATAGATATATAAAAGATTAACTAACCAGAATCAATTAATAACTAAAAACCAATTAAAACATGAAAAAAGTAGTACACATTTTAGCCGCGATGTTAACGAGTTCTTTTGCTTTTGCCCAAGATGATACTGACACTTCAGTTTCACCAGCAACTACTTGGGGAGGATCGGCAGACGCTTATTATAAGTATGATTTTTCAAAACAAATGAATGGATTAACGAGCTTTACCAACTCGCAAGATTCATTCGAATTAGGAATGGCTTCCGTTCAGGCAGCGCATACGTTTGGGAAGGCCTCCGTTTTTGTAGACTTAGGTTTCGGGAAGAGAGCAGGAGAGTTTTCATATAATGAAACAACAGATAAAGATATTGACGCAAAATTTTTAATTAAACAATTGTTTTTTACGTATCAGATTACAGATGAATTTAAGGTAGTGGCAGGTAGTTTTGGTACACATATAGGATATGAAGTATTAGATGCAATAGGAAATAAAAACTACAGTATGTCTTACGCATTTTCTTATGGACCATTTTTTAATACAGGTGTAAAAGCACAATATACCTCAGGAAAGTTTACTGCAATGGCCGGAATTACAAATCCTACTGATTTTAAATCAGCTATGGATGCCGGCTCGACTCAAAAAACTTTTATAGCGCAATTGGGTTATATTGGCGAGACAGGAAGTGCATATTTAAACTTTACATCAGGAAGTACTAATCCTACTCCGGGAACATTAGTGATTCCGTCTGATGAAAATAAAACACAAATTGATTTTGTGGCTTCTAAAACAATAACAGATGCTTTTTCTTTAGGATTTAATGCGACATATGCTAAAACTAAAAATGACTTTGACAGTGCTTTAGATGGTGATTGGTTTTCACTTGTAGGCTATGCTAATTATGCTTTCAAACCATCTTTGAGCTTAGCTTACAGAATGGAATATTTTGATGCTAAAAATGCTGCGGCCAATGTGGGAACATTAATGGGATCAAACGTTTTTGCAAATACAGTTTCTTTGAATTATAAAGTAGGTAAACTGACTATAATTCCTGAGTTAAGATACGATGCCGCATCTGAAGATATCTTTTTAGATAAAGATGCTATGCCAACAGGTGGTTCGTTCTACGCATTAATTGCTACAACATACTCTTTCTAGAGATAAAGATTGATATTTTTTTTTTTTTTTTGGAGCTGTCGAAACACACTAATGTTTTGGCAGCTTTTTTATTTGAGAGCTTTTTTTGTTACGACTCAAGCATTGGTAAATAAATGAAGTAAAATATTTTTCACGCAGATTTAAAAAAGATTTTGGCAGATATATTTATCACTAAATCCAGGGAGTAAATCATTTTAACCTGCTTTAAACTTTTATCCGGATAGCTATTGTAATTGACTAAATTCAGTATTTTCAATTTGTTCTAATTTGCGCATTTGAGGCAAAAAAAAAGTTGCCTAAGGAAGATTAATTGTTTTTGACAACAGAAATCGGCGACTAAATTCAGCTTTTTAATTTGTGCTAATTTGCGCATTTGTGGCAAAAAAAAGTTTCATAAAGAAAAATTAATCTTTTTAATTCCAGTAATCAGTCACTAAATTCTGCATTCTTAATTTGTTCCAACTTGTGCAATTTGCGGCAACTTCAATAAAAAAAAACGCGTTTCTAAATGTTTAGAAACGCGTTTGTATTTTGAGTATTTTCTCTTTTTATTGAACCTGCTTTTTATAAATCGAATAAATCGTATCTATTGTTTTTCGGTCTAAAGTAGCAGTTACATCAGTTTGAATATAATGTAATTTGAATGCCATAATGGCTGCTGAGAGATTTTTGGTATTATATCCTATAATTCTCAATGCGGGTTCAATTTTAAAATCAAATGGAGCTTCTTCTAAAACAGCATCCGGCCAAATTCCAAATCCTTTTTCTGCTAATGTTTTCCAGGGAAATAAAGCACTCGGGTCTTGTTTTCTGCCTGGAGCGATATCAGCATGCCCTAATATGTTTTGCGTCGGGATGTTATAGTCTTTCTTTAATTTTGTCAAAAGAGCGACTAAACTTCCAATCTGCGCTTCTGTAAAAGGTTTAAAGCCATTATTATCAAGCTCTATCCCAATTGAAGAAGAATTGATATCTGTATTTTTCCCCCAAGTTGCAGCTCCAGCATGCCATGCTCTTAAATAATCATTTAGCATTTGAACTACATTTCCATTTTCAGAAATTATATAGTGTGCACTTACCTGTGTTTTAGTTTTGGTAAACGTCTTAATCGTTTGCTGAATAGAATCCTGGGCAGTATGATGAATAATGATAAAACTTGGTTTCCTTAAATTAAAATTTACAGTACCGATCCATTCTGTATTAATGCCGTTTAGTAAATAAGTAGATCCCGTTTTTGATAAAGTATCTTTTACAATTCCAAGCTGTTGAGCATATGTAGTATCAATAACTACAGGGCTTACCGGAGGAATTGGTTGAGGTTCTTTACTCGTAATTTGATTTTCTAAAGTTTTAAGCTGCTGATCATAAACCTTCTCTGTGCTTTTGTAAGGATTTGTTGAACAACCAGTAATGATAAGGGCTAAAATCAGATAACAAAAATGTTTTTTTGCCATAATAGTTACGTTTTTTTAGATAAGACTGAAACAATTATTCTTGAATCTTTGTTTCAGTATCTTCTTTGACTTCTTTTGTGTCTTTATCTTTAGAATCTTTTTTCTTTTTTGATTTAGATGGCTTTTTTATCTCTTTAAAATCAGCCATAAAAGCAGTGTATTTTTCTACCTGATCAGGATTCAAAAAAGCAGTTATTTTTTTAGTAGTGCTTTCTCTTAAAGCTTTAATTTGCTCTAATTTTTGATCCTGACTGCTGCTTTCGTTTTTCAAAAGAATTCCTTGTTCTTTCATGCTGTCAGTAAAAACATTTGCAATAGCAATTGCCTGAAGTTCATCAAGATTTACTACCGGTTTCATTTGTTCTACAATTTTAGCAGCTGTTTCTTCCGGAGGTGTTTCTTTAGGTTTGCTGGTATTTCCTTGCGGTCCTCCCATCATACTTCTGTCCATACCCATTCCTCCGCCTCTTCCATATCCGTTACCGCCGCCATAGCCTCCTCCACCGCCGTAACCATTATTATATCCGTTTCCGTATTGAGCCGAAACAGAATTGAAGCAGAATAAGGTAAAAACCAAAAGAAATAAAGATAGTGTAGGTTTCATAAAAATGTTTTTATCTAAAATTGATAATTCTTTAGCGTAAATTTAAGCAGGTTCTCCGTATAAATCAAATTCTGTAGCCTCTATTATTCTTATATTAACAAATTCCCCTGTTTTTACATAATGTTTAGATGCGTCAATTAAAACCTCGTTATCAACATCCGGGCTATCAAATTCAGTTCTTCCCACAAAATGAGCGCCTTCTTTTCTGTCAATAATACATTTAAAAACCTGGCCTACTTTCTCCTGATTCATATCCCATGAAATTTGCGATTGCAATTCCATTATTTCGTTTGCTCTGGCTTGTTTTACATCGTCCGGAACATCATCTTCCAGTAAATAAGCATGCGTGTTTTCTTCGTGAGAATAAGCAAAACATCCCATTCTGTCAAATTTCATTTCCTGAACGAAATCCTTCAAAATTTCAAAATCTTCCTGAGTTTCTCCGGGATATCCAACGATCAAAGTAGTTCTGATCGCCATTCCTGGAACGGCAGCACGGAAATCTTTTAATAATTGAGTTGTTTTAGCCTGAGTAGTACCACGACGCATCGATTTTAATATAGAATCCGAAATATGTTGTAACGGAATATCAATATAATTACAAATCTTAGGTTCGCGTTTCATTATTTCAAGAACATCCATCGGGAAACCTGTAGGGAAGGCATAGTGTAAACGAATCCATTCGATTCCTTCTACTTTTACCAATGCTTCTAAAAGTTCTCCAAGATTTCTCTTTTTATAAATATCAAGACCATAATAAGTTAAATCCTGAGCGATTAAGATCAATTCTTTTACGCCATTCTTAGCTAAACCTTCAGTTTCTTTAACTAATTTTTCGATAGTTTGAGAAACGTGTTTACCACGCATAAGAGGAATCGCACAAAAACTACAAGGTCTGTCGCAACCTTCGGCAATTTTCAGGTAAGCATAATTTTTTGGAGTAGTAGTCAAACGTTCTCCTAATAATTCATGTTTATAATCTGCTCCTAAAGCTTTCAATAACTGAGGTAATTCTGTTGTACCAAAATATTGATCTACGTTAGGAATTTCTTTTTCTAAATCAGGTCTGTAACGCTCAGACAAACATCCTGTAACAAAAACCTTGTCAACTAATCCTTTGTCTTTTTTGTCTGCATATTCCAAAATCATGTTTACTGATTCTGCTTTAGCGTTATCAATAAACCCACAAGTGTTGATTACGATAATGTTTCCTTCTCTTTCTGCTGGAGCTTCATGTTCAACTTCTTTTCCGTTTGCACGAAGTTGACCCATTAACACTTCACTGTCATATACATTTTTCGAACACCCAAGAGTGATTACGTTAATTTTGTTCTTTTTTAAAGACTTGGTTCTCATACTTTTATAAATTGGAGTGCAAAATTACACTTTTTTATCCAAACACCGCTTGTTTGGGTTTCTTTTACGTGTTTTTTATGAAGGTAATTCGGTAGTTGTTCTATCTTTTATAGTTGCCGAAGTTTCGTGAACGCCATAAAGAGATTTTCTTTTATTAGCGTTAAAAAAAAATCCGTCAGGTAATGCCTGACGGAAATTTCCATTCATCTATTTACTTAATTACAATTCAAATAATAAAGTCAAAGAAACATTATTTAGTTTCGATGTAATGTTAGCGCCATCTGTAAATCCTTTGGCAAAAAAGCCCTGATTCGATTTTCTTTCTAAATACGAGTAAGCTAAATCTAGTTTAGTCCCTCCAAAGTTATAGCCCAGACCTCCTGAGTAGCTGTTTAAATCTCCAATTGTAGTTCCGTTTTTATATGGGCTTCCTTCAAAACGATATCCCCCGCGAAGGCTTAATTGTTTTATCTTGTATTCAGCACCAACTCTCAATTCGCCCGCGTTTGTTAATTGATTGCTGATGTCATTGTTTACACCTCTAAATCCGGCATCGTTTGTTGGTTTGTATTTAGCGTTTCCGTAATCTTTAATAGCGTAATCAACACTAATTAAACCGGATTTTCCAAATACATAAGCTGCACTAAAAGTTGTTTTTCCGGGAGTTTGCAGAGTATAAGAATCGTAAACGTTTATAATTTTTGGGTTAACCGTGTTGTTTATTGGTTGTCCGCCCAAAGCTTGCGTAGTAGTATAGAGGCTCTGAGAAACTTCATCGTATAGGTCGTACCAAGTATTAGATTCATATGCTAAACCAAGTCTGAATGAGTCTGTAACTTTTGCGATGGCACCAAGTTGAAAAGAGAAGCCATTTCCGTATGTGTAAAGATTGTTGTTGAATTCTAAATCAGATATAGTTTCGTTTGGTTGCAGTGGATTGCTGTTCTGTTCGTAAAAACTACTTGATCTTCTGTAATCAGTGATGTGTACATTTAAATTCGCTCCAAAATAAATTCTGTCTTTATATGAGGTTGCAATATTAAAGCTTAATTTACTGTTGTATCCGCTCGTGTAAATGTTGTTTTCCTGGTAATAATTACCTCCTGCTGGTACGTTACTAGTATATTGGGTGTTGTTGTTATCGGCTGTAACGGGATTGATTACATAGCCTTCTCCGCCAAAAAAGGCTTGCTGTTGCGTGTAGGACATATCTCTATAGTCTAAGCGTTTTATATCTCCTAAAGGTACTCCGTTGGCGTAGGCTAAGAAATATTTATCAATGGAGTTCGTCGGGTTTGTTCCTGCAGAAAAAACACTATTATTGAAATTGTTCGTGTTTTCGTAATTTACTCCAATAGAAATTTTCTTCCAGTTATTATTCGGGTTATGATCATGAAAAACAAAAACAGCTCCTGCTTGATTTAGAAGAAATGTATTTTCTTTATCACTAGTTTGAGTGCCAAAATAGTTTGAGTTGTTTTTAATGCTCTGATTACTAAAAGTTATTCCTGTCTGGTTGTTTGTGAAAATAGCAGATCCTGCAGGATTGACACTCAGAGACGATAAGTCTCCGCCAACTGCTCCAAATGCGCCACTCATTGCTCTGAATCTTGCTGTTCCCGTTAGGTTGTCTTGTGAGTAACGAAGAGCGTCTGAAACTTCTTGCGAGTGTGAGACGCTGGCAGTTAATCCTGTAATAAATAGGAATAATATTTTTTTCATTTGGATAAGTTTTTAGTTTATTTTTTTTGTATAAGTGAAAAGTGAAAGAAGGGATTATCTTCTTCCGCCTCCACCTCCACCGTAAGATCTTCCGCCACCGCCACCGCCGCCAGATGATCTCATGCTTCCGCCGCCACTATTCATAGAACGTGATGGGCTAGGAGAGTAGCTTCTTGATGGAGCATTGCCGTTGCTGCTATTGTAATTTCTGGTTGAAGTAGAACTACTTGATCTTCTGTTAGAATAGTCGTAGCTGTTGTTTTGTCCTTGAGTTGACGAACTTCTTCTGTTTGTAAAATTAGGGTTTGAAGAATCATAGGTTCTTCCATTTGTGCCAGAACTTCTTCTGAAATCTGTATAACCACTTTGTCTGTTGGTTGTATAGTTTCTATTTGAATTGTAGTTTCTGTCAGAATTAGAATTTCTGGTAGTATAGCTTCTGTTCGTTGTAAAGCTTCTGTTGGTGTAACCTCCTCTGTTAGAAGCATAGTTTCTGTCTCCGTAATAAGATGCAGATCCTCTTCTTCCGTAGCTATATGAGTAATTGTTGTATCTATTGTAGCCAGGTCCCCAATATCCAGGATAACCCCATCCCGGGTAGCCCCATCCAGGTCCCCAGTAGTTAGGATAACCCCATCCTCCTCCGTAACCCCATCCGTAATAAGGATATCCAAATCCAAGTCCGAATCCCATTGACCATGTAGGGTCAGAATAAATATTTACAGAAACGTCTGAATTGGCGCTTCCCCAGGCTGGGTAAGCATTTGCGACTGATTGTATACTATCGCTGTCAGAATAATTACCATAATTATCTACATCTGTAAAAATTTCAGTTGACTGATTGTCATCTTGCAATGATCTAAAGTAATCCTTATATTGATTATTTGTATTTGTGGTAGTTGTTTGAGCATAGGTTCTTGGTGAGCCGCCGTATACTCCATCATTGTCATGATAAGAAGTATTTTGGTAAGAACCACATGATGCTAGTAGAAAACTCAATAATCCAATTAAGTAAAAATGACTTGAGTTTTGGCGGAGAGTTGTATAAGTTTTCATATCTGTGGAGTTTTTTATTGTTGCACATTACAAAAATAGTTAGTTTTGTCAAACTATTTAGTTAAAATTATTAAAACAAAATTTGTGCCAAACTATTCAATATGAGTAAGAACCTCACTACAAGATCAGAAGATTATTCAAAATGGTATAACGAGCTGGTTGTAAAAGCAGATCTAGCTGAAAATTCAGGCGTTAGAGGATGTATGGTTATTAAGCCGTACGGATATGCTATTTGGGAAAAAATGCAGGCTGAGTTAGACCGAATGTTTAAAGAAACAGGACATCAAAATGCGTACTTCCCTTTATTTGTGCCTAAGAGCATGTTTGAGGCGGAAGAAAAAAATGCAGAAGGATTTGCAAAAGAGTGTGCTATCGTAACACATTATAGATTAAAAAATGATCCGGACAGACCTGGAAAATTAATGGTTGACCCAAATGCGAAGTTAGAAGAGGAGCTTATTGTTCGTCCTACCAGTGAAGCAATTATTTGGTCTACATATAAAGGATGGGTACAATCGTACAGAGATTTGCCTTTATTGATTAATCAATGGGCAAATGTTGTTCGTTGGGAAATGCGTACGCGTTTGTTTTTAAGAACTGCTGAGTTTTTATGGCAGGAAGGGCATACAGCACATGCTACAAAGGCAGAAGCACTAGAAGAATCTGAAAAGATGATGAATGTATATGCTGATTTTGCTCAGGACTTTATGGCTATTCCGGTTGTTAAAGGTATAAAAACTGAAACGGAGCGTTTTGCCGGTGCCGATGAAACCTATTGTATTGAAGCATTAATGCAGGACGGAAAAGCATTACAGGCAGGAACATCTCACTTTTTAGGTCAGAACTTTGCAAAAGCTTTTGATGTGAAATTTGCAAATGCCGAAGGGAAACAAGAACACGTGTGGGGAACCTCATGGGGAGTTTCTACTCGTTTAATGGGAGCTTTGGTGATGACGCACTCTGACGATCAGGGATTAGTGCTGCCTCCTAATTTGGCACCTATACAAGTTGTTATTGTGCCTATTTATAAAACAGATGAGCAATTAGCAGAGATTACAACGGCAGTAAATGACTTAACTGCTAAGCTTAAAAAGTTGAAAATTTCAGTTAAATATGATGACAGAACAACTCAAAAACCAGGATTCAAGTTTGCTGAATGGGAATTAAAAGGTGTTCCTGTAAGAATTGCTGTTGGTCCAAAAGATTTAGAAAATGGAACTTTTGAAGTTGCCAGACGTGATACATTGACAAAAGAAACTGTTTCCGGCGAAGGAATCGTTACTTATATAAATGACTTGCTTGAGCAAATACAAACTGATTTATTTAATAAAGCATTAAATTATCGTGATACTCATATCACGGAAGTAAATAGCTTTGAGGAATTTAAAGAAGTTTTAGATGGTAAAGGAGGGTTTGTATCTGCTCATTGGGATGGTACAGCCGCTACTGAAGAAAAAATAAAAGACTTGACAAAAGCAACGATTCGTTGTATCCCATTAGATGCTGTAGAAGAGGCGGGAACCTGTGTGTTTACTGGTAATCCTTCTTCAAAAAGAGTGTTGTTTGCTAAGGCGTATTAATTTTTTTTAATTTTTTTTGCATCAGGTATTGTACATCTTAAAAATAGTTGTATTTTTGCATCCGCATTAGAGAAGCAGGCCCGTTCGTCTATCGGTTAGGACGCATGGTTTTCATCCATGTAAGAGCGGTTCGATTCCGCTACGGGCTACTACTTTTACTGCGAATTTTTTCTTGAAATACTGAGAATTAAAATGGCCCGTTCGTCTATCGGTTAGGACGCATGGTTTTCATCCATGTAAGAGCGGTTCGATTCCGCTACGGGCTACAAAATTTCAATTTATTAAAATTGGAGAAAACTTAGAGGATACTGGTCTGTTCGTCTAGGGGTTAGGACTCCAGGCTTTCGTCCTGGTAACAGGGGTTCGATTCCCTTACAGACTACTACAATTAGTTGTAAATAAGTTTTGTAAAATAAAAGTTGGTGTCTCGATTTTTGTTTTATTAGTTAAAACCAAAGTGATTGTTTTTCAATTGTGGGAGGTTTTTCTTTTTTAACTAGTATTTATAATAATTATTACATCTAAAAATTAAAAAAAATGGCAAATCATAAGTCAGCATTAAAAAGAATCAGAAGTAACGAAAAAAGAAGAGTTCTTAACAGATACCAACACAAAACTACTCGTAACGCTATTAAAGCATTAAGATTAGCTACTGATAAATCTGATGCAGCTTCAAAATTATCAACTGTAATCTCTATGGTAGATAAATTAGCTAAAAAGAACATCATTCATGATAATAAAGCTTCTAACTTGAAGTCTAAATTAACTAAACATGTTGCTAAATTGTAATTAATTACAATTTCCTAAATATATAAAAAAAGTCCTCTTTAGAGGACTTTTTTTTGTTTGAATAAAAATGAAAATCCCAAAGTGTCTATGTTAAATGGGATCAAACGCAAAAGTTGGGGATTACGCAAAAAGATTGCATAATCTGAATAAGAAAAAATCTACTTTTCGTACTCCTCTAAATTGACTTCTAAATGCTTTTACTTTGGCATTAAAAGATTCTGCTGAAGCGTTTGTTTTAATCCATTTCAATTCCTGCTTGATTTGTTTCGGTTTTATTGTAATGTTGGATTTTTATTTAATTGACCTTCTATTGTTGTTTAGTTTGCAATGGGTTTGTTTTTAAATTCCTATTTTCTTTTTAAGGTATTCAAGCATTGGCAGAGTAACAGGCTTTGAGAGGAAGTCTATGATAATAGGGTATTTTTTTGCTTTGGCTAAATCTTCAGGGTCAATAGTAGAAGATAATACAATGACATTCGCAGTGTTGAATTCTGCGTAAGCAGGAGACGTAAAGTGGTCTAAAAATTCCCAGCCACCCATGACTGGCATGTTCAGGTCTAAGAAGATCAATTCTGGTTTTTTGTTTACTTTGTTTTTAATATTGGTGTATTTTAAAGTGTTGAAATGCATCAGTGCTTCTTCACCATTTTGAGCAGTGATGATTTCTTTAGAGAATGATGATTTCGAAATTACTTTTTTGCATAACATGAGCGTGATTGGGTCGTCATCAATGCATAAAATTTGCTCGAGCATGTGAATTAATTTTTGAATGTTATTGTGAATGTTGTGCCTTTATTGACTTCGCTTTCAATGGTTATTGTTCCTCCCATAGTTTCTACTTGTGATTTTACAAGGTATAAGCCTAGTCCTTTGCTGTCAGGATAATTGTGAAATCGTTGATAGAGGCCAAAAACTTTGTCTCGATTCCTGTCCAGATCAATTCCAATTCCGTTATCTTTAAAAGTTAAGATAGCTTTGTGATCTATTTGTTCGGCGGTAATCGATATCTTTAATTTCCTGTTTTCCGATTTGTATTTTAAGGAGTTAGTCAGTAGGTTAAGTAAGATGCTTTCGATGTAAGCCTTGTTTGTGTTTAGCAGTGGAACTTTTTCGAAATTTAATTTAATTATCGGTTTGTGTAATTCTATCTGGAAAGACAATTGGCTAAAGACATTCTCAAAAACTTCTTTTAAAGAAACTTCTTCTTTTTGCATAGAAGGATTGTCTTTGATGATGATGACTTTTACCAGATCATTTATGGTTTCGTTTAATAAATGTGTTGATTTGGTAAAGCCGGCAAGGATTTCCTGAAGTTCCGGATCTTCAACAGGAATATCTTCTATTAAATTTAATAGTCCGATTAAATTGGATAAAGGCGCTCTCAGGTTGTGTGATGTTATATAGGAGAACTGTTTTAAATCCTTGTTGTTTTGGGTTAGTTCCCTGATAAGATGTTCTTTTTCTGTTTCTAATTTTTTTTCATCTGTTATGTCTCGCTGTATAGAAATCCAGTGCGAAATTGATCCTTCATTATTAAAAATGGGGATCATTGAAAATCGAACCCAATATTCTTCTTTTTTCTTGGTATAACTAATGGTTTCTATTAAGCATTCTTCTTTATTCTTTATTGCTCTTAATAGTTTTTTTAATTCTTCTGAGTCTGATTTTGGTCCTTTGAAAATATTTGGAGATTTCCCAATTATTTCATGAGAGAGATATCCGGACATTTGTGAAAAAGCGGGATTTACATATACTATTTTAGGGATTTTACGATCTGTTGAATTCGCTTCTGTAATTAGAATAGAATCTTTAGATTGTGTGATTACAGTTTCCAGAAGTTTTAATCGTTGTTCTTCTTCTTTTTGTTTGGTAATGTCCTGGATTGCTCCAATCATTCTAATGGCTCTTCCGTTTTCATCTTTCAATAAAAACCCCCGGTCAAGTACGTATTTATAGCTTCCGTCAACACATCTAAAGCGATACTGATCCTGCCATTTTTCAGTTTTTTGTTCAATAAATGAATATAATTTGATAGACATTCTGATACTGTCTTCAGGATGAATTTTATCAAACCACCATTTTGATGTGTTTCCTACATCTGCGGGATTATATCCAAATACGCTTTCGATTCCTTTGTTCCAATTAATACTGTCTTCCTGAATTTTCCAATCCCAAATAGTGTCGCTAGTCGCTTTTGCAACAATGTCATATTTTTCGTTCGATTCTTTGATCTCTTCATTTGTTTTTTTTAATTTTTCGAAAATAGAGATGTTTTTCTTTTCATTTTTCGATAGTATGTATCTGAAAATTAATCCTGTAATGAGTATAAAAAGGACGTCTTTTATAACAAATAAATAAAAGTATTCTATCTTAGAAAAGTAGGTAGTAAGTATTTTATGGCAGATTATAGCCACAATTAGCGATATGATAACGTAAACTAGAGTAATTTGGAGAGTTTTACTTTTCATTACTCAAATATAGTTAAATTAACTATAATTAAACAATAAGGAAAGTTCATTTCGATGGTAAAATTTACGTTGTTTTGATGAACTAATTACTTGTCTAGACGCAAACTATCGCAGAAACGTTTTTTATATCAAAATAAAGTGTACCTTTGCACCCATTAAAAATCTCAGATGGAATCTATTAGAAATATTGCAATTATTGCCCACGTCGATCACGGTAAAACCACTTTGGTTGATAAAATTATGTATCACTGTCAGTTATTTCGTGACAACGAAAACACAGGTGATTTAATTCTTGATAATAACGATTTAGAGCGTGAGAGAGGTATTACTATTACTTCAAAAAACGTATCAGTTCAATATAAAGGAACAAAAATCAATATTATCGATACTCCTGGTCACGCCGATTTTGGAGGAGAAGTAGAACGTGTATTAAACATGGCCGATGGTGTATGTTTGCTAGTTGATGCTTTTGAAGGTCCAATGCCACAAACGCGTTTTGTATTACAAAAAGCTATTGATTTAGGTCTTAAGCCTTGTGTAGTTATCAATAAAGTTGATAAGGAAAACTGTACTCCTGAAGAAGTTCATGAGAAAGTTTTTGACTTAATGTTTGAATTAGGTGCTTCAGAAGAGCAATTAGATTTTCCAACTGTTTATGGTTCTGCTAAAAACAACTGGATGTCTGATCATTGGGAAAACGTAACTGATAATGTTGAAGCATTATTGGATATGGTTATCAAAAACGTACCGGCTCCTAAAGTATCTGAAGGAACACCACAAATGTTGATTACATCTTTAGATTTCTCTGCATTTACAGGTCGTATCGCTATTGGTCGTCTTGAAAGAGGTGTATTGACAGAAGGTATGCCAATTTCTTTGGTAAAAAGAGATGGTAAAGTTATAAAATCACGTATTAAAGAATTACATACTTTTGAAGGTTTAGGCCGTAAAAAAGTACAAGAAGTAATCGCTGGAGATATTTGTGCTATTATTGGAGTTGAAGGTTTTGAAATTGGAGATACAATCGCCGATTCTGAAAATCCTGAAGCTTTACAAACTATCGCAATTGATGAGCCTACAATGAGTATGTTGTTTACAATCAACGATTCACCATTCTTTGGTAAAGAGGGTAAATTTGTAACTTCTCGTCATATTAGAGAAAGATTGACAAAAGAATTAGAGAAAAACTTAGCTATGAAGTTAGGTGAAACTGATTCTGCTGATAAATTCATGGTTTTTGGTCGTGGAGTACTTCACTTATCTGTTCTTATTGAAACAATGAGAAGAGAAGGGTATGAGTTACAAATTGGTCAGCCACAAGTTATCATCAAAGAAATTGATGGTAAAAAATGTGAGCCAATTGAAGAATTGACAATCGATTTGCCAGAAAATCTTTCAGGAAGAGCAGTTGAATTCGTTACATTGCGTAAAGGAGAAATGCTTTCTATGGAAACTAAAGGGGAACGTATGATTGTGAAATTTAATATTCCATCTCGTGGAATTATTGGATTGCGTAATCAATTACTTACTGCAACAGCAGGTGAGGCTATTATGGCACACCGTTTTATAGGATATGAGCCATACAAAGGAGAAATTTCTGGACGTAACAAAGGTTCATTGATCTCTATGGAAAAAGGAAAAGCGATTCCTTATTCTATCGATAAATTACAAGATCGTGGTAAGTTTTTTGTTGAACCAAATGCTGAAATTTACGAAGGTCAGGTAATTGGAGAAAACTCTCGTGCCGATGATATGTGTGTAAACGTAACTAAAGAGAAAAAACAATCTAACGTTCGTTCTTCTGGAAATGATGAAAAAGCAAGAATCATCCCACCAATTATTTTCTCTCTTGAAGAAGCTTTAGAGTATATTCAAAAAGATGAATATGTAGAGGTTACACCAAAATCTATTCGTTTGAGAAAAATCTATTTGACAGAAACTGATAGAAAAAGATTTAAATTCTAATAAATTTAAATTTCAATATAAAAATCCCAAATTCCAATTAAGGAGTTTGGGATTTTTTTTGATCCCGTACTGATATTCGAGAATCTGTTATTAAATATTTAGAATTTTATAGCGATTATCTTTTTAAACTAAAATGACCTTTTACTTCCCGGTTATCTTCTAGTTTTAATGTATACCAATAATCATCTGCCGGAAGAGGATTTCCGGTAAATAGCCCGTCCCATCCTGGATCTAACGGACGAATTTGTTTTAATAATTTCCCGAAGCGGTCATAAATATAAATAGTGGCATTTTTATTTGTAGCAGTAAGTCCGCTAATATTCCAGTAATCATTATAACCATCGTTATTTGGCGTAAAAAATTTTGGAGCACCAATGACGGCAACTATCTTATTTGTTGTACCACAATTTTTTTTATCATTTACGTAAACTTCATGAATACCTGAAGTTATATTTTCGAAAACGTTTGACTCTTGATAAGGACCATTTGGTGTGTCAAGACTGTATACGTAATCTCCTTTTCCAACAATATTTATAGTTATTTTATTAGAATCGCCCATCATTAAATCTTCAATATCAATACTTAGAATTTTTGCAAGATTTGATGCAGTAACTTCAGTAGTCCTTGTTTTTGTGCAGTTTGATTTGTTTCTTACCGTCACTTCATAAATGCCGGTTTTATTTACTTCTAAACTTGAAGTAATTTTGTTTGGTATTTCTACACCATCTTTTTTCCATTGGTAAGTAAAATCACTGGACGAAGTAGTGCTATCTAATAATCCTGCTTCTAAAATTGTAGAATATGCCGGGTTATCTTCGCATACATTTGTAGTCGTATTTGTTTTAAGATTAGGAAGTCTGTTTACTTCTAATCTAATTTTGCTGATTGCATAACAATCATTTCCTTCTTCAATTCGGGCGAATACATCTTGATTATAGGGAGTTTCATTGTGATAAGATGCAGGATTTTGAATTGGGTTAAGTTCTAATAAGGCATCATTCTCGTTTGAGTAATATTTTAAAGTTTGGCTGGCCGGAATTGGTATGTTTGATTTTGTTAAATCGAAACTGTATAATCCGTCTTCAGTGCCATCATCGTCACAAGCAGGATCTAAGCTGTATACTGTTTCTGAAATTGCATTCACCTTCAATGTCAAATTATTAATGGTGGCGCAAGTAGTATTTTGATTTGTATTGCGTGCAAATATTGTTTGCGGATTACTGATATTTGTATACGTGGCGTTTAAAGGATTTTTATTGTCTAAAGCATCTTCATTACTTATATGATAAGTTGTTGTAACATCCGGACTCGTATTAAAAGCCGAATTAGCTTCATTTAAATTAAAAAGAGACAAACCTTTTGGGGATATTCCTGTTTCACATTGTACCAATGTGTAATTTATAATGTCAGGAAGAGGATTTATAATTAATTTAATTTCTTGTATAGAACGGCTTAGTTTCTCGCTAAAGGCTGCGATAAAGAGCGATTGTTCAAAAGGGATATTATTTATAAAATTATTTAATATTGGATTAGTATTGTTTTTTGCATCATTTTCTGAGAAATAATAATTAATGGTCAGGTTAGATACATTTTTATTATCAAAAATGGCAGCCGTAACTTTGTTTAAATCTATTTTTGTTTTTCCATCTTTACCATTTGCATCATTCTCATCACAGGTTTCGTATTTGTTTTTCGGGAAAATAACCTTGTCGCTAACTTTAATAGTAAAAGATGTCCAATTGTAACAATTAGTTATAGTGTTCGTAATTCGGGTAAAAATGATCTGCGTATTCTGAATGTTTTTATATTGCGTTGGATTTGCAATAGGGTTTAAATTTGTTATGGCATCATTAGAAGATAAATGAAAAGTTACTTTGACATCAGATTGTCCTCCAATTATTGTAGCGTTGTTCTTCGTTAAATCAAAAGTTAACGATTGATTTTCAGTCCCGCTGATATCTGCGTCTTCCATGTTAAGAGCAGTATGATTTAAGACATTCAGATCCGGAGGAGTATTAAAAGTTGCTGTTCCGAGCCAGTCCAGTGAAAAATTACTGGTTCCTATTGGTCTGTCAATGACAAGAAAATAAGATTCGCCGGGATTAACATTTATCCACTTAACATAGCCGTTCCCATTTTGTCCCGGACCTTGAGAGATATCTGTAGCTGTGCCGGTCATTCCGGTGTAATTATTACTAAGTTGTGCCTCTAACGGATTTGTGCTTGAGCATCTCAATACATTGCCAAGAGCGTTGCATGTTGCATTGGGTCCAAAGATTATAAAATCAAAATCTTCATTTAGATTTGTGCTGTCCGGTTTTAGAATAAACCCTAAAGTTCCTGCGGTTTTAATAGAAAGTTTTAGCCAAATGCTATTATTTTCACGTTGCATGCAACTGTTTGAAAAAGAAAACTCATTAACATTCCCGTATCCACTAACAGATAAACCCTGAAACCCTGAATTTCCGCAGACAGTAATTGCATCAGTGCAATCATTTTGTGCGTAAAAATGTATTGAAATAAAAAATAAAAAAAATGATAATTTAAATGGTCCCATCTTGTTAAGTAAGATGTAAATATAAGATAAATCAGTTATTTTTGGTTATTTGTAAAAAAATGTTTATTTCAATTCTTAATATTTTGCAGAATCAATATTTTTTAAAATCAAAAAAATTATCTTTTTAAACTAAAATGTCCTTTCACAGTCTTGCCGTCTACAAATTCTAAAGTAAACCAATAATCGTCTGCGGGTAACTGCTGGCCATTATAAAGACCATTCCAGCCACTGCTATTTTGATCCATCTGTTTTAAAAATTTGCCATAACGATCAAAAATATAGATTTTATAATCAGGAAGCTTATCTATGTTTGTGATAAGCCATAAATCATTATAGCCATCTCCGTTTGGAGTAAAAAACCTTGGATAGTCCAGAACATAAGTAATAAGTGAATTAGACAATCCACAACCATTTTTATCTCTCGCAATTGCATTATAGATTCCCGGTTTTACGTTAGTGAACAACGGATCATCCTGAAAAACATTTCCATCTAAAGAAAATTCGTAATTACCGCTTCCGGTATATTTTATTAAAACGGAGTTATCAACCCCTGAAAAATCTTTAACAACAGTTTCGGTTATTAAAGCAGGTTCAGATAAAGTTACCTTAAATTTTTTCGTTTTTTCACAACCGTTTACATCTGTTACAACTACGGAATAATCACCGGCAGAATTTACGGTGATGAAATTGGCAGTACTTCCTGTACTCCATAAATAACTGGTAAAACCTGTAGCAACAGTTAGTGTTGTATTTTCTCCTTTACATAAATATATTGATTCATCCTGAAAACTTGGAGGATCAAAAGTATTTACAACAAGAGTAATTGGAGTAATATCAAAACAATCGGCTCCGTTCGTGGCTTTAGCATAAATAATTTGGTTAAAAGCAACGGTATTTTTAAAGATGTTTGGTAGAACATTCATATCATTTAATGCGTCATTAGTATTTAAGTAATAATTAAAAACTAATCCTCCGGGTAAACCTGCTGAAATTTGTGGAGTAACTTCTGCACTAAAATCAAATTGATAAAAACCATCTTGTTTGTCATCTCCGTCGCAAGTCGCAATTGGATTTTGATCCGGAATTGCTGTGGTGGGAACTTGTAATTTTACTTCGGCAATTTTAAAACAGCCGTATTGGTTTTCAATTCTGGCGAAAAGAATTTGGTCAGGAATTTTATTTGTATAATTCTGAGGTGTTCCTATTAGATTTGTTTTTGCCTGAGCATCAATTAATGATTCATAATATCCTTTATTAAGGTTCTCTGCTACATTATTCTTGACGATATTGTCAACTTTTGTTAAATTAAAAACTGTAATTCCGTCTGTATCAGCATCACATTGTAGTAAGGTCGTATTAGTTGATAGAATTTCGGGAGCATACTCAATTTTAATTTGCCCGGATAATATACATGTTGTGCCTTTTACAGTGGCTTCTACTATGTAATTTCCGGCATCTGTAACCTCAAAAGTTGAATTTGTACCCAAAGTAACTGTAGGATCACTTTTTTTTGACCATTTAAAATTATAATCAGCAGCTGTTAGTTTGCTGTCTAAAATAATCTTTTCTCCAAAACATGCAGGATTATTAGTAGCTATGGTACGATCTCCTCCAAGTACAATTTTTGAAGCAAAACTCCCGGCTTCAAGAAAAATAGCTGAATTTTGCAACTTAATCGTAGCATCACCAATTACCAATTTTACATGATATGTTTTTCCTGCAACCACTGTGCCTTCTGCGGTCATAACTACAGTTTGCCCAGCGTAATTTACCGGACTTGTACTGCCATTTGTTCCATTAAAATAATTTAGGTTTGAAGCCTCGCAGCCTGTGTAAGCAATGCCGCCCGGTCTTACTCCAGGTTCAATTTTTGGGCGAATATTTACAGAAGAAACGGGGGTATTTGTATTGGGTAATACGGCTAAATTTTTGTAAAGATCAGTAGTTCCGGTTTCTTTGATTAAAAAAGCAAATCCATCAGAATAGTCGCAAGGATAATTATATTGATATTCATTTGAAGCAAAAATATAATTGAAACTCAGGGAACTTGTGTAAGCTATAAAATCAAATTCTAAAACTGTAGTATTTACAGAAGTGATTCCCAGTATATCGTCCAGATCGCTATCACGTCCCCATCCAGTATTGTCATCCTGACCGTCGTTAGCATTGCTAACAAATGGTCCAACCGCACTTTGACTTGTTGACGTTAGTAATACTACGCCTTCCTCAAAAGGAAAACTGCTTCCATTTCTATTAAAATAAGCAAAACTTTGCTTCCCTGGCCTAAATGTATCTCCGTTGCCTGTTGAGTTTGAAACAGCAGCACAAGAGCTGTTTACTAAAGTATTCTCAATAAGCTGTTGGGGAGTTCTTGTATCATCTACGGTAATATTTTGCGCATTCATCTTTACGGATGAACAGCAGAAAAACAAAACAAAGGAAAAAACTTTAAAATAATTCATAGCGTAGCAAATATACTATAAATCTCTATTTTTTAATAGTTTGTAAGAAAAGTAAATAAATAAAAATGTCCAGACCAAAACGATTAAAATCGAGAAATAATGTACACTATAATCTTTAGTATTTTCAACGCCCATTTGTGTGCCAATGGTTTTTATCAATTGTAATCTTGAAATAGGTTCAACAATTAAGTTTGACATTGCCTCTAAAGGAAGAAATTGTGTGATATACGAGCCTGTATTGCTATTTGGGAAGATTTTAAAAACTAAAAGACCTTTTATTATTGATTCGATAAATACCCAGACTAATAAAAAACCAAGTGCAAATGCAGATCTTTTGACTAAAATTCCCAGAAAAAGGCAAAAAGAAAAGAATCCTAATAATTTTACGAAAAAAGCCAACAGGTAGTCCAAATCACTGAAAATTATGCCAAATTCATTATAGGATGAAAAACACAATCCGAGGATTAAACTCATAATAAAAACGAAAACAGTAGAGACTAAAGAAAAAAGGACAACAGTTAGAAATTTAGATAAAATAAATTCTTTTTTGCTTAAGCCATCAATTAGATTTTGTTTCAAAGTACCGTAGCTATATTCATTGGCCATCATGGATACAATAACTATGGCCAGAAAAAATTTAAGCACTGCTGCAAAATAAGTAGTAAAATGCCAGATAAACGGAAAATTAAAAATTCCCATTTCGGATGGGTCGATATGAATTGGTCCTATATCAAACTTTATTGAAGCAATTAATGCAATGAACGAAAGTAATATGAAATAAGTTAAAGTAAGGACACGGCTGGCTTTGTTTTTCCAGATTTTTTGTAATTCTATAGAGAGAAGTCTGTTCATGGCTTAGTTAGTTTTTGGTAGTGGTGTTTTTGGTTAATTCTAAAAATTGAGCTTCTAAACTGTTTTTACGTTTTACTAAATGATTTAATGTAATATTCTTAGAAAATAAAAACTGATTGAGTTCTGATGCTGATAAATCTGATTTTAAATAAACCAAAATTTTCCCGTCTTCTTCTGCAATTCTGTCTATTGCTGCGTGTGTTATCAGGATACTTTTTAGTGTAGTATTATCATCTGCCATAACTTCAAAAAAGCCTTCGTTTGCAGACATGGCATCTACTGAACCTGAGTAAAGAATTTCGCCTTTTCGTAAAACAATTACATGCGAGCAAACTTTTTCGACTTCATCTAATAAATGCGAAGCAAGTAAGATTGTAGTTCCCTGCGAAGCTATTTTTTTGATGATATCACGAATCTGATGAATTCCCTGAGGGTCTAAACCATTTGTAGGTTCGTCTAAAATCAAAATTTCGGGATCGTTTAAAAGGGCTGATGCAATCGCAAGACGTTGTTTCATTCCTAAAGAAAAAGTGCTGAATTTGCTCTCTTTTCTTTCGGTTAAACCTACTAAATCAAGTTTTTCGTTGATTTTAGCATAATTGATACTTTTTATTTTACAAACCAATTTCAGGTTTTCTTCGGCAGTCATGTACGGGTAAAAGTTAGGTCTTTCTATAATAGCCCCAACTTTTTTTAGGGCTTCGTGAGTCTGAACTTTTCCTCCAAACCAGCTGTAACTTCCTGATGTACGGTTTACAACATTTAAAACAATCCCTAACGTGGTCGATTTACCGCTTCCGTTTGGTCCTAAAATGCCATAAACGCGGCCTTTTTGTATTTCAAAAGAAACATTTTTTAAGGCTTGAATTCGCCCGTATCTTTTATGAAGATTCTCAATAGTAAGTATGGTTTCCAAATTTATTTCAGTTTTAGTTTTTAGTATGACGATTCAGTCTGTATATTGTTACGCTAAATTTTATTTAATGTAAATTTGTAATAAAGATATTCAAAATGAGTGAACCTTTAATGGTTTTAAAAAAACCATCTTATCCCTTAATACCATCGCTTTTAAGTTATTTAGAAAGATACGAGCGCATTTCGAAAGTGTCTGTCTTCTATGATGATTTATTGCGATTTTCAGGTTCTGTAAATGTATATGATAAAAATGAAACGGATACTTTGTGGATTAGGGTTTATTATAATGAATTCGAAAGAAGCGAAATTGACTTAAATCTGAAAAAAATCTATTCGCTTTTGCATTCTGACGGAAATAGCGAGATCATCCAGTTCCTGAATGTTGATGCGATTGATTATTGCACTTTTGGAAACTCAAAACCTTTTAGAATTAAAGTTCGAAATATTCTCAATGATAATTATGTTCATTTCTATATTAAAAAAGCTGATGCCTCGAGAATTTACGGACTGGAATTAGAGGATATTCTTTCGCCTGATAAAATTAACTTCTTGGTCTACAAAGACACTTTAATCGAGGAACATATTATAGGGATTCCGGGTGATGTTTTTATGGACACTTTGTTGCATAATTGCACCGAGACTGAAAAATCCCAGATTGCAAAAGAGTTCGTGAAGTTTAATGAACGTTGTATGATCAGACTTTTGGGCGATATGCGAGCTTATAATTATGTGATTGTGCCAATTCACGATTTTGATCAGGTAGTTTATAAAATTCGTCCAATTGATTTTGACCAACAATGTTACGAAGGGAATTTTAAAGTTTATCGTCCCCAGTTTTTCAAGGAAAATTATCCTATGATACAACTGATCAAAGAAAAATTAGAAGACCGATCTATTATTCAATACAAAGACGAAGAAAGAGCAATTCTTGCTAAACGTATTCATTCTGCAGAAAACAGAATCAAAAAACTATTGAATATAATGTGTCACGATACTATTTCGACCGAAGAGCATTTGAATCAACTAAAAATGGAATTGTACCGTTATACAAATGATATGAAGTTTAAAAATGCCAAATCAATGGGGCATATTATGTATGCAGCGTTTGAGTTTATCACGCGCAACTTTAAAAACACAAATTTGATTTAAAATTATTAACCATATAAGTTAAATAAGTTCATATCAACGTAATGTTTTTAAATTATATTATATGATTGAAAATAAAAATAATATTATGAAAAAGTTTTTTTTACTTGGGGTTTCTATTGCTTTACTGGCTTGTCAGCAACAATCAAATACTGATTTTAAGACACTTTATGCGCTTCCTAAAAAATTAAAGGAGGTTTCTGGAATTACCTATTTTCCAGAGACAAATTTAATTTATACTTTAGAAGACAGTGGAAATAAAAATGCAATCTACGCTATTAATTCAGAAGGTAAATTGGCTAAAACTATCACCATTTCTAACGCTACAAATGTAGATTGGGAGGATATTACAAAAGATAAAAGCGGCAATATCTATATTGGAGATTTTGGAAACAATGATAATGAACGCAAAGATTTGTGTATTTATAAAGTGAATAAAGACCAATTGAATAAAGATCTTGCTGTGGCCGAATATAAAATTTCTTTCTCATATCCGGAACAAACTGAATTTCCGCCAAAGAAAAAAGAAATGTTCTTTGATGTTGAAGGTTTTTTTGAACATGGAAATTATTTTTACCTTTTTACTAAAAACCGAAGCAAAGATTTTGACGGAACAGCTTTTGTTTATAAAATATTAAATGCTGCAGGAACTCAAAAAGCGACTAAAATTGGTGAATTTAAAACCTGTGATAATTACAGTCATTGTGTGTTAACCGGAGCAACAATTAGTCCTGATGGAAAAAAAGTAGTTTTATTAAGTCATGATAAGATTGTTTTATTTACTGGTTTCAAAGATGATTTGTTTCACAAAGGAACTCAAACAGAAATAAAACTAAATCACTATTCGCAAAAAGAAGCAGTTGTTTTTAAAGACAACAATACATTACTGATCGCCGACGAAAAAACAAAAAAAGTAGGAGGGAACGTTTACGAGTTTAAATTAAAGTAATTTAAGGTTCTGAGTTGCTAAGCTTCTAGTCATTAAGCTTTACAAAAAGAAGTTTCAACTGACAAAACAAATTAAGAATAAAAAAGTTTGGCACGAATTTCACGAATCTCCATAAATTATATATTAGTGAAATTCGTGGCTAAAATCTTTGCTGCTTTTACCCTAAGCTAAAAAAATACTTAGAAGCTTAACAGCTTAGCACCTCAGTACGTTACTAAAAGCTATATGCAGCTCCAAAAATCACCCTGCCTTCTTCGTCAGGAGATTTAAAATAAGATATTCTTGCTGTCAGAACATTGATAGCATTAATCCAAAGTCCGCCACCATAATCCTGGTGCCATTTTCTGGAACTTTCACCATCAAGCCATATTCTTCCATAGTCAAAACCACCAAGGATTCCGTAAGTCAAAGGCGCAATTGTTTTTTGAATTTTACCAATGCTCAGTCGTAAATCCGTACTTTGAGAAAAATACGAACTTCCTAAAAAGCGTTCATTTCTATAACCACGTAAATCAGTATCGCCGCCTAAAGTTGCCCCTTGGTAAAACTCATAGTTATTATTTAAAATAGCTTTTCCTTTTACGATAGAAGCCAGTACTAATTTGCCGTTATGGTCGATTTTATGCGTAAAACCTAAGTAGCTTTCTATAGTTGGAAAGTTTTGTTTAGAATCACTTAAATTCGCCATCCAGGCTGCGGAAACCATAAAAGCCATTCCTAATGTAGGTTTTGCAGCAAAGTCAGCATTTTTAAACGAATATTTAATTTTTGCCCCACCATATACCTGACTGTCAAAAACATTTGGGTTTATAATATTTGGTGCGTCAATAAACCTGTCCTTAGTTTCTTCGACCCTCATTTGTTGTAACATAGGCTGAAAGCTAAATTCGCTTCCGTATCTGCCAACATGCCTGATCGCTCCTGAAACATTAAATTTCTGAATACGAACACGGTTATAATCCATCCCAAAGGCATCAGTATTATTTACCGTTTCATTTCCATATCCAAAATAATTTATTGCAAAATTTGGAGTTGTATATTGAGAGTCAACATCAATAACCCATTTACCCAATAATCCCGGGAAATGTGCAGCATAATTAAATTCAAGACCTCCTGTTGCAAAATAATAGAATGCGTTTAAAACGTGTCTTTGTGTATAGGGATTCTGTTTGAAATTGTTAACGGTATAATTTAAATTTACACCCATTTTTACACCATCGTCAGGATTATAACCAATGTTTGGTAATCCTGATATCACATTATACTTTGGTTTTTCGTAATTGTATAAATTCACATCATAATCATCAGTCAATTCTGTTTTAGTCTTAGCGTCAAGATTATAAGTGTTTTGTTTTGATTTAAAATCATAGACAATAACTCTTTTTCCGTTTTCAATGTTGTAAGTATCATTGTTCTGACCACCAATTAAACGAATTTTAATTTTTGATTTATGATTCCCAACAACCTCAAATACATCATTGTCATCTAAACCATAAATCCATAAATTTTTAGTTTTGGCATCAGTCACTTTTTTAGTGTATACCAATTCATCACCGTCTTTTTTAATTCGGTATGCTTTGATTTCGATACTTTTATGAGCATCATGATTAATTATGAATTTATCTTTTTTATCTGTTCCCGCAAGCATTACAGTACGACTCAAAACATCAAAATATTTCGAAGCATATTTTTGAAGTTCCTTTTTTCTGTTTTTTAATTTTCGTTTGATATCTTCAATCGTTTCATCCTGAACTTCTTTTGGAAGGCTTTTAAATGCATTATCGATATCACTGTCTGATAAGTTTTCCTGAATATATTTCGCCTGGGCAATCCAGTCTTTTTCTTCGGCAGTTTTCAGGAAAGCCAAATCCATTGGATATGGTTCCCTGTTAAGCCATTTTACATTATCGATTTCTTTTTTGAAACTACGCATATGGCGAAGCGCAGGAATGTTCATTAACAACGAAAGCAAAGTTCCGTCATATTTTGAAAAAGCCTGATCACGATCACGCGGGATAGGTTTGTAAACTACCTTTCCCTCTTTTTTATATTCACCCCAACGCCACTGATCATCGTGTCTGTCCCAGTCGCCAATAAGCATATCAAATAAACGTGCTTTTATATATTCTTTTTCATCAACCGAGTATTTCTCGTCTTTATGAAGATTCTTCATCATATCACCGGTACTAATAATATTAGTCGGGTTGCCAAAATTTTTCGCATCCAGATGATTATCAGCCGGTCTTTCTTCAACCATATATAATTCATCTCCAAAATTCGAATTAAACTCTTTTAAGCCATTTTGTTTCGGAATATAATATAGAATGGGATTTGTGTGGGAAATTCCTAAATGATCAGCCAGATTCCCTATCACAAAAGGAGTATAAGGATGAGAAGTGGTGTAAAAATCCAAAAGGAAATTTTCGGCATATGTATCTTCAAAATCGTTAACAACATATTGATCTTTAAATGCAACAGATTGTAAAAATACGGTTGCACTTTTTTTCAATGCACGCATTACATATTCTCTGCCTTTAGGATCTGACATTCGTAAAGAAACTGACTGATGTCCTCCGCCTTCACGAATAGGCTTCAAACCACCCATTAATGTGTCTACGGTTGCAACTTTGGCTTCAATTGGTAAGCTGTAATATTTTCTGTAATGATTTCCGAATAAGAATTTATGAAAAATACTTTTCTGGGTCATTTTTTCAGAATAGATTGAAGTGGTAACCGTTGCAGGGAATTTATTATCGACTTTTGCAGCCCAATTAATTTCTTTTGCCTTAATGATTTCATGCTCAAAAAGCAGCTTTTCTTTGTTGTTTTCATTTCCGTAGAAAGACACTTTTGCATCACCGCTTTTAAATAAA
The DNA here is from genome assembly GCF_027980145.1 of Flavobacterium azizsancarii. Lineage (GTDB taxonomy): Bacteria > Bacteroidota > Bacteroidia > Flavobacteriales > Flavobacteriaceae > Flavobacterium > Flavobacterium azizsancarii. Next base: position 61,527 of record NZ_JAMZNK010000003.1, on the reverse strand, counting down.
GTCAATGTTGCATAACCATTTCCTCCATAAGAGAATTCAGTAGGATTTATAGCTCTGGCAGCTTCAGATTTTGATCCTGCACCACTAATAATTTGCTTAATGTTTTCCTTGTTAACATATTGCAGATTGTGATCGTGTCCGGAAACGACGATTACATTTTTCTGCTTTTGCAAAAGCGTTTTAATTCTCTTGGCATATATAGTGTATTGCTTGTTCTGAATATCCTGCGGACTTACTCCGGATGTTTTTCTCAATAAATTGATAAAAGAGCCAATTATGGGTAATGGTATTTTTTGTTCTAACGGAAACAATTGTTTCTCTAATGAGAATTGTCCGCCATGAGTTCCGTTACTCATCAAAGGATGATGAATAGCAAGAATAACTGTTTTTTCCTGATTTTTATTTAAAAGACTTTCTAATTCATCAAAAAAATCTTCTCTGGTTTTAATGTCGCAATTGTCATTAATTGTAGGATGATTATCCCAGTCTTCCAGAAACCACTCACTATCAACTGTAATTATGGTAGTGGTGCTGTCGATTTTGACATCTTCTATAGCACAACTTTTTCTTGGCAGGAATGATTTTTTATCATTTAGGTATTTCGTTACAAAATCAGCCTGGCGTTCAAGACCTTTGATACCGTTATACCAATCGTGATTTCCGGGAATAACGATTGTTTTTCCTCGATAACCTTCTGTTAATTTTAATTGGTTTGTCAATTTTGTTTCTGCCAAAGCCTTCTCTGAAGCATCATCATTAGCAGGAAAACCTTTAGGATATATATTATCTCCTAAAAATATCAAAGTCGATTTTTTGCTCGCTTTTTTTAATTTTTTATGCAACAATTCAAGTGTTTGCTGTGCTTGAAGTTCATCTGCATTTCCTGCATCGCCAACTAAATAAAGAGTATGGGCAATTTTTATAGTATCAGTTGCGTTTTCTGTCTCGTTAGCGCTCACATTTTTCCCGTATTGTGCTTTATGCGTCGCACAGGAATAGGCAAGTAATAATGTAACTATTGCTAAAGAACAGTTTTTAATTTTAGTAATAAAATGATTATCCAAAAACAATTTCATAATTTAGTGGTGTAAAAATATTCTCTATGAATTTAATAGAACAATCCGAAGATTTCGTCAGTAATTTACTCAAAGATAAACTTTCTAATTTATATTCTTATCATAATTTTAACCATACTTTATCGGTAGTAAATGCCGTAAAAGAGCTCTGTAAAAAAGAAGATGTTAAAGAAAATGATAAAGAAAAGCTTCTTGTTGCGGCTTGGTTTCATGACACCGGATATGTAGAAGGTTATGAAAATCATGAAGAAGAAAGTGTGAAAATTGCAACAGCTTTTTTGAAAGAAAAAGAGCAATCTGATGAGTTTATTGCAACCGTTTCCAGTTTAATTATGGCCACGGTAAAAGAGTATATTCCAAAAACTCATTTAGAAAAAATAATTAAAGATGCTGATTTTGCGCACCTTATGGGAAATGAATATGCAACTACTTGTGAGTTATTGCGTATTGAATTAAAAAATACCTGGAACTTAAATTTTTCGAATTCAGAATGGGCGAAAGAAAATTTAAACTTTTTAATGAACAAACATCGGTTCTATACTGATTATGCCTTGAGAAAATGGCAACCTTTAAAAGAGAAAAACTTACTACTTGTGCAAAAGAAAATTGAAAAGCAACAAAAGAAAGCGGCAGATAAAATCGAAGACGAAAATAAAAAGAAAGATAAAATAGAGAAACCGGATCGTGGCGTAGATACTTTGTTTCGTGTTACTCTGGGAAATCATACGCGATTAAGCGGAATTGCTGATAGTAAAGCGAATATTTTATTGTCTGTAAATGCAATTATTATTTCGATCGCACTTTCATCTATTATTCCAAAATTAGACAGTCCGAAGAATGCGCATTTGGTGATCCCAACATTTATAATGTTAATTTCTAGTGTCGTTACTATCATCTTTGCGATTCTTTCGACAAGACCAAAAGTTACGACGGGAGTTTTTACCCGAGAAGATATCGAGGCTAAAAAGATAAATTTATTATTTTTTGGGAATTTCTACAAAATGCCTTTAGAAGAGTATGACTGGGCAATGAATGAAATGATGAAAGATCGGGATTATTTATACTCAACCATGATCAAGGATTTATATTATCTGGGATTAGTGCTACAGCGTAAATATAATTTATTGCGTATTGCTTACAACTTTTTCATGATTGGAATCATTGTGACGGTTGTTGCTTTTGTAATCGCATTTAAAACTATTCAATAAGCTTAACTATAATTAGTTAAGCTCATCTAATAAGTCCTGATAAGTAATTTTTTGTTTTACCGGATTTGTATTGTTGTTAATCACTTTTACACGAATGGCCCTCAAGCCTGAAACACCCTGAAGATCTTCAACCTCAAATTGTTCAATTGATGGTTCAAGGATTTTTTTGTGCTGCAGATATTTGATGTATTTTAGATATTCTGCCTCTTCGCTATTTTGAGAGTAGACAATCGTAATCTTTTCTTTTTCTGTAATACGCTCTTTTGTGCCTTTAATATTCGATTTGTCAATACGTTTTTTTACCACTTCATATCGGGCATTATAAGTTCCGTCAACATCAAAACGTTTTTCGTCCATTCTAAAACGGATCGAAAGCGCAGCACTAAATACCAAAATCAATGAAGTTACATCCAACTCATACGGCAAAGATTCCTTAAGTTGATGATGCTCCAGTTCCATTTCGCATAAAGTCTGCAATTGCCACAAACGCAAGTTGTGCAAATACATGATATCAAAAGGTTTTGTAGGCGCAATAGAGGCTCCTATATATAAATTATGCTCAACACCATCGGTTTTAAAACGCTCATAATAGTGTGGATAAATTTGTTGTGCTTCGATTTGCTTTTTATCTAAAATAGTCGCCAGTCTTTTATTGATAATAGACATTGCATTATCAAATTTCTTTCTTTCCTGATAAAATAAGCCGCTTTTTTCGTCAAGACTTTCAAAATACTGACGCTCTAGTTTTTTACTCTTTTGAGTTTCGGGTGTGTTCTTTAAAAGAGGATGAATCTCTTCTTCGATATAACGTTGAATATACTGTTCTGTATCTGCTTTTAAAGGAGAATCTAAATCATTTCGAAAAGATTCCAATTCAAATTTTCTTTGCTCCAGAAGTACTAAGTTCGTATTAGGATCCTGAGATTCGAAAATCTTTAATAGAGCTGTTAATTGATTTTTAAGATCTTTTTTAACCGTTTCGTTTCTATGTTCAGAAGAGCCTTTGATGTCGATTTGGCCATATAAAGGATACACATTTTTAAAGACTATTTCTTTAAAAATATAATCTTTGGTATGGTTTGCATTCTGAAAATAATTTTGGGATTCTTTTTTGAATTTCCAATATACACTTGGATGAATTGTCGTGTATTCACGCTGAATAATAGATGCAATCTGATGCTGCATATCTGTATTATAGCGATCGATTGTATCTGTTAAGTAGGGAAGTACCAATTCGAGTTTTGTCGCGTTGACACTATTTAAGTCCATTACATTTTTAGAAACCAATTCAACAATCCCTAATAAATGATCGTCTTTGATAACAGGTGCAAAAACACAACTCTGAATGCCTTGTTTTAGTAAATGTTCGCCAAGTTTTTTATTAGATGATTGTTCAATGAATTTATTTACGTTAGAAATTATAAAAGGTTCTTTATTATCTAATAAATTCTCAAATGAACATCCGAAGAAAGCATTTTTGCAATCGACTTCCTGATCTTTTGAAAGCAGGAAACTCTGAAGCTGATTGTCGAATTTTATGGGTCTGATGAATTTTTCTTCTTCAGGATTATAGATGATAAAGCCTACTTTTAGATCAGGAATTTTAAATATTGATTTAAAAATATTGGTCACTATTTCATCAGTTGCCACTGATTGAGCATCTGGTTTGAGTAAATTGCTTTTTAAATTAGAAATGGCACTTTCAGTCGTTGCATCAAATAAAGAAACAATTCCGAATCCTTTTAAAGTCCAGCTTCCAGGTGGGAATTTCGATTTCCAAAGTTCAATATCTCCATAATTATCCATTAATAAATCAATATCATCCTGAGTAAGATCAAGAGAGTTTTCATTTGGAATAATTTCCATGAAATCTGCATTGTATAGAATACGATAGTGTTTTTCGACCCCGTCTTCATCCGGAATATCATAGAAAAAAGGTTTGTTGAAATCTATTTTTTGTTTGTAATACACGCCTAAAATTAGACAACAGTTATTAATATAAAATTGATGATCGTCGAAATCACGAATTTCCATATAGAATTCATCTCCGGCATTGCGAAGGATTTTTTTGAAACGATCTGTATAATTAAACGATATATTTTGAAAAGGAATCGTAACCGCTTTAATTTCATTATTAGTTAAAGCAGTCGGAAACAAATCTGCTAATAAATTTTTAATTAAAGCTTCATTGTTTTTAATAATCGAAAAATCCTGGATACCAGTTCTAAATTCAGGAATTGGTTCTATTTGTTTTAATAAGGCTGTGGCGTAGTTGGCTCGGTAATCAACATTTGATAAAGCAATTTCTTCTAGCGTTTCAATTAATTTATGAAATGAAATTATAGTTGTAAAGGGACTTTCTTTATATAAATGAATATCCATGTTCCGTTTTTTTTTAACTACAAAATTAAGCAAATATTAAGAATGTACACCAATTTATTATTTCTTTCGCTTATAGTTCCATAGATTTTAATCGCTTTAAATCAGTCTTTTCAGGAAGATGAATTATTTTGACTAATTATTTACTTTGATAAAGCATAAAACGATGAATTAAGTATGAATTAAAATAAAAAAACGGCAATTACAAATGAATGTAGTTGCCGTTTTTTGTCTTAAGTAAGTAATAGAAAATGAATAACTACTAGCTTTTTTCTTCTTTATTGAAGTAAACTAAATAGTAATACATTTGTTTTTCTTCATCCCAGCCTTTTTCAACAAATTTTTCTGCACTTTCAGGGTTGATGAAATCCATTTTAATCTGAATGTGCGTATCCAGGTTAATAACGTTTTTAATCGATTTTCTAGCGTCAGAAACTGCTGCGTTGGCGATAGGGAATGAGGTTACATCTTCGATGCTGTATTTTTCTCCTTTATCAACTTTATAATTTTTGAATTCAGGAATCAAGTCTGGATTGTCTAATACTTCATTCAGGAAGTTTTGTTCTTCAAACTGATCATTTTTTGCGAAATAATTCACAGATCTGTTCATAAACATAACCTCTTCTTTTTTGTCTTCTGCCGGCAAAACAACATCTTTTGCAAAGTTTTGACAGAATTTCAAGTATTTTTTGGTGATAAAGTTTTCATCTTCAAAAGCATCAACAGATAAAAAATGCTCTAACCAATAACGCGCGTCATAACGGTTACTATCAACAGTTAGAATTTTGTATCCTTCGTCTTTTTTATAATTAAAAATCAAACAACCTTTATCTAATTTGCTTAGGTTGATTCCTTGTTGCAGGATCATTTCAAGGTTACTATTTTTTTCTTCAAATTGTAAAAAGTCTGCTTGTAATTCACTTTTAAAAATCCCGATAGCATCAACTACATTATTGTCAATACTAAGGTTCGTTAAATACGTTACATAAACCTCTCCGTTTTTAATGTGCGGGTGATTTGACTGCTCGAATAAATGTGTAGTGATTCTTTTTGAAACCTCCTGCAAATTATTCGGATTGTCAAAAATCTCCGAAGCATATTTAAACATGTCGTTGTAATCCAAATCGACTTCATGAGCAAACTGATAATAGTTTTCTTCTTTCTCTCTAAAAGGCTTAAAGAAGTACTCTTTTATCAAAGGCACAATTTCATCATTTAAATTAAATGGTTGTTCCGATAAAAAAATCGCTTCGTTTCTGCTTTTGTTTCCTACGCGGTGTATCGCAAGCGTCTCGATGTGGGTGTTGAATAAGTTGATCATATTTAAAGGTGCTGAGGTTCTAAGTTGCTAAGGTTCTAAGTTTTTAGTTTCTGTATTTTAATTAAATAAACGGAAACTAATATTCTCTTTGCTTCGCGACTGTCCTCATATTTTGAGTTGCTGAGTCTCTAAGTTGCTAAGGTTCTGAGTTTTTTAGTTTCTATCTTTTAATTTCTTAATAAACGAAACCAACATTCTTTCTACTTCGCGACTGTCCTCATATAAATTATTAAATTCTTCTTCGTTAAGATAGGTTATATTTTTAGCAATTTCTAATTGAGTTTGCATTTCAAATAAAGAACCTATTGAAATATTTAAAAAGCGTAAAAAATCTTTATTGCTTTCTCGTCCTGATCCTTCAGCAATATTGCTAGGAATTGAAATAGAGCAACGTTTGATTTGGGAAGTCAATCCGAAGATTTCTTCTTTTGGAAATTTGTTTGTTATAAGGTAGATTTTGGTAATTAAGGCCATTGACTTTTGCCAAATAAGAAGAGTTCTAAAATTGCTCATTTATATTTATTTTTATGTATTAAAAATAAATATAAGAAAAAAGCTTCAATATAAAAAACTTAGAGCCTTAGCAACTCTGAACCTTGGAACCTCAAAAAACTAATTCCAATTCTCTTCCAACCCAAAATCTTCAAAGCTATCATCGCCTTCGAACATATCAAGATCATCTTCGTCTAAGTCATCTTCGAATTCGCCGTAGATATCGTCATGCATATCGGCTTCAAAACTTTTTTCTATGGCTTCATCAGGCATTTCTCCGTGAGAGAATAATGTTTCAGGATAAGGAACTCCTGCAATCTGATCTTCGATAGCAGCCAATTCAACTAAGAATGTCCACATATTAATGAAGTCGTATACGTAGATAATCTTGGTGTTTTCCTCGTCTAAGAGATCAGATAATTTATAATCGCTCATGGTTCTTTGTTCACCGGGAACATCGCCAGTATCAAAAAGTGCAATTTCATCTTCCTGATTCCAAGTTTCATCGCAGGTATAAAACGAAGCTACTTCCATTCCGTCAAAACCAAAAGCGTTGAAGATAGCATTGTGTAAATCTTCAAGAGTATCATCTTCAAGAATTGCAATGTCTCTAAAAATATCTTCTTCGGCGTCTAGAATTACTCTAAATTTATAAACCATAATCTTTGTTTTTATTGAAAGGTCAAAGGTAAAATATTAAAAACGAAATACGAATTGTGAATTACGATTTGTTGAAAAGATTTTTTAGTTGTCAGGTTGAGCACATTCCGATTGTCAGGCTGAGCGGAGTCGAAGCCTACGTTCCAATTGTTGCGCCCTTCGACTCCGCTCAGGATGACACCCAAAGAATCCGTCATTTATATTTCTTTTTTGAAAGAAATTAGTCCTCAGGATGACACCTGTATTTGGTTTAAAATTTACCTCCCAACCAGTCTTTTTCTAATCTTGTGATAATGTTTGTGATACGTACTATGACTCGGATAAGTTCTGCTGGAAGTCATATTATTAAAAATTAAAGCCGTTACAAATAAAATCAGAACACCAACCAAAACGGGTGAAATCACGTACATATACCCCAGATCTTTTATTTGCTTTGAAGCTGTAACAGCAATAAGAGCTGTCGCACCTCCGGGCGGATGCAGGGTTTTGGTAATTTGCATAAAAATAATCGAAAGAGAAACTGCCAAAGGAGCCGCAATCCAGACAATATCCGGAACTAATTTATTTACTGTAACACCTATAAATGCTGAAATTAAATGACCGCCAATTAAATTTCGGGGTTGCGAGAACGGACTTTGAATAATACCATAAATTAAAACACTCGAAGCCCCAAAAGAACCAATTAAATAAACAACGTCCGGGCCTGCAAAATGTATAGATTCAAAATAAGCCAAAATTCCGATGCCGACAAATGATCCTAAAAATGACCAAAAATGTTCTTTATAATTAACTAAAGTTTCTTTGTAAAGAATGTAACGGGTTTTGCGATAACCTCTTTTTATTTTTTGAACTGGCATTTTTTATTTTATTAAACTTGGAGAATAAGAATAGACTGTATAAGGATAAATGAGTTTTGCTGTATATTTTGAAATTAGGCAAACCACCAAAATCGGTAAAAATAAAGTATAATCATTTGTTAATCCGCATACTAAAAATATTGCTGTAAAAGGAGCATGAATACTCGCACTTAAGACAGCAGCCATTCCGATAATCATAAAGTTAACCGGAATTACATGTACGTGAAAAAAGGTATTTAAAACAGATGCCAGTAATAATCCCAGAAAGGCTCCAATAAAAAGACTTGGTGCAAAAACACCACCGTCGCCTCCTGAAGCTAATGTTATAGAAGTTACAATTGGTTTTAGTAATAAAACGCCAACAAAAGTAAACGCCAAAGTTAACGTTAACGGAATTTCAGCTGAATTACTAAAAATGCCTTTAATAGCGTGATATCCTTCACCATATAATTGTGGGAATATAAATAAGGAAATACTTAAAACAACAGAGCCAATAAGGATTTTATAATAATGTGTATCGATTTTTCCAAATTGAGATTTAAAAAACAATACACAACGTGTCAAGTAAACGGAATTCATTCCGGCTAAAATTCCTAAAAGAATAAAATACGGAATCGCTTTTAAATGCCAGGTCGTGATTGAAACGGCAAACAAAGGTTCTTCTTTTAAAATAGAAAGTAATCCAAAAGCAACTGAAACAGCAATAATATTCGATATGATAAAAGCACGTGTTACTTTTCGGGAAATAACTTCAAGGGCAAATAAAATTCCTGCAATTGGGCTGCTGAATAAAGCTGTAACTCCGGCTGCGACTCCGGCACAAATTAATTCGGTTTTATATTTACGAAATACGTTTTCTTTTTGTTGGGCAACAGATCCAATTGTGGCGGTAGCAACAACGGTAGAAACTTCGATTCCGGTTGAGCCTCCAAAAGCAACAGTCAATAATCCGTTGATGAAGTGTGATGGAATTTTATAAGAAGGTAAGTTTTTTGAAGTTGATTTTGTGCTTTCAAAAACTTCTTTAATGCCTTTGTTTTCTTTTTTCTTAAATAAATATTGTCTCAGGAAATAAATAACAGATAAGCCGAAAACCGGGAAAACAATATAAAAAACAGGATTTACCGTGACTTCATGAAAGAAGATTTCTTCGTAATATTCCGTGATTTTTTTGAGTGAGATTCCTAAAAAGGCGGATAAAAAGCCAATTAGAACAGAAACAATAACTAATTTTTGAAGGACAATAAATTGATGATTTTTTTTGATTTTCGCCGTTTTGTTCATCAGATGTGGATTTTGAAATCGCAATATTTTCATGCGGATTACAAAATTAGATAATCAAATTCGGTTTTTAATGAAAAACACTCAATATATTGTGTTAAAAGTTGTTATGAGAGATAATTCTTTCAACAAGAAAAGACGCCACAAAGGTACTAAGTCGCAAAAAAACAGATTGAAAAAAAATAAAAATCCGCGATTATCAGCGTTTTCGCTTGCGAATCCGTGTCATCCGTGTGCCATTCTGCTCATGTATAAATCGCCAATCTTTGTAGCGTTACAGTCTCCTTCCGGTCGAAATGAAAACATTTGGTTTTAATCATTAATTTGAAAATTAAACTTTGTGTCTTAGTGCCTTCGTGCCAAAAATTTATCGCTCATAAAACTCAATAGGCAACAAATCAGGATCAGCGATAAAAGTAAATCGCTTTTCAGTCGTTTCATCAATTCGGATAGGTTCTGACTCGATTTTTTTTGTGTTTAAAAAAGCAATTGTTTCTTCAAGATTAATTACTTCAAAAGCCAAATGACGTAAACCAACAGCTTCAGGTCTTGACGGACGTTGTGGCGGATTAGGGAAAGAAAATAACTCTACTATATAAGAACCATTCAAGGCTAAATCGAGTTTGTAGGATTGACGTTCTTCGCGATAGATTTCCCTAATAATCGTTAAACCCAGAACTTCTGTATAGAAAGTTTTAGATTTTTGATAATCAGAACACAGAATGGCAATATGGTGAACTTTATTTAAGGTAAGCATTTTTAATTTATTGGGGTTCTTGATTTAATTTTCTAATGACTTTTGCCGGATTTCCAACTGCTAATGAATTGTCCGGAATGTCTTTGGTAACAACAGATCCTGCGCCAATCACACATCCTTTTCCGATAGTTACTCCAGGGCAAATAACAGAATTCCCGCCAATCCAGCAATCGTCTCCAATCGAAATGGGTAATGCATTCTCGAGTGTTTTTCTTAATTCGGCGTCAAGTGGATGAGTTGCTGTGTAAATTTGAACATTGGGAGCAAAAAATACATTCGATCCAATATTTACAGGAGCACAATCCAGAACAACACAATTTACATTAAAATAAACGTTGTCACCGCAAAAAATATTATAACCGTAATCACAATGAAATGGGGGTTCTATATAAAAACTCTTTCCCGTATTAGGGATTAATTCAGTTAGAATTTCTTTTGCTTTTTTTGTCAAACGATATTCCGTTACGTTTAAACGGTGGAGAAGATTTTTAGCTTTTCGGCGTTCCTTAACTAAAACGGGATCGCCGGCAAGATAATATTCTCCCGCAATCATTTTTTCTTTTTCAGTATTCATAAGTGCATTATATTTTTTTCGGTCTTTTGTCTTAAAGCAACTTCTTCAAAATAACAATCTGTCCCAGATGATAGACATCATGCTGAATAATTCCGTGAATGTGCTCATAATATGTATGCTCATTATTTACATATATTTTTTCTAAATCGGCATCATCAAAATCTTCAAAAAAGGTATTCCATGATTCTTGTGATTTTGCCAAATTTTGAAGAGATTGTTCCCATGCTGCTTCTGAAGGATCTAATACAGGAACAAAATAATTATGATCAGGTGCTGTAACTACTTCTCCTTCAACGCGCCTTAAAATGTTTCTTCTCCATTGAATGAGATGGTTTACAATTTCCCAAATGGTATTAAGATTAGGGTTTATTTTTCTGTAAGCCTGCTCTGCAGTTACATTTTCTAATGTATTTGTCAAGTTAACTTCCAGCCATGGATTTCCATTATAAATGGATTGATATAGATTCGAAATTCTTTTACTTTCTGACATAATCGATCGTTTTTAAAACTCAAAAGCTAATATACAAATAAGTATTTTACAACTCATCCTCAAAATTCTACAATTGGGTTATTTAATATTTTTTAACTAAAACTGTTAAAATATATTTGCCTCATAAAACCAATGAAATGAAAACCAATTTTACTTTAATCTTATTATTATTTACTTCTCTTATTTTTGCCCAAAACACGATTTCCGGTAAAGTAACAGATCAAAAAGGGAAACCTGTTCCTGGTGCAAATGTTTATATTGATGGGACTTATGACGGAGCGACAAGTTCTGAAACAGGTGATTTTTCTTTTGAAACAACGGCAACAGGAAACCAGGTTTTAGTGATAAGCTTTTTACTTTATGATACATTCAAAAAAGAAATTGATGTTACGAATTACAAAGATCAAACTGTAAAATTAAGAGAGAACGTCAATGCACTTGATGCTGTTGTAATTACTGCCGGAACATTAGAATCCGGAGATAAAGCGAGGGTTTCGGTATTAAAACCTTTAGATATTGTTACGACTGCCGGATCTGCCGGAAATATTATTGCCGCTTTGCAAACTTTACCGGGAACACAAACAGTAGGTGAAGACGGACGTTTGTTTGTTCGTGGGGGAGAAGCCAGCGAAACGCAAACTTTTGTAGACGGACTTCGTGTAGCGCAGCCTTATGGTGCAACAACAAATAATTTGCCAACCCGAAGCAGATTTTCGCCTTTTTTGTTTAGCGGAATTGCGTTCTCAACCGGAGGTTATTCTGCTGAATATGGCGAAGCTTTGTCAAGTGTTTTATTGTTGAATACGCAGGATGAACCAGACCAGAATAAAACCGATATTTCTTTAATGACTGTTGGTTTAGGAATTGGAAACACGCAAAAATGGAAAAAAAGTTCATTTAGTATCAATACCAGTTATGTAAATTTGGCGCCTTATCAGGCGGTGATTCCTCAAAATGTAGATTGGAATAATCCTTACCAATCTTTGGGAGGAGAAGCTGTGTACCGCTATCATTTTGAACGAGGAATTTTTAAATTGTATGCTGCTTTTGATGCTGAAAAATTCGATTTGAATCAGAAAAATGTAAATTTTGTAAATCCAATCAGGACGGATTTAAATAATAATAACTTTTATTTTAATGGTTCTTATAAAGGCGATTTTGGAACCGGCTGGCAAATTACATCGGGAGTGAGTTACGGTTATAGCAATAACAAAATAAAATATGATATCAATGATGTTGATAGTAACGAAAATGCTGCTCAGCTTAAATTGAAATTAAGAAAAAACATCTCGAACTATTTTAAATTGTCTTTTGGGGCTGATTATTTTATCACGAAATACAATGAAAATTTTAATGATAATATTTCAATAAAAGCTTCAAACGGTTACGACTCTAATATTGCTGCTTTTTATACAGAAGGAGATATTTTGTTCTCGAAAAAGCTGGCATTAAAAGTTGGTTTCCGCCTTTCGAATAATAGTTTACTGGATGAAACTAATATTGCACCTAGGGCTTCGATGGCTTACAAGGTTTCTAAAAGCAGCCAGTTTTCGTTTGCTTACGGAGATTTTTCTCAAACTCCCGTGGTTGATTATATTAAATATTCTAAATATCACCAGTTCGAAAGTGAAAAAGCAAGGCATTATATCCTGAATTATCAGTTTACAAAACCAGGTCAGACTTTTAGGGCCGAAGCTTATTATAAGGATTACAGCAATCTGGTTCAATATGATACAAAGGATATTCAGTACAATTCAGTTTTCAATAATAATGGTTCAGGTTATGCAAAAGGATTGGACTTGTTCTGGAGAGACAGCAATTTGTATAAAAACTTAGAATATTGGATTTCTTATTCTTATATCGATTCCGAAAGACAATACAAGAATTTTCCAACCATGGCAACTCCTAACTTTATTGCCAATCACAGTTTGTCGATTGTAACAAAATATTTCATCACGGATTGGAAATCACAAATAGGCTTCACAAATAGTTTTAGTTCTGGTCGCCCGTATAATGATCCGAACCAGACACAATTCATGAACGGAAAAACGAAGTCTTACAATAGTTTGAGTTTTAACTGGGCATATTTATTAACAACTCAAAAGATTCTTTATTTTTCTGTTTCGAATGTATTAGGAGCTCAAAACGTTTTTGGGTATGATTATGCAAAATTACCTGATCCAAGCGGAGTTTACCAAAGACAAGCTGTTGTACCAACCGCAGACAGATTTTTCTTCGTAGGTTTCTTCTGGACGATCAGTGATAATAAGAATGAGAATCAATTGAAGAATTTATAGTTGCTAAGTTGCTAAGGTTCTTAGTTGCAGAGTTTTTATTGCTGAGTTGTTAAGTGAAAAACTTAGAACCTTAGCAACTCAGAACCTCAGAACCTTTAAAAAAACAATTCAGTCGCAAAAATCAACAACTCAGTATCAATTAATTTTATAACAATAAAAACCAAAGTACTTTTGAAGTATAAATAATAAAGGGGCTAAGTTGCTAAGACACTAAGAAAAAAACTTAGATAATTAGCACCTTAAAAATTTAGAGACTCAAAATTACAATCAGAGTTTTAATCATCAAAAAAACTTAAAGACTTATCAACTCAGAACCTTAATAACTTAAAAAAAAAGAACTCATGACCAAAATTATTACAATAATCACATTATTTATCTGTAGTTTAATGTCTGCTCAAAATGTAAATCTTACTGTTTCGGTTTCAGGCTTAAAAAATAATACCGGAATGGTGAAGGTAGGATTGTACAATTCAGATGAAACATTTCTTAAAACTATTTATAAAAGTGTGGCTTCGAAAATTAAAAACAACGAAGTTATCGTAACATTTGAAGGTATTCCTGCCGGAGAATATGCAATTTCGACGTATCACGATGAAAACAATAACGGAAAACTTGATAAAAATATGATGGGGATACCTTCTGAAGATTATGCCGCTTCAAACAATGCCAAAGGATTTATGGGGCCTCCTGCTTATAAAGATGCCAAATTTGTTGTCAACAAAGATTCGAAAATTGAAATTATATTGTAAATAATAACTAACCACTTAAAAATAACCATTAAAATTACTTAAAAAATGAAAAAAATCATCACTTTGGCTACACTGCTTGTAGTAGTAATAAGTTCTGCACAAACACAATTTGAACAAGGAATGGGAAAAGCTTTTGGGCTTTGGAAAGAAGGGAAAAACACAGAAGCTTCGGCAATGTTTGAAAGAATTGCAGCGGCAGAAAAAACAAGTTATTTGCCAAATTATTATGTAGCACTTATTAATACTACATCGGCTTTTACTGAAAAAGATAAAACAAAGATTGATTTGTTATTGACTAAAGCGCAAGACGCATTGGATGTTGAATTGATAAAAGATCAAAATAATGCCGAGTTATATGCGATGCAGGCTTTGATATATACGGCTTGGGTGGTCGCAGACCCAATGACAAACGGAATGAAATATTCGGCTAAAGTAATGGAAGCTTATGCAAAAGGAAAAGCAATAGACCCAAATAATCCGAGAATCGTTTTTGGTGAGGCTGATTATCAGTTGGGTGGCGCAAAATGGACAGGGGTTGATACAAAGCCACTTTGTGTGCAAGTTGATAAAGCTGTTGAACTTTTTGCTACTTTTAAGCCAGAAACGCCTTTTTCTCCAAAATGGGGATTAGACAGAGCTTTGGAAACTCAAAAAAACTGTAAAAAATAAAATTAATATAAGCGGATTATAATGAAAGATCATAGAAGTACATATGCAGATTTGAAAAGTGGAACAATGGTATCCTTCAAAATTTCTGTGATCTTTACAATAATATTTTCTGCTTGTTTAGGAAAAGACTTAAACATTCAAAACGTTCTTATTACCTTTTTTATAAGCTGTTTGTATTCTTTTCTGGTAGGTTTTGGCAATGGGTATATTAATGTGCTGCTGGATAAAAAATGGGATTGGCTGCAACAAACCAATTTAAGGGTCTATTACGGTATTCTGGTTACTGTTTTGTACACGGTCCCGGTAGTATTAGGAATCAATTATTACATTTTTGTTTATCTTCAGAATCTGCCTTTAGATAAATTCTTTAGCGAAAGAATGATCTGGATACACCTGTTTTATATCATGCTGGCTTTAGGAGTTTCGACTTTCATGCAGGCCAGAAGTTTTATGGTACAATGGAAAAGGGCTTCGAAATTTGAAATAACACAACAAAAAATAATTGCAGGAACGGCTAATGCTAAATTCGAAAGTTTAAAAAATCAGATTGATCCGCATTTTCTTTTTAACAGTTTAAATGTTTTAAGCTCCTTAATCGAAGAAAATCCGGAAAATGCGCAACGTTTCACCACTTCATTGTCTAAAATTTATCGTTACGTTTTAGAGCAAAAAGACAAAGAACTGGTTTCGGTTGAAGATGAATTGTCATTCGCGAAAACGTATATGAATTTGTTAAAAATGCGTTTCGAAAATAGTTTGTTTTACGAATTGCCAACAACAAATATAAATCCGGATGCAAAAGTGGTTCCGTTATCATTGCAGCTTTTATTAGAGAATACGGTAAAACATAATGTTGTAAGTGAACAAAAACCGTTGCATATCAGAATTTTTATTGAGGGGGATTATTTGGCGATACAAAATGATTTTCAGAAAAAAGAAGTTTTGCAGGACAGGCAGGGAGTTGGCTTGCAGAATATTGTAAATCGATACGGAATTATAACCAATAGAAAAGTACTGATAGAGCAAAATGATAAAAACTTTACGGTTAAGATTCCAATTCTAACGAAACAAGTTGCAGTTATGGAAACAAATGCAGAATATAATACAGATGAAAATAAAGCTTATTTCAGAGCTAAAAAAAGGGTAGAAGAACTAAAAGGTTTTTACGGAAATGTTATCTCATATGTTTGTGTGATTCCGTTTTTGGTATTTATAAATTTAAGGTTTTCACCGGGCTTTCAGTGGTTTTGGTTTTCGGCTTTAGGCTGGGGATTTGGAGTAGTAATGCATGCCTTTAAAGTTTTTGGTTACAGCTCAGATTGGGAAGAACGAAAAATCAGAGAGATTTTACAGAAAGAAAATAACAAACAAACCTGGAAATAGTTATGGAAACAAATTATACGGAAGCGGAACGTTATTTTCAGGCACAAAAAAAAGTAGAAGAAATCAAGAAATTTTATCAGCATTTGACTGTTTATCTTCTTTGTAATCCTATTGTAATAGTGGTAAATCTTATGACTTCGCCTGGTTTTCTTTATTTTATATGGTGTTTGTTGGGATGGGGAATGGCTATTGTATTGCATGGATTAAAAGCTTTTAAATATTCGCCATTTTTTAATAAAGAATGGGAAGAACGAAAAATCAGGGAAATTTTAGAAAAAGAGAATAACAAGCAAACCTGGGAATAATTATGGAAACTAATTTTTATAAGGAGCAGGAAGATTTTGAACTTCAAAAAATGGCAAGCAAAAAAGTAGTTAAACTGAAAGCTTTTTATTCGCACATGTTTGTCTATATCGTAGGAGTGATTTTTTTTATTTTGAAGGAGTATTTTGGAGTTCCCTTTAATTTCTTTCCTTTAAAACATATTAATCTGTTTGTAATGATAGTCTGGACCGTTTTTTTCTTAGTTTCTGCGATTGACATATTTGTATCGTTCAGGATTTTTGGAGAAGAATGGGAAGAACGTAAGTTGAAAAGTATTTTAGAGAAAAAAATAAAAAAACAAAAATGGGAGTAATCATGGATGTAAATTATAATGAAGAGGATAAATACTACCTGGCTAAAAAGAAAGTGGAGAGTATCAAGGGATTTTATGGAAACCTGACGGCATTTATCGCTGTAAATGTAGTTTTGATTTTTATCAATTTATATACTTCGCCAGAACACTTATGGTTTTACTGGCCCCTGATGTGGTGGGGATTTGGAGTTGTTTTTCATGGATTGAAGGTTTCTGAAGTATTCCCGGTTCTGGGAAAAGATTGGGAAGAAAGAAAAATCAAAGAATTCATGGAGAAAGAAAAATTGAATAAAAATAAATGGCAATAATTTATACATTATAAAAAATGGGACGATTTAGACGACGCATGTACGATGATTACAGACATGAATTTAGTACAGACGAAAATTATAATAATGCATATAGAAAAGTGAAAAGGATTAAAGGTTTTTATTCGCACTTGAAGGTTTATATCATAGTGAATGCCTTTATCATTATTTCAAGCTTGAGTAGAGGTTATATAGGAAATCATTTTGAAATAAGAGGTTTGAGAAATTGGGAAATCTATTCTACAGCATTTTATTGGGGAATTGCTTTATTAATTCATGCCTTCAGCGTATTTGGTCCTGATGTCTTTTTTAGTAAAGATTGGGAGCAAAAGAAAATCCATAAATATATGGAGAAAGAAGCTCAGAATAAGAATAAATGGGAGTAACTTTAAATTAAAATTTTCAATTTTTGCATCGTATTAAATGACCACATTAATAATAGAAGACGAAAAACCGGCAGCAAGATTATTGCAGCGAAAACTCGAAAAGTTAGATATTTCTGTAGCAACCATGCTGCATTCTGTAGAAGAATCAATTCATTGGTTTGCTAATAATCAGCATCCGGATCTGATTTTTCTGGATATTCAGTTATCAGATGGCTTGTCGTTTGAAATTTTCGAAAAGATAGATATTCAAAGTGCTATTATCTTTACAACAGCATACGATGAATATGCGTTGAAAGCTTTTAAACTTAATAGTATCGATTATCTTTTAAAACCTATTGACGAAGATGATTTAGAAGTTGCAGTTACTAAATTCAAAACCCGAATTCCGAAAGTAAATCCGGGAAATCAAAATCTTCAGCTTGACTTCGAGCAAATTCGCCAAATGTTGTCAAATCCTTTCGAAAAGATTTACAAGAAACGATTTACCGTTAAAATTGGGCAACATTTAAAAGTAATTACAACAGACGAAATCGAATGTTTTTTTAGTGAAAATAAAGGCACTTATATTCATACTTTCGATAATAGAAATTATCTGATCGATGCGACTTTAGAAATTTTAGAACAGGAATTAGATAAAAAAAATTTCTTTCGTGTAAACCGAAAATTTATTGTTCCGCTTACGGCAATAAAAGAAATTCAGGTGTATACGAACTCCAGACTTAAAGTAATTTTACCAACTTATAAAGAAGATGAAGTAATTGTAAGCCGCGAAAAAGTACAGGATTTTAAAAATTGGCTGAGTTAAAAAGTTCTTATAATTAAAATCCATAGATACAATATTTGTCATTCTTCAGGAATTCAATCCAATATTAAAGAACCATCGGCTCGATCTATTTTATCGGGCCGGATTTTAATCCGGTTTAAGTTCAATACGGTTTAGGTTCGTAAAAAAACATAAAAAAACCTTCGTCCGAAGGTTTTTTTATATAAAAGTTTGTTATCTACTTGCTCAATCTGTGCAATGTAAAAGTCATGGCACTTAAGAGGAAGAAAGCCATAATCTGATGAATTAATCCTAAAGCCAGAGGAACGCTGTATAAAAGCGTAAAAACCCCTAATGCAAATTGAATAAATACAAAAACAACCAAAGTTTTTACCGAATTAGTTTGCATTCGAGTAAGCGAAAATTTTGTGCTTTTGTAATATAAAAACAAAATGAAAGCAACAACAACATAAGCAAAAGTCCTGTGCACGAACTGGACACCGCTTTTTCCTTCGATTAAGTTTTTGATTAAAGTAGGCTGTTCAATAAAAACAGAATCGTGTATAAATTCTCCGTCGCTCATTAATGGCCAATGATTGTGGATTAATCCCGCATTTAAACCCGCCACAAATCCGCCATAAATAATTTGGATTAATAGTGCCACCAAAGCAAATCGTGCAATATTTCGAAGTGGAATTACTTTAGTAATTGTTCTTTCCGGATAAATTAAATCCAGCGCCACCCATAAAGTATAAGCAAAAGTGATAAAGGCAAAAGTAAGGTGCAATGAAAGTCTGAAATGACTTACATCAGGATTGTCGATTAATCCGCTGCGAACCATAAACCAACCCAGAAAACCCTGAAAACCTCCCATTGCCAAAAGAACGATGCATTTTTTGATGGTAGATTTATCTAATTTCTTTCTGATTAAGAAATAAACAAAAGGGACAAAGAAAACCAACCCGATGATTCTACCAATAAAACGGTGAAACCACTCCCAGAAGTAAATAAATTTATAATCGGCTAATTGAAAATCATTGTGAATATTGATTTTTTGGTACTCAGGAAACTTCTTGTATTGTTCAAAAGCCTCATTCCATTTTGCATCCGTCAAAGGCGGGAAAGTATCTGTTACCAAATGCCAATCCGTCATTGATAAACCTGAATTTGTCAAACGGGTAATTCCGCCAACAACAACCATTAAAAATAATAAAACACAACCTGATAGTAACCAAATGATCACTGATTTATTCTCTTTTTTCATTCTATTCCAATTAATTCGATCTCGTTAATTTTGTTTTTGCTTTTTCCTATTCTTTTAAAATAAAGTTTTAATAAAGTAAAGTTTGCTATAATATTGATAATTAAGATCACTGTCATGACTATTATTCTATATTGATAGCTTTTAATATCCATTGTTATTTTAAAATAATCAATTAGAACTGTATTTTGAAATATTGCACCTATAATCATTATAGCAGATATGGAAGCAATACTGATTAAAAAAAAGAAGATTTTATATTTATAATTACTACTTTTAGTTCTATTGATTTTTCTAATAAAAATAATATTAGTTACTAAAACTATTAATATTAAAATAATAGAAAAAATAGCCACTAATAGATCCATTATTTTTTAGGTATTAAGTTTAACTTTTCTGCTCTTTTAATAATAAAATCATATGCAGCCTGATATTCATTAGGAATATCACCTTCTAAAATGGCTTCTTTTACAGCTTCTTTTAACATTCCGATTTCTCGTGAAGGTTTTAAATCAAACAATTCCATAATTTCTTCACCGGAAATTGGTGGTTGAAAATTACGCACATGATCGCGTTCCTCAACTTCTACAATTTTCTTTCGAACGATTTCAAAGTTCTTATGATATTTCTTAAACTTCGATGGATTCTTGGTTGTAATATCTGCTTCGCACAAAGTCATTAAATCCTCGACATCTTCGCCTGCATCAAAAACCAAACGACGCACCGCACTGTCTGTCACAATATCCTGTGCCAAAACAATAGGGCGAGAACTCATAATAACCATTTTTTGCACAAATTTCATTTTGTGATTCAAAGGCATATGCAAACGCTCGAATATTTTCTTTGCCATTTTTCCGCCAAGAAATTCATGTCCGTGAAAAGTCCATCCCTGTTTCTTGTTGAAACGTTTGGTTGGTGCTTTTCCAATATCATGCAACAAAGCCGACCAGCGCAACCAGACGTCATCTGTATTGGGGCAAATATTATCGACTACTTCAAGTGAGTGATAAAAGTTGTTTTTATGAGTGTGACCTTCAATTTCTTCCACCTGATTAAGCGCTGTTAACTCTGGTAAAATAATATCTAAAAGCCCGGTTTGATATAAAAGTAAAAAACCTATAGAAGGTTTATCAGTAGATAGAATCTTATTCAGTTCATCAACAATGCGTTCTCCGGAAATAATATTGATTCTCTCAGCATTTTTGGTAATTGCATCAAGAGAATTTTTCTCGATTTCGAAACCTAACTGATTGGCAAAACGAATAGCACGCAACATTCTCAAAGGATCATCAGAATAAGTAATGCTGGGATCTAAAGGTGTTTTGATTGTTTTATTTTCTAAATCAGCCAAACCATTAAAAGGATCAGAAAGATCGCCAAACGTTTTTTCGTTCAATGATAGTGCCAATGCATTAATCGTGAAATCACGACGATTTTGATCGTCTTCAAGAGTTCCGTTTTCGACGATAGGATTTCGGCTCTCAAAATTGTAAGATTCTTTTCGGGCGCCAACAAATTCAATGTCAGTGTCTTCAAAACGCAACATTGCTGTTCCGTAAGTCTTGAAAACTTGTACTTTTGGTTTTTTTGGAAGTAATTCAGAAACCTTAAGTGCCAATTCGATACCGCTACCAACGGCAACAACATCAATGTCTTTTTTAGAACCCCGATTTAAAAGCAAATCCCGAACAAATCCGCCAATTACGTAACTGTCGACGTTAAGTTCCTGAGATGCTTTCGAAATAACTTCGAAGATTTTATGTTGTAATGCTGCTTTATAGTTTGTTTGTATAGCCACGAATTCACTAATTTTAAATAATACATTTCTATTCTTTAAGAAGAATGAAACGTGTGCAAATTTACAACATAGAAAATGCCTATTATAATCTATAGTCCACTTTTTTGAATAAATTCACAGTTTGAGGTGGAGAATTTTATCAATCAGAAAAATGGTTGCCACGAATTGCACGAATTTCCGCGAATTTTATTTTTGTAAACTTAATTCGATTGAATCTAATTAGTGATAATTCGTGTAATTCGTGGCAAAAAAAACATTGATACCGTTATCAAACAAATCAATTGCAATAATATCTTTTTAGAAATTCAATTTGTATTTTTGAATTCTATAAAAACGCACACATGAAAATTGTTATATCGCCGGCGAAGTCTTTAAATTTCGAAAAAGAATTACCAACTACCCAATATACAGAACCTGCTTTCTTAAAAGAAGCGCGTCAGGTTCATAAAGTTTTAAAAGAAAAAAAACCGTCTGAACTATCTGAATTAATGTCTATCTCAGATAAATTAGCAGATTTAAACTGGAAAAGAAATCAGGATTGGAAAACGCCTTTTACGCCTGATAATGCACGTCCGGCAATTTATACTTTTGATGGAGATGTTTATACAGGTTTAGATGCGTATACAATTCCGCTTGAAAAGTTAGAGGTCTTACAAAATAAACTTAGAATTTTATCCGGACTTTATGGTGTTTTAAAACCATTAGATTTGATGCAGGCGTACCGCTTAGAAATGGGAACAAAATTGCCAATTGGCGAATACAAGAATCTGCATGAATTCTGGAAACCAACCGTTACTAAAGCTTTAAATAAAGAACTTGAAAAAGGAGAGTTGTTTGTGAATTTAGCCAGTAATGAATATTTTTCGGCTGTAGATGTAAAAGCCTTAAAAGTTCCTGTAATTACTCCGGATTTTAAAGATTATAAAGATGGGAAACTTAAGATCATCAGTTTCTTTGCCAAAAAGGCAAGAGGTATGATGGTTCGTTATATTATCGATACGAATGCAGAAACAATTGATGACTTAAAAGGTTTCGATTATGAGGGATATCATTTTGATGCTAATCTTTCAGAAGGAAATCATTTGGTTTTTACAAGATAGGTTTTTTTTGAGGTGCTAAGTCTCTAAGTTGCTCAGGTTCTAAGTTTTTTGCAAGAGAGTCGGAGACTCGGACTATATTGTAGGGAGGGATTTTTTTTTAAAAGATGCTAAGTCTCTAAGTTGCTAAGAATCTAAATTTTTTGCAAGAGAGTCGGAGACTCGGACTATATTGTAGGGAGGGATTTTTTTTTAAAAGAT
Organism: Flavobacterium azizsancarii; assembly: GCF_027980145.1. GTDB lineage: Bacteria > Bacteroidota > Bacteroidia > Flavobacteriales > Flavobacteriaceae > Flavobacterium > Flavobacterium azizsancarii. The sequence continues at coordinate 38,883 of NZ_JAMZNK010000003.1, read as the reverse complement.
GCTAAGTCTCTAAGTTGCTAAGATTCTAAGTTTTTTTGTAAGAGAGTCGGAGACTCGAACTATATTGTAGGGAGGGATTTTAATCCTTTTGATTTGAGGTACAAAGGTTCAAAGAAACAAAGGTTCATAGGTTTGTAATTGTTTCAGTTTAAAATTGAATAGACACCAGCTTTAGCTGGAGGAAATTAATAAAATCTAAAATTGGCTTTAGCCGAATTATTCCAATTATGTTAAATAAAAAAGCCGGACTAAATAAATAGCCCGGCTTTTTCGTATTATAAATAATTATTATTAATGCATTGCATCAGCAGGATTAATCTTGTTTTTTCCTTTTTTAATGAAAAATATAATCGGAATACAGCATAAAAACATGATTCCTAGGTACATGAAAATATCAATGTATGACATTACTGTACTTTGTTTTAAAACGGCATAATCTATAGCCTGATACGCTTTTTGTAATGCTACATCTGAACTATAGCCTTTTGATTCAAAAGCTCTTTGCATTCCTATGATGCGTTCCTGAACCTGGTGGTTTGTAGGATCTAAATTATTAATCAAATTCACTCTGTGTTCCTGACTAAAACGAGTTATAAATGTCGTGATAATCGCAATACCAAATGATCCTCCTAATTGTCTCATCATACCGGTAAAAGCAGCTCCTTCACCAATATGTTTTCCTTTTAATGTAGAAAGCGAAAGCGTTGTGATAGGTACAAATAGTAATCCCAATCCAATTCCTCTTAAAATCAAAGGCCAGTACATATGTTCAACTCCAGTATCAGGAGTCATACGTGTCTGCATCATAAAGGTAAAAAAGAAGAATACTAAAAATCCAACTCCAACCATATAACCTTGCGGAACACCTTTTTGAATCATATTACCAACAAATGGCATCATGATCGCTGTTGTGATCGAACCCGGAATCAATAATAATCCGGCATCAGTCGCTGTCCATCCTAAAACAGATTGCGTATAAATTGGGATAATTAAAGTTGATCCGTATAAACCGAAACCAAGAATAAAACACATTACTGTTCCAATTCTTAAATTCCCATCTTTTAAAACACTCAGGTTTACGATTGGATATTTATAAGTAAGCTCCCTCCATATAAATAATACCAATCCAAGAACCGTAACAACACTTAAGGTTACAATAAGCGAATCATTGAACCAATCATCTTGTTGACCATGTTCGAGAACGAATTGCAGTGATCCAATAAAAGAAGCCAAAAGTATAATTCCCCACCAGTCTACCTGGTTTGCTTTTAATTTTTCTCCATATTTTGGGCTTCTTACGAAAGTAAGTGCCAGAATAGTTGCAATAATTCCTAACGGAATATTGATATAAAAGATATAAGGCCAGGAGTAATTATCTACTAAATAACCTCCCAAAGGCGGACCTAAGGTTGGACCAACAATTACACCCATTCCGTAAATAGCCTGTGCCATACCACGTTTTGCTATAGGGTAACTTTCGGTAATAATAGTTTGAGCTGTTACTAATAAAGCTCCTCCTCCCATACCTTGTACGAACCTAAAAGCTACCAGTTCCCAGATATTAGTGGCATTTCCGCATAAAAAGGAACAGACTGTAAATAGTATGATAGAAGCCACAAAATAATTACGTCTTCCAAATTGCTGCGAAAGCCAACTCGTCATCGGAATTACAATAACATTCGCAATTGCGTATGCTGTAATTACCCAAGCCACATCAGTCAAAGTAGCACCAAGGCTACCTCGCATGTCTGTTAGTGCTACGTTTACAATCGTGGTATCTACAATTTCCAACAGTGCACAAAGTACTGCAGTAATCGTAATAATCACACGTCTATAACCGTATTCTACTAAATCATCATCTCCTTGTACTGCTGTCATTATATTATTTTAAATGTACGTCTACGTCAACATTCATACCTGGTCTTAGTAATTTTACTTTTTCAGGATCATTCGATTCATCCAAACTAATTTTTACCGGTAATCTCTGAATTGTTTTTACGAAGTTACCCGTTGCGTTATCAGGAGGTAACAATGAAAAACGTGATCCTGTTGCAGGAGAGAAAGAAGTTAAAGTTCCTTTGAATTCGTAGTTAGGGTAAGCATCTACTTTTAAGCTTACTTTTTGTCCCACAATCATTTTGTTCAATTGAGTTTCTTTAAAGTTAGCTACAACCCACGCTTCATTATTATTGATGATATAGAACAAAGATTGTCCAGGTTGAACCAATTGTCCAGGCTGAATGTCAACTTTAGAAACCTGACCGTCAATTGCTGCAGTTACAACAGTATAGGTTAAGTTTAAGTGAGCAACATCCAACATTGTTTTGGCTCTTTTGATATTTGCAGCAGCAACTTCAGTCTGTTTGTCAGAAACTTTAGATTTCGATTGAATTACAGATTTTTGGTAAGAACTTGCTCTTTGTTGTTGTTCTAAAACACGTACTTGATTCTCTGCTTCTTCTTTTGAAGATAAAGCCTGCTCGTATTGTTGTTTTGTAATCGTATGTGTTTTGTACAAATTATTGTAACGGTTATAATCGTTTGTAATTTGTCTTAATCTAATTTTCGCACTTTCGATAGAACCAGTTGCAGATCTCATATTCGCATCAGAAACTGATATGTTTGCATTTGCGCTACCAATATCAGCTTTTGCAGCTTCGTATTGACCTTCAGCACCTAGCAAAGCAGCGTTAGCTTCGTCGATTTTTAATTGGTAATCTCTTTTGTCGATAGTAAATAAAGTATCTCCTTTTTTTACAAAGTCATTATCTTTTACATACACCTTACTAATATATCCAGATACTCTAGGAATAATTGGATTCATTTTTTTCTCGATTTGAGCATCATCTGTTTCTTCGTGAGCTTGGGAGTGTAAGTATTTTGTTATTCCGTATGTTCCGCCCACTAAAACCAACACGGTTAGTATAATGATGAATTTAGTATTTGTTTTTTTCTTTTCCATGAGAGCTATCGATTATATTTTAGAAAGATTGAATGATTGTGATAATTGTCCTGATACTGAAAGTAATTCGTAATATTTTTGAATAATAGTTGCTTTGGACACAGCTGTATTTATTTTGGCACTTAATTGCTCAACATCAGCCTCAACCAAATCATTGGTATCCGCCAAACCATTGTCGAATTTATCCTTAACAAGTCTGTAATTTTCAGATGCCTGTTGAAGTGCTTCGTCATAGACAACACTTTGATTGATGGCTAAGTCATAATCTTCGATAGATTTTTGAACCTCAACCTTAATACGGTCTGTCATTACGGCTTCTGTATTTTTAACTTCCAAAGCTCTGCTTTCAGCTTCTCTTACGTGAGCACTATTTTTGTAAATTCCAGAGATGTCATAAGTTAAACCCAGACCAAAGTTCATCGCATATTTTACAGTAATGATGTCTTTAAGATCTAAAGCAGTATAACCACCAAGTAATGCTAATGTAGGATAGTAGGCTGCCCTTGCAACTTTAATATTTGCGTCCGAAGCTTTTTGTTGAAAACGAATAGCTTCTAAATCTTTTCTGTTTTGTAAAGCTAAAACATCAGATGTTGGTGCATTGCTGGTTTTTAAATTAAAGAAATCAGCTTCATTAACCTGAAGTTTTGTACCAGGATCCAACTTCAATAAAGTAGTTAGATAAAAGTTGATGTTATTAAGATTGTTATTTGCTTCATCAATTGATAATTGTGTTTTTGAAACTAATAATTGCGATTTTAATAAATCATTTCTAGGAATGATACCGTTTTTCTCTAATTCAATAAAATCAGTAACACGCTGTTTGGCGCTTTTTTGATTTTCGTTTAAAACATCCAAAGTTTTTTGAGCTTTATACAAAGCGGTGTAGTAAGTAATTACACGTAACGTAACATCTTCTTTTGTTTTAGCAGCATTTGCATTTTCAGCTCCGTATAAATTATCAGAAGCGTTAATGCTGTTTTGAATTTTAAATCCTGCAAAAAGAGGCAAACTTAAATTGGCCATTCCAAGCATTGCTCTGTCAGGAGATGCCAGAGATGCATTTTCACCCTGATTAGGCATACTAATTGAAGCTTTTGTAAGTCGTTGATATTGGCCGGAAACTTTAATATCCGGATACTGACTGTTTTTAACTTCTTGTAATTCGTACTTTTTTGTGTTTACCTTAGTATTGGCAAGCGTAACTTCGTTACTCTTCTCCCAAGCCATTTTTACGGCTTCGTCTAAGGTTAAACTTGTTTTTTCTTGTGCTTCTATTGATGAAATTCCGATAAAGAAAATACCAAAGAGCATTAATTGATTAATTTTCATAAACAAGTAGAGCTTTTATAGTTTGTTGAATGTGCTTTGTAAGACTGTTTTTAATGTAATCATTGTACATTGCTTCTGTTTTTAAATTCAGTAATTCTTCGAAGAAAGGTTTATTCATATGAAAGTGAAAAAAAGTTCCAATGATAGTAGGAGTGATAAGAGGAATGATTACATCTTTTCTAAAGATTCCTTTTTCCTGACCTTGAGTAATAATGCTCTCAACAGATTTTAAGTTTCCTTTTTTTAACTCTGTAAAAGCAATAAAACTTTTTTCTCTCTTTTTTGCATTGATTTCAAAATGCAATACCCTGAAAATCCCTTTGTTACAACTAATCCTGTTAATGTAAATTTCGATTAATTTATTGACTTTTTCAATAGGTTCGAGATTTTCCTGTAATAAATTTTCGAGCTGTAGTTTTAAATCAGAAGTTTTGTAGATGATTAGCGCTTCAAGCAGTCTTTCTTTTGAACCAAAATAATACGAAACCATGGCAATATTTATTTTTGCATGTTTTGAGATGTCTCGTATGGAAGTACCTTCGAATCCTTTTTCAGAGAAAAGCTTTTCAGCAACCTCAAGAATTTTAATTTTTTTATCGTTTAATTCGATGTTGTACATGATATTGTTTCTAATCGGGTACAAAATTAAACAAGCGTTTAAATTAAACAGTTGTTTAATTTTGTTTTAACATAATTTTAACAAAAAACCTTGTAGTTGTTTTTTGTAAATATTTAATTTTTAAAGACATAAAAAAAGCTGAAAAAATACCATTTGATATTGATTCAGCCTTGTGTTTTTTTTGTCTATGATAAAAGCAACTTTTTTAGGAGCTAATCCCGCTATCCGTTTCAATCTTTTGTGGCTCCCGGTAGCTCAATGTTATTAAATTAAGCCTTTTGTGGCAATTATAGCTAAAAAAAATCGCGCAAAGTCGCAAAGAAAATGGATTTAAACTTGGCGGCTTTGCGACTTTGCGCGAGATCAATTAGACAAAAGCATTGTATATTTTTCCTTAACTTAAAGACATTGCCTGATAGCTATTGGTGCTAGGTAAGTCATTTTCATGAGAATATTTTCGTTTAGTTTGTTATTCGAAGAATGAGAAATCACACTTATAATTCGATAAAGACTGGTGCTATTCTCTGTAGCGTTTTTGATGTGATTTCTCATTCTTCGAAATAACAAAACGATATCTAGATTGTTGAACTAATGATTTATTTACCTAATCTCCCCAACAAATTCTTCAATTTTTCCACTTCCTTTTTCACTTAAATGTTTAATAAAAGCACTACCTATAATCGCTCCTTTTGCGAATTTAGTAGCCTGATTAAAAGTTTCCTTATTCGAAATTCCGAAACCAATAATTTGTGGATTTTTAAGATTCATATTCGAAATTCTTTCGAAATAACTTTCCTGAGTATTTCCAAAACCGGATTGAGAACCTGTAACACTTGCAGAACTTACCATATAAATGAATCCGTTTGAAACGCTGTCGATAAAGCGAATGCGTTCGTCAGAAGTTTGTGGCGTAATCAGGAATACATTGATTAATCCGTATTTTTGGAAAATTGCTTTGTATTCATCTGCATAAACGTCAACCGGTAAATCAGGAATAATTAAACCATCTATACCAATTTCTGCACATTTTTTACAAAAAGCTTCAACCCCGTATTGTAACATTGGATTGAAGTATCCCATAATGATCAACGGAATTTTTACGCTTTCGCGGATGTTCTTTAGCTGATCAAAAAGAATTTGAGTGGTCATTCCGTTTTTAAGTGCCTGAGTAGAACTCGCCTGAATGGTTGGTCCATCAGCCAAAGGATCGCTAAAAGGCAAACCAATTTCGATTAAGTCTACGCCGTTTTTTTCTAAATCCTGAATGATTTGAACGGTATCATTTAAGTTAGGATACCCCGCCGAAAAATAGATAGAAAGTATCTTTTTATCTTCTTGTAATTTTTGAGTTATTCTGTTCATTGTTTTTATTTTTTATCCTAACACGTTTTTCTAAACAGGTTAGACAGCTATTTATATTATCTATAATTACTTATTTTCGGTATAAATCCATGCAACAGTTCCGGAGTTCAAAGTTACTTGAACCCTTTTATAGGCATTAGATTCAAATAAATCTATTTTAGCCAAATCTTCAGTCGAAATAGTGAAAAGAATACCTTTTATTGTATCCGAAGGATTTTCACTGGCTACTGCTACATGATAATCTTCAATTCCAAATTCTTCTTCGATTTGAAGATCCTTTAGTTTGTGACCATTGAGCTGGTCAGGTGTTCCGTTTAAGATTCTATTGAAAACTCGCATCTGAATTTCTTTCGATCGTAATGTTCCGTAAGAAAAGAACTGTTCCATAATAATTATTATTTTTCTCGTTATTTGTTTGCGTTAGGGATGCGAGCGAAATCTCCCGATTTAGAAAAACAAGGCTTTTTATCCTTAGTTTCTGTTAATTGGGATATAGCAGACAGCCCGATCCGCCGCGGCGGAGAATGCCGAAATTACGATTTTTATTACAATTTAAAATAATCGATGTAATTGTCTAAATCTTTATCGCCACGACCAGAAAGACTGATTACTACAATATCTGTAGGTTTAAATTTCTTTTGATCCAAAACTGCAAACGCATGCGCACTCTCGATTGCCGGAATAATTCCTTCTAATTTAGTCAATTGTAAACCAGCGTTCATAGCGTCGTCATCTGTAACCGAGAAAAATTCTCCACGACCTGTTTGTGCTAAATGTGCGTGCATTGGGCCAACACCAGGATAATCCAGACCTGCAGAAATTGAATAAGGTTCTGTGATTTGCCCGTCAGGAGTTTGCATTAAAAGAGTTTTGCAACCGTGAATAACGCCTACTTTTCCTAATTTACTTGTTGCTGCACTAAATCCGCTATCAACACCTTTTCCGGCTGCTTCAACGGCAATGATTCCAACTTCTGGTTCATGCAAAAAGTGATAATAAGTTCCTGCAGCGTTGCTTCCACCACCAATACAAGCGACTACGTAATCAGGATTTTCACGTCCTTCTTTTTCTTTTAACTGCCATTTGATTTCTTCAGAAATTACACTCTGAAAACGAGTTACCATATCCGGATAAGGATGCGGTCCAATTGCAGATCCTATAATATAATGCGTGTCAACCGGATTATTGATCCAGTCGCGAATTGCTTCGTTTGTAGCATCTTTTAAAGTTCTTGATCCTGAAAGTGCCGGACGAACCTCAGCGCCTAACATTTTCATACGAGCCACATTTGGTGCCTGGCGCGCAATGTCGATTTCCCCCATATAAACGATACATTCCAATCCCATAAGAGCGCAAACTGTTGCCGTTGCAACTCCGTGTTGGCCAGCTCCGGTTTCAGCAATAATTCTTTTTTTACCCAAACGTTTTGCAACCAATATTTGTCCAATGGTATTGTTTACTTTATGTGCTCCCGTATGGTTTAAATCTTCTCTTTTGAGATAAATTTTGGTATTGTATTTTTCAGACAAACGCTTGGCAAAATAAAGCGGACTAGGGCGCCCAACATAATCTTTTAGCAATTGATCGAACTCAGCTTTAAAATCTGGTTCGCTTGTTATCTTCAAATAGTTCTCACGTAATTCTTCTACATTTGGATACAGCATTTCAGGAATGTATGCTCCTCCAAACTCTCCGTAATATCCTTTTTCGTTGACGTTAAAATTCATTTTGTTGAAATTTTAAAGGTTGACAATTTCAAGTTTTCGTTTGAAATTGGTTAATAAATTTTTGTTTTTTAATCCAGGTTCGATTTCAAATCTACTGTTTACATCGATGGCATAAACCGGTAATTTTAGATTTTTAATCGCTGCTATTTCTTCAAGTCCAATACCACCACTTAAAAAGAATGGTTTGTAGGATTTATTATTTTTTAATATTTTCCAGTTGAAAGTTGCTCCGTTTCCTCCGGGTAATTTCCCTTTGGTATCAAACAGGAAATAATCACAGACATCCTCAAAAGGTTGTAAAACCTCGAAATCAAAATCGTCTCCAATTGAAAATACCTTTATGATTTCGATTCTTTTATTGATCTTATTTTTTAATTCCTGACAAAATTCAACAGATTCTGTCCCGTGTAACTGAACGGCCTGTAAATTGTGTTCGTCGATTTTCTTGATAATATTTTCAACTGATTCGTTTACAAAAACCCCAACTTTTTTGATGGTTTTTATCAGTTCCGGAATTGTTCCGTTAAAATATCGGGCGGATTTTTCGTAGAAAATAAATCCCATATAATCGGGTAGGAGTGAACCTACTTCGATTATGTTCTCGGGATATTTCATGCCGCATATTTTGAGTTTCATTGTTGTGGTGTGTATTTTACCGCAAAGGGCGCTAAGTTTTTTATATTTTGATTGTGCTTAAAAACGCTAAGTTCGCAAAGCTTTGTGTTTTGTTTTGCCACGAAGGCGCAAAGGCGCAAAGTTTTTATTGATTTTTATTCGTGCTTATTCGTGAAATTTGTATTTATTATAAGCCTTTTATAAATTCTGTTGCTGCTTTTCCTGCGTTATCAGTTTTCATGAAGTTTTCTCCAATTAAAAATCCGCTGTAACCGTAAGGTCTAAGTTCAGAAATAGCTTCGATAGACGAGATTCCGCTTTCTGAAACTTTTACGAAATCATCCGGAATTTGTGATGCTAATTGTTTACTGAAATCAAGACTTACTTCAAAAGTTTTTAGGTTTCTGTTGTTCACACCAATCATATCCAAACTTGGCATAATCGATTTTTCTAATTCTTCTTTATTATGAACTTCCAATAAAACTTCTAATCCTAATTTCTTTGCAAATTCAGATAACGATTTGATTTCTTCACGCGTTAAAACCGCTGCGATTAATAAAATCAAATCTGCTCCAAAAGCTTTTGCTTCCAGAATCTGGTATTCGTCGACAATAAATTCTTTTCGCAAAAGTGGAATATTTACACTTGCTCTTGCCAAAAGTAAATCGTCTAGAGAACCACCAAAATATTTTCCGTCAGTTAAAACAGAAATTCCGCAAGCGCCTGCGTTTTCATATCCTTTTACTACTTCTTCAACCGTAAAACTGTGATTAATAACAGATTTTGAAGGAGAACGACGTTTGTGTTCTGCAATAATTCCAGTAGAACTTACTTTTAGTTTTTGACTTAGAGAAATCGTTTGTCTTTCAAAAAATACAGAACTTTCCAATTGCGAAACCGGAATGATTGATTTTTTAAGAACTACTTCTCTTTTTTTGTCAACTATAATTTTATCTAAAATATTCATATTCTTTAATTGATCTTTTTTTGTTTAATTACCAATGTTTCGTTTCCGTTTTTCTGAAATTCATAGTCTGAGGATTCAAGAGTTACGATGAAATCAGAATTAAAATGATTAATGATGTCTTCTAAAATTTCCGATTTCACTGCATTTAAATTTAATATCGGAAATATTCTTATTTCTTTACATATTCGTAACATCTCACTAATTGATTGAATGTGAAAATCCAATCCTAGTTGCGAATATAGAATCAAAAAATGGGAGCTTAAGCCCAAATCAAATTCCAATGCTTCGTATTTTGTTGGCGTCGGCAACTGATGATAAATATATCTTTGTTGTTCTTTTCCTATTTCAAAATCGTCAATAAAGTTGGCCATTGCGCTCATGCGAATTTGCTCCAATTCATCTACGTTTTTAATGTTTTTCCAAACGAAATTCTCCTGATTAGCTCTCGTTTGTTTTATAACGGTTTCTTTAGTTTCGTCGATTCTTTGTTTTAATTGGGCTTTTGTAAATTGATAAATAGGATCTAATGAAACCACCTTTTTATCAAATTTTGTCATTTCTGAATTGAAACTTGCAGGTCCATCCCCAAAACTGATAATACTACTATTCAAATCGGAATCAGTTAATTTAAAAATTTTGATATATTCCTCTAAACTTCGACCCCATGGAACTACACTTTTTAATTCAAAAGCCATGACTTTAATTTTTACTTAATTCTTGTAATGTATTCAATGCTTTTAATCCTTTTCCGGAGAACAAGCTTTCTTTAGCCAATTCAAAACCTTCTAGTGGAGAACATTTTGTAACGGTTGCAATTGCCATTGCTGCATTTGCACAAACAACATTATTCTGTGCTTCGGTTCCTTTTCCGGAAATGATATTGGTAAACATATCTGCCGATTCTTCGATGGTTTTTCCGCCTTCGATTTCGTTTTGTTTTAAAAGTCTAACGCCAAAATCTTCTGGTTTCAACATTCCTTCCATGTGTGATGTTATCGTTTTGGTTGGGCCTGTTAAGGAAATTTCGTCATATCCGTCAAGCGAATGTAAAATCGTAAAATTGATATCTGTATTCTGATATAAATAAGCATACATTCTTGCCAATTCAAGATTGAAAACTCCAACCAGTTGATTTTGTGGGAATGATGGGTTTACCATTGGTCCCAACATATTAAAGAATGTTTTTACAGCTAATTCTTTTCTTATTGGTCCAACATTTTTCATTGCCGGGTGAAATAAGGGAGCGTGTAAAACACAAATTCCCGCCTTGTCAATACATTTTTCCAGAAAATCAGCATCATTGCTGAATTTGATTCCCATTTTTTCCATTACGTTACTTGATCCTGAAATAGAAGAAACTCCGTAATTTCCGTGTTTAGCCACTTTTATTCCGGCTCCCGCTGATATAAAGGATGCCAAAGTCGAGATGTTGAAAGTGTCTTTTCCGTCACCACCAGTTCCGCATAAATCGATTGTATTGTATGCTGATAAATCAACGCGAACGCATAATTCTAACAATGCTTCACGAAATCCCGAAAGCTCATCGATTGTAATGCTTCGCATCATAAATACGGTCAAAAATGCCGAAATCTGACTTGGGTTGTAACTTCCGCTTGAGATATTAATCAATACGTTTTTGGCCTCTTCTTTAGAAAGCACTTCGTGATTGATTAGTTTATTTAATATATTTTTCATTTTTTCTTTTAAGTTGCTAAGGTTCTAAGTTGCTAAGTTTTTTGAGAACTGAGACTGAGACTAAAAACTGAGACTGTGACTGAATACTATTTTAATGTTCATTCCCCTGATAAATCCACATGGGTTCTGTTTTTCCCGCACGTTCAAATCCGTTCTTTTTATAGAAATCAACTGAACGTCCGTCTGCTGTAAGCATTTGCATGTGAAAGTGACTGTATTTCTCCTGCATTTTATCTACAATCAATTTTCCAATTCCTTTTCCCTGATATTCCGGAAGTACTAATAAATGCGGATAATAAACAGTTAAAAATCCGTCAGAAATTGCATTCCCAAGTCCAACTAGTTTTTTTTCTTCCCAAGCTGTAATTAAGGTTTCAGAGTTTAAAAGACCATTATACAATTCGTTTGGTTTACTTGCTGAACTCCATTCATTTGCTTTGTATAAAATCAAAACATCTTCAATATTGATTTCTTTAGTTTCTGAAATAGTAATCATTTTTTAAGGTTCTAAGTTGCTAAGATTCTGAGTTGCTAAGGTTTTTTTCTGAGACTGAGACTGTAAACTGAAAACTAGCTTTTTATCCAGTTTTCAAGAATCCTTTTTCCATTTGGAGTCAAAACACTTTCAGGGTGAAACTGAACGCCTCTTACATCAAATGTTTTGTGTCTCAATGACATAATTTGTCCGTTTTCATCGATTGAAGTTGCTTCAAGAACATCTGGCAAATTGCTATCAACAACCCACGAATGATATCTTCCTACTTCGAATTCGTTTCCTAAACCTTCAAATAAAATTTCGTCTGAAACTACTGTTTTTACATTCGTGGCTACACCATGATACACTTTATCAAGATTAGAAAGAGTTCCGCCAAAAACTTCTCCAATTGCCTGCTGTCCTAAACAAACTCCAAGAATGCTTTTTGTCGGAGAATATTTTGCAATTACCGCTTTTAATAAACCTGCTTCATCCGGAATTCCAGGACCTGGAGAAAGTAATATTTTATCGAAAGATGCAATTTCATCAATATCAAATTCATCATTTCTATATACGGTAACTTCACAATTTAAATCCTCTAAATAGTGTACTAAATTATAAGTGAAACTATCGTAATTGTCTATAACTAATATTTTTTTCATTTTTATTTTTGTTTCAGGTTTTCTTTGTTTCAAGTTTCAAGTTCTGTGACAGAAAACTGCGACTGAAAACTGATTATTTTTTTACTTTTCTCGAACGTATTTTTCAGTGATAATACGGTCTATTCCTAATTTTTCTACTTTTTCGATTCCTTTTTGAGTTAAGGTGTCATTTTTAATTTTTACTGTAAACTCAAATTTTCCATTTTCCCATTGTCTGTTATTGAAGAACTCTAAATTTTCAGTATAAATACTATCCTTTAAAGTGTATTTTCCGCCTCCGCCAAAGAATACTGCTGAACTATCTTTTCCGTTATTCAGATCATGATTGAAAAAAGCAAAATGCGTATCATTTATAATTTTAATCATTTTTGTTTTTGGATTGAAAGTCGAGAATGTCGAATCTTTCTCAGTGGTTTCTGCTGATATCAATCGCCAGGTTCCATTTAAAGGAAGTGCCTTTGAATCTTTCTTAGTTTCACAAGAAATGAATGATACAACAACAATCAAAAAAGCAATAATATTTTTCATAGGTTTTAGGTTTAGGTGTTATTTGTTTCAAGTCTGACGTTCCAACAACTTGAAACATGGAACTAAAAAAACTTGAAACTAAATTTTCTCCGCCATTTCCAGTGCTGTATTCAAAGCTCTTAGTTTATTATACACTTCCTGCATTTCACTTTCTTCGTCTGAGCTGGCAACAATTCCTGCTCCGGCCTGACAATGTAATTGGTGATTTTTACTCAGGAAAGTTCTGATCATGATCGCGTGATTAAAGTTGCCTTCAAAATCCATGAAACCAATTGCGCCTCCATAAAAATTACGATTTGTTTTTTCATAGTCTTCAATCAATTGCATGGCTCTGTGTTTTGGTGCGCCGCTCAAAGTTCCTGCCGGAAAAGTATCTGCAACAACTTGCATAGTCGTAGCTTTTTCATGTAAATGTCCTGTTACTTTAGAAACCAGGTGAATCACGTGCGAGAAAAACTGAACTTCTCTGTATTTTTCTACGTTTACATCGTGTCCGTTTCTGCTTAAATCATTTCTCGCCAAATCGACTAACATTACGTGCTCGCTATTTTCTTTTTTATCCTCAGAAAGTTGTTTGGCTAAAACCGCATCACGTTCGTCATTTCCTGTTCTTTTGAAAGTTCCGGCAATTGGGTGAATCTCCGCTTTTCTGTCTTTTACGATAATTTGTGCTTCAGGCGAAGATCCAAATATTTTGAAATCTCCATAATCAAAAAAGAACAAATATGGAGATGGGTTAATGCTTCTTAAAGCACGATAAACATTAAATTCGTCACCTTTGAAACCTTGTGTAAAACGACGAGATAAAACCAATTGAAAAACGTCACCGCGGAAACAGTGCTTTTTGGCTAAAGCCACATTGTGTTTGAATTCGTCATCGGTTAAGTTAGAGAAACCTTCGCCTTCTTTTGTGAATTTATAAGATGCAATATTTCTGGATTGCAGCAATTGTTCAATTTCAGAAATATTGTTTCTTCGGTCTACGCTATGACAAAAAATATAAGCTTCGTTTTTAAAGTGGTTGATGGCGATAATGTTTTGATAAACTGCATAAAATACATCAGGAATTAAAGTAGCAGTATCTTTTTTTGCAATCGAAACTTTCTCGAAATAGCGAACAGCATCATAAGAAATGTATCCAAATAAACCGTTATTAATGAATTTAAAATCATTTTTTTCTGATTTAAACTGACCTGAAAATTCCTGAATTACTTCCGGAATATTAGTCGAAGCATCAATATTAATTTGCTCCGCTGTTCCGTCAGGAAAAGTCTTTGAGATGATTTCGTTTTCTATTTTAATTGTCGCAATCGGGTTGCAGCAGATGTAAGAGAAACTATTATCATTTCCGTGATAATCACTACTTTCAAGCAATAGACTATTAGGAAATTTATCTCTGATTTTAAAATAAATACTTACTGGCGTAATTGTATCTGCCAGAATTTGTTTGTAATGTGTGTTGAGTATAAAAGGTTTCAAAGTATGTTGTTTTTAGTTTTTAATTTATTTTAAGTTTTGACCAAAAAAAAAGGCTTGTCGTGATGACAAGCCTTTTATATTTATAGTTTTACAGTACCATAGGAAGCTTTGTTCACGACGTTTGACGTAAATTCTTCCACCACCAAGTATTGTTTATTATTGTTTTCATATTTTATTTTGATGGGACAAAGATATAAATGTAATTTGAATTAGAATACATAAAATTTCAAAAAAAACTTTTCTAATTTTTAAAATTTGTTAAATTTCATTCCTTGGATAGGTTTAATTGTCTAATTTCCAATTGCAATTGTATTGTTTTGGTTCACTCTAAAATCTGGATTTCCTTTGATATTAGGCGTTGTAAACAGTTCACTGTTTTTAACTTTTGTAAAACCAATTTGAAAATCAGGATTACTGTAAAATTGCTGAATAGCCTGATTTGCACCACCTGCTTCACTCGTAATTCCGCCATTGCAGCTGTTAACGATTAGATTTTTGAATGTGATTTTAGATAAGTTTACATCTCCATTTCCAATATTTCCTTCTAGTAAAACAAAAGGACTAAAGCCTGAAATAATACTATTTGTTAGATTAAAAAAAGTATTTTCTCTTACGTAAACAGATTCTCTTACAAGACCTTGATTGTTCTCTTCCAGATTAACTAATGTAATGTTATTGGCATTTATCTTAGTCAGTTTTTTAGACATATCCGTGTTTCCAATTTTATCATAGGAGTCTACTTCAAAACATCTGGACCCTGAAACATCTGATGAAAATGGGTGGCGAATAGCAATACTATTGCTTATATTAATTTGGGCACCTTGTGTAAAATCAAAATCATCGTCTGTAGTTCTGTATGAAACGAGGTTAGTCATGTTTAAATCGCCACCATAACATTCAAAAGAATCATCATTAGAATAACTAATCTGAATATTACTCAAAATTGTTTTTCTTCCAACACCCGCTAGCGAAAGTCCGTTAAGTTCTTTGGCGGCGCTAAGCTTTCGTCCGGAATATTCTATTCGAACATATTTTAAGATACCTGAATTGTCTTCGGTATCCTGACCACCGTAATGATTTAGCATAGGTTCAAGATCAAAAGGTAAAGTGTGTATGCCTCCAATGGTATTTATAGGAGCTTTCCCTAAAATGATAATTCCGCCCCAGTCGCCGGGTTTTCTTTCTGTAATTTCTTTATTTGATGTAAAAACAATAGGATCAGTTTCAAGACCTTCGGCAATAATTTTCGAACCATTGGTAATAACGAGAGTTCCACAAGTTTTATCATCTCCACGAATAACCGTTCCGGGTTCTATAGTCAAAACTGCATTTTTGGTTACATAAACAACCCCAACTAATTGATACGTATTTCGTTTTAATAGTTTAGTGTCTTTGTCAATAGTTCCGGCAATAATATTTGTCGCCTCATTATATTCAGTATTGGCAGGTTTAAAATTCGTCCAGTTGCTCATCCAGTTAGTGTTGCCAATAATCCCTTTAACTTGTTGTTGTGCTTGTATAAAAAAAGTGCTTAGAAGCATAATAATTGCAATACGTACTTTTGTTTTCATAACTATGATGTTGATTTCTAGTTTTGTTTTTTAATGAGTCCAAAATTAGAAGGCGAATGTTAATCAAAGTCTTATATGCTATTACGAAAGCGTTACGCTACTATTAAGAATGTTATCTTTTTGAAATTAGTGTAAAAAGAAACCCCAATAGTTTTAGAACCAATGGGGTTTTTTTTATAATAATAAGAATTGTATGCGAATTTAAAATATTAGAATTTTAAAGCAACAGTTAATTCGAAATCATCATTGATAGTTTTGTCTCCTAAGTTTTCGAAGAAGTTACCAGAGTTGTATTTGATATCGTATTTAGTTCTGTCAACTTTGAAAGCTGTTGTAGCAGTATTTCCAGCTACAGTGATATCAAAAGTTACAGGTTTAGTAATTCCTTTAATAGTTAAATCAGCAGTTACAGCATAAACGTCAGTAGATTTAGTACTGATAGTTTTGAAAACTAATTTTGCAGTTGGGAATTTATCAGTTCCAAAGAAATCGTCAGCTTTCAGGTGACCATTCAATTTCCCTTGGTATTCTCCAGTTAAATCTGTAGAAGTCAATGAAGTCATGTCAACAGTAAAGCTACCACCAGTTAATTTTTTTCCTTTAAAAACTACAGCACCGTCTTTAAAATTTACAGTTCCAGAGTGTTCTCCAGTTACTTTTTTTCCTACCCATTTGATAGTACTTGCTTTAACGTCGATTTTTTTAGTTTGAGCATTTACTGAAATACTAGCCGCTGCTACGAATAATGCTATTGCAATTGTTTTTAAATTTTTCATGTTGTTTAAATTGATTGTGGATTAATAATAATTATATAGTGATAAATAATTCCTCGTTTGATTTTCTGACTTTTTTGTAGTGTTGCGTATCATCTTCACCATGTCTGTAACCTACAGTAGCAATTACTGACGCGTTTAGACCTAGTTTGTCTAAACCTAAGATTTCATTGAATGCTGCAGCATTAAATCCTTCCATTGGTGTTGCATCGATTTTTAATTCAGATGCAGCGCTTAATAAAGTTCCTAAAGCGATATAAGTTTGTTTTGCTGTCCAGATGTTTTTAGCCTCTTGCGATAAATTAGCAATTGTACCTTTCATCATATCTGCAAATCCAGCCAAAGCATCAGCAGGAACACCTCTTGTTTCGCTAATGTTTTTGATGTATGCATCTACAGATTCTGCTCCTGCGTTTAAGTCATTTGCAAAAATAAACAATTGAGACGAATCTGTAATTTGAGTTTGCCCGTAAGCAGCTGCTTTTAGCTTTTCTCTAATTTCCGGATTTTCTACGATAATAACTTTATAAGGCTGTAATCCGTATGAAGAAGCACTTAATCTAACCGCTTCTTTTAAAGTATTTAAATCTGCTGAAGATATTTTTTTTGTTGCGTCAAATTTTTTGGTCGCATATCTCCAATTTAGATTGTCTAATAATGTGCTCATAATATTAATTTTGTTGGGTTCTGTATTTTTCTAATAATTTATTTAATAATTCTAATTCTTCAGGACTTATATTCTCAGCAAATGCACGTTCATGTTCATCCACCTTCGGGTCTAATTCTTTCAAAACATCTAATCCCTTTTGGGTGATCAAAACTTCAATTTTACGTCTATTGCCGGGGCAAACATTTCTGGTAACAAAATCCTTCAAGAGCAGTTTATCTACTAATCGGGTTGTATTACTCGTTTTCGCCAGCATTCGTTCCTGTATTACACACATATTAGCAGGATTTCCTTTTTGTCCTCTTAATATACGTAACACATTATATTGTTCTCCGGATAAATCATACGGTTTTATCAACTCGTTGAAATGATCCAGAATCACGTTTTGCGTGTACATGATATTCAGAATAACTTTTTTCGCATTATCCATCTTAACTGTACTTTTTATAACCTCTTCAATTGTCATAGTCGTAAGTGTCTAATTTGTATATACAAATGTATATCTTTTAATAGTTGTATATACAAATGTTGTGTTAATTTTTTGTTAATTGAGTTAGAGCTAAATTGAAGATATATAAACCCTATATAATTAGTATAAAAATAATGTATTTTTTTAAATTAAAACATTGCTATCATGATATTTAACGATTGTTTAAACTAATCCATTTTAGAAAGTAATTCTGAAGGGGTTACTTTTTTTACTCTTTCTTAAATGCTGTCGGGCTCTGCGCGCTACTTCGGTAGCAAGCTTTTATCCCTCACGCAATAAAAAAAAGCAGAAACCTGACCGATTTTTAAACCTGTCGGGTTCGATAATTATTAAAAATAAACTTTATTGAAATTCAGATAAAAGAAATCCTTTTGAGATCTCTTTAAAGTTTAAAACCTCTTTTTTTATCCAGGTATCATCGTGTCCAAGTTCTTTTGCAATTAGTTTCGCCACTTTTTCTGAAGATTGAATTGCAGCTCTGGCGTCTAAAAACAGTAACCGAACACGTCTTGCCAGAATATCGTCTACCGTTCTGGCCATTTCATATCGAATCGCCAATACAACTTCTGCCATGGTAAACTCATGATCGGGATGTAATTTTTCGTTTAGTTCAGGATTGTTCAGTTGCAATTCGATTATTTTAGCAATATCAGAACCATAGATATACAAATGATTTTCTCTGTCTAAAGTTGTAGTGACTTTGTTTCCATGAATAGCAAGATGTTGCGTAACACATTGTTTTTTAATTAGTTTACCTGTACTAATGGCTTTATTTATAATGTCTTCGGCGATTTTTCTGTAAGTAGTCCATTTTCCTCCCGTAATCGTAATTAGTCCGGTTTCTGAAACAATGATTTTATGACTTCTGGAAACCTCTTTAGTACTTTTTCCTTCTTCTTTTGGAGCCGCCAAAGGGCGCAAACCTGCAAACACAGATAAAACATCACCTCTGCTAGGCTTTTTTGCCAAAAAACGTTGTGCTGTTTTAAGTACAAATTCAATTTCGCTTTCTAAAGCAATAGGTTCTAAACTTTGTTTTTTGATGAGAGTATCAGTTGTCCCAACAACGATTCGATTATGCCACGGTACCGCAAACAATACACGTCCGTCACTTGTTTTTGGAATCATCAAGGCATGATCACCCGGTAAAAATGATTTATCAAAAACAAGATGAATTCCCTGACTCGGTACGATATATTTTTTATAAACCGTATCGTTTAATTTCATTATGGCATTTGTAAAAACGCCAGTTGCATTGATTATCGCAGATCCTTTTAGATCATATTTGTCTCCCGTTTCCTGATCTGAAACCCGAACACCAGTTATCTGGTTTTTATCGTCTTTTAATAAAGCGACAACTTTTGTATAGTTTAAAAGGCAAGCACCTTTTTCGACAGCTGTTTGCGCAAGGTTAATAGCCAGACGCGAATCATCAAATTGCCCATCGTGATAAATAACACCACTTCTTAAACCGTCTTCTTCTACGTTAGGCAACATTTCTATTGTTTTTTTCTTCGAAATATATTTTGAACTTCCTAAACTTAAACTGCCCGCCAGTAAGTCGTAAAATTTTAATCCGATAGTATAAAAAGAACCGCCCCACCAATTATAATTCGGAATCACAAAAGATTGATTTTTGACTAAATGACCTGCATTCTGAGCCATTAAGCCCCGCTCTTTTAGTGCTTCCCGTACCAAGTGCAAATCGCCTTGTTCTAAATAGCGTACGCCGCCATGAACTAATTTTGTACTTCTGCTAGAAGTTCCTTTTGCGAAATCTACTGCTTCGACCAGAATAGTTTTGTATCCCCTGCTCGCGGCATCAAGAGCAGTTCCTAGTCCGCTTGCTCCGCCGCCTATTACAATAACATCCCACTTTTTAGTGTTTTTTAAAGTCGATAACTGTTCTGAACGTTTCATATTGTAATTCTTAGATTTCTTTTTGAAGGCGTTTATTTCTAATAACAAACATAAGGAAAAAACAAAACCCGACTAGTTTTTAAACTTGTCGGGTTTGATTTATATTAAAAAATATATTTAATGAGGAAGTTTGTCCTTAAAGAAACCGTAAACCCACGTTCCTAAAATGGCACTTATTAAAGTCACAACAATTACAGTAACTCCAGTTCCAATTTGCGCAAAAAGTGGTCCGGGACAAGCTCCGGTAATTGCCCATCCAAAACCAAATAAAAGTCCGCCGTAAATTTGTCCTTTATTAAAGGTTTTAGGCTGAATTTCTATTTTTTCTCCCTGAAGGGTTTTGATATTAAATCTTTTAATGATCTGAACAGATATAAGTCCAACCACAACGGCACTGCCAATTACGCCATACATAAAAAAGGATTGCAAGTGAAACATTTCCTGAATGCGATACCAGCTGATGATTTCGGCTTTTACGAATACAATTCCAAAAAGAATTCCGACCAACATATATTTTAGGTTCGAGAATCCCGAATCTTTGAATTGACTTCCGTTGGTTCCTTCAGTGTCTGTGTTTTTGTTTTCTAAATTATTCATTTTTGAAATTTTAAAGTGAAAGAATATAAGGTAAAATCAAAAGAGACATAATAAAACCGCCAATCATAAAGCAAATTGTTGCTACTAATGAAGGCCATTGCAAATTTGAAATTCCCATAATCGCATGACCGCTGGTACAGCCGCCTGCATAACGCGTACCAAAACCAACCAAGAATCCTCCAACGACGATCATGATAAATCCACGAAGCGTGAATAAACTTTCCCATGAAAAAAGCTGTGCTGGCAATAATCCTGAATGATCGGTGATTCCGTATGTCGCTAATTGCTCAGAAAGCTGTGGTGTAATTTCAACCGGATTTCGATTGGCTAAAAAATGCGACGCGATAACTCCGCCAAGGAAAATTCCGAAAACGAAGAATAGATTCCAGCTTTCTTTTTTCCAGTCGTATTTAAAGAATGAAATATTTGCCGGAATACAAGCTGCGCAAATATGACGAAGCGAAGAACTAATCCCGAAAGATTTATTCCCGATAATCAATAAAATAGGAACTGTTAACCCAATTAACGGACCTGAAACGTACCAAGGCCAAGGTTCTTTTAAAATTTCTAATAGAGTCATAATTTATTTTAAAATTAGATTTTTAATTTTTTTACCATTAAGATATTAAGGAGATTAAGATGTAGCAACTTAATGAGTCTTGATAAAGAAAGATTAAGAATAATTTGCCTGATAAACTTAATGTCTTAATGGTTAAATTTTACGTTCAATTTATGCTTTAAACTTCATTTTTAAAAGCCAGCAACTTAATTCTCTTAATATCTTAATGGTAAAATAAAAGTTATGCTTTCAAAACCTTGCTCTGGCAAACGAAATCTGATTTTGGAATATTGGTTTTTGCGATTGCTCCAAAACCACCTTCGATTTCGGTAAAATTTCTAAAACCGCGGGCTTGTAATATAGAAGCTGCTATCATACTTCGATATCCGCCGGCGCAATGCAAATAAAAATGTTCATTTGGGTCAATGTCTTTTACCCAGTCATTAATAAAAGCAAGCGGTTTATTGTAAGCATCGTCAATATGTTCTGCGCTATATTCGGTTTCTTTACGAATGTCGATTACTTTATCTTCTTCAATTTTAAATTGACTGGCAAATTGTTCTGCTGAAATTCGGTTAACTTTATCAGTTTCAAGACCAGCTTTTTCCCAAGCTTCAAAACCACCGTCAAGATGTCCAATAATCGAATCAAAACCAACACGGCTTAAACGTGTTACTGTTTCTTCTTCAAGACCAGCTTCTGTAACTAATATTATAGGCTGTTTTACATCGGCAACCAAAGTTCCTACCCACGGTGCAAAATCACCATTGATCCCAATGTTGATAGATTGCGGAATAAATCCTTTATAGAAATCGGCACTTTTTCTGGTGTCCAGAATCAATGCTCCCGTTTCTTCGGCAACAGCCTCAAAATCTTTTACATCAATCGCTTTCATTCCGTTATGCAAAACCGATTCAAAACTTTCGTAACCGCCTTTATTCATTGCCACATTCATACTAAAATAAGCTGGAGGAGGTAATAATCCTTCAGTAACTTCGCTGATGAATTCAGCTTCCGTCATGTTCGCACGCAAAGCATAATTGGTTGCTTTTTGATTACCAATAGTCGAAACGGTTTCTTTACTCATGTTTTTCCCGCAAGCGCTTCCTGCACCATGCGCAGGATAAACGATAACATCATCTGCAAGAGTCATGATTTTATCTCTTAACGAATGATATAAAATTCCTGCCAATTGATCTTGCGTCATTCCGGCTGCTTTTTGAGCCAAGTCCGGACGACCAACATCGCCAATAAATAATGTGTCTCCAGAGAAAATGGCGTGATCTTTTCCGTTTTCATCAATCAGCAAATACGTCGTGCTTTCCATGGTATGACCCGGAGTATGCAACGCTTTAATCGTAATATTTCCCACTTTGAATTCTTGTCCGTCTTTGGCAGAAATACAATCAAATTCACAAGCCGCATTAGGTCCGTAAACAATTGGCGCCTGAGTTTCTTTGCTCAAATCGATATGACCTGAAACAAAATCAGCGTGAAAATGCGTTTCAAAAATGTATTTGAGTTTTACGGCATCGCGTTCTAAACGATCTAAGTAAGGTTGAATTTCTCGTAAAGGATCAATAATTGCGGCCTCTCCGTTTGAAGTAATATAATAAGCACCTTGTGCAAGGCATCCGGTGTAAATTTGTTCTATTTTCATGATATGTATTCTACAAATAAGGGAATACAAAGGTAACCTACTTTTTACTTTAAACAGGTAACTTATGTTACACAAATTTGATTTTTATATAAAAAAAAGTTTGATGGTTTTACCATATAAAGCCTATAGGAAATTTAAAAAGACGCATCTAAAAACTAATTGCACTTTTAAGATTGACGGTTTCACGATATAAATCTGGGAAATAAATTTAGGGCAGACTGTAATTATGTGCAAAGCTAAAATGAGCTTATATAACTTATATAGTAAAAAGAAAAAACTACGTAATTTTACAACTCTACAAAAATCATTGATATGAACACAGAAGATTTATTGAATCAGATTGCTTTTATAAAAGAGATTGATAAGGTTAAATATATTCAGCGCAAAACGAAACTGTTTAATAGTGACCGAAACGAAAACGACGCAGAGCACAGTTGGCATCTGGCTTTGATGGCGATTGTTTTAGCAGAACATTCAAATGAGCCTATTGATGTTTTGAAAATCGTAAAAATGGTTTTAATACATGATATTGTAGAAATAGATGCCGGAGATGTTTTTATATACGATACACAAAAAAGTCACGATAATACCGATGAGGAGCGATTGGCGGCGAATAGAATTTTTGGTTTACTACCCAAAAAACAAGCTCAGGAAATCATTGCCATCTGGGAAGAATTTGAGGCTGGAGAAACCAATGAAGCAAAATTCGCAAAATCTATGGATCGATTAGAACCTTTATTACAAAATACGTCTAATGAAGGAGGGACCTGGAAAGAATTTGACGTGGCTTATAATAAGGTCTACGAAAAAAAGAGCGTCATAAAAAAAGGTTCAATTACATTATGGCATTATGCCGAGGGATTAATAAATGAAAGTGTAGCAAAAGGAATTTTGAAGAAAGATTAAATTTAACTATATAAGTGATATAAGTAAATTTAAGTATAATCTAAATTTTTACCTAAACCTAAAATGAACTTATATGATGGGGAAAAACATAAAGTAGTTATTCAACAATATCTTTTAAAAAATCAACAAATGATTTTGCATATTCTTCAAATTCCCATTCGCCTGCGCCATGAAAACTGGTGTAAATAGGAGCATCATTATTTTTAATGTTCTTGATGTTAATGCAATATGGGGCAGCTCCTGCATCTGCAATAACAATATAATTTGAAGGCCATTGCTGCAGAGTTTCTCCTGTTACAGGATTGAAAGAGTATCCATTTTGATTCTTAATTAAATCGTCTGCTCCATACAATGATAAGCCCTGAAAAAATTTTTCATCGTCATCAATAAAAACATTAATGGGGGAGAAATTTTTTAGAAATATCAGATAGTTTTCAGGTAAGCTCCATTTTTTTTCTATTTCTATTATTTTGTTTTCATCAGCAATAGAAAGCCAATTTGATGGGTTAGATAAATCCTGATTGTTTTTTCGTTCTTTTTCCAGTAAATCGTTCAGTTTAGCAACTGCTTTTTCAAGTTCTGTTTTAGGGTTTTTTAAATTCGGATTAGTATTTGGGGCTTTATGCCCATCACCTTTATTATAACCTTGATTTTGCCAGTGTATTATCTCTTCAATCCTTAACTCTTCAATTTTCCAGTAACCGGGATCTTTTGGTAAATTCCGGTCAAAACGATTATTACTATATATAGAAATACTCTTAATTGCCTTTGCACGAACCTCTACTTCTAAAGTCTCATTTTGAACAAGGTGGATCAGAACATGATAAGCTTTCTGTCCTTGTGTTTTTAAAAGCCCATCGATTCCCCAATAGATTAGTTCGGGTTTAGTAATAGTCCATTGAAAGAAATCACTATAACATGTTTCATTTTCTTTTACCAGATCAATGATATCTGTTAAAAGGAAATTTCTCCAATGTTGCATTCTGCCAGTTTTTGAATACTCGATAAAAATGTCAATTACTTCTTCTCTATTATCAACAGAAAAATTTTTTATAAGTTTATCTTTTATTTTGTCAAATTTACTCCCGTCAGTTTCTGAAAATAAATTTTCTTTTGATTGCCTGATTGTGTGTGCCATTATTTATGTGAATTCATTTTTATGTTGTTTTTTCAAACATTTGCTAAAGTAAAAAAGAAATAAAACATTTGTAAGTTATTTCTTTTTTAGTTTTGTTGGGAAAACTTAATCAACTGCCAGACATGGTTTAACATGCTGATCTTATGTGATCTAAAAATTAAATGTTTTAAGAAGGTTCAAAAACGTTGTGGACTTACGCTGAAGGTTTTATAAATAAAAGTGTCGAAATAGGAATTTTGAGGAAAGACTGAATTTGCCCTATAAGTGATACAAGTTCATTTTAGGTTTTGCGAATTTTATATTTATATTAAATGTATAAAATGAAATTTTTTATTGCATTATGTTTAACTTTTTTTAATTAAGGCTAAGCTTATTTTTCTTATATAACTTATATGGTTTAAAAAAGAAAAAACTTTTTTTCAAGGCAGTGAATTCAGGTTTTAATGGGTAAATTTGAGGAGACTTCATAAATACAATACCACTATGGAAGAAATGCTTTTTTATGACCGAATGCAATTCGCTTTCACAATTACTTTTCATTACCTTTTTCCGCAACTTACAATGGGGCTTTCGCTGATCATTGTTTATTTTAAATGGAAATACCTACGAACCAAAGAAGAACATTATAATCATGCCACGCATTTCTGGATGAAAATATTTGCTCTGAATTTTGCAATGGGCGTTGTAACCGGAATTCCAATGGAGTTTCAGTTTGGAACCAACTGGGCAAAATTCTCTGAATTAACCGGAGGAATTATCGGTCAGACTTTAGCCATGGAGGGAATGTTCTCGTTTTTCTTAGAATCTTCTTTTCTGGGAATCTTTTTGTTTGGAGAAAAAATAATTGGACATAAATGGCATTTTGTAACCGGATTACTCATTTGCATAGGTTCATGGGCGAGTGGATACCTTATTATAGCCACACATTCCTGGATGCAAAATCCTGTGGGTTATGAAATCCTTGAAAACGGAAGATTTGTATTAACCAATTTCAAAGCCTTATTTCTAAATCCATGGTTGTGGCCATCGTATTTGCACAATCAGGCAGCTTCTCTGGTAACTAGTTCATTTTTTGTGGCCGGAATTGGTGCTTTTTATGTATTAAGTAAAAAAAATGTTGCTTTTGGTAGATTGTTCGTGAAAACCGGAGTAATCTTCGGATTGATTTCGAGTGTTATTGTTGCAGTTCCTACAGGAGATTTATTGGCTAAAAACGTAGTAAAATACCAACCGGTGACTTTTGCCGCTATGGAAGGAATTTTTCATACCGAGAAAAAAGGTTCTGAAATTGTTTTAATTGGACAGCCTGATGTAAAAGACAAAAAACTAGACAACAAAATTGCCGTTCCTAATATCCTTAGTTTCCTGACTTACGGAAGCTGGCATGAGGAAATAAAAGGTCTAGACCAATTTGAAGAAGATCTTCATCCCACCAATATTTCAGGTTTGTATTATGCGTATCATATTATGGTAGGACTTGGTACAATATTTATAGGCTTAATGGCTTTTGCTCTATTTCAGCTTATTCGAGGAAAACTATTCGAAACAAAATGGATATTATGGTCGCTGATGTTTATGATACCATTTCCGTATATTGCTAATACTACAGGCTGGTATACGGCAGAATTAGGAAGACAGCCTTGGTTAGTTTATAATTTGTTGCGAACTTCTGCGGGAGCTTCGCCAACTGTTTCATCCGGAAATACCTTGTTTACTTTATTAGGCTTTATAGGATTGTACCTTTTACTAGGAATGTTGTTTTTGCTTTTGATTGGAAAAATCATCAATAAAGGACCTCATAATGTTAACCTTAATTCAGAAAAAATATAATTATGGAATTTTTTTGGTACGTTGTTTTAATGGGAATTCTGGCCGTTTATATTGTACTGGACGGTTATGATTTTGGAGCAGGAATAATTCATTTGTTTTTTGCTAAAGAAGAGAAAGATAAAAAAGCAATCACAAGCGCTATTGGTCCGTTTTGGGACGCTAACGAAGTTTGGATAATTGCTGCGGGAGGTGTTTTGTTTTTTGCTTTTCCTACTTTATACGCTTCCTCTTTTAGCGGATTTTATTTACCGCTGATTATGATTTTATGGTTGTTGATTTTTCGTGCGATCGGTTTAGAAATGCGCGGACAAGTGCATCACCCAATGTGGGAAGCCATTTGGGATAAAGCTTTTGGGATCGCCAGTTTGCTTTTGGCGTTATTCTTCGGGATTGCTTTGGGAAATATTGTTCGTGGTGTAAATTTAGGAATGGTAACTAATGGAGTTTCTACACAGGAAGCACATTTTTTCTTTTTGCCTTTATGGAACCCTACTTTTAGTCCCCAGGCGAATGAATTGGGAATTATAGATTGGTTTACACTTTTCTTAGGAATTGTGAGTGTGGTTGCCCTAACGATTCATGGTGCAAACTGGATTATTTATAAAACAAATTCGGCGCTGAATCCAAGACTGAAAAATGTAGTTTTCAAACTGAATATTGTGTTGCTGGTTCTGGTTTGTATTTCATTGCAAATTTGGCATTTTATAGAACCAAAGCCATTTCATAACTTCGTCGAAAACCCTGTTCTTTGGTTTTTTCCACTAATGACTTTTGTTGGAATTTTAGGTTTGTTTAAAGTACGTTCATGGCAAAAAGACGGAATGGGATTTTTGTTCTCGACTTTGTTCCTGGTGGGAGGTTTCGCTTCAACAGCCGTTTCGATTTTTCCAAATGTTTTGCCTTCAACCAATAATGTAAATCCGTCATTAACCATTTATAATACTGCTGCGGGAGAATATGGTTTGAATGCCGGAATGAGCTGGTTTTTTATCGCTTTGTTTCTCGTAATTATTTATTTTATTATTCAGTACAGAGTTTTTAGTGGGAAGATGGATGATGTGGGGTATGGGGAACATTAATTTATAGCCACGAATTTCATGAATTTTCACGAATTAATTATATGAATAGCCGTTGGTTTTAACCAACGGTTTTTTTATTATAGTATGATGGCTTTAGCTAAAATGTTAAGTGTATTTGGCTAAAGCTAAGGAGGTTTATTTCATGTTCCGTGGGTTAAAACCACAGCACGGCAAGGATGATTTTTTAGGTAACTAGTTAAAAATGAATTTTAAACTTTTAAGAAAACTAACAATATTGAGTTTAGTTATATTGGTTTTACCTTTTTTTCAGACATGTTCTGATAAACGTATAATGACTAATGGCTACTTAAGAAATAGTCCATTGCTGGCCCTTGCACAAACAACAAGAGATTCAATAAATGGAGAAAAGAATTGATTACTCAAGAGTAAAAGAATATCACTATGCTTCGAAAGAACTTGCTGATAAGAAACGAGAAATAGTCAATAAGTTTTTAATTGTAAAACAAGACATGACTAATAATGGATATCAATTGGGATTTCTGTTCATTCAAGTATTAGATCGTAATGATTTTTTAAATTCAATTGATTATGGTTATTTGCCATTTTTTCTAACATTAATTATCACTGTCTTGCTAATTTATTTTGCATTTAAAAGAAAGGCAAAATATATATTAATTCTTAGTGTTTTAAATCTGTTGATTTTAATTGTACATTTAGTTATGTTTTATTGTTGTGAATTCTTAGAAGATATTTATCAAATTAAATTTAGCTATTATTTGTTTGTCATTAATTTGCTTTTAATAAGTATTGAATCTTATAAGATTATGCGATTAAAGATCTAGAAAAAAGTCCTAGCGTCTTTACTTCGTTCCCAATGACTTTGCTTCTGTCCTTGCTAGGAACGAAGCAATCTCATATCGTATATCAGCTTTTATATATCTTATAGAAGATTTTTAAAACTAAAATTTCTAATTACCTTAAGTTTGCGTTAGGGATAGAAGCGGTATCTCGCGATTTAGAAAAACAAGGCTTCTTAGCCGTAGTTTTTGTTAATTGGGAATTTAGCGGATAGCCCGACCGATGGGAACGCCCAAAACAAACCAACCATTTCTCGTCTTGCTACATTTTTTTGGAATAAATTTGTACAACTACTGAACTACTCTAAAAATAATTTAAAATTTCATGGAAGATCTGACATCATTAATTGAAAACATTAATAAGAAAGTTATCTTGCTACCAGACGAAATGGATGCTTTGTTGTCTGAGTTTAAAGTACGAAAAGTAAAGAAAAGACAATTTATTGTACAGCCGGAATTTGTAAACAAGCAGAGAACTTATGTACTTGAAGGCGCTTTTCGGGCGTATGTTGTTGATGAAAAAGGTTCAGAACATACCATTCAGTTTGCAATTGAAGATTGGTGGATTGCGGATTATAATAGCTACATCTACCAAACTCCTGCCACTATGTTTATTGTAGCGTTAGAAGATAGTGTGATACTACAGATAAATCATGAAGCCGAAGAGAAACTAAAATCTTCGACTCATACCCTTGAAACATTCTTTCGTGTAATGGCCGAAAAATCGGCAGCATTTTTTGCACGTCGTATCATCGCAACGCATACACAAAATGCAGAACAGCGTTATAATGAGTTTCTCGAAAAGTTTCCAAAAGTCGCGCAGCGACTGCCACAATACGCACTTGCATCTTACTTAAATATGACTACGGAGTTCTTATCTAAAATACGTAATGAGAAAGTGAAGAAAAAAGGTTGAACTAGTTCAACCTTTTTTCCTAAGATACTTCAACTTTTCACCCTGACTTAATACCCAACTTTGCTTTATCAATTAACAACTTATAATTAATAAAATAAAGATGGAAAATTCAGGAAAATTAAACGGTAAAGTAGCATTAATAACAGGCGCATCAAAAGGTATTGGTGCCGGTATTGCTAAAGCATATGCAAATCAAGGTGCAACTGTAGTTGTAAATTATGCAAGTAATAAAAATGATGCAGATAAAGTGGTTGAGGAAATATCTGCCAACGGCGGAAAAGCGATTGCAATACAAGGTAATGTTGAAAAATCAGAAGATGTAAAACGCATTTTTGAAGAAATTGCGAAAACATTTGGTAAATTGGATGTACTGGTCAATAATGCAGGTGTTTACAGTTTTGCGGGTATTGATGATATTACCGAAGAATCTTTTCACCATATGTTCAACGTTAATGTATTGGGCAGTATACTTACGATTCAGCAAGCTGTAAAATTATTTGGAGACAAAGGTGGCGTTATCATTAATACAGGTTCTATAGTATCTACGCTTGATATGCCAACCTCATTGGTTTACTCACAATCTAAATATGCTGTTGATGCAATGACTCGTATTCTTGCCAAAGAACTTGGTACAAAGAAAATACGTGTCAATTCGATTAATCCCGGACTGATCGAAACCGAAGGTTCTCATAGCTCAGGGATTATCAATGGAGATGCAGAAAAATGGCACGTGTCAGAAACACCGCTAGGCCGAGTAGGGAAACCGGATGATATTGCAAAAGTTGCTGTATTTCTTGCTTCTGAAGATTCGTATTGGATTACTGGCGAAACTATTGCAGTTTCTGGTGGACAACGTTAATTAAACAGAGATTTATAAAATGAAACTATAAATCAATGACGGAATATTTCTGTCATTGATTTTTTTGCTTTTTAAACATTATTATTAAGGTAATTTATCTTTTTATTGAATGAAATGCTTTGTTTAAACGAGCTAAACGCTGGATGATCTTGTTTTCTATAAACTGGATTACAAAGGATTTTATCCTTTACTATACTTTCGCTTTTTAATCAAAATATTTAAAAACAATGGATTACAAAATCAAAAAAGCAAGTATTGAAGACCTTGACGAAGCAGTAGCACTTTTTAACCTTTATCGTGTTTTTTACCGTCAGGAATCTGATGTCGAAAAAGGAAAAGCATTTCTTAAAGAACGATTATTAAACAATGAATCAGATATTTTTTTAGCAATTGTAGACGAAAAAGCTGTTGGCTTTGTGCAGCTATACAAATTATTTCATTATACAAAGTTGAAAAAACAGTGGTTGTTAAGTGATCTTTTTGTACACCCTGATTATAGAGGCAAAGGACTTTCGGTAGCTTTAATTGACCGAAGTAAACAATGGTGCGAGGAAACAAATGCATGTGGTTTGATGCTCGAAACAGAAAAAACTAATGATATAGGAAACACGTTATACCCACGTTGCGGATTTGAATATGACGGATTGCATAATTATTATCATTGGTGGAGATAGAGAATAGAGAGCAAAGAGTAAAGAATAAAGAGTAAATAATAGAAAATGGGGAAGCAGTAATTGTTTCCTCATTTTTGGTTTTCGTCTTTGTCAAAGTTCAAAAACTTTGACAAAGATTATGCTGCAATTAAGAAGCAAAAATTGTAATAAAACAAAAATCTGCAAGATCTGTGAGAGAAAAAAAGATTAAAACAAAACCTCTTTAGTAATAATATAAAATCCCATTACCAATACAAACCAGCCAAAAATAGGTTTAAGTTTTGCTCCGTCGATTTTTTTAGAAAGCTGGCTTCCAATAAACATTCCAATAAGCGCCATTCCGGAAACGCTAAATAAAAAAGGATAATTTATAGAAGTACCAATATAAAGATCTCCTCCAAAACCAATAGATGAATTTATGGCGATAATCAACAATGATGTTCCTACGGCTTGTTTCATAGGTAAATTTGCAAAAAAAAGCAGCGCAGGAATAATTAGAAAACCTCCGCCGGCACCCAGAAATCCGGTTAAGATTCCTACTATAAAACCTATTATGCTTAATTGTGTATAATTGGTTTCGGTTGCTTTTATTTCGGGTTTGTTTTTTCTAATCATTGATATTGCCGCTGTAATCATCAATATTGAAAAGACAATCATAATCAGAAAATCTTTTGAAACGGAATACGATGCAATAGAAAACAAGGTCGATGCAATTTTAGGAAATATCACTTCGCGAATAATCAGAATCGAAATCACGGAGGGAATGGCAAAGTACAATGCCGATTTGAGTTTGAGATTACCTATTTTGTAATGGCTGTAACTCCCAAACATAGCAGTTAATCCTACAATAAATAAAGAATAAGAAGTGGCTTGCTCCGGATTTACTTTAAACAAATACACTAAAATAGGAATGGTCAAGATCGATCCGCCTCCGCCAATTAAGCCAAGCGAAATCCCGATAATAATCGAAGCAAAATAACCTAAATATTCCATTGTATTTATTTTATACAAAGGTGCTCTGATAAAAAGAAACTTACAGTAACTTTTATCACATATGGGATTTTTATTGCTGATTTATTGCCCGTGGATTTTGCGGGTAAACGGGTTGACACAGGTTTTTTTTTCTTTTTGGTTTGTCTTGAACTGATAATCGTTGTCTGAAATAGTTTTTTACCATTAAGAGATTAAGAAGGTTAAGTTTAGCTTTTTTATCTTAATGTTTATAAGGAAATTAAGCTTGCGCCTTAATTTTTCTTAATATTTTAATGGTTAATAAAAATAAACCAGCGAAAACTCGTTCCATCCTCCAAATCCGTGGACAATTAAAATTTTAATTTTTACCATTAAAAGATTAAGAAAGTTAAGTTTAGCTTTTTTATCTTAATGTTATAAGGAAATTAAGCATTGCGCCTTAAATTTTCTTATATCTTAATGGTTAATAAAAATAAATGAGTAAAAATCCGTTTAACCCGCAAAACCCGCGGGCTAATAATTTTACTTTAATAACTCAATTTGATTTCTGTTTAGTTTGACTAAACCTCTTTGTTCCATTTTTTTGAGTAATCTTGAAACAACTTCTCTTGAGGTATTTAGCTCTGAGGCAATTTCCTGATGTGATAAATTGACTTCAGAACAGCCACATGCGTCAGAATGTCTTTTGAGGTAAAACTCCAATCTTTCATCCATAGAACGGAAAGCGATATTGTCTACAACTTCAAGGACTTCTTCAAAACGGCTTCTATAAGTTTCGATTACAAATTCGTACCAGGTTCTGTGCTCCATCATCCATTTGTCCATCATTTGTAATGGAATCATCATGACGGAAACATCTTCTGTTACTTTTGCCATAATCTGGCTTTTTTCGCTTTTGGCGGTACAAATCATCGAAATAGCGCAGGCTTGTCCCGGTTGCAAATAATACATTAAAAATTCGCCTCCATCTTCGCCTTCACGATAGATTTTGATTTTTCCCTTGGTGATCAAAACCGTGTTTCTTATGTATTGGCCGGTTCGCATTAATATTGTTCCGGCTTCAAAATTCTGCACACTTCCGTTTTCTTCGATAGTCGCAATAAGTTCAGGGGAGAAATTAGGGAATATATTTTTAAATGAATTTTGCATTGCTTAGTTGTGGTCAATTAATAGCCCACGGATTTTACGGATTGAACTGGTTTGCACATGTTTTTCTTTTGCTACGGGTTTCACGAATCTACCTGAATTAATTAGTGGAAATTAGTGTAATTCGTTGCTAATAATTTTGATCATTATAATCAGTGAAAAAAAATAAATTCGTGCAAATAATTTTATCAAATAGAAATTAAAACATATAATTTATTACAAAGATAGCAGATTGGAATGGTATAAAATGTGAGAAAACTATTTTTAAGATACATTTTATGTAAATGATAAAAACCTATTTTCTATCAATTTTATAGACTGTATTTTTAAAAATAGTAAGTAAATTTGTATTTCACTGATTATAATACTTTCTCTAAAACGTTTTCTGAGAATAATAATCGAAATCGCATTTGGCACGTTTTTAATTAATATAAACGTCGTAATTTTACAAAAAACAGATACTATGAATTTATCACAAGAAGATTGGGTTAATCAGCTTGCTGCTGACGAGAATGCAGTTATACTGGACGTAAGAACTGAAGACGAATTTAATGACGGTTATATCGAGAATGCCGTAAACATTGATATTAATAAAGGTCAGGGTTTTATTTACGAAATCGAAGAACTGGATAAAAATAAAAATTATTATGTGTATTGCCGTTCTGGAGCCAGAAGCGCTAAGGCATGTCAGGTTATGAATGAATTAGGTATTGCTAATGCCTACAACTTGCTTGGTGGAATTTTGGATTGGGAAGGCGAGACCATAAATTCATAAAAATAAATTAAGAGGCGCAAAAAGCCTCTTTTTTCTTTTAATAACTAATAAATAACCAAACATAAATTACCAAATTATGAGTTTAATACCCGAAGAATATCAGATCAAAACACTTATAAACCAAGATACTTATCTTGTAAATGGCGAATTGAAACCCTGGACAGGACAGACTACTCCAGTGTTTTCGACGATTTCATCTACAGAAAAATATACTCCAACTTTATTAGGATCGATTCCGTTCATGGCAGAGAAAGAAGCTGCCGAAGTGGTTGAAGCTGCCAATGCTGCATATAATAAAGGTCAGGGATTATGGCCAACCATGAAAGTGGTTGACCGTATAAAATGTATGGAAAATTTCGTAAGACAAATGAAGGAAACCCGTGAGGAAGTGGTTAAACTTTTGATGTGGGAAATTGGAAAAAACCTTGGGGATTCTCAAAAAGAATTTGACAGAACCGTTGAATACATTTACGATACTATCGACAGCTATAAAGAATTAAACGGACGCAGTGCACATTTTGAAAAAGTACAAGGTGTAAACGCTATGATTCGTCGTGGACCTCTTGGTGTTGTATTGTGTCTTGGACCTTACAATTATCCATTAAACGAAACTTTCTCTTTGTTGATTCCGGCTTTGATTATGGGTAATACAGTTATCTTTAAACCGGCTAAACATGGTGTTTTATGTATCTCGCCATTGTTAGAAGCATTTAGAAGCAGTTTTCCTAAAGGTGTTATCAATATTGTTTACGGTAGAGGTCGTGAAGTAGCTTCTCCGATCATGAAATCTGGAAAAATTGATGTGTTGGCATTAATCGGAAACAGTAAATCTGCGATTGCATTGCAGGATCAACATCCAAATAAAAACAGATTGCGTTTAATTTTAGGATTAGAAGCTAAAAACCCGGCAATTATTTTACCGGATGCTGATTTAGATTTGGCAATTCAGGAATGTATTGCAGGAACTTTATCCTTCAACGGACAGCGTTGTACAGCTCTAAAAGTATTGTATGTACACGAATCTATTGTAGAAGAATTTAATAAACGTTTCTCTGAAAAAGTAGATGCTTTGGTATTTGGAAACCCATGGGAAAAAGGAGCTTCTTTAACACCGCTTCCTGAAACTGAAAAACCAAATTATATCCAGGGTTTAATTGATGATGCAACTCATAAAGGAGCAAAAATATTGAACGAAAAAGGAGGAAAACATACAGATAATTATATTTTCCCAGCTGTTTTATATCCTGTAAACAAAGAGATGCGTGTGTATCATGAAGAACAATTTGGACCAGTTGTGCCAATTATTGCTTTTAAAGATATTAGTGAGCCTCTTGAAGATATGGCGGAATCTAACTACGGACAACAAGTTAGTTTGTTTGGAAAAGATATCAAGACTTTAGCACCGCTTATCGATGCTTTGGTAAATTTAGTGTGCAGAGTAAACTTAAATAGTTCTTGCCAGAGAGGTCCGGATGCATTCCCGTTCACCGGTCGTAAAGACTCTGCTGTAGGAACATTAAGTATCCCTGATGCATTGCGCTCCTTCTCAATCCGTACGTTTGTAGCTTCAAAAGATATTGCGTATAATAATGAAATTTTGCAGGAATTGCTAAACAGCAAGGAATCGAATTTTATTAATACTGATTATATTTTGTAGTGATCAAGGTTATATATTAATTGTAGACGCCGTCTTTTTCTTTTTTAGAATTAGACGGTTTTTATTTTTAAGTTATTTAATATCAGATGGTATAGTTTAAAAACTATAATTTTAAATTTGTGTAACATTAAGTTAGAAAACTCAACTAATGTTATAATCAATTAATCATCAAATCTTAAATCAACTTATGAAAAAACGATCACTTCAATTGCTGTTAATAGCCTTTGTGTTTTTAGCTCAAAATAGCTTTTCACAAGAGCTTTATATGCCAAGAAATATAAAAGAATCTTATGCTGATAATGTTCGTTCTATGGACGGAAAGCCGGGTAAAAATTATTGGCAAAATCATGGTAAATATACCATTGCCCTGCAAGTAAATGCCGATACTAAAATAGTTAGCGGAACTGAAACTATCGTTTATGAAAATAATAGTAACGATACGCTGAAAAATTTACGAATTAGATTTGTAAATAATATTCATAAAAAAACATCGCCACGGGCGGTACAAAATAGTGAAGATTTTTTTACTGATGGTTTAACAATTACTGCTTTAAAAATTGAAGGAATAGTTTACAAGGAAGATGCCAAAGACTGGGGAACAGTAGAAAAAGTAAAAATGAAAAAACCTTTGCCTCCGCACAGTAAAATTACAATTGATATTGATTGGAATTATCCCTTATCAAAACTTAGCGGAAGAGAAGGACAAATCGATAACAGCACATTTTTTGTGGCCTACAGTTATCCTCGTGTTTCTGTTTTTGATGATTATAATAAATGGGATGACCTTCCTCATACTTCAGGTCAGGAGTTTTATAATGATTTTAATGACTATACCTATTCTGTAGAAGCACCAAAAAATTATGTTGTTTACGGAACAGGAGATTTATTGAATCCGGATGAGGTTTTGCAGCCTGAATTTGCTTCACGCTTAAAGAAATCATATACAACAGATGAAGTTTTGCATATTGCCAATGAACAGGAAATGAAAAGTGGTATTGTAACAACACAAAACGAATGGAATGTCTGGAAATTTGAAGCCAAAAATATCACAGATGTTTGTTTTGGTCTAAGTGATCATTATTTATGGGATGCCGGTAGTGTTGTCGTAGATAAAAAAACAAATAGACGTGCGAGTATACAGGCAGCTTATGATGTGGCAGGAACTGATTTTGTAAATTCGATCAAGAACAATCAATATGCATTAGATTGGTTTTCTAATAACTGGCCGGGAATTCCGTATCCGTTTTCTAAAATGACAGCTTTTCAGGGTTTCGCAGATATGGAGTATCCAATGATGTGTAACGATTCTCAAATGGGCGATCCCGTTTTTGCACAATTGGTTCAGGATCATGAAGTCGCTCATACTTATTTTCCGTTTTATATGGGAATCAACGAAACGCGTTATGCTTTTATGGATGAAGGCTGGGCAACGACCTTTGAATATTTAATAGGAATTGCAGAACATGGAAAAGAAGCTGCTGATAAATTTTATAAAGAATTTCGAGTGCAGCAATACATAAACGATCCATCGACCGAAGAAGATCAGCCCATTATTACCATGTCATCACAGTTATCAGATTCAGGTTATGGCAATAATTCATATGGTAAAGCATCATTATCTTATATCGCCCTAAAAGATCTGCTTGGTGATGATTTGTTCAAAAAATCCCTTCATGCCTATATGGATAAATGGAATGGTAAACATCCAATTCCTTGGGATTATTTTAATTCGTTTAATACTGCTTCAGGAAAAAACTTGAATTGGTTCTTTAATAACTGGTTTTTTACCAATAATTATATTGATATTTCGATTAAAAATGTGGCCAAAAATGTTGTTTCAGTAGAAAACGTTGGAGGTTTTGCGATTCCGTTTGATATTATTGTTACCTATTCTGATAAAACGACAGAAACTATTCATCAAACACCTGCAGTTTGGCAAGCCAATCAAAAACGTGCTGTAATTGCCCTAAAAAATAAAAAAGAAATTAAACAAGTAACAGTCGATGGCGGTATTTTTATGGATGCAACACCAAAGAATAATACATGGTCTTCTAAATAATCTAGAATGAATTTATAAATATGTCAGGAGAAAAAGATTTACAGCAATTGCTAAAAAGCATGAAACCGGAACATAATTCAGGTGATTACGTTTTTTGTAAAACAGATAGTTTAAAAGATATTGATCTAAAGGAAGTTGAAATGTTTTTTAAAGAAAAAGAAGCGATTACCTTAATTCTTAAAAAAGAAGTCGCTGATAAATTAAAACTCGATTATTCGATTTTAATGTCCTGGATAACACTTACGGTTCATTCATCATTAGAAGCGGTTGGTTTGACAGCAGCTTTTTCGAAAGCACTTTCAGAGCATGAAATTAGTTGCAATGTTGTGGCTGCTTTTTATCATGATCATATTTTTGTCAATAAAAAAGATACCGATAAGGCAATGCAAATTTTGAGTTCATTTTCGAATTAAAATTAACTTCATTTCGCCAGAAATAACTAATATCATAAAAAAGGAATCTAATAATTATCAGATTCCTTTTTTTTGTGTTTTTATAAGCAAGTTTTTTCTTTAAAATTAAATGTGGAAAACCGTAAGAATTATGGAATAAAAAACTAGGTTTGCAAAAAAAAGAATAAAATACCATATAAATGAAAAAGCCCCTCCTTTTAATTGTTTTATTAATTCTTTCTAAAACTTTTGCTCAAAATAATTCTAAAACTGCATTTCAAAAGAGCAGATACGAATTAGCCATGTCTTATTATGACAAAGCTGACTTTAAGAAAGCTATTGACTTATTTTATTTTGCGTCTAAAATTAAACCTGAAAACGAAATAGGTATTGAGTCTGCTAAAAAAGTAGATACTTTGCAGCATATTTTGAGAGAAGATATAATGACTCAGGCTTTAGGTACCTGGAAAATGATTGGTGACAAACCAATATGGGCAGTTAATCAAACCTATGATTCTGCAGAAAAAGATTTCGAAGAGTTAGTTGAAATCAATAAAAATGAAATTTTGTTTTACGAGAGAAACAAGAAAACCCAAGAAAAGAAACTAATTAAATCTGAACCATTAGTTTATTATGATGGAGAAGAAACAAGCTCTTTATTTTCGGATATTATTTTATCTGATGGTACTGTTTGGCATTGTATAATTAGTAACAAATCAGATGAATTACGTGTCATTAACGTTGGAAAAAAAGGCGCGAATGGTTATGAGAAAATAACAGAGGATAATATAGAACGTTTTTATTCAAAAGTGAAATAATAAAAAGAGGTTGTCTGAAAAGACGACCTCTTTCTTTTATTATACTAGTAGATTTACAGAGTGTTTCTTGAAAAATGTAAATTTGGGCTAAAATGGTCTTCTATAAACTTTTCTAAAGCTTCTACGAGATCAAAAATGAGGTTAAAATTGCCCAAACGGATTTTAGCGATCCATTTAGAAAAGTTGTGAGCAATAGCAATCAGGC
>NZ_JAMZNK010000039.1 GCF_027980145.1 Flavobacterium azizsancarii | reverse complement strand
GAGAAAAGCAAATTTTTAAACTGAACAAACTTTTTTGTATTATTGTAATCTCTTTCAAAGTGGCACCATTTCAACCGAAATGGGTGGCACGGTCCGACCGAAATACCCACTGATTTTGTATCGATTTGCAGAGTTTCGCATTCTCGCATTAAAGACATGGCGAGAAGATAATTTACTCTTCGAA
This sequence comes from Flavobacterium azizsancarii, assembly GCF_027980145.1. Classification (GTDB taxonomy): domain Bacteria; phylum Bacteroidota; class Bacteroidia; order Flavobacteriales; family Flavobacteriaceae; genus Flavobacterium; species Flavobacterium azizsancarii. Next base: position 52,234 of record NZ_JAMZNK010000039.1, on the reverse strand, counting down.
TTGCTTTTGCGAAATTTTCAGGATCAATCGCTTGGTTGAAAAATTCGGTTAACCGCAATTCTGTTTCTTTTGAAAGGGTGTTTACACTCATAATCTTGCATTTTAGGAAATATAAAACCCGCGCAGGTTAGGTGTCCTACGCTGCAAGAGCGTTGCAGTTGTTTCCAATACCGCCACCATACCACACGGGCACAAAGTTTTTCTGAGATCATAAGTTCTTGCATTTAGGACTGCGAAGATACCAAAAAAACTCTTGGGATTTGTATGGTTTTTCTATCTGAATATAAAAGATTAAATTTAGTTTGCTTGTTGCTTCGGGGCTTCGACTAAGCTCAGCATGAAATATCGACTTTGCTCAGCATGACAAAAAATACAATAAAAAAATCTGTTTTTATCCGCGTTTTCACGAAGTGAATCCGTTAAATCCGCGTTCGATAATAACATTTCACAATCGCCAGGTCTCACAAAAAAAGGCTTAAAATTTTCCAACATTTTTTCATAATGTTTTATTAACTCACTTGGCTTTTCATTCTAAAAAAGATAGCTTTGAGAAACAATCATTAAATATAAACCGATTATGAAAATTCAAATCAACACCGACAAGAACATCGAAGGACACGAAAGATTAGCAACTTATTTTTCTGAAGAATTAGAAAAAGGTTTAGCTCGTTTTGAGGAAAAAATAACCCGTATTGAAGTACATTTTGGCGATGAAAACGGAGAAAAATTCAGCTTAAACGATAAAAAATGCGTGATTGAAGTTCGTGTAGCCAATTTGCAACCTTTAACCGTAACAGACCACGCCGATACGCTTGAAAAAGCTTTTAGCGGCGCTCTTGCCAAAGCAAAAAAATCTCTTACGACGACTTTCGAAAAACAGAAAGCGTTTTAATCAATATACAAACAAATGCAAATGGCATTATCTCTAATTAAGATAATGCCATTTTTTATTTTAATAAAGCGTTCATTTCTTCCCAATGCAATATTTTGACTTTTTCGCTAAGTTGGTTCGCACTATTGACCATTGCTTTGGCGATATCGCTCGCCTCTATTCCTTTGTATTTCTTCATTCCACCCACAAACAAAGGATTGATGAATTTGAATATCCCAATAAATACTTTTTCCAGAGGTCTGCTTTCTTTTCTGTCTCCTAAAATCATCGATGGTCGAAAAATATGCGTATGATCAAGATTCAAGTTGATAATATCCTGTTCGGTTTCGCCTTTCATCTTGGTGTAAAATATCGACGACTTTGCGTTTGCTCCAATTGCCGAAACTAGAAAAACTGCTTTGGCACCGTTTTCTTTGGCCAATTTCGCCGCCAAAACCGGATAATCATGATCGATTTGATAATATAGTTTTTTATCGGGTGTTTTCTTTTGCGTGGTTCCAAGTGCTATAAAAACTTCATCAACTTGAATGCCTTTTACAACTTCGGGCAATGAATTAAAATCACCTATCAGAGTTTTTAGTTTTGGATGCTGAATGTTAATTGCTGCCCTGACCACGATTGTTACTTGTTCGTAATTGGCATTATTCAACAACGTTTCGAGAATATACGATCCTACCAGTCCGCTTGCTCCGTATACAATTGCTTTTTTCATAATAAGGCGATTTGTTTCCTCGAAGTTAGAAAATTAAAACTTAACTTTTTGGATTGAGTTGTTTAAACACATAGAAACATAGGATTTGTAAACTTAAAAAAAGGCATTTCATTTATTTTAAAGTCACATAGCTATGTGTCAAATCTTGATTTGTATTTAATTCTCTTTTGTTCATTCCTAAATCCTATGTCTCTATGTGTTTATTTTTTTTCCTCTCGCAGATTGAGCAGATTTTAATTTTTAATCTATATTGTCTATTTTTTTTAAACACATAGAAACATAGATTCTAGCAGTTTAGGAAAAGACATTTCATTTGCTTAAACACACATAGCTATGTGTCAAATCTTGATTTGTATTTAATTCTCTTTTGTTCATTCCTAAATCCTATGTCTCTATGTGTTTAAATATTTCTCCCGCATATTGAAAAGATTTAATTTCTAATCTATGCTCTTGTTGTTTTTAAATAAAAGTACGATTAACATAATAATAACGCTTTTCGGGATTGTAAGAAGTAATTTTGCAGTCCCAAAAAAGCAACTTGGTTTTTGAGATAAACCAAGCTTCTTAATTGAGATTATTCATTACAAATTATTTAAAATTACACTTATGAAAAAGCAACTACTCGTATTATTAATCGCAATATTTATAGGTTTTGGTTCCAATGCGCAAACAAAATCATCGGAAACAAATGTGCTGGTTTTGATTTATTCTCAAAACGGCGGAACTTACAAAATGGCAAAAGCAATTGCCGATGGAGTTCAGGAATATCCAAATACAAAAGCGACTTTAAAACGTGTTCCATCTATAAATCCAAAAGAGAAACTAAATGCTGATGTAGAGAAATTACCTGTTGCAACGATCGAAGAATTGGCCAATTATGACGGAATCGCTTTTGGAAGTCCGGTGCATTTTGCGAATATTAGCGCTGATATGAATTACTTTTTCAGCCAGAGTATTCCGCTTTGGACTTCGAGAACTTTAGAAGGAAAACCGGCAACTGTATTTATGTCGGCAGGATCTGGGGCAGGAAAAGAAGCTGCGATTTTGTCTTTCTGGAATATTCTTGCCTCCCACGGAATGGTGATCGTACCAACCGGAATAATGGGAACGGCTACTTTAGACAAAACGGTTCCTCAGGGAAATACGCCTTTTGGAGCGACTTCATTGGCCGGATCTACAGGAATTCGCCCGTCGCAAAGCGAATTGAATCTGGCTAAAGAACAAGGAAAAGCTTTGGCAAGAGTAGCTTCTGGATTGAGAAATACAGAGAATATAAAATCCGTAAAAACAACTTCGGTTGAAAGTAAAAGCGATATCAACAAAACATTAAAAGACAATAATATTGTTATTCCTGAAGCACCAAAACCAGTAGGGAATTATGTTCCGTTTACGATTTCGGATCATAAGGTATATATTAATCAGGTGGCTTTGAAAGACGGAAAGATCCTAAATCCGGGTAAAGTTGGCGCAACAGTTACAGAAGATCAGGCAAAGGAAGCAACATACCAAACGATGCTGAATGTATTTGCTGTTCTAAAAGAAGCTTGCGGAGGCGACTTGAACAAAGTAAAACAATGTGTGCAACTAACAGGATATTTTAATACCACTCCTGAATATACGCAACATGCAGGACTTATGAATTCGGCTTCGAATTTGACGGCTTTGGTTTTTGGAGAAAAAGGAAAACATGCGAGAGCAACGATTGGCGCAGCTTCGTTGCCGATCAATTCGGCTGTAGAAATTCAGGCGATTTTTGAGATTGAATAAAAGAAAATTTTACCGCAATCCCGATAGCTATCGGGAGCAAAGGATTACGCAAAGGTCACAAAGCTTTATGAATTACGCTTTGCTTTGAGATCGCAAAGTAATTAGAAAAAATCCGTTTTTATCAGCGTTTTCGCGTTAGCGAATCAGTAAAATCAGCGTCTAATTTTTGACGCAGATCAAACAGATTTACTTCGTAAAAACGCGGATAAAAACGGATTTTATTTGCAATGATTTTATTTTTTAAAAGCTTAACTCTCTGACATTCCCCATAGGGATAAAACATGCAAGAGCGCCACTATTGGTGCGACTGCGTTACCAATCAATTCGGCTTTAGAAATTCAGGCGATTTTTGAAATTGAATAAGGGTTTATTGGTTTACAAATGGGAATAAATTTGGGAACGTTTTTGTGTTGTCCCTACGGGACAAAATTGTGATTCGCAAATTGTTTTTCTACCAACATGTAATCTCTACGAGATATTTTTTTAGTGACTATATTATATAGAAGAGACTTCACATTTTATAAACATTGCCAACGTTTTCAATCGCTCGAACACAATATATTTTTCACTATCCTTATCCCACGCCTGAAATTGTGGGTAATAATTGAAAATATTGATATTTTAAATAATAACTCCGTTAGGAGTTAAATATTGGTAGAAAAAACATATAGTAAGTATTAATGTCCCGTAAGGGACTACACGTATATTTGTTATAACACAATCGATGTTTTTTGCGTGAGGGATAGAAGCTGGCTACCGAAGTAGCGCGGATAGCCCGACAGCAATAAAAAAAGGGGCCGACTAAGCGATTTGCATAGTTGGCCCCTTTTTTTATTGGTGGCACGCCCAGATTATTATTGACGTAATATTATGATTTTGGCAACGGAGCTCCAACGGCGATATCGCAACGATGTCCGGGTTTTCCGTGAGCAGGATTCATTCCGTCTGCTGTGGCTACTTCTTCGGTACTTAATAAGGCCGGAACCGCATTGTTTGCAGGTGGCGTCACGGTAAAGTTTTGCGAAGTGCTTCCGCTTTGGGCCGTATTAGCAACAGGTTGTTTTGCTGCAGGAGAGTTTAAAGGTGCTCCAACCGGAATATCGCATCTGTGACCGGGTTGTCCGTGCGCAGGATTCATTCCTTTGGCAACTTTGGCTGGCGTTACGGTTGTTGTGGTTACTTGTTGCCCTGCGTTTACTTGTACAGGTTGCGCAGTTTGAGTCGTAGTCGTTTGCCCTTGCGTTGGAGCCGAATTTAATGGCGCACCAACGGCAATATCACAACGATGTCCGGGTTGTCCGTGTGCAGGATTTATTCCTTGCGTTGCTCCCATTACGGTATTGGGATTCGTGGCAGGATTTTGAACTACCGGTTGCTGTATTTTTGTGGTGTCTTTTGCTAATCCTAGTTTGACTAATTCAGATGTTGGTGTATTTTCCTGTGGTTCCAGTTCTTTCTTGCAAGAGGTAAAAACTAAGGAAGTAACAAATATTGAGGTGATAAGTATTTTTGGATTCATGATGTAAATTTTTAAAGCTCTCAAATATACTGGTTTTTGTAAAGTTTTCCACCATATAAGTGATATAAGATAATTTAAGTTTTGCTTTGCTTTGTAATATAATCTCGCAAAGGCGCAGAGTCGCAAAGTTTTATTTTCTTTGAGACTTGGCTTAACTTAAATTTTAAGTTTTTTAAATTTTTGCTTTTAGAATTTCGCGAAAAGGCGCTAAGTTTTAAAATCGGCAAGGGAAAAAACTTTGCGACTCTGCGACTTTGCGCGATTAAAACGAATCCCAATAAAAAACTCTGCATCTTTGAACCTACGTCCCTTTGCTCCTTTCAAAAGATTTTTTGCTAACTTTAAATCCAAATAAAACCTCTCATGAAAAAATCAATTCTCCTCCTATTATTCGTTGCGACTTTTGCAAATGCACAAACTTCTGAAAAAGACAAAGTCAATCAAACCCTTGATACCTGGCACAAAGCGGCTGCTGATGTAAAATTCGACGCTTACTTTGATTTAATTGCCGAAGACGGAATTTTCATAGGAACTGACGCTACAGAAAACTGGACTAAAAAAGATTTTAAAGTTTGGGCAAAACCCTTTTTCGACAAAGGAACTACCTGGAATTTTACAGCTTTGGAACGTCATATCTTTTTTGACAAATCAGGAAAAATTGCGTGGTTTGATGAATTGCTAAATACTCAGATGAAAATTTGCCGTGGTTCTGGTGTCTTGGTTAAAGTGGGGAAAGAATGGAAAATTCAGCATTATGTTTTATCGATGACGATCCCTAATCCAGAAGCAGACACTGTTACTAAGATAAAAGCGCCTATCGAAGATGTTTTGATTGCGAAGCTTCAGAAAAAATAAACAATTTTGGGTTTTGTTTTTATAATCCTAACTTTTCTAGTGGTTTAGAACATCTGATATCAAATTAATTATAATACAATTGGCAATTTTATCCGTAAATTAGAAGTTCAAAATAAGATAGTCTCAAAAAAATGGATCGAATATTACAAAATTGACTAAAATAAAAGATCAACCTCTATTTTATTAGCCCTGAAAATCAAAATCTTTATTTTTTTTTAACTTTGACCCCAAAAAAAATAGGGTTCAATAAAGTATCTGAAAAATGAAAATAGAAAAACGCTGGGTCATTTCCTTTATTATTATAAGTATTGTTTGTATTACCGGTGCATTTTGGCCAACTGTTACTCAAAACAGTTACGTATTATCTGAATTTGGAACAACGGATCATATTGTTCCTGCCGATGTTGCCTGGATGTTAACCTCCTGTTGTCTGGTTTTGATCATGACTCCGGGATTATCTTTTTTCTATGGCGGAATGGTGGGCAGAAAAAATGTGATCTCAACCATGTTGCAAAGTTTTATTTGTTTGGGCGTTGTAACGCTTTTATGGGTTGTAGTGGGTTTTAGTTTGGCTTTTGGAGATCCTGTAGGATTTGGTTCAGGCGAACACTTTTACAGCTTTTTCGGAAATCCAACAACATTTGCTTTTATGGATTATGTGGGCGTTTTGCCTCATAAAAAATTAGCCAGTACAATTCCGTTTATGTTATTTGCTTTGTTTCAAATGAAATTTGCGATTATTGCTCCGGCAATTATTACGGGTTCGTTTGCAGAACGTGTTCGATTTATATCGTATTTACTTTTCATCAGTTTGTTTACCATTTTTATTTATGCTCCTTTGTGCCATTCGGTTTGGTATCCTACAGGAATTTTAGGAAGTTATTTTGGCGTGAAAGATTTTGCCGGAGGAACTGTAGTACATATGAGTTCCGGATTTGCTGCTTTGGCGGGAGTTATTGTTTTAGGAAAAAGAAAAAATAGCGCTCATATCCCAACCAATATTCCGTTTGTATTATTAGGAACCGGAATGTTATGGTTTGGATGGTTCGGGTTCAACGCTGGATCTGCTCTTGCTGCCAACGGAACTGCCGCAATGGCTTTTGCAACGACAACAACTTCATCTGCCGCTGCGATGTTAACCTGGGTTTTCTTTGACAGAATGAACGGAAGAAAAGTTTCTGCTCTTGGTGCTTGTATTGGGGCTGTTGTAGGTTTGGTTGCCATAACGCCAGCTGCAGGATTTGTATCAGTTCCTGAAAGTATGTTTTTTGGGTTTGTTACGGCTTTGGTTTCTAACTCGGTTGTAAATTGTCGTTTCTCTAAAAGATTTGATGATACGCTCGACGTTTTTGCCTGTCACGGAGTTGGTGGAATTATGGGAATGATCCTAACCGCAATCTTTGCTCATGGCGAAGATGCAAGTTTATTGCACGGAGGCTGGAATGTTTTTGCACACCATATGATGGCATTGGTTTTGGTTTCTATCTTTACTTTCTTCGGGGCTTATTTCTTGTTTAAAGTAACCAACTTTATTATTCCGTTGCGTGTCTCTGAAGAAAATGAACATATCGGTCTTGATTTATCGCAACACGATGAAACGCTTGATCCTAAATTAAAACCTATTACTGAGGCGCATTACGGGTAAAAAAGTTTGCCACAGATTTCACAGATTAAAATGATTTTTTTGATTAATCGTAAATATGAATGTGTAGTCCCTACGGGACATGTCTAGCGTGGTAACTATTATTTTCTACCAATATTTAACTCCTAACGGAGTATATCTCGTAGAGATTAAATATTGGTAAAAAAACGACCGTAAGTTTGTCCCGTAGGGGCTACACTAATTAGACAATTATAATTAAAAAATCATTTTAATCTGTGAAATCTGTGGCAAAAAAAAACAGCCAGGAATTTCGATATTTTGTCCACAATACATACAAAAACTGAATTCGCGAAAATTAGTGTAATTCGTGGCAAAAAAGAACATCCATCATTAAAATTCGTGGCAAAAAACTTTAAAACCCAATTGCGCTATTTTCATTCGTTTATATTCCTTAATTTTGCTGAAAATTTTTGTAAAAGTGGGAAGTAAAAATAAACTAAAAAGATTCAGAGAAAACGAAACATTTCAAAACGTTTTTCAACCAACCAGAGAAGAAGTTGTAGGCGATTTAATGCCTTTGAAAGGAAAATGGAACTCTGATTTCTTTAAAAATGATAATCCATTAGTTTTAGAATTAGGATGTGGAAAAGGTGAATATTCTGTTGGATTAGCAGAAAGATACCCTGACAAAAATTTTATTGGTATAGATATAAAAGGGGCGCGTTTCTGGAGAGGTGCTAAAACTGCTGTAGAAAACGAACTTCATAATGTTGCTTTTATTCGTACTCAAATCGAATTGATCAACCATATTTTTAATGAAAATGAAGTGGATGAAATCTGGATTACTTTTCCGGATCCACAAATCAAATACAAAAGAACAAAACACAGAATGACAAACTCAGAGTTTTTGAAATTGTATAAAAAAATCCTTAAAAAAGACGGTGTTGTTAACCTAAAAACCGACAGCGAATTCATGCACGGTTATACTCTTGGATTGCTTCACGGTGAAGGACATGAGGTTTTATACGCGAATCATAACGTGTATACAAACGAAGGAAGTCCTGAGGAAGTTACTGCTTTTCAGACTTTTTACGAGAAACAATATTTAGAAATTAACAAGGCAATTACGTATATTCGCTTTAAAATTAAAGACTAATTTAATTTTAAGAACGTTTTTTCCAACCCATTAAATAACTGAATGGCATTACTTACCCCATTACTTTCAGGTTTTATTGCCGCTTTCATTGGGATTATTCCGCCAGGTTTAATCAACATGACAGCAGCTAAAGTGAACATGAAAGAAGGAAAAAAGAACGCTTTATGGTTTGTTGCCGGTGCGATTTTAGTCATCTTTTTTCAGGTTTCCCTAGCGGTTCTATTTGCTCAGGTAATTGACAATCGCCCGGATGTGGTAACGCTTTTACGCGAAGTTGGGTTTGCAATTTTTTCGATTCTAACGATTTACTTTTTGTTTATCGCTAAGGAACCTAAAGCTAAAAAATCGAAGATCAAAAAGAGCAGCAAAAAAAGCCGTTTCTTTTTAGGAATGTTACTTTCAGGCCTGAACTTTTTCCCGATTCCCTATTATGTTGTGGTGAGTGTTACGCTGGCTTCTTATCATCTTTTTGCATTCGAAAACAACATTATTTTCACTTTTGTATTCGGATCTGTTTTGGGTTCGTTTGCTGCTTTGTACAGCTATATTGGTTTCTTTGGAAGAATCGAAAAGAAAACTGATTACCTCATGCGAAACATGAATACTATAATAGGAAGCATCACGGGATTAATTGCTATTGCAACGCTTTTTAATATCTTGAGTTACTACTTTGGGTAAAAATATTTTCTAAAGATTAAAATTTAGATTTTATAATATTGAACCATTAAGAGATTAAGAGAAATTAAGCCCGACTTTATAAAACTTCACTTTCTTAATTGTTTTTTCAATAAAAAGTTACACTTTGCCTTAATGAACCTTAATATCTTAATGGTAAAATAATCTAAACATATGGCTGAAGATAATTTTTTTGAAAGAGTTTATACGATCGCCAGACAAATTCCGTACGGAAAAGTAACTTCTTATGGCGCTATTGCGAAAGCTTTAGGAACGGCTCGTTCTGCCCGAATGGTGGGTTGGGCAATGAATGCCTGTCATAATATGGACGATGTTCCGGCTCACAGGGTCGTAAACAGAAAAGGGCTTTTGACTGGAAAACACCATTTTGACGGAACTAATTTAATGCAGCAACTTCTCGAAAGTGAAGGTATTGTTATAAAAGACAATCAGATTATAGATTTAGAAAAACATTTTTGGGCGCCAGAAATTGAATTTTAATGGGGTTAGTTTCACCATATAAGTGATATAAGTTCATTTAAAGTATGGCTTGATTTACTTTGTCTTTTTAATCGCGCAAAGTCGCGAAGCCGCAAAGTTTTTTATTCTTTTTAAGTTTTTCTTTGCGACTCTGCGACTTTGCGCGATTAATAAAAATAATTTCACGACTTTGCAAGAGATTTATGTACAATGCTTAATATGAACCTATATCACTTATATGGTTCAAAAATCAAATCAAACAAATCACAAAGCTCGTTTTATCTTCATCGGTTTGGTAGCTTAAGTAACCGCCGTGTGCTTCTATAATGTTTTTAGAAAGTGTTAAACCAATTCCGGCGCCATCTTTTCTGGTGGTAAAAAAGGGCAAGAATACTTTGTCTCGAATTTCCTGATCAATTCCTTTTCCGTTGTCTGAAATGGTGATAAAAAAGCGATTATTTTCTGTGTAACTTGATAAGAACATTTTCTTTTCGGCCTTTTCTTTTAAGGCATATATACTGTTTGTGATTAAATTAATAATCACTTGTTCCATTTGGTTTTTGTCAATCAAAATAGATCTTGAACTATTAATATCATTTACTAATTCGATATTTTCCGCTTTCAAAATTGGACTCATGATTCGCATACAATCTTCAAAAAGTACATTTATTGGCGTCATTTGTTTCGTTGGCGTTGGCAACATGGCGAGTTTTCGGTAATTTTCTACAAATACCTGCAAGTGATCACTTCGATTTATAATGGTCGAAATACTGCTTTTTATGTCATCAAAATCATCTTCTTCTAATTGTTCCTGATCGACAATTTGAAGAAGATTCTGCGAAAGTGCACGAATTGGCGTCAACGAATTCATTAGCTCATGCGAAATAATTTTCATTAAATTGATCCAGGCTTCTTTTTCCTTTTTCTCAATCACACGCTGAATACTATCCAATAAAATGATAAAATATTCTTTTTCGTATGTTTTTGTATAGGAAGTCTGCAACATAAAAGTCTGCAAATCCTGATCTTCAATTTTAATCGAAATTGCTGATTTTAACTCTGTAAAACCAACATTTTCAATTTCATCGCAAAGTGATGGCAAATAGTTTTTAAGATAATTCCAATGACTTACTTTTGGAACTTTAAACAAACTCGAAAAACAATCATTCATTAAAAAAATACTCCAATCGTCATCTTCTTTCTCTAGAATTAAAGCTGCCGTATCAATATTATTTAAAATCGATTGATAAATAAGCTGTTTTGAAGTTTGCTCTTGTTGCTGAAATTTTAACTTATTGTATAAAAGAGATAAATTCTGAAAATTTTCCTTTTTTTGTTGTTCCGGAAAATTAGTTGAAAAATCATTTTGCAAAATCGAAAGCAAAATTTTATCATAAAACGAGGATTGCTTTTTGATATAAAAATACATTTCAGAAAGCATTAGCAAAACAAAGAAACCAACTAAAACAGCATTGTAATACAATCCTTTGTAAATCAAAAAAACACAAAAGAAAAAGGGTATCATAACAAACAGAACCCTTACAAACAAAGCATTATAGAATTTCCAGTTTTTCATTGTTTCATTTTTTTATACTTAATAATGCTGAAAAATTTAACCGCAAAGGTCGCAAAGGATTTACGCAAGGTTCGCAACAACAGCTTTGCGAACTTAATAAAGCCAACTGCAAACACAGCAAAAAAAATACTTTGCGTGCTCTGCGGTTAAATCACACTGTGTTTAAATATTCTTTAAATCGTATTTCTCGATTCTTCTGTACAAAGCTGCTCTTGACAAACCAAGCTCTTCAGCTGTTTTACTGATATTTCCGTTGTGTTTGAAAAGTATTTTTTCGATCGCATTTTTTTCCATTTCAGATAACGGGTTTTCATCATTTTCCTGAATTTCCTCAAAATCAAGAATATCTAAATCGGTTACGGCAATTGTATTATTATCTGCTAAGATTAAGGCGCGTTCGATTTTATTTTCAAGTTCACGAATGTTTCCTTTCCAAGGATATTTCTCTAAATAAGATCCAACATTTTCTTCAAAATGCCAGTTTTCCTGATTGTATTTTTCTGCAATTTTATCCAGAATAAAGTGTGCCATTGGTACAATATCATCTTTTCGTTCGCGTAACGAAGGCAAATAAATTTCCATCGTATTTATTCGGTACAATAAATCTTCGCGAAAGGTTTTGTTTTTAACCTCAGCTTTTAAATCACTGTTTGTTGCTGCAATAATACGAACGTTTAAAGGTCTTGCTTTACTTTCGCCCAAACGCGTAACGGTTTTGGTTTGCAAAACATGCAATAATTTGGATTGCAGATGAAGCGGAATATTACCTATTTCATCCAAAAAAATAGTTCCTCCTGAAGCGGTTTCGAATCTTCCTGGCGTATCTGATTTCGCATCTGTAAAAGCTCCTTTGGCATAACCAAAAAGTTCACTTTCGAATAAATTGTCACTCAAAGAGCCTAAATCAACATGAACAAAAGGCTGTGTTTTTCGTTCTGAATTCTGGTGAATAAATTCGGCAAAAACATATTTTCCCGTTCCGTTTTCGCCTAAAATCAAGACATTCGCATCTGTTTTTGCAACTTTTTCAGCAATCGAATAAGATTGTTTTATTTTTAGAGAACTGCCAACGAAATAATTTTTCTCTACTTTTTCTATTACAACCTTTTTGCTGTTTTTTCTGCTTTCGGCGACAGCCTTGTCTATTATTTCGAGCAACTTTTCGTTATTCCAGGGCTTCAAAACATAATCAAAAGCACCAATTTTTATGCCTTCAACGGCAGTATCAATTTTACCAAAAGCGGTCATTAAAATCACTACTGTTTGTGGCGAAAGCGTTTTAATTTCTTTGAGCCAATGAATGCCTTCTCGCCCATCTTCAAAACCAATTCGATAATTCATGTCTAATAAAACCACGTTTATTTCATTTTCATTCAAAATAGAAATGATTTTTTTGGGATTATTTGCTGTAAAAATCGTCTCGAAATGTTTTTTGAGAATCATTTTTGCCGAAAAAAGAATTTCTTCCTGATCGTCAACGATTAATATTTGGGCTAGTTTTCTTCGCATGATATCTTTTTTTGTTCGATAATGAACGGTCAACTGTTCATTATCGAACAGTCCTTTTTTTGAATGGTTTCTAAAGCTTCTTTAAAATCAATACTTTACAAATAATAAATTTTATGGCACAGTATTTACCTATTGACTATCAGTAAATTATTAAAGAAATGGACAAAGTAATTCCTCGTAAAAATAGAAAATTTAGGTATCTCACAATAGCAATTGGAGTTTTTTTAGTTTTGGCAACAATCATCTTTTTTTCGTTTAACACCAAAAGAAGTTTAAATGTAAAAGCCGAAGAACTAAGTATTCAGAAAGTTGAAAAAGCTTTTTTTGAAGATTTCGTTGTTTTTCAGGCCAAAGTAGAACCTTTGAATGTAATGCTTGTAAATGTTACTGAAGGTGGATCTGTAAAAGAGATTTTTGTAGAAAATGGTGCGATGGTTACCAAAGGTCAATCATTGGCCCGTTTATACAACCCAAATACTGAATTGAATTACCTAACTCAGGAAACAGCAATTATTGAGCAAATCAATAATTTGAACACCGGAAAACTAAACATTAGAAATCAGGAATTAAATTTGACAAAAGATTTAGTTTTGATCGAACATGATTATAATGATGCTAAAAGGTTGTACGACATGAATGCACGATTATATGAAAAAGAAGTGATTTCGAGAAATGACTGGAATAATTTCAAAGAAAGCTTACGTTTTCAGGAGGAACGCAAAAGAACGATTCAGCAAAGTATTCAAAAAGAGAAACAAACGAATCAGGTTCAGATTTCTCAAATCAATAATTCAATCCAAACCATGGAAAAAAGTTTAGATATTTTGAGAAACAATAAAAAGAATTTCCTGATTATAGCGCCGGAATCCGGTAGATTAACATCGTTTCAACCGGTTTTAGGAAAGACATTTCAGGCTGGCGAGAGCATCGGAAGAATAGATTCTAAACAGGGCTATAAGCTAACAGCAGATGTAGATGAATTTTATCTGGAAAAAATACGCGAAGGCTTAAAAGGTCAAGTAGAATTTAAAGGTAAAAATCTTGAAGTTCTGGTAACCAAAGTAATCCCAGAGGTTAAAGGCGGACATTTTATAGTAGAATTGGCTTTTACGTCTAAAGAAGATATTGCATTACAAGACGGATTAAGTTTTGGCGTAAAACTAATTTTATCAGAGAAAAATAAAACTCTTGTTGTGCAAAAAGGAAGTTTTAATCAGGAAACAGCAGGAAAATGGATATTTGTAGTAAAAGGAAACAAAGCTATAAGAAGAAATATAAAGCTAGGACGTGAAAATCCTTCGTATTACGAAGTTCTGGAAGGTTTGAAAGAAGGAGAATCTGTGATTACCTCATCTTATACGGATTACAAAGATATCGAGGAGTTGTCGATTAGTTCTCAGTAATAGTTTTCAGTCGCAGTTTTCAGTCGCGGTCGCGGTCGCGGTTTAATTCACAATTAATAATTCACAATTAATAAAGTTTCAATCATCAATCAAAAAATACAATCAATAACAACTAAAATTTTAAAACTATGATAACAATTCAAAATTTAACCAAAGTTTTTAGAACAGAAGAAGTAGAAACGGCAGCTTTAAGCGGGATTACTTTAGAAATTAAAAAAGGAGATTTCCTTACTATTATGGGACCTTCGGGTTGCGGGAAATCGACTTTATTAAACATCATCGGACTTCTGGACAGTGCTACTGGTGGAAGTTACAAACTATTAGACCAGGAAATGGTGGGTTTGAAAGAGAAAGGAAGAGCTGTTGTTCGTAAAGAAAATATTGGTTTTATATTTCAAAACTTCAACTTAATCGATGAACTTTCTGTTTATGATAATATCGAGCTGCCTTTGCTTTACAACAATGTAAAAGCATCGGATCGAAAACAAAAAATTGAAGCGATTGCCGAGAAGCTTAATATCTCACATCGATTAAAACACTTTCCACAACAACTTTCAGGAGGACAACAACAAAGGGTTGCAGTTGCAAGAGCTTTGGTAAACGATCCTAAAATCATTCTTGCCGATGAGCCTACAGGAAATTTGGATAGTAAAAATGGTAATGAAGTAATGGAACTTTTGACAGATTTGCATGCAAAAGGTGCCACAATTTTGATGGTTACGCACTCTGATTATGATGCTTCGTTTTCGCAAAGAACGATTCATATGAAAGATGGTGTTATATTCTCTGAGCGATTAAATCAGAGAAATGTTGATGTTTTTATGGACGCTAAATAATCACAAAATGATAAAATTTATTGTAACCGCAATCTTATTTCTAGTGGGATTTGTTTGCAAAGTACTGGCAACGATATAAAACCAACAGGTTTTTAAAGCAACTATAATAATATAAAAAATACAACATGATTTTTAACTGGTTTAAAATATTCATATATCATTTAAAACAAAACAAATTGTTTTCATTTTTAAATGTTCTAGGGCTAAGCATTGGAATCGCCGGAGTGATTTTCGCCATTTTATACTGGAATAACGAAAATACATACGACCAATGGAATCCTGAGAAAGAAAACGTGTATCAGGTACTGAATAAAATTGGGGCAACTGGAGATATCTGGCCATCAAGTACAATTCCTTTTGGAGTTACCTGTAAAGCAACAATTCCCGAAATCGAATCTATTTGCTTTTTTGATAGCTGGTATTATGAGGAGATAATAAAATATCAGAATCAAAAATGGATGGGTAAAAAAATTATAGTCGCTGATTATGACTTTTTTGATGCTTTTCCTTTTCCTATTGTAAAAGGGGCAAAAAAAGACATCCTTAAAGAAAAAAATAGTGTAGCCATTTCAGAAGACGAGGCTAAAAAAATATTTAAAAATGAAGATCCTATTGGCAAAATCGTTATAAATGATAACAAATCTTATGTTATAAAATCTGTTTATAAAGTTATGAGCCCTTCTTCTATTGAACCAAATTATGTTTTTGGAGGCTTATTAGAAGATGGTGACGCTAACAACTGGGGAAATTTTAATTACACCCTGATGATTAAAGTGAGGAAAGGCACTAGTGAGGAATCACTTTTGAAGAAGATGCAAAATGTAAATTTTGTTAACAGAACCATGAAAGACGCTAAAGCAAATGGTCAGACACCTGAAGAATATGTGAAGGAAAATGGCGAGGTTAAGGTTATTCTCGATCCCTTAGACAAGGCACGCTTGTATGGTACAAAATCTACTGCAGGAGTCAATTTTCCAGAAGGAAAAGGCAATCTGCAATTGCTCTACATCATGGTAGGTTTATCTATATTGATTTTAATTTTATCACTTGTAAACTATATTAATCTGGCAACCGCTTCTGCTGTTAAACGTGCTAAAGAAGTAGGTGTCCGTAAAATTGTAGGGGCAAGCAAAACGCAAATCATAGCCCAATTTATATTCGAAACGGCTATTATTGTTGTTTTAGCTATTCTTTTTGCTCTGGCAATAGTAGAACTTTCTTTACCATACTACAATAACTTCCTAAGGAAATCTTTGACCATGAATGGCAGCGAATTTTACCTGCAGCTTATTTTTATCTTTGGATTAGTAATTGTTCTTGCAGGCATATTCCCGGCGGTTTATATTTCAAATTTTGAAACTTTAAAGGTTTTAAAAGGCAACTTCTCCAGAAGCAAAAGCGGTATCTGGATTCGAAATTCAATGTTGATTTTTCAATTTGGTATTGCTGCCTTTTTTATCATTGGCGCCTTGATTGTCAACTCGCAGGTAAATTATATGATGAATAAAGATCTTGGTTTTACCGGGGATCAGGTAATCAAAATTCCTTTAAAATCTCCAGATCGCAATAAAAAAATACAACAATATCTGACTATAAAACAAGAACTCCTTAAACTATCCGGTGTTCAGGACGTATCTACTTTTGCAGGTTCTTTTGGTAATAGTACCAATTCAAGTTCCGGATTTACATACAATGGTGTTTTTGTACAGCCTAGAAACGTTGATATGGATTTTGGTTTTCTGGACATGATGAAAATTAAGATTGTAAAAGGACGCGATTTATCTCCAAAATATGCTTCGGACACAATTAGCAATTGGCTCATAAATGAGACACTCGCTAAAACACTGGGACTTAAAAACCCCATAAACACGATAATAAGTTCCGGTTGGGGAAATGAAAAAGGAAACTTGAAATTTAAAATTGTAGGAGTTGTTAAAGACTTTCACATTACAGGATTTCAAAATAAAGTTCCGCCTATGGTCTTTATCAGCATAAAAACCTTAAAATGGAATAATTTTGACAATATTTATGTAAAGGTTTCTCCAAATAATTTAACCGGAACTTTAGATAAACTAAAAACATACTGGGAGAAAAACATCAATCAGGATTATCCTTTTCAATATGAATTTGTAAATAAGGGATTTGCCAAAACCTATCAGGAACAGGTAAAACAGAAAGATTTATTTTTTATTCTGAATCTTGTAGTAATCATAATTGCCATTTTTGGACTATTCGCTTTAGCTTCTTTTTCGATGGAGCGACGATTGAAAGAAATTGCGATTAGAAAAACATTGGGCGCCGAAACTGATGCTCTGCTAAAAGATCTTTCAAAACAATATGTTGTTTTTTGCCTAATAGGTTTTGTAATTGGCATCATACCTGCTTACATTTTATTGCAAAAGTGGCTGGAGGATTTTGCTTTTAGAATCAATGTTTCGGTTATTCCGTTTAGTATTGCGCTGATTTCTTTGTTGGCTCTGACCTTAATAATTGTTTTAACAAAAGCCTATCAGGTAACTAAAATAGACATCTTGAAATATTTAAAATACGAATAAGCTTGTAGACCATTTTTTTTAAAAAAACCCGCCAGATCCATTAATCTGGCGGGTTTCTTTTTTATTCTTAAAACAACAGAATCTTGCTTGCACTTATTTTATAGCAACAGAATCTGAGTAAAGCAATTTATCTAATTGCGCGTCTCTGTCATACACATCCGGATAAAAACCAATTTCTCCTTCATCATTAACCCACGCTGTAAAGTAACCAATATAGATTGGGATTTTAGTTTTAAGCTTACAAGTTGTCTCTTTCTCCCCACTCATTGCCTGATCTATTTTATCAACAGGCCAATCCGGATCGTCTTTTAAAATAGCAAGAGCCAAATTTTTTGCTTCTTTAACATTAATACATCCATGACTAAAAATACGTTTTTCAAAATCAAATAAACTCTTAGCCGGTGTATCGTGCAAATAAATATCATTTGGGTTTGGGAACATAAATTTAACCAATCCCAGAGAATTTTTAGGTCCGGGTTTTTGACGAACATTTCCGCCATTCCATTCCATATTATGATCTGCCAGATAATTTTTATCTTCGGCCATTTTGAGTTTTAATTCATTTTTAATAATACTCTGCGGCACATACCAATAAGGACTAAATACGATTCTGTCCATCATTCCGCTAAAAATCACTGTTTCAGTCATCCTGGTTCCAACAAAAACATCCGAAACCAATTCATATTTACCATTTTTCACATACACCAATCTAAATGATGGTATGTTAATCATAATGTATTCACTAGCTTGTGCCAAGTTAGTTGGTATCCATCTGCAGCGTTCCATATTAAGCATAATCGTCTTAATACGATTTCCAACTGGCTCATTCATTTGGTTGATATGATCTCTGGTAAGTGCATAATTTAACTTAAGACCGTATCTCTTTTTATATTTTAAAACACCTGCCATCATCTCCTCATCGTAGACATCTCTTTTAGAATCTTGTGCTAAATCTCCAACTACAAACAATCGTGCTCTTATTTGTTTTACAGCCACTCCACTATCAAAAGGCTTTAAATCCTTATAATTTAAGCTGTCTATATCTATTTTTGTCCATTGCTTATTTTGCTCAATAGTTCGATATTTTTTCAACATTGCTTTAAGCTTATAATATTGCCCAAACAAAAGATTTTCATCTTTATTTAATCTTGCGGGATCAACTATCAATGAATCTAATATCTTGGCATACGAAATACTTTTTGCCGGCAAAAACCAACCAATTTTCTTTAAGGTTGCAGGATCAACACCAGAATATACATTACTGGCATAAAAGACATACATATTAGATAATAAAAGTTCTGTATCTATCTGAGGAAGTTTATTGGACACGTTTTCATTAAAAACATCATCGACCAAATCCATATAAGGCATAGTAGCCTTGATACCCTGGTCACCCAATAAACGTACTTTATGATAGAGTAACGAACCAAATTCGCTGACTCTTTTATCATCATGCCAGATTGCACTGTATTCTTTCTTTTTATACAGATCTAAAACGTCACTTTGGTACTTTTTTAATTTGGGATATTTCTTGTAAAACTCAGTAATCGATTCCGCATTAACAGTAACTTTTGATACGTACTTTTTGATTAAAAAAGTATTTTCAGACCCCGTCATTTTACTTTTTATTTCGATTTCCTTTCCTGAAGATTCAAAGGAAAACATCAAAAATATAACGGCCGCAATAACAGGTAAAGAAGTAAAATTTCGCATACTTTTTAGATTTAGATTTTAGCAAATAAATTTTATTAAAAAATAACGAAAAACCATAATTTACCTATTAACAAGTTTTCAGATATTTTTAAAAAACAGTAGAAATTATAAATTTAGGGTACTCAAATATAGCGAAGATTATTGGAATTTTAGTCAACCTATTCTGAAAATTTATCGTAAAATTCATATGTTTTAGCTCAAAAAGAATTCTTTGTATAGAGGAGCAGGTGAAATGGTGCCAACATTTTTTTGATATAAGAAAGTAAATACAAACAATAAGAATCATTTTGACTAATCTCAATATCAATAAATACAATTTAAAAGGGTTTGAATCCGAACATAATCTGTTATCTTTGTAGTCTGAAATCAGTTTAAATAAACACAATGCTTAAATCGATTTCTTTCAATAGAAAACAGTAGATTAAAATGAAATTAGATAGAAAAGAAATTCTTAAAGCTCTAGAGACAATCACTATAGCTGGCGAAGGAAAAAATATGGTTGAAAGTGGTGCTGTTGCCAATGTAATAACTTTTGGTGATGAAGTTGTAGTAGATTTAGTTCTGCATACGCCAGCAATGCACATTAAAAAAAGAGCTGAAGACGATATCAAAAAAACAATTCTTGAATTGGTATCTCCTGAGGCAAAAATCAAAGTAAACATTAAAGTTGAGGCAAAAGAAAATCCTAACGAAATAAAAGGAAAAGCTATTCCGGGAATCAAAAATATTATTGCCGTTGCTTCTGGTAAAGGTGGAGTTGGAAAATCGACTGTTACTGCGAATCTTGCTGTAACACTTGCTAAAATGGGTTTTAATGTTGGTGTTCTTGATGCAGATATCTACGGGCCTTCGATGCCTATTATGTTTGATGTTGAAAACGAAAAACCAATTTCGATTACTGTTGACGGAAAATCAAAAATGAAACCTGTTGAAAGTTATGGTATAAAAATACTTTCTATTGGTTTTTTCACTGCTCCAAGTCAGGCGGTTATCTGGAGAGGTCCAATGGCTGCAAAAGCTTTGAACCAAATGATTTTTGATGCTGATTGGGGAGAATTAGATTTCATGTTAATCGATTTACCTCCAGGAACGGGAGATATTCATCTTTCGATCATGCAATCATTACCAATTACCGGTGCTGTTGTAGTAAGTACACCTCAGGCTGTGGCTCTTGCCGATGCTAAAAAAGGTGTTGCTATGTTTATGCAGGACAACATTAATGTTCCTGTTTTGGGAATTATCGAAAATATGGCGTACTTTACACCAGAAGAATTACCTGACAATAAATACTATATCTTTGGTCAGGAAGGTGCAAAAAACCTTGCCGAAGATCTTGATGTTCCATTTTTAGGAGAAGTACCAATTGTACAATCTATTCGCGAAGCGGGAGATTTTGGTCGCCCTGCAGCAATGCAAACGGCATCAGCAATCGAAACTGTTTTTGAAGAAATAACCAGAAATGTTGTTCAGGAAGTAGTAAACAGAAATGACAATTTACCTGCAACAGAAGCCATCAAAATTACAACTATGGCAGGTTGCTCAGCAGTTAAGAAATAATTAGATAATTGAGATACAACTAATGAGATGATTTGAAAATTAGATAATTAGACAATTTTACTTCAAAGTGAATTTTCTAATTATCTAATTTGACTAATTACCTAATTGATAAAATTATGACAACAGAAGAATTAACAAACAACGTATTATTAGCTCTAGAAGAAATCAGACCTTTTTTAAATTCTGACGGTGGAGACATTACTCTAATTTCTATAGACGACGACAAACACGTTAAAGTTCGACTTGAAGGAGCATGCATTAGCTGCAGTGTTAATCAAATGACTTTGAAAGCAGGGGTTGAAACTACAATAAAAAAATATGCACCACAAATTGAAACTGTGGTTAATATAATGTAATAAAAAACAGTATTTTTTCTATTTTTTAGATTTGAATATTTAACAGGAATAATAGCTCTTTGAAGGGTTTGATTTCTAAATATTCAAAAATAAAATAAAATTCAAGTTACTTATTACGAATTTAATAAAAAACAACATAAACATTTAAGAGTTTCCGTTAAGGAATTGTTACATATTTAACTTAAATTTGTCACATAATCCCAAAACCTTAAATTTATGAAGAACTATTACGCTCTATTTTTATTGTTGTTTTTTGTTTCTGTAAGTTATGCCCAGCAAACCACACAAACATTAATTGTTGACAAAGCCTGGCTAAATGAAGCAGAAGAATGGTCAGATTTTAAATACGCAGGTCAAATAGTATTTTCGACTAATGCAAGTGATGAAGAAGGCTCCCTGAGAATTGGTAATTATGACTTCTTATTCGATTTCTGCAACGGAAAAGCCAAATTTGCAAACAAAGCTACTTATAGCACTGCAGAATTTAGTCATCCAAGAAAAGTATCTGTAACAACAGACAAGCAAGGTGTAATGAATTCGACTTACGAAGGAACTTTAATCTTTCAGGCAGACAAAGATTATTATTCTGTAATTGCTTTTGTAACGATACTAGAAAAAAACGGAAATACCCTTGGTGTAAAAATGCGTCTTAAAGAAGGTAATAAAAAAGAATACGCATTTAGTATAAAAAATAGTTAATGTAATTAGGGATTTTTTCACGTTATAAAATCCTAACCAGTAAAATTCCAAATAATTAAAATGGATGTATTAATAAAGATTAAAGATCGAGAAGGAGTTATACACGAATTACAAGCTCCAACTGATATGGCAATGAATATAATGGAGTTATGCAAAGCATACGAACTTCCTGTTGAAGGAACCTGTGGCGGAATGGCCATGTGTGCTTCTTGCCAGTGTTATGTTCTTAATGATGTTGCATTACCAGAAATGGGAGATGAAGAAGAAGCTATGTTATCGGAAGCATTTTATGTTAAATCAAATAGCCGTTTAGGTTGTCAGATTCCAATTACTACCGAGTTAGAAGGATTAGAATTAGAATTAGCACCTGAATATTAAGCTATAAATTACAATATTTTTAAAATTCCAAATTCCAATTATAGCAATTGGAATTTGGAATTTTTTTTTGGGATTTATATAAGTTCACCTGGATCAAAAGGTTCAAATTCTCTTTCAGGAAATGCTTCGGTCAGGATTCCGGATGAACACAACCATGTAATGGTTTCTTCAAGTGTTTTTCCTGTTTTGTAGATCATTTCGCTATTTCGCGGCAAGATAAAATATTCTCCTTTGTAAAGAATAATTTCATCTCCATCAAAAGTATCACCAATTCTAACAGAGTTTAATACTTCTTCTTTTGTCAATATTTCTTTTCCTTCATCCCAAAACCAATATTCACTTATACGATCTTTCCATTCAGTATCTGTTAATATTATGTTTTCCGGAAGATAAATTCTAACATAGGTTCCGCCGAGAATTCCGCTTCCGTATGTTAAAACATATTGTTTGTAATCATCGTCAAAAACAATATTTAAGGTTTTTTCGCAGGCCAGGATTTCTTCTTTCTCAGCAAGGAATAAATCTGTTTTATTGGTTTTATAGTTGGGGATTATTTTATAGTTATCGAAGTTCATCAGTTTTTTTGTATTTATAAGCTAAGATAGGATTTAGATTATTTCTTTAAAACTTTTTAATCAAATTTCATATTCAATTTCTCCAATATAAAGTAACTCAAATTTTGAATTAATTATTGAAACTGGTTTTTCTATCTGATCTTTCGAAATGAACACGATCGTATTTATACTCTCCAGATTTTGATTCTTTGATCTACTTTTTGCTTCAACAATCCATTGGTCAGCATAAGAATATTTTGAGAATTTTTCTTCAAATGAAACATTTTCATTTTCAAAACCGCTTTCCATAAAGTCATGATCTAAAAAATTCTCACTTTGAGATCTTGCAAATTCAGAGATATATTTATCTTCTTCCTTTATATCATCTTCTTCATAATACGTTTCATTTTCACCTAAAAAATTAAAACATTCCGCTTCTGATCTAAATTTACCAAACCAAAAATGGCTAGTTTCTGTTCTCATGCCTTTACTCTTTTATGATTAAAACAAAAGTATTATTTCTTACTCAAAAACTTTTAAACACTCCAACAAAAAAACCGCAATCACATTACTGCAATTACGGCTTTTCCTTTATAACAATTTTCTTTAATCTCTGATTATACCAAACCAGCTGCAATTAAATATTCAGCGATTTGAATTGTGTTTGTTGCAGCACCTTTTCTTAAGTTATCAGCAACAATCCACATGTTTAATGTATTTTCCTGGCTTTCGTCACGTCGGATTCTTCCAACAAAAACATCATTTTTACCTTCGGCATATAGTGGCATTGGGTAGGTAAAAGTATCTAAATTATCCTGCACCACTATTCCATCCGTGTTATGCAAAATTTCACGAACTTCATTTACATCAAAATCATTTGTAAACTCAACATTTACAGCTTCGCTATGTCCACCTACAACTGGTACACGAACAGCAGTTGCCGTAACTCTAATCGTGTTATCCCCAAGGATTTTTTGAGTTTCACGAACTAATTTCATTTCTTCTTTCGTGTATCCGTTTTCTTCGAAACTATCGCAATGTGGAATTGCATTTCTATGAATTGGATATTTATAAGCCATTTCTCCCTGAACTCCTGCGTATTCGTTCTCTAATTGTCTCACTGCTTTTACACCTGTTCCGGTAATGGATTGGTAGGTAGAAACAATGATTCTTTTTATATTGTATTTTCTATGCAATGGTGCCAAAGTCAAAACCATCTGAATAGTGGAGCAGTTTGGGTTTGCAATAATTTTATCTTCTTTTGTTAAAGTATCAGCATTGATTTCCGGAACAATTAGCTTTTTTGTCGGATCCATTCTCCAGGCCGAAGAATTATCAATAACTGTAGTTCCTGCTGCTGCAAATTTTGGTGCCCACTCTAATGAAGTATCACCTCCAGCTGAGAAAAGAGCGATATCCGCTTTTAAATCAACTGCTGTTTGCAACCCAACAACTTTATATTTTTGACCTTTATATTCTATTTCTTTTCCTACTGATTTTTCAGAAGCAACAGGAATTAACTCAGTAACTGGAAAATTTCTTTCTGCTAAAACTTTAAGCATTATTTCGCCAACCATACCAGTGGCACCTACAACGGCTATTCTCATTTTTATATTTTTAGTATGAATTAATCTAATTTACTCTGCAAAAGTAGCTATAATAAAAAACAAAACAAGGTGCTTCACAAAAAATAACAAAATGTTACAAATCAAACAAAAACAAAAAAACCGTCCCAATTAAGGAACGGTTAAATTAGACTTAGTGTAGCGGTATATTATTTATTTTTTAACAGATCTCTAATCTGAATAAGTAATTCTTCCTGAGTTGGTCCTGCCGGCGGTGGCGGAGCAACATCTTTCTTTTTTGCATGGTTTATTCCTTTAATGATTAAGAACAAAACAAAAGCAACAATTAAAAAGTTAATTACTGCCGAAAGAAACAAACCGTACTTAACGCCTCCAAAAGCGGTCAGCTCCTCGATAGTCGATAAATGAGCCGCATCTAATGCCGGTTTTAGTATTAAAGGTGTAATTACATTTTCAATTAATGAGCTTACAATTTTACCAAAAGCAGCTCCAATGATCACACCCACAGCCAGATCGACTACGTTGCCTTTCATTGCAAATTCCTTAAATTCTGAAAACATCCCCATAATTGTTTATTTTAGTTTATAATTAATTGATATCGAAAATACGTAATTTTCTGCATAATTTCATAATTCTATCTAAAAAATACCCTTTTTACGCGTTGCGAAATACTGGTCATGATCTCATAAGGAATTGTTTTTAAAGCTACTGCCATCTCCACGACCGTTGGATTTTCTCCAAAAATAATTACAGGATCGCCTTCTTTACAATCAATATGAGTCACATCTACCATGAGCATATCCATACAAACATTGCCAACAATTTGGGCTTTTTGATTTTTAATAACAACATATCCAACCAAATTTCCCCATAAGCGAGAAATACCGTCAGCATAGCCTATTGGGATTGTTGCAATTTTAGTTTCTTTCTCAGCCATGAAACGTCGGCCATAACCAACGCTGTCGCCGCCAGGAATCGTTCGAACCTGAGAAATAATGGATTTTAATGTCCCTACATTTTCCAGGTATTTTTGTTCTGCCGGATCGTTTGAAACTCCGTACAAACCAATTCCTAATCGCACCATATTATATTGTGCATCCGGGAAATTGCTGATTCCGGACGTATTCAAAATATGGCGAATTGGATTAATATTTAATACTGAAATTAATCGGGACGATAATTTTTCGAATAAATTAATTTGCGAATGAACAAAATCAAAATGTCGTACTTCATCACTTGTTGCCAAATGAGATAAAACACTTTTTACTTTCACCGTTGAATTTCCTTTTAAAGTCTGAATCAATTCGTCCAATGTATTTTCCTCAAAACCCAAACGATGCATTCCTGTGTCTAATTTTATATGAATCGGAAAATCTTTTAAGTTCTTTTCTTTGGCAATTTTAAGAAAAGCTTTCAAGCCTTTTACGCTATAAATTTCAGGTTCTAAGTTGTATTGAATAATCGAAGGAAAACTGGTCGATTCCGGATTCAAAACCATAATTGGCAATTTTATTCCGCCATTTTTCAGTGAGATTCCTTCATCGGCAAAAGCCACACCTAAATAATCTACCTTATGATGTTCAAGCAATTTAGCAATTTCCAATCCTCCGTTTCCGTAACCAAATGCTTTTACCATAACCATCAATTTGACGTTATTGGCTAATTTTGATTTATAATAATTCAGGTTATGACTTATTGAATTCAGATTAATCTCGAGAATTGTTTCATGTGTTTTTTCTTCTAATAAAGAAACAATCTCTTCGAACTGAAATGATCTTGCTCCTTTTATCAATATGGTTTCATTTTCGAAATTCAGGCTTTCAATATGAGCAATAAATTCAGCTGTATTTTGAAAGGTAATACAATTAGAAAATTGATCTGCAAAAGATGAGATGGTTGCTCCAATAGCGATTACTCTGTTTATATTATTATCAGTAATTAATTGCGCAACTTTAGAATACAGCTCTTTATTAGAGAATCCGCTTTGAACAATATCTGACAAAATAATAGTTTTTGAAGCATTCTTTTTTTGTTGGCTTTCTAAAAAATCGAGGGCAATTTTCAGCGATTCAAAATCAGAGCTGTAACTATCATCAATAATACTGCAATTATTGATTCCGTTTTTTACTTCCAGGCGCATTTGTACCGGATACAGATTCTGAACCCTATTTTGAATAGTTTCAGAATCATATTTAAAATAAAGCAAAACGACTAAACAGGAAACAGCATTTTCTATAGAAGCTGAGTCACTAAACGGAATTTCTAAATCGAAGTTTTCTCCTTTATATTGGTATTTAATATTGGTTGAATCGCTTTTATTCTCTCTTTTCAGAATAAAAACGTCCGCAGAAACATCTGTAAAACTCCATGAAAAAAGATCCCTTTCTTGTAATGGATATTTAGTACAAAACAAAGTCAGACATTGATCTACAAGTAGATTCTTTTGATAAATTATTACTGCTGACTCTTTGAATAATAACAATTTCTCATTGATTTTTTGCTGCTGGTTTTCAAAACCTTCATCATGCGCAGAACCAATGTTGGTTAAAACACCAATGGTAGGCTTAATGATTTTTTCGAGATTGACCATTTCATTAACCGTCGAAATTCCGGCTTCAAAAATTCCTAAATTGTGTTTTTCATTAATAGCAATTAGGGATAACGGAACTCCAACTTGCGAGTTATAGCTTTTTGGACTTCGAATTATATTAAAATCGGGGCTCAACAAGAAATTAAGCCATTCTTTTACTATCGTTTTACCATTGCTTCCGGTCAATCCGATAATGGGAAAATGAAAAAGATTACGATAATATGCGGCAAATTCATGCAGTGCATTAAGCGTGTTTTTTACTACTAAAAAATTGGCTTTTCCTAAAGCGTTTTCAGGAATATATTGAACAACAAAATTTTGAACACCTTTTTCGATCAATTCTGCAATATACAAATGAGCGTCATTATTAACACCAGATAAGGCAATAAACAACGTTTCAGATCCGTTTTGTAACGAACGGCTATCGATTGAAATGTGATCAATAAAAATATCAGTGTTTGAGCCCATCCATTCGGCATTAAGAACCGGGATTAGGCTTTTTAAATTTATGCTCATTTAGAAAATCTTTTTGTCAAATTTAAAAAAAGGTTTGCCACCAATTTCACAAATTTTCACTAATTATTCGTTTTGCCACAGATTAACAGATTATCACGGATTAGAAAAAAATTTGCCACGAATTACACCAATCTACACCAATTCTAATTCGTGAATTCGTGGCAAAAAAACTACACCCATAACAAATCATTTTTAATCTTTTTAATCTGTGGCAAAAAATTACGGCAAATTAAAATCCTTAAAAATTAGTGAAATTCATTGCAAAAAACATTATTTGTTTATATTTGCTAACACCACTAAACACAACGTTTTGAAAAAAATACTCCCTATATTTTCCTATATATTACATCCGATTTTTATCTCGATGTATGCTACTTTATTTTATCTTTTTTGCAAAAATGATGCTTTTACCAATCAGGAAAAGTATTATGTTTTATTTCAGATTCTGATTATTACGATTTTGGTACCGGTATTGTTTTTCTTATTGCTTCGTTCGACCGGACATGTCAAATCGGTGATGATTCATGAAACATCTCAACGCAGAATCCCTCTTATTTTACAGTGTTTTTTGTATATTTTATTGGTAAAAAGAAGTATTGTCATTGCTCGATATCCTGAATTACATTTCTTTTTTCTTGGTGCCTTATTTAGTACTATTTTAGCTTTAGTATGCTCTTTGTTTAAGATAAAAGCAAGCTTGCATATGATGGCAATCAGCGGATTTACAATTTTTGCAATTGGTTTGAATATACATCTTCAAATGCAAAATCCTTATTGGGCCGCTTTTTTGATTTTAATGACTGGTATTGTAGCTTCTTCACGATTAGAAATGGAAGCACATTCGCCAAATGAATTATTAATTGGAACATTTATCGGAATATTTCCGCAATTGCTGTTTTTGTATTTGTGGTTATAAAATGTAAAAAATCAAACCAATGTTCATGGCGCTCATTTGGACATTTTCGCCGGAAACGGTTTTAACTGATTTATCAAATAAACCATTCAAACCATAATAGCAATATACATTCCAGGTATTATAACCTGCCGAAACATAAACTCCGTACTGAAATTGATTGATATCTTTGTTATTAGATACTTTATAACTGGCATCCCCGTCTTTTAAAATTGATTTATCTGAGAATATATAACTCATTTTTACACCGCTATAAATCCTCCAAAATTTATAACTTTCGTAAGTTGAGTTTCTCCATCTAAACTCAATTGGCACATCTACAGAATATTGCTTATATCTATTCGAACCAATGTCGCTATAACTACTTACATTGTAAACATTTGTTCCGTCTGCACTTTTCGAAACTGTAAAATTTTGATAGAAATTTTGGTAACTCAAACCAAAACCTGCTGCAATTGCAATAGTTCTGTCTTTATTGATAGGCATATCCCGCAAGAAACCGGCAGAAACACCAGCCGAAAATTTATTTTGTTTTAAACCCGTAGGTCCGTTAAGCAAAAGATTGTAGGTAACCGAAAAGTAAAACTGATCCTCACGATATAATGAGTCAATTTTTACAATAGGCTTTATCTCCGGTTTAACTTCCTGAGCAAAAGAATTGAAAAACGATACTAAAAACAAACAACTGAAAAGTAATCGCATATCGTATTTTGGTTTTAAAGAGTTTTTCAAGTAAACGTTTTTTAGTGTAAATTTATTTTACTTACAAATATAATATAATGCTAGTTCAGGATACAATTAGATCGTAATTATTCGCTTTTTGATCGAGAATAAAATCATTTCCTGCACTTTTTTCAAGAAATAGGCAACAGAATCTAAAAAATAAATCTTTTTTACTTTGATCTTTTATACCTTTGTCGGGAATGAAAAGAAAACAACTCATATTAAGTGTTTCTTTGGCTCTAACGGTATTGTTCTCAATATTGTTTCAGTCCATACACAGTTATGAGCATATTGTAAAACAACTTTCAGAGAAACAATGCCATCATAATTACAATGATCCTAATGGCGAAATAACACATCAACATCATGATTATGACGTATGTTTTGTTTGTCATTTTGTTTTTGGAAGTTATATAGTACCTGAACAATTTGCTTTTCAATTTCATACTTTCAATTCTGAAATCCCTTATTTTTTCTCTCTTCCTGAAAAAGTTTTTTCACTTTCAGAAAGTCCGTATTTATTACGTGGCCCTCCCGAAGCTATAGTTTCTTAATTTCGAAACTTTCGAAATAAAATCAAAGATCTTTTAAATCTAATTTCAAAAAAATTAGTCGATTTCCCCATTCTGAAACTTTCAGGATCGGCGAATCTTACTATTATTTTTAGTTATTGTGCTTTAAAGGATAAAAATCAAATTAATTATAGCATCATTTTCAAATGAAAAAACTAATATTAGCCCTTATTTTAGGGTTTTCGAGCATTCTTTCTGCTCAAAATTCGGTTTCAGGAACAGTAACAAATCTTGAGAACCAACCATTGGCAAACGTGTCTGTTTATGCTCCTGAATTACACAAAGGAACAACGACTGATGCGAACGGAAAATATGATTTTAAGAATCTCCCAAACGGAAGTTTCCGACTTTCTTTCACTTTTGTTGGATTTACAACTCAGAGTAAATCAATTACAAAACTCTTAAAAGAAAACACAATAAACATAACACTTACTGAATCTGTTTTTGAAATGGACGAAGTTGTCGTTTCAACACCTTTCAACAAACTACAATCGCAAAACGTGATGAAGGTTGAACACGAAAGTATCAAAACATTACAGCAAAAAGGAACTTCTACTTTAATCGAAGGTTTAGCAACGATTCCGGGGGTTTCTCAGATTTCTACGGGAACTTCTATTGGTAAGCCGGTTATTCGCGGATTAAGCGGAAATCGAGTTCTAGTATATTCTCAAGGTGTTCGTATCGAAAATCAACAGTTTGGAGACGAACATGGTTTAGGTTTAAATGATGCCGGAATCGAAAGTGTTGAAGTGATCAAAGGCCCAGCTTCTTTATTATACGGTTCTGATGCTCTGGGAGGAGTTTTATATTTTAATCCAGAGAAATTTGCTGATGCAAATACTTTCAAAGCAAATTTTAGCCAAAAATACTTTACTAATACTCAAGGAAGCAATTCTTCGCTTGGTTTAAAAACCTCTACTGATAACTGGAAATTCTTAGTTCGCGGAAGTTTCAACTCCCATTCTGATTATAAAATTGCTGATGGGGAACGTGTAACTAATACCCGTTATAACGAAACTGATTTTAAAACCGGAATTGGATACAGCAACTCTAGTTTCTCAAGTGTTTTAAGATACAACTACAACAAACTGGATCTTGGAATGCCGGATAACGGAATTGGAGAACAATCTACCAGCAAAAATACAGAGTTCCCGAGACAAGGAATCTTCAATCATTTATTGAGTTTAAACAATGTTATATTTTTTCAAAACTCGAAATTAGATGTTGATTTAGGATATATTGCCAATGACAGAAGTGAGTTTGAAGATAGTAACGATGCTTCGCTTCATATGAAACTGAATACTTTTAATTATAATGCGAAGTACCATTTTCCGAAATTGGGAAAAATTGAAACTATTTTGGGTGTTCAGGGAATGCATCAAACAAACAAAAATTCTGGCGAAGAATATTTGATTCCGGATGCTACCACAAATGATTTTGGTGTTTTTGGAACGGCAAATTACGAATGGAACAATAGTGTTGTTCAGGCCGGATTGCGTTTTGATAACCGAAATATTACATCTATCGCACACGGAACAGAAGGCGAAGAAGGTTACTTTTTACCTTTAGACAGGTCATTTGACAGTTTTAATGCTTCTTTAGGATATAAAACAAAACTGGCAGAACCATTAACACTTCGACTGAATGTAGCATCTGGGTTTAGAGCTCCAAATTTAGCTGAACTGACTTCAAATGGGGTTCACGAAGGAACCAATAGATATGAAATTGGAAATGCTGATTTGAAAACAGAGCAAAATGTTCAGACTGATTTAAATCTGGAATATAAAAACACGCATTTTGAGTTCTTTATTAACGGATTCTATAATCATATCAACAATTATATCTACACTTCGCCAACTGGAGAAACTCGCGAGGACAATGATGTTTTTGCTTATACTCAGAATAATGCAAAATTGTACGGTGGTGAAGTTGGTTTCCACTTTCATCCGCATCCACTTGATTGGTTACATTTTGAAACCAGTTTTGAAACCGTAACCGGTAAAAAACAAAATGGTGATTATTTGCCATTAATTCCGGCAAACAACTGGAACAATACACTTAGAACTGAATTTAAAATTAAAAACTGGTTCGAAGAAGGATATGCTTCTTTAAACGTTTCTTCGACTTTCAATCAAAATAATGTTAGTGGTTTTGAAACGGCTTCAAACGGATATACTTTGGTGAATCTTGGCTTTGGCGGAACGGTAAAATTAGGGAAACATGCTTTTGATGTGAACCTGAACGGAAACAACTTATTCGACAAAAAATATATTGCTCACTTATCAAGATTAAAAACAGACGGAATCCCTAACATTGGACGAAATATTGTTCTGGGAGTCAACTTCAACTTATAAGCTTTTTAATTAAACTATGTAAGTATAATATCAGTTTATTTTTGTTTTTGGTTGAACTTGTATTTCTTACGTGGTTTAGCTTTGTATTACTTTGCTGAAAAATTTTACCGCAAAGCACGCAAAGTCTTTTTTGTAAAGCTGTTTGATAAAACACAAAGTTCGCAAAGCTTTGTGTTGATTCTTACTAATACAACCTGATTTTACCGCAAATAACACAACGCTTTTTTTTAAAGCTGGTGGGTAAAATGCAAAGTTTTTAAAAATGCTTGGTTTTATAAAAACAAAAAGTTCGCAAAGCTTTGTGTAAATTTAGCTTTGCGAACTTTGTATTTTTTAAAAGCATTATTAAATAAAATCTTTGCGGACTTTGCGGTTAAATAGGTACTGATCTAACAAAAAACGCTATTTTTGTGACAACTGTTAAACTTAAACAATGAAAAAAACATTTCTATTAATGGCAATTACAACTGCAGGAATTTCATTTGCACAAAATAAAATTCAATATCCACAAACCCAGAAAGGCGAAACAGTTGACGTCTATTTTGATACAAAAGTAAACGATCCATATCGTTGGCTTGAAGACGACAAATCAGCTGAAACCGGTGCTTGGGTAAAAGCTCAAAACGAGGTTACTTATGGTTATTTAGATAAAATCCCTTTTCGTGACGAACTTAAAAAACGCATGGAGAAATTATGGAACTACGAGAAAATCAGTGCTCCATTTGTAGAAGGAAAATTCACTTATTATTCAAAAAACAACGGACTTCAGAATCAATCCGTATATTATAGAAAAGGGCAAGACGGTAAAGAGGAAGTTTTCTTAGATCCAAATACTTTCTCGAAAGACGGAACAACTTCTCTTGGTGGTTTAGATTTTTCTAAAGACGGAAGCAAAGCTGCTTATGCCATTTCTGAAGGTGGAAGCGACTGGAGAAAAGTAATCATTATTGATGCTTTGTCTAAAAAAGTAATAGAAGACACATTGGTTGATGTAAAATTTAGCGGAATTGCATGGCACGGGAATGAAGGTTTTTATTACTCTAGTTATGAGAAACCTAAAGGAAGTGAATTGTCTGCTAAAACAGATCAGCATAAATTATATTTTCACAAACTTGGAACTTCTCAAAAAGAAGATAAAGTTATTTTTGGCGCAGATCAAAAACGCAGATACATAGGTGGTTATGTTACTGAAGATGACAAGTACCTGGTAATCTCAGCTGCCAATTCTACTTACGGGAATGAATTGTATATTAAAGATTTAACGAAAGCGAACAGCCCGATTGTAACGATTGTAGATAATTTTAACAGCAACAATCAGATTATCGAGAATGAAGGTACTAAATTGTTTATCGAAACTGACTTGAACGCACCAAATACTCGTGTTGTTACTGTTGACTTAAGTAATCCTAAACCAGAAAACTGGAAGGATTTTATCAAAGAAACTCAAAATATTTTATCACCATCAACTGGTGGCGGATACTTTTTTGCTAATTACACAAAAGATGCTGTTTCGTTTGTACAACAATACGATTATAAAGGAAAATTAGTGCGTGAAATCAAACTTCCTGCTGTAGGAACTGCAGGTGGATTTGGAGGAAAGAAACACGAAAAAACATTGTATTACAGCTTTACAAATTACACAACTCCGGGAACGATATATTCATTAGAACCAAAATCAGGTAAATCTGAAGTATATCAAAAACCTAAAGTTGATTTTAAAAGTGAAGATTACGAATCTAAACAAGTATTCTATACTTCAAAAGACGGGAAAAAAATCCCGATGATTATCACGTATAAAAAAGGATTAAAATTAGATGGTAAAAATCCAACAATTCTTTATGGTTACGGTGGATTCAACATTAGTTTAACTCCAAGTTTCAGCATTGCAAATGCAGTTTGGATGGAAAACGGCGGAGTTTATGCTGTTGCCAATTTAAGAGGTGGTGGTGAATATGGTAAAAAATGGCATGATGCGGGAACTAAATTGCAAAAACAAAATGTATTTGACGATTTTATTGCTGCAGGTGAATACTTAATCGCTCAAAAATATACTTCATCAGATTTCTTAGCGATTCGCGGAGGTTCTAACGGAGGTTTATTAGTTGGTGCAACAATGACACAGCGTCCTGATTTAATGAAGGTAGCTTTGCCAGCAGTTGGTGTAATGGATATGTTACGTTACCATACTTTTACCGCTGGTGCAGGTTGGGCTTACGATTACGGAACATCTCAGGATAATAAAGAAATGTTTGAATACCTAAAAGGTTATTCTCCTGTACAAAACGTAAAAAAAGGTGTTCAATATCCTGCAACTATGGTTACAACAGGAGATCACGATGACCGTGTTGTTCCTGCACATAGTTTTAAATTTGCGGCTGAATTACAAGAAAAACAAACAGGGAACAATCCTGTTTTAATTCGTATTGATGTAAAAGCAGGTCACGGAGCAGGAAAATCTGTTGCGGCAACGATTCAGGAAAACGTAGACATTCAAGCTTTCACGCTTTATAATATGGGTTTTAAAGCTTTGCCTAAAAAGTAAAACTTATTCTTAATTTTATTAGCCACGAATTCACGAATTATTTTTGTGAGTTCGTGGCTTTTTTTTGCCACGAATTTCACTAATTAGCACGAATTTAATTTGCTTGTTTTGTGTTGAGAATTTTACCACAAAGCACGCAAAGATTTCATATAAAAATATTCTTCAGAAAATGCAAAGTTCGCAAAGCTTTGTATTGAACCAGCTTTGCGAACTTGTGTTTTACAGAACCAGTCTGATACAAAAATTTTGCGTGCTTTGCGGTAAAATAAAATCTGTGTGCATCTGCTTAAATCCTTTTAAATCTTCGTGAATTTGTGGCGAACTTTTTTACACAGTTCCAATATAAATAATTCGTGAAAATTCATGCAATTCGTGGCAAGCTTTTTTTAAATAAAACTTAAATTTGAAATAACTAAAAAAACCAGAAAATGAAAATTGTAAAATGGGGAATTATAGGCTGTGGAAATGTAACCGAAGTAAAAAGCGGACCGGCTTTTCAGAAAACTCCCAACTCAGCCTTAGTTGCCGTGATGCGAAGAGATGCTGCTCTCGCCGAAGATTATGCTAAACGCCATAACGTATCTAAATGGTATTCGAATGCTATTGATTTAATCAATGATCCGGAAGTCGATGCTGTTTATATTGCTACTCCTCCATCGTCTCATAAAGAATATACTATTTTATGTGCCAAAGCCGGAAAACCGGTTTATGTAGAAAAACCAATGGCGTTAACTTTTGAAGAATGCAACGAAATGATCAGCGTTTGCAAAGAACATAATGTTCCATTATTTGTAGCCTATTACAGAAGAAGTTTGCCAAGATTTTTAAAAATAAAAGAATTAATCGATCAAAATAAAATAGGAACGGTAAAACATGTAAATTGTGTTTTATATCATCCGTTTGAAGAAAGGTACAACGACGAAATCAATTTGCCATGGACTGTTTTACCACACATTTCAGGTGGTGGAATCTTTGTCGATTTAGCGTGCCATACGTTAGATTTCCTTGATTTTGTATTAGGACCAATTCAATCAGTTCGCGGACATGCCAGTTCTCAGCTTAAAGCATATCCTGCCGAAGATTCGGTTTCAATGTCCTTTTTATTTGAAAACGGAATTCACGGAACAGGTCTTTGGAACTTCGCCAGTTTTGAGCGTTATGACAATACTGACATTGTAGGCGATAAAGGGAAAATCTCTTTCTCTACTTTCGGCAATGATCCTATACACATTCAATATACAAATGGCGAAAAAGAAAGCGTCACAATCGAAAACCCGCTTCATATTCAGCAACCACTTATCGAAACTGTTGTCGCAGAAATTTTGGGCAACGAAGGCGTAAATCCATCAAAAGGAACATCAGCCGCAAGAACAACCTGGGTGATTGATGAAGTTTTGAAGGAGTTTAGGAATTCAAAATAATAACAACAATAATTCAGCACAATGTTGTCATTTCGAACAATGAGAAATCACATGAGAAACTCTGTATAGAAAGTCGTCAATCTTTGTCTAATATTAGATGTGATTTCTCCCTTTGGTCGAAATGACACAATTGCTGATTGCAAACTGCGAAGACAGCTAAAAATCCCTTGAAACGCAAAACAGCACAATCTTGTCATCATTTTACCCTCTTGTTAATCGACAAAGATTAGTAATATTCTTTGCGGAGCTTCTGGTGTGATTTCTCATTCTTCGAAATGACAAGATTGCACAAAAAAAAGAGGATATTCAAACGAATATCCTCTTTTTTATTAAGTATAATTTTCTAAGAATTACAAGCTGTATTTAAGACCTAAAGTCAAACCTAAACCTGAGATCCCAACATACGAGCTTAATTCATCCATTGGTTTTGTTTTATCAACACCATTCGGATTTGTTAAAGCATTATTAGAATTAACGTCTAATCTGTCTCTGTAATTTGTATGTATTTGAGAAGCAGATCTAGTTGCCAAAGCATCATTACCATTAACATTAAATTCTGTAGTTTCTTTAGTTTTTCCGTGTACAGTAAAGTTACGGTATTCCAATTCACCAAAAACTGAAATATTTTTTCCTAATTTATAAGATGTTCCTAAAGCAGCAACAAATCCAACTGTTGGATTTGGTTTTACTTTATCAACACTATGAACATTTCCAAAAGCAGTTGGAACTCCTGTATTTGAAAAAGCAATTGGAGCGTAAGCATCTGAAGTGATTTCTAAATCTCCATGAATAGGAACTAAAATACCAACCTTAGTATAGGGTTCAAAACCTTTGTGTTCTCCTAAAAACAAAACCAATGCAGGGGCAAGATCAAAAGCAGTAATCTGACCTACTGATTTAAAAGCATATACACCAGCTGGAGTAATAGGCACATCTGATCTGGTTTGTGCCATTGTCTTATCTTTACTAGTATAATAATTAACACCTAACTCAACCCCTAAACGGGCATTAAATCTATATCCGGCTGTTAATCCAGTTCTGAAACCTTCACCAAAAGAACCTGTAACACTTTCTTCAGAAACTAATTTCCCTCCTACAAAAGTTCTGTCTAAAGGAAGATTTCCTCCCACAGTTGGAAATTCAGTAGCAGCAGTCTGAATAAAATAAGATCCTCCTAATTTAAAATACCATGATTCTGGTTTATCTGCTTTTTCTGTTTGCGCCATTGTCGCCATAGAGCAAACTAATAATCCGAGTAAAAATAGGTTCTTTTTCATAATTCTGTTTTTTAATTATTTTTTACAAACATAGATTATTTTAACATATTCTTACAGTTTGTAATGTTAGACTTGGAACGAAATCGTTGTAATTTTAATCTAAAGTACTAAAAAACTACTATGCATGCATATTTTTAACTAAAAAAAAATGCATTATATCAAATTTTAACTGTTAAATTTTAGTTTAGCTTAAAATTTACCTGCATTTTCTCTAATTCTATCAATAGCTCGGTAGAAATCTTAACTTTTACCCTGCGACTTGGCATCGTTAACTTAGTTACTACCTTTATTTCTTCAACTTCATTTACTTCCTGAATTTTAGTTTCTTCAATGGCAGAATCTGTATCTTCATTCTCATCTACAAAAACAGCATCAGTTGTTTCTTCAAAATCAGCTGGAGTTTCTACCTCAACTAAACGTTTAATTTTTTCTAACTCCATAATTTCAAAAGTCACAGAATTATCGCCTTTATTCTCATTGAACAATTGACTCAAATTATGAATAAATTCAGCTTGCAGGTCTGTAATATTCAGTAATAAAATCAATTTTTTAGCAAAGGCTTCCAGAATATCCTGCAATTGCCTAATCTCAACAAATTGCAATCTTGGATCAGATTTTTTACCTGTATCGTGATTTACCCAACCATCTTTTATTAAAATTTTCAGGAAGGCAAAATTATTCTGAATCAGGAAGTGACGGAATTTTAGGTATTCTTCGCCAAAAATCTTGAATTCATAACTTTCATCATATCCTTCTAAATTAAATACTGCCCAGCCTTTTCCGTTTTTTGCTACACGGTGCTGCACATTATTAATGATTCCGGCAAAATTCAAATTTTTACCTACATATTCATTCATACTTTTCAGAGCCTCTAATCTGGCATTGCAGAAGTATTTCATCTCAAATCTAAAATCATCAAGAGGATGTCCTGAAATATAAATTCCAACTACTTCCTTTTCTTTGGCTAATTTTTCCATCGTGCTCCAGTCTTCACACGGAGGCACAATAGGCTCATCAATCTGAACCTCACTTGATTCCCCAAACAAACTTACCTGCGATGAATTTTCGTTTTCCTGAAATTTAGAACCGTAACGAATCGCTTTTTCATAAAATGTAATTCCGTCGCCATCATCATGAAAATATTGTGCTCTTGTAGTTCCTTCAAACGAATCAAAACCACCTGCCAAAGCAAGGTTTTCGATTGCTTTTTTGTTAGCTGCACGCAAATCTATTCTTTTAGCCAAATCAAAAATCGATTTGTACCTGCCATCTTTTCTACTTTCTACAATTGTTGCCACAGCTCCGGAACCCACTCCTTTAATGGCGCCCATCCCAAAACGTACTGCATACTCATCATTTACAGTAAATTTATAAAATGACTCATTTACATCCGGTCCTAAAACCTGCAATCCCATTCGCTTACATTCTTCCATAAAAAATGATACTTGTTTAATATCATTCATGTTATTCGAAAGAACCGCTGCCATATATTCTGCAGGATAATGTGCTTTTAAGTACGCTGTTTGATATGCAATCCAGGCGTAACAAGTCGAGTGCGATTTGTTGAAGGCGTAACTCGCAAATGCTTCCCAGTCTTTCCAGATTTTCTCTAAAACTTTTGCATCGTGACCTTTTTTTGCTGCTTGTTCTACAAACTTAGGCTTCATTTTATCCAGTACTTCTTTTTGTTTCTTACCCATCGCCTTACGCAAAACGTCGGCCTCACCTTTTGTAAAGTCAGCCAGCGATTGCGACAAAAGCATTACCTGCTCCTGGTAAACGGTAATTCCGTAAGTTTCTCCTAAATATTCCTCACAAGCATCTAAATCGTATTTGATTTCCTCTTCGCCATTTTTTCTTCGAACGAAAGACGGAATATATTCCAAAGGTCCCGGACGATACAAGGCATTCATGGCAATTAAATCTCCAAAAACCGTTGGCTTCAGATCTTTCATATATTTCTGCATTCCGGGTGACTCGTATTGAAAGATTCCAACCGTTTCTCCTCTCTGGAAAAGTGCATATGTTTCAACATCATCAATTGGGAATGTATCCGGATCAAGATCAATGTTGTTTCTATATTTTACCAGTTTAACGGTATCTTTTATTAAGGTAAGGGTCTTCAGACCCAAGAAGTCCATCTTCAGCAATCCTGCACTTTCTGCAACCGAGTTATCAAACTGGGTTACATATAAATCAGAATCTTTGGCAGTTGTAACAGGAACGAAATTCGTAATATCCGATGGCGTAATGATTACCCCACATGCATGAATTCCGGTATTTCGCATTGATCCTTCAAGGATTTTTGCCTGCTGAATTGTTTCTCCGGCCAAATCGTTTTCATTGGCAATGGCGATTAATTCTTTTACGTTATCAAACTCATCAGAACGAAGTGCTTTTTTAACCTCATCTTCATTCTCAGAAATAAAACGCGCCAAATTCCATTTTGACGGCATCATCGCCGGAATCAGTTTTGCAATTCTGTCGGCTTCAAATAATGGTAAATCCAATACACGCGCCGTATCACGAATCGCTGATTTGGTTGCCATTTTACCATAGGTAATAATTTGCGCAACCTGATTTTTACCGTATTTATTGATTACATACTCCATTACACGACCACGACCCTCATCATCAAAGTCAATATCAATATCGGGCATCGATACACGATCCGGATTCAGGAAACGCTCAAAAAGCAAATCGTACTTAATAGGGTCAATATTTGTAATCCCTAAACAATAAGCAACGGCAGAACCCGCTGCAGATCCACGACCGGGACCAACAGAAACGTCCATATTTCTGGCTTCGGCGATAAAATCCTGGACAATCAGGAAGTAACCCGGATATCCGGAATTCGAAATCGTTAATAATTCAAAATCCAAACGTTCCTGAATAGATTCGGTAATTACTCCATATCGCTTTTCTGCGCCCACCATTGTAAGGTGACGCAAATATTTATTCTCACCCCTAACTCCACCATCCGCTTCATCTTCAATAACTACAAACTCCTGCGGAATATCAAATTTAGGAAGCAATACATCACGATAAAGTGAGTAGATCTCGACCTTATCAACAATTTCCTGAATGTTGATAATCGCATCAGGTAAATCAGAGAAGAGTTTTTTCATCTCTTCAGATGACTTATAATAGTATTCCTGATTAGGTAATCCGTAGCGATATCCTCGTCCACGACCAATTGGTGTAGCCTGTTTTTCACCATCTTTTACACACAATAAAATATCGTGCGCATTGGCGTCTTCTTTATTTAAATAATAGGTATTGTTTGTCGCAATTAATTTGACATTGTGTTTTTGAGAAAACTCAATCAGGGTTTTGTTAACACGATTTTCGTCTTCCTGATTGTGGCGCATTACTTCAAGATAAAAGTCATCGCCAAATTGTTGTTTCCACCAAATCAAAGCTTCTTCGGCTTGGTTTTCACCAACATTCAGAATTTTACTCTGGATTTCTCCGTATAAATTCCCGGACAAAACCATGATATCTTCTTTGTATTGTTCGACAATTTTTCGATCAATTCTTGGAACATAATAAAATCCTTCCGTAAAGGCAATCGACGACATTTTC
The DNA here is from genome assembly GCF_027980145.1 of Flavobacterium azizsancarii. GTDB lineage: Bacteria > Bacteroidota > Bacteroidia > Flavobacteriales > Flavobacteriaceae > Flavobacterium > Flavobacterium azizsancarii. Next base: position 11,360 of record NZ_JAMZNK010000039.1, on the reverse strand, counting down.
GCCAGATTGTGATATCCTTTTTTATTCTTGGCTAATAAAACAATCTGATTTCCATTGTCTTTTTTGCTTTTATCAAGGTGATTGTCGCAAACATTAAATTCGCAGCCTACGATTGGTTTTATTTCAGTTTCTGTTGGTTCTTCGCCAGCTTCAACTAAGGCTTTATTTTTTCCGGATGCCGCTTTATTATGATTCATAACAGCGCTCACAAAGTGAAAAGCCCCCATCATATTTCCGGTATCTGTCATTGCAACAGCCGGCATTCCGTTTTTGGCTGTAGCCGCAACAATATTTGCAATTCCTATTGTGGATTGTAAAACCGAAAACTGTGTATGATTGTGTAAATGCGCATATTTTGCTGCTTTAAAATCTTCTCTGTCAGAACCGGAAACCGTAGTTTGTTTGTCATTAGATTCTAAAGCTCTTAATTGCTCTCTGATTTTATCAGAAGCCGCTTTTAAGTTGATGTGTTTTAGTCCTATTAAAGGAAATTCCTGAGGGTTTCTATTTTGAAATTCCTTAAAGTAATCCTTGGGAACATCCAGTTCTTCTTTGGTAAAAACCTCTCTTCTTATTAATTCAAGAAAACAACGCGTGGTTGCCTCAACATCGGCAGTTGCGTTGTGCGCTTCTGCAAAAGGTTTATCAAAAAGATAACTGTGCAATTCTGTTAAGGTTGGTAATTTAAACCTTCCTCCACGACCTCCCGGAAGTTTTAATAATGAAGCGGTAACCTCTGTACAAGTATCCAAAACCGGCATTGAAGCCATAGGAGAATCAACTCCAGCTCTATGAAATTCAGCCCCCATAATATTAACGTCAAAACCTAAATTCTGACCGACAATAAATTTGGTTTTACTTAATGCAATATTGAATTTCTCCAAAACTTCTGCTAAAGTAATTCCATCGGCTTCAGCCAATTCAGTCGAAATTCCGTGAATACGTTCTGCGTCATACGGAATGTTGAATCCATCAGGTTTTACCAAATAATCCTGATGTTCAATAAGAATTCCCATTTCGTCGTGAAGCTGCCACGCGATCTGAATACAGCGAGGCCAGTTATCAGAATCAGTTATTGGAGCGTCCCAACGTTTTGGTAATCCAGTAGTTTCAGTATCGAATATTAAATACATAGGTTTTGTAAAAAGGCAAATTAAAAAATTCCAAATCCCAAAATTTTCACATCATAAATCACTGATTTAATGATCAATAGAAATCTACGAAATAAAAATGGAGGAAGTTCAAATTTAGTCTTTTTTTAGACAAATTAACTACTGATTTTTGTTAAGAATTGTACTTATTTTATTCCCTGCCTTTTACACAGACCATTAACGAAATTGCCAAATAAGGAATGTCTTTTAAAATAAAAAAATCAGTTACCGGGAATCCCTCTACACTTTTAAAAACTCCGGGAGTTGTAATTAAAAAACTTAACGTTGTGACAAATATAATTGCAGAAGCACAACCTGCATAAAAACCAATTTTCTTAAAAAACAAAGAAAGCAAAAGTCCAATTCCGGTAACAACTTCAAAAATCCCAATACAATTAGAAACCTGCTGAACAGACATCACTTTATACATCCAACTCATTGCAAAATGATTTTCAACTAAATCTTTTATAGCGCCGGCTTCCACAGCTGTGAATTTAAAAAGCCCTACCCAGATTAAAATAATTACGGTTCCTAAAACACCAAGCTTGTATGCAAATTCATTTAAATTCATAATATCTTTTTTTTTTAAATTAGAATTATCAATATTAATCGTTCTTTTAGGAATTAAATGTCAGCTACTTGTCATAATCGATTAATTTTAAGAATCAAAATTTTTTAATATTCGTTTAATTTCATTCTAAAAAACAAAAAAATGCAATTCTTGGATGTCGTATTATTTTAATTAGAAAAATGATGTAAAATCTGATTTTAAATACCTGACAAAAGTGAACTAATTTCTTATTTCCAATGTTCTAAAAAGAATCCAAAACTAACAATTATTACTATTTTTATTTATATTGTTACATTTTTTATAACAGAAAGCTATATTTTGTATTGATTTTGAGATAAATTTGCCAACTATTAAAATTAAAGCAATTCCATCAAAATTGAAGTAAAAAAGAAAAGTAAAACCAATTTATATCCATTCTACAACCAAATCTGATTACAAAAAAGCCAATCGCAATTTGTATTTTGGTTTGGGTATCGTATATAATGAAATATTGAAATTGACGACCTTATATCTTTTTCTAATTTTGTTTTTCTATTATAATGAGCAGGAAATTGCTGTGGTTAGAAATTACAATTAAAAAAAATAAAAAATGAGTAAGACATTATTTGACAAAGTATGGGATTCACATGTAGTGCGTAAAATTGAAGATGGACCGGATGTGTTTTTTATTGACCGTCATTTCATTCATGAGGTTACGAGTCCTGTTGCTTTTTTAGGATTAAAAGCCAGAGGCGTTAAGGTTTTATACCCTGAACGTACTTTTGCAACTGCAGATCACAATACACCAACCATAAACCAACATTTACCAGTTGAAGATGCTTTATCTGCCAATCAGCTTAAAGCGCTTGAAGATAATGCTGCCGAATACGGAATTTCGCACTGGGGTTTAGGTCACATTAAAAATGGAATTGTACACGTAGTTGGTCCTGAAAACGGAATTACTTTGCCAGGTGCTACTATTGTATGTGGAGATTCTCACACATCTACTCACGGTGCTTTTGGAGCGATTGCTTTTGGTATTGGAACTTCTGAGGTCGAAATGGTACTTTCTACTCAATGTATCATGCAGCCAAAACCAAAGAAAATGCGCATCAACGTAAATGGTGAATTAAGCAAAGGTGTTGGTCCAAAAGACGTTGCTCTTTATATTATTGCTCAATTGACTACTTCCGGAGGTACTGGTTATTTTGTTGAATACGCCGGTGATGTTTTCGAAAACATGACAATGGAAGGTCGTATGACGGTTTGTAACCTAAGTATCGAAATGGGTGCTCGTGGCGGAATGATTGCGCCTGACCAAAAAACTTTTGATTTCCTTGAAGGCAGATTATATGCTCCAAAAGGCGAAGCCTGGGACAAAGCGGTTGCTTATTGGAAAACACTTAAAACCGATGATGATGCTGTTTTTGATGCTGAATTAAACATCAAAGCTTCAGATATTGAACCAATGATTACTTATGGTACTAACCCGGGAATGGGAATTGGTATCTCAAAACATATTCCGAACGCCAATCAAGTTGAAGGCGGTGCGGAAACTTACAAAAAATCTCTTGCCTATATGGGCTTTGAAGAAGACGATGTGATGATTGGAAAACCAATTGATTATGTTTTCTTAGGAAGTTGTACAAACGGACGTATTGAAGATTTTAGAGCTTTTACTGAAATTGTAAAAGGAAGAAAAAAAGCAGATAATGTTACCGCTTGGTTAGTTCCGGGTTCTCACGTTGTTGAAGCTCAAATTAAAGAAGAAGGTTTATTGGATATTTTAACCGAAGCTGGTTTTGTATTGCGTCAGCCTGGTTGTTCGGCTTGTTTAGCAATGAACGATGACAAAGTTCCTGCAGGAAAATATGCAGTAAGTACATCAAACAGAAACTTTGAAGGTCGTCAGGGTCCTGGTTCAAGAACATTATTAGCAAGCCCAATTATGGCCGCTGCTGCTGCTGTAACAGGAAAACTAACGGATCCGAGGGAGTTATTTTAAAAGATTTATGAATGTAGATTAACGATTTTTGATTTCAGATTTCTTCGTTAATCCTTTTAAAAAAATCTTTAAAAAATTTCAATTTACATTTTACAAAATATTAACGATTACAATTTTTCTTTTCTGAGAAGAAAAATCAAAAATCGTTAATCAAAAATTAAAAATAAAAATGGCATACGATAAATTTAATATACTTACCAGCAGCGCAGTGCCGTTGCCTATTGAGAACGTAGATACAGATCAAATCATTCCGGCTCGTTTCCTGAAAGCTACAAAACGTGAAGGTTTTGGAGACAATCTTTTTAGAGACTGGAGATATAACGGAGACGACTCCCCAAAAGCTGATTTCGTTTTGAACAATTCAACTTACAGCGGAAAAATCCTTGTGGGAGGAAAAAACTTCGGTTCAGGATCTTCAAGAGAACATGCAGCCTGGGCTGTTTATGATTACGGATTTCGTGCTGTAGTTTCAAGTTTCTTTGCAGATATCTTTAAAGGAAACTGTTTAAACATTGGCGTATTGCCTGTTCAGGTGAGCCCGGAATTTGCAGATATTATTTTTAAAGCAATTGAAGCTGATCCTAATACACAATTAGAAATCAACTTACCAAACCAAACGATTACTTTGTTAGCAACTGGTCAACAAGAATCTTTTGCTATTAACGGTTACAAAAAGAACAATATGGTTAATGGCTTTGATGACATTGATTATTTGCAAAATATTAAAGAAGATATCGTGACTTTCGCAGATAAACTTCCTTACTAAGAAAAATCTTGTTCAATCTATTTAGACCCGACAGGTTTTCAAAACCTGTCGGGTTTTTCTAAATTAAATGAGAAAACACAGAACGCGGATACAACTGATTTGCTATCGCAAAAACGCTAAAAAAAACAGATTTTATTTTTAGCTAAAGTAAAAATCAGTGGTAATCCGAGTCTTCGTAAAGAGAATCAGTAAAATCGGCGTCGAAATTAAAATATGGATCAATAATATCCAGCCATTAGAAATTAGAATATCAATATGGAAAGAAGAAAAATTGAAATAATGGATACGACGCTCCGCGATGGTGAACAAACATCTGGAGTATCATTTTCTGCTGCAGAAAAACTAACCATTGCGCAATTGTTGTTGGAGGAATTAAATATTGATAGAATCGAAATTGCTTCGGCGCGTGTAAGCGAGGGCGAATTTCAGGCCGTCAAAGGCATTACATCCTGGGCAGCCGAAAAAGGATATATTAATCGTATTGAAGTACTCTCGTTTGTAGACGGTGGCGTTTCGATCGAATGGATGAAAAAAGCGGGTGCCAAAGTGCAGAATTTATTGACCAAAGGTTCAATGAATCACCTGACACATCAATTAAAAAAAACGCCCGAACAGCATTTTTTAGAAATTGCTCAAATCATAGCTTTAGCAAAAGAAAACAATATTGAAACAAATGTTTATCTTGAGGACTGGAGTAACGGAATGAGAAATTCACCTGAATATGTTTTTCAGTTTCTTGATTTTTTATCTACTCAACCCATCAAAAGAATTCTGCTTCCTGATACTCTAGGTGTATTAATTCCGTCTTTGACTTTTGAATTCATCACAAAAATCAGAACAAAATATCCGCAAATTCATTTTGATTTTCACGCACATAATGATTACGATTTAAGCATTGCCAATGTTATGGAGGCTGTAAAAGCAGGCATAAACGGACTTCACGTTACTGTAAACGGAATGGGAGAAAGAGCCGGAAATGCACCGCTTGAAAGCACTGTTGCCGTTATAAACGATTATCTGCCAGAAGTTAGCATCAATATTAAAGAGACATCTTTATACACGGTCAGTAAATTAGTTGAGACTTTTACAGGATATAGAATTCCTGCCAATAAACCAATTGTTGGCGATAATGTTTTTACACAAACTGCCGGAATCCATGCGGATGGAGATAACAAAAACAATTTATATTTTAATGATTTGCTTCCGGAACGTTTTGGAAGAAAACGTAAATATGCCTTAGGCAAAACTTCAGGAAAAGCCAATATCGAAAAGAATCTTCAGGAATTAGGTTTAAAACTAAACAACGAAGATTTAAAATTGGTCACACAAAGAATCATTGAATTAGGAGATAAAAAGGAAACTGTTACTAAGGAAGATCTTCCATACATTATTTCAGATGTTTTGGACAGTCATACTTATGAAGATAAAATCACAATAGAATCGTATGTATTAATGCACTCAAAAGGAATGCGTCCCTCAACGACTTTGCTCCTAAAAATTGATGATGAAATCATTGAGGAAAACGCACAAGGAGATGGTCAGTTTGACGCTTTTATGAATGCTTTGTCAAAAATCTATAAAAGCAAGAAACTAACACTTCCAAAACTGATCGATTATGCGGTTCGAATCCCGCCAGGAAGTAGCTCTGACGCATTATGCGAAACAATCATTACCTGGGTAAACAACGGAAAAGAATTTAAAACCCGTGGTTTAGATTCAGATCAAACAGTTGCCGCAATTATAGCAACTCAAAAGATGCTGAATGTAATTCCGTAAGGTTCTAAGTTGCTAAGACTCTAAGGTTCTGATAAAAAAATTAGGATCTCAGCAACTCAAAACTATGAAAACATAAAAAACAATTATAAATTAAAATTCTGACCAGCTAAGAAAAAAACTTAGTAACTCAGAATCTTAGAAACTCAAAAAAATGAATTTTAACATAGCCCTTTTAGCAGGAGACGGAATTGGTCCTGAGGTAATTAATGAAGCAGTAAAAGTATCTGATGCAATTGCAAAAAAATTCAATCACGAAATAACATGGACACCAGCTCTTACGGGAGCTTGCGCAATTGATGCCGTTGGAGTTCCTTATCCTGATGAAACTCACGAAATTTGCATGGCAGCCGATGCTGTTTTGTTTGGCGCTATTGGACACCCAAAATACGATAACGATCCAAGCGCACCAGTTCGCCCTGAGCAAGGATTATTATTGATGCGTAAAAAACTAGGTTTGTTTGCTAACGTGAGACCTACTTTTACATTTCCTTCTTTAATCGACAATTCTCCTTTAAAAAGAGAAAGAATCGAAGGAACGGATTTAGTTTTCTTAAGAGAATTAACAGGAGGTATTTACTTTGGAGAAAAAGGAAGAAGAGACGGCGGAGAAACTGCATTTGACAATTGTGTTTACACAAGAGCCGAAGTTCAGCGTTTAGCTAAAAAAGGTTTCGAATTAGCGATGACTCGTAGCAAAAAATTATGTTGCGTTGATAAAGCAAACGTATTAGAAACTTCACGTTTATGGAGAGAAACTGTTCAGGCAATGGAAAAAGATTATCCTGAAGTTACTGTTTCTTATGAATTTGTTGATGCTGTTGCAATGCGTTTAGTACAATGGCCAAATTCTTATGATGTATTAATTACTGAAAATCTATTTGGAGATATCTTAACTGACGAGGCTTCTGTAATTTCAGGTTCAATGGGATTAATGCCTTCTGCTTCTGTTGGAGAACATACTTCTTTATACGAACCAATTCACGGATCTTATCCGCAAGCAACAGGATTGAATATTGCTAATCCTTTGGCTACTATTTTATCTGCAGCCATGATGTTTGAAGATGCATTTGGTCTTAAAGATGAAGCCGAAGCAATTAGAGCAGTTGTAAACAAATCACTAGAAGAAGGAATTGTTACTGAAGATTTAGCTGCAAAAGGAACTAAAGCATACAAAACCAGCGAAGTTGGAGACTGGCTTGTAGCGAATCTATAAAAAAGTTTAAAGTTTATTTTGTTTCAGGTTTCACGTAGAGGCGCACAGCAGTGCGTCTTTCCTTTGTGTTAGATGCACTGCTGTGCATCTCTACGAAGAAACAAAATTTACCGCATAAAAAAAGGGATCAACTTTCGTTGATCCCTTTTATATATTTAGAAAAAAATATTAATATCCTCCTCTGTTACCACCACGGTCATTTCCACCACGGCTGTTTCCTCCACCATAACCACCGCGTGAATCTCCACCACGACTGTTATTGTTGAAGCTTCTTCTTTCGCCTTCTGGTTTCGGTTCAGATTTATTAACCACAATTGCACGACCTTGAACAGTAGCTCCGTTCAATTCATCAATTGCTTTTTGAGCTTCAGCATCGTTTGGCATCTCTACGAAACCAAAACCTTTGCTTCTTCCTGTAAATTTATCAGTAATGATTTTAACTGAATCTACTGCTCCGTAAGCCTCGAAAGACTCTCTTAAATCTGCTTCCTCAATACTGAATGGAAGGCTTCCAACAAAAATGTTCATATGTACTTATTTATAATAATATAGCAAATGTACTCTTATTTTTCTGTAATCTACTATATATTAGTTTATTTATGTTTTTATTTTGATTTAAAAAAATAAAAAACTAACAAAAACCAATCTGTCAGAAATTATTTTACTAATAAAGTATAATATTGCCTAGTGTAGCCGGTACTTTATAAAACACACCTTCTGTAAAAGTTATTTTTGGGTTTTCAGTATCACTTGTGTTTTGATTTATTGCATTAAATTTAAATGTCCCTGAAATAGTATTACTTTCTATATCGTATTCTGTAATAACAATTTGACCACTCCCAACTCCTGCACCTGTAGAAAAAACAGCAGATTGAGACGGAAGCGTATTTGAATAAGATGCTTTTGAATCCTTATTAATACCCAGAATATAAGTTCCTTTTACCGGTGATGCCGTTTGTAGAATCACTTTTTCATAGCCCAAATTACCCTCAATAATCATACTGGTATTGACTCCCTTATATGCTTTATAACTTTGAGCTCTCCAAAAAACATTATTTTTCAATCCCTGAAAGGCAGGAGTATTAAATTTTACATCTTCAGTACAAGATGCAAACATCAAAATCGTAATTAACAGGTAAATGTATTTTTTCATAAAGCAATGAATTTGTGGCAAAAATACCTTATTTGACTTAAACAATGAAAATTTAAGCTCTAAAACAGCCTAAAAATCACAAAAAGCTGATTAAAATATTTTTAATAAAGTTTGGAACACATAATTCATAAAAAAACTATATCTTTGCGCCCTTAATTAACAGAGGTCGAGTACCTCAAAATTTAATCATAAGATTATGTCAGTAAAAATTAGATTACAAAGACACGGTAAAAAACAAAAACCTTTTTACTGGGTTGTAGCTGCAGATGCACGCTCAAAAAGAGATGGTAAATACTTAGAGAAAATCGGTACTTATAATCCAAACACAAACCCTGCAACTATCGAATTAAACATTGATAGTGCTGTAAAATGGTTACACAATGGTGCACAACCAACTGATACAGCTAGAGCTATTCTTTCTTACAAAGGAGCTTTATTGAAACACCACCTTGATGGAGGTATTCGTAAAGGTGCTTTGACTCAAGAGCAAGCTGATGCTAAATTATCTGCTTGGTTAGATGCTAAAGCTGGAAAAGTTGATGCTAAAAAAGACGGTTTAACAAAAGCGCAAGCTGATGCTAAATCTAAAGCTTTTAAAGCAGAACAAGAAGTTAATGCTAAACGTTTAGCTGCTGCAGCTCAAGCTGAAGCTGATGCTATCGCTGCTGCAACTCCTGCAGTTGAAGAAGAAGTTGCTGAAGTTGAAGAAAATAACGAAACAACTGAAGCATAATTATATTTAGCGGGAATGCGTAAAGAAGATTGTTTTTATTTAGGTAAAATCGCTAAAAAATTTAGTTTCAAAGGTGAAGTTCTTGCCTATTTAGACACGGACGAACCTGAGTTATACGAAAATCTGGAATCAGTGTTTGTTGAATGCAACAAACACTTGGTTCCTTTTTTTATCGAAAAAAGTTCTTTGCACAAAAACGATTTTCTTAGAATTCGTTTTGAAGACATGAATACCGAAGAAGATGCAGATGCCATTATGGGTAATGCCATTTATCTTCCTTTGAATATGTTGCCAAAACTTTCCGGCAACAAATTTTATTTCCATGAGGTTATCGGTTTCGAAATCGAAGACCAGCGTTTAGGCGTTTTTGGAAAAATTGCTGCTGTAAATGATACAACGGCACAACCACTTTTTGAAGTTTTAAATGGTGAAGTCGAAATGTTAATCCCTATGATTGATCATTTCCTTGTAAAAATTGACCGCGAGAATAAAAAAGTGATCATGAACCTTCCGGAAGGATTGGTAGAGATGTATCTTTAAGTTTTAAAATTCCAAATTCCAATCTGAAAAGTAAATTTCATTTTTTTTTAAATTCCAAATTTCAGTAGAAAAGATGTTTTCTTAAATATATTTGAAAGAAAAAACCCTCATTTAAATCTATTTTACTACTTTTAAATTCCATTATATATTGGAATTTAAAAATTGGATTTTATATGCCTAAGCCCTACGATTTAGAAGAAAGAACTTTCTTATTTGCAAAAGAGTGTCGAATTTATATTAGAACTTTAGCAAAAACAACATCAAATATTGAAGATGGCAAACAGTTAGTAAGATCCTCTGGTTCTGTTGGAGCAAATTACATTGAAGCAAACGAAAAACTGGGAGATAAAGATTTAATTTTTAAACTTAAAATATCAAGAAAAGAAGCGAAAGAATCTAAATTTTGGTTGAGATTACTGCACGACTTAAATCCAGAACAAAGAATTTTTTCAGAATCTTTATTATTCGAAATAGAAGAATTAAGAAAAATACTATCCGCAATTATTACCAAAACATCAAAATAATTAATTAGGATTTTAATCTTATTTTTACACCTTAAATAAAATATTTTATTCCGCTTTACACTTGGACTTGGAAATTTCTTTTTTAAGTTTGGAATTTGGAATTTAAAAAAATTGGAATTTACTATCTATGTTTTCATTCAAACAATTTTCAGTTGCACAGGATCGATGCGCTATGAAAGTAGGAACAGATGGCGTTTTATTAGGCGCATGGGCTCCTGTAAATCACAATCCGTTTAGTATTTTAGATATTGGCGCAGGAACCGGAATCATTGCTTTGATACTGGCTCAGCGAACTCATGCTGAACAAATTGACGCACTTGAAATTGATGAAGACGCTTATGAACAAGCAGTTGATAATTTCGAAAACTCTCCTTGGGGCGACCGTTTATTTTGTTTTCATGCCGGTTTAGATGAATTTATTGAAGAGCCGGAAGATGAATACGATTTAATTGTTTCCAATCCTCCTTTTTATGCTGAAGATTATAAAACCGAAAATGAACAACGCGATTTAGCCCGTTTTCAAGATGCAATGCCTTTTGAAGAATTAGTCGAAGCAGCTGATTTATTACTTTCTGAAAATGGAATATTTGCCGTTATTCTCCCATTCAAAGAAGAAGAGAGCTTTATTTCTTTAGCCAAAGAATCAGAATTATATCCAATAAAAATCACCCGCGTAAAAGGAACTCCAACTTCACCAATAAAACGCAGTTTATTGGCTTTTAGCCGAAATGAGAATCCAGAAATCGAAATCGATGAGTTAACGATCGAAATAGACAGGCACGTTTATACTCCGGAATATATTGAATTGACTAAAGAGTTTTATTTAAAATTCTAAACCTGCTCAAAAATACTTTTGAACTGATATAGAATCCTTTCTATCAATCGTAAATCTTCGGTTACAATTTCAGCGCTTCCTTTCATTTCCTGCTGAAAAACGATTTGCTTTTTA
>NZ_JAMZNK010000038.1 GCF_027980145.1 Flavobacterium azizsancarii | reverse complement strand
TCAGATTCCACCTCGCGATGGACACCCTTGCATTCAGCTAACACTTCCCACTGTAAAGGCGTGTTCGGGACTTACACCCTAGAGTTATCGCCCATGCTGGGCACACAACAAGAAGAGCCGCAGGTAAAAATCCTGCGGCTCAACAATATTATTTTGAAAAGACTTTTTGTTAATTTCACAACATTGCAACAGCTTCTATTTCAACAAAAACATCGTTTCTAAACAATCCTTTAACCTCTACAAGTGTACTTGTTGGCGGCATATCAAGATTAATAAACTGGTCTCTTGCCTCTCTGTATCCTGCGATTTGCGAAATATCGGTTATAAAAATTCCCAGTTTTACAATATCATTGAGAGTAGCTCCGCATGTTTCTAAAATGCTTTTGATATTTTCAAAAATTTGAATTGATTGTGTCGCTACATCATTACCAACTAATTCGCCTTGCTTGTTAAGTGGAATTTGCCCGGAAAGGATAATCATTTTCTGGTTTTCAAATGGAATTACAACTGCCTGAGATAATCCTTTAATCTCAAATACTTTTTCTGAATTTTTAAATTTTGACATTTTTTATAAATTAGTTTTTACAAAGATCTATTACATTCTTTATTTCGATTTTTCTTAAAACGCCTTACTACATGACTATTCGTGTCAATCTAAGTTATTTGTATTTACAAAAATTAATAGTAAGAATATTTATACATTCACAAAAAAAATATTATGAACGTTATAAAACAAACAGGAGACCAAGATTCATATCCGGGAACACATATTATTATAACATCAGATAAAATTGGTAAAACAGAAATTTGTCGACAACAGCATAAGACACCATTTCATAAACAGAATTTATTGAAAGATCATTTTTTGTTATTTGCAATAGAAGGATCAAATGAATTGCAGATTGGCAATCAACTTTATTCAGTGAAAAAAGGTGAAATGTTACTAATAAAAAAGGCCACTTATGTTGAAATTCTAAAAACTGGAGATGCATTAAATGATTTCATGTACGAAAGTGTGTCTTTTTCCTTAAAGAAAGATATCATTATTGATTTTATTAAATTGATAGAAATGGATCATTATTCAGAATTAGAAAATTATGACAAAGCAATAATTCATCCGTATGGAGAACGTTTAAAATCATTCCTGACTTCATTGAAACCCTATTTTGATGACAACGAAACTATAAAAACAGGATTGTTTAAACTAAAAATTTTAGAATTACTTTATGATCTTTCACAAGCTAATCCAACGTTTTTAAATCAGTTAATAAATATCGATCGCAATGAAACCAGAGATTTGTTAAAAACGATAGAACAACATTATCTACAGCCTTATTCTCTACAGGAACTGGCCTACATATCCGGAAGAAGCTTATCAACTTTTCGTCGGGAATTTGAGTCTTTGTTTCATATAACTCCTGCAAAATGGATTCAGGAAAAACGATTACATAAAGCAAAGGAACTATTTCTTACTACGCAATTGACAATTGCAGATGTATGTTACGAAGTGGGTTACGAGAACGTTTCTCATTTTTCTCGTTTGTATAAAAGTCATTTTGGATATAATCCTAGTGAAACTAAAAAACAGAGAAGTTAAAAAACATTTCAAAAAATAATAGATTGAAAACTAGACAATTTCGCAAAAATCCAAAAAATCAATAAGTAAATCAAAATTTAACACCAAAAAATTTATTTTTTGAACCTAAACGTCATATCAACCCTTTTAAATGAAAAACAATAATAAAACAGAAAGAAATTTCGGCACTAATTTTCGTAACAAGAAGAAATAAAATTCAACAAAACACGTACCATACCACGATTAATCGAAGTTTCTTAAATGTTAACAAAATAGATTTTCAGAAACCATAAATAATTGTATTTTTACGGTTCAAAATTCAGAAAATAAATGGGCAAAATCATTGCGATTGCTAATCAAAAAGGAGGCGTTGGAAAAACTACTACATCAGTAAATCTTGCGGCCTCATTGGGTGTTTTAGAAAAAAAAGTATTATTGATTGATGCTGATCCTCAAGCCAATGCTACATCTGGCCTTGGGATTGATGTAGAATCTGTTGAGATTGGTACCTACCAGATACTTGAACACAGCAACACCCCAAAAGAAACCATTATAAAATGTTCAGCTGTAAATGTTGATGTGATCCCGGCTCACATTGATCTTGTTGCCATCGAAATCGAATTGGTTGACAAAGAAAACAGAGAATATATGCTTAAAAAAGCGTTAGAAAGTGTAAAAGACGAATATGATTATATCATTATCGACTGTGCACCTTCATTGGGTTTACTAACTTTGAATGCCTTAACAGCAGCTGACTCAGTAGTAATTCCAATTCAATGTGAATATTTTGCACTTGAAGGATTAGGAAAATTATTGAATACCATAAAAAGTATTCAAAAAATACACAACCCGGACCTTGATATCGAAGGATTGTTACTAACCATGTACGATTCAAGATTACGTTTATCAAATCAGGTTGTAGAAGAGGTTCAAAAACACTTCAACGATATGGTTTTTGATACCGTTATCCAGCGAAATGTAAAATTAAGCGAGGCTCCAAGTTTTGGCGAAAGCATCATAAACTATGACGCAACAAGCAAAGGAGCGGTTAATTATATTAATTTAGCGCAAGAAATTATAAAGAAAAACAGCAAATAGTTTTTATGACAAAAGCAATTAAAAAACAAGCCTTAGGACGAGGATTATCAGCATTATTAAAAGATCCGGAAAACGACATTACATCAGTAGAAGACAAAAATGCTGACAAAGTTGTTGGAAACATCATTGAGCTTGAAATAAGTGCTATCGAAATAAATCCTTTTCAGCCAAGAAGTAATTTTAATGAAGAGTCGTTACGAGAATTAGCGACTTCTATTAAAGAACTTGGTGTGATTCAACCTATTACTGTTCGAAAATTAGACTTCAACAAATACCAATTAATTTCTGGAGAGCGTCGTTTACGCGCTTCAACATTAGTAGGCCTGACTCATGTTCCTGCATATATTCGTATTGCAAATGACAACGAATCATTAGTTATGGCTTTGGTTGAAAATATTCAGCGCCATGACTTAGACCCAATTGAGATCGCACTTTCGTACCAACGTTTGATTGATGAAATTCAATTAACACAGGAACAAATGAGCGAGCGTGTTGGAAAAAAACGTTCTACAATTGCCAATTATTTACGTCTTTTAAAACTTGACCCAATTATTCAAACGGGTATTCGTGATGGTTTTATCAGCATGGGACACGGTAGAGCAATTATCAACATTGAAGATTTAGACATTCAGACTGATATCTATCAAAAAATAGTCAGCCAAAACTTATCTGTTCGTGAAACAGAAAGTCTGGTAAAAAATTATCATGAAAGCCTGAAACCAAAACCGGAAGGAAAAGCCAGGGCAGAATCGACTTTTGAAATTCTCGAAGAGAAAAAAAGTGTCTTTAATGATTATTTTGGTGCGAAAGTTGATGTAAAAGTTGCCGGCAACGGAAAAGGAAAAATTACAATTCCTTTTAATTCTGAAGCCGACTTTAATAGAATTATAAAATTAATAAACGGATAGTGAATAAGATTGTCCCCATAAGTCTATTGTTCTTTTTCATAGGAACCGTTTCTCTTTTTGCCCAGGTAAAAAAAGAAACGGTTTTAGCTGTTAAAGACACTAGCAAGTTACAAGAAATAGACCCGCTTACACCGGCAAAAGCAGCCTTTTACTCGGCTATATTACCCGGTTTAGGTCAGGCGTACAACAAAAAATACTGGAAAATTCCTTTAGTTTACGGAGCAATTGGTACCAGTTTATATTTTTATCTTGATAACAATAAAAAATACCACGATTATCGCGATGCCTACAAACGAAGATTAGAAGGTTATAACGACGATAACTATCAGTTTCTGGATGAAAGCAGGCTTGTTGCAGGTCAAAAATTCTATCAGCGAAACAGAGACTTATCAGCTTTATTTGTTGTAGCTTTTTATGCCTTAAACATTATAGATGCCAATGTTGATGCTGCTCTGATTCAGTTCAACGTAAGCGAGCGACTATCAATGACTCCGGAGGTATACCCCAACGATATAACTTTCAGACCAAACGTTGGATTAACTTTTAATTACCACTTTTAAATAGCTTGTGTTATTTAAACTCAAAAAATATATAAAATGAAAATTGCGCTTTTAGGATACGGAAAAATGGGTAAAGTAATCGAACGAATTGCTTTAGAAAGAGGTCATGAAATTGTTTTAAAGAAAGATGAATTCAACACATACGACGGACTTTCTTTGGCTGACGTTGCAATCGACTTTAGTGTTCCAACTGCTGCAGTAAGCAACATCTCAAGCTGTTTTAACAACAATGTACCTGTGGTTTCAGGAACGACAGGGTGGTTAGAGCATTTTGACGAAATGACTGCACTTTGCAATGAAAAACAAGGTGGTTTTATATCAAGTTCAAATTTTAGTTTAGGAGTTAATATTTTCTTTGAACTAAATGAATATCTGGCTAAAATCATGTCACAATTTGATTCTTATAAAGTGACTATGGAAGAAATTCATCATACTCAAAAATTAGATGCCCCAAGCGGAACAGCTATTTCTTTGGCAAAAGGTGTTATCGAAAATAGTAACTATGCAAATTGGACTTTAGACCAGGCTCAAGCAAATGAAATTCATATCGAAGCTAAAAGAATTGGTGATGTTCCGGGAACTCACACCGTAACTTATGACTCAATTGTAGACAGCATCGAATTAAAACATACTGCACATAACCGCGAAGGTTTTGCTCTGGGCGCTGTAATTGCCGCTGAATGGCTTGCCGGTAAAAAAGGTATCTACAGCATGAAAGATGTATTAAACTTAAAATAACAGATTGAAATTTTAAGGCCGAAACTAAAAAGCCTTAAAACTCGAAACTTTAAACAAAATATTATGACTCTATATCTTTGGTTTGTATTTTTCTTAGCTGTACAGGTAATTCACTTTCTGGGAACCTGGAAATTATATCAGGCAGCCGGAAGAAAAAGTTGGGAAGCTGCGATTCCGGTTTACAACTCCATAATTTTAATGAAAATAATCAGTCGACCAACCTGGTGGACTATATTACTTTTTATTCCTATTATTAACTTGATTATGTTTCCTGTAATTTGGGTAGAAACATTAAGAACCTTTGGCAAAAAATCTACGTTAGATACATTATTAGGAATTTTTACTTTTGGTTTTTATATCTATTATGTCAATTATACCCAAAAATTAGAGTATAATGCCAATAGAGAATTAAGACCTCAAAACAAAACTGCAGATACTATAAGTTCATTACTTTTTGCTATTATCGTAGCAACATTAGTACACACGTATGTAGTACAACCTTATACAATTCCGACTTCATCATTAGAAAAATCATTATTAGTTGGTGACTTTTTGTTTGTAAGCAAAGTCAATTATGGTCCTCGTGTACCTATGACTACCGTAGCATTACCTATGGTTCACGACACAATACCATTCTTAAAAAGAAAATCATACTTAAGCTGGCCACAATTACCTTATTTCAGATTACCTGCGATAGAAAAGATAAAAAGATCAGACATTGTTGTTTTTAACTGGCCAGTTGATACCGTTCATTATTTTTATGAGCCAAAGGGAAGACCGGGAATTATAAAACCTATTGATAAAAAATCAAATTACGTAAAAAGATGTGTTGGTATTCCTGGTGACAGTTTATCAATTGTAGACGGTTTTGTTTTTATCAACGGAAAAAAATTAGTTTTACCGGAACGTGCTAAACCTCAATACTCTTATATTGTTGCATTTGACGGAAAAACACCTGTTGACTTACAATCTCTAGTAAAAGAATTAGACATCACTGATGGAGGTTATTTTAAAAATGAGCAAACAAGAGATACAATTTACTTCACGGCTTTAACAGAAGCAAGTGCAGAACGCTTTAAAAACACTCCTGGTGTGAGCGGCGTAATTAGACAAATTGACAGAGGAAATGATAATGCGATATTCCCTCATATCAACAAATGGAGCCAGGATAATTTTGGACCAATTTACATCCCTCAAGCTGGAAAAACAGTTGCATTAACAAATGAATCTTTGCCATTTTACAAAGAGATCATTACAAAATACGAAGGAAACACTTTGCAGTTAGACGGTTCACATTTTTTAATAAACGGAAAACAGGCTACTACATACACCTTTAAACAAGATTATTACTGGATGATGGGAGACAACCGTCATAACTCTGAAGACAGCCGTTATTGGGGATATGTTCCTGCAGATCATATTGTAGGGAAACCAGTTTTTATCTGGATGAGCTGGGACACGAACGGAAAAGGAATAAACAAAGTTCGCTGGGACAGGGTTTTTACCACTGTTGACGGCGAAGGACAACCACAATCTTACTTTAAATACTTCCTTATTATTCTTGCCGCTTATTTTATTGGTGACTATTTCTGGAGAAAAAGAAAAGAAAACAAAGCATAAAAAAAATAGTTATTTTTGTTTCAGGTTTCAAGTTTCAGGTTCTTTGCGAACATGAAACTTGAAACCTGAAACTTTTAAAGCAAAATTAGAAAAAAATGAACTCCTTATTACTTCCTACCTATTTTCCGTCAATTAGCCACTTTGCAGTTATGGCTCAATCTGAAAATGTCACTTTTGAGATGGAAGATAATTTTCAGAAACAAACCAACAGAAACCGAACTTATATCTACAGTCCAAACGGAATTCAGCTACTGAATATCCCCGTTAAGCATTCAAAAACATTACATCAAAAAACAAAAGATGTTTTGATTGAGAATGAATTCGACTGGCAGAAACAACATTTTAAATCATTAGAAGCCGGCTATAGAAGTTCTCCATTTTTTGAGTTTTTTGAGGATGACATTCGTCCAATTTTCGAAAAACAACATAATTTTCTAATGGATTTAAATATGGAAGTTTTAGATGTCGTAACCAAATGTTTACGAATGAAACTAGAATTTTCGAAATCGACAGAATATTTTCATGAAGCGGAAAACATAACTGATTTCAGATTTTTAGCAAACGGAAAAAAAGACCCTAATACATTCGAGAAATACACTCAGGTTTTTGATGACAAACACGGATTTATTAATAACTTAAGCGTTCTGGACTTGCTTTTTAATGAAGGTAAATTTGCGATGGATTATTTAAAGACGCAAAAAATATTATAAACTAACTTTTGGAATTTGGATTTTTAAAAAAACTTTATTCCATAGAAAGCCTTGCCATTATAGGATAATGATCTGAATTTTCGAAATCCGGAAAACTTTCAAATTGCTTCACTTTCATTTTACTGTCTGTAAAAATATAGTCAATTCTTGCAGGATAGTAGCGGAACTTATAAGTTGCCCCAAAACCTTCGCCCGCTTCCTCAAAAGCATCCTTTTGCTTCCCTTTTATACTTCGATAAACGTATGAGAAAGGGCTGTTATTCATGTCTCCACAAATAATAAACGGCGTTGTGCATTTTTTAATATTTTCTTTAAAAATCTCCGCCTGTTCTTGTTGCTGCCTAAACCCCTTGCTAATTCGGGTATAAATAAGCTGTGATTTTTCCTGATTTACATTATCAATATCATTTGAGATATCACTCACATCCGGTGAGATTTTAATCGATTGCAAGTGCATATTGTAAACCCTGATTACATCTTTGCCACGTTTTATATCTGCATAAACGACATTATTATCAGATTTAGGAAAAATAATATTCCCCTCATTTATAATTGGAAATTTAGAAAAAATGGCTTGTCCGGTTTTAATCTGATTACCATCAATAAAAATATATCGATGAGGATAGACTTTCAGATCTATATGAGCTGAATTTGAATATTCCTGAATACAGAGAATGTCCGGATCTTTTTCGTCGATAAAAGCTTTTATATTAGACGGAATATCGTCCCGGTCCAACCATTTAAAAACATTAAAAAGACGCACATTATAACTCATTACAGAGAAATCTTTTTCGTCTTTGACATATTCTTTGGCAGAAAATTTATAAAACTTACTTATAAATGTTATTCCGGTCAACAGAACCAAACCAGACAATATAAGACGCTTTTTAAACTGAATCGCCCAATAAATGAAGAACAACCCATTCAGCACAAAAAAAGCGGGCATAAAGAGTGTCAGCACCGATAAAAGCGGAAAACTCTTAGGCGCCAGAAAAGGTAAAATATAAATACTAAAAGTCACTACAGTTAGTACTATATTCAAAAAGAACATTATTTTATTAAACCACGAAAGGTTTTTCATATTTTTTTGCTAAAAGGATTATTTTCCAGCTTTAAATAAAAACTCTTTTTCTTCTTTTGTAAGACAATCGTAACCGGATTGGCTAATCTTGTCTAAAATTTCATCAATTTGTTGTTGCGTTTTATCTTTTGTAACAATTCTCGATGTAACTTTTTCAGTAGGTTTTTTATAATTCTTATGAACTTTTGTAAAAGGGGTCGTAGGGGATTTTTTGAATAGATTGGTAAAAAAATCTAAAGTTCTCGAAACTATTACACTTAGATCTGTACCATTTTGAAGCAATTTAATAAATACAAAACCAAAAAGAGCTCCAGCCAAATGCGATATATGTCCGCCAGTATTATCTAAACGAAACTGCATTAAATCAAGAACAAGAATTACAGCTGTAATATGCCAAAGCTTAACATTACCAATAAGTAATAAACGTACGCCCATCAAGGGCTGATAAGTTGTTACAGCAACTAAAATTGCCATTATCGCAGCCGAAGCCCCAACAATAATACCCGGCATGCCTAAAAAGTAAAAACTTAAAGAGAAGATAACACCAGAGAAAATAGCACCTAAAATATACAAACCTAAATATTGCTTCTGAGTAAAAAAGGTCAGGAATAAATTGCTTGCAAAATTCAAAACCATCATATTAAACAACAAATGAAAAAATGACGAATGAAAAAATGCGTATGTCAAAAATGTCCATGGCTTAAACATAAACACATTTGGATCTGACGATAATGCCAACCAATTTGGATAGGCAAAACCACCACCGGAATACTGATAAAAGAACACTAATGAGATCGCAAAACAGGCAACGTTCCAGTAAATAACACGCATTGCTATACCGCCTAATTTGTACTGTAGCTTTAAATCATCAAGAATATTCATAATAGTTTCTTTTGGTTTTTATTTTTGGATATTAAAATTAAAAATTAATTCCAACGATTACTATTAAACTGATTCTTTTTCCAGTACCACATAATCAAAAATCCAGTCAAAGCTCCACCAACATGTGCAAAATGAGCAATTCCGGTACCGCCGTTTCCAAATAAAGAATTCCCTTGAAATCCTAAAAACAAATCTACCGCCAAAATAGCCGGAACAAAATATTTAGCCTTAATTGGAATTGGAATAAACATTAATGCCAGCTCAGCATTAGGAAACATAAAAGCAAAGGCTGTTAACAAACCGTAAATAGCACCTGACGCACCAACAACTGTCCCGATGTAAGCACTTGTAAAACTATTAAATTGAGAAACCGAAACTAAATCCTGCCATCTCGTATCTATTTTTCCCTGACTTAATAATTTCATTATCTCGTCTTTCTGATATCCATTTACCATCAGAGTACTTAATGTATCCTGAAAAGAATAATAATTTACAGCAGTATGTAATAATGCAGAACCCAAACCACAAGAAATATAAAAAAACAAGAATTTTTTACCTCCCCAGAAATGTTCTAATGCTGATCCAAAAGAAACCATTGCAAACATATTGAAAGCAATATGCATAATACCACCATGCATAAACATATGCGTGATTGGCTGCCATGCCCTGAAACTTGGATTTTCAGGAAAAAACATAGCAAAATACTCATACGATACTGGCACTAATTGCGAACCAATAAAAAAGATGATATTGATTATCAATAATTGTTTTACAACGGGAGTCATATTCATCATAAGGCAAACTTTTTATCTATATCTTCAACACGCATCGTGATGAAAGTAGGTTTTTGAAAAGGTGAAATATTTGGATCTTTACAAGCAAACAAACCGTTTACTAAATTATCTTGTTCCTTCTCGGTTAAATAAGATCCTGTTTTAACCGCTAAGCTTTTTGCCATCGATTTTGCGATAGTATCATTCTGACTGTAACTGCTTGCCGGAATTCCGTCCTGCAAATCACTTAATAATTGTTCAATTACCAGAGAAACTTCACTCTCTGTAATATTTACCGGAATTCCAGAAATAACTACGTGATCTGTTTGTGCTTTTTCAAAAACAAAACCTGTTGTTTCCAGAGACGGTTTCAATTCTTCTATTAATGTCATTTCATCAGATGAATAAAACAAATTCAACGGAAACAACAATTGTTGACTTGAAGCCTGATTCACGGTCATATTCAATAAAAACTGCTCGTACAAAATACGCTGATGCGCTCGTTGCTGATCAACGATTACCATTCCTGATTTTATAGGCGAAACAATATATTTTTTATGAATTTGATATATTCCCTGACTCGCCTGCTCAATCTCATTATCATTGAACAATGACGAAGTTACTTCTTCATTTTCGAATGTAAAAGGCGAACTTTCTATGGTATCGGTTTCTAAACCTACATATAAACTTTCCCAGGTTGCTGTAGGTTCAACTCTTTTATTATATCCTGGATAGGAGCCTGAACCCGAACCCGATCCGGAACTAAAACCTGAGCCTCCTCCAGAACTTGACCCCGAAGACGATTTAGAATAATGCTGATTGGTTTTATCATCCGTAAACGGATTAAAAGTTCCATCAACCTGAATTGTTGGTGTTTCTCCCTCCAAATCTTTATAGTGATATGGCGTATCTAAATTAGCATCCCTGTCAAAATCAAGAACAGGAGCTACATTAAACTGCCCTAAACTGTGTTTGATAGAAGCTCTTAAAATAGCATACAAAGCCTGTTCATCATCAAACTTAATTTCAGTTTTAGTAGGATGAATATTGATATCTATCGTATTTGGCGGAACTTGCAAATACAAGAAATAGCTTGGCTGTGAACCGTCTTTCAAAAGTCCGTCATAAGCAGCCATTACTGCGTGATGCAGATAACCACTTTTTATGAAACGATCGTTTACAAAAAAGAACTGCTCTCCCCTGCTTTTCTTCGCAAATTCAGGCTTACAAACAAATCCCTGAACATTTATAATCTCAGTATCTTCGTTAACAGGCACTAATTTTTCATTGGTTTTACCGGACATAATCCCAACAATACGCTGACGGGAACCTGCCGCTGGCAAATTATACATTTCGCTGCCATTGTGATAAAACGTAAAATGAATGTTTGGATGCGCCAAAGCTACACGTTGAAATTCATCCATAACATGGCGAAATTCGACGGTATCTGATTTTAAGAAATTACGACGCGCCGGAATATTAAAAAATAGATTTTTAACGGCAAATGAAGTTCCTTTTGGCAAAACCGCCACTTCCTGCGAGATGAATTTACTTCCTTCAATTATAATATGGGTTCCCAATTCTTCCTGATCTTGCTTGGTTTTCATTTCCATGTGCGCAATTGCAGCTATAGAAGCCAATGCCTCACCACGAAAACCTTTGGTATGCAATGAAAATAAATCCTCGGCCTTACGAATTTTAGAAGTCGCATGACGTTCGAAACACAAACGAGCATCAGTTACACTCATTCCTAAACCATTGTCAATAACCTGAACTAATGATTTCCCAGCATCTTTAATAATCAATTTAATATCTGTTGCTTTAGCATCAACAGCGTTTTCTAACAGTTCTTTTACGACTGAAGCAGGTCTTTGTACCACTTCTCCAGCGGCAATTTGGTTAGCAACATGATCAGGAAGTAATTGAATTATACTCGACATTAAGAAAAAATAATTAAAAGGTTAAGGTTTAAATTTTCAAACCAAGAAGTACAAATTTAATGAATTTCTCTTGGCTTTCAGAATAAGTGTCATCATAAAAAAAACAAAAAACCTATACTATTTATACACAGTATAGGTTTTAGTAGTTTTAAAACAAATGTGTTTTATTCTTTATCAATTTTTATTGGAGTTTCTTCGATTTGAATCGCTCCCGAAGACAACAAAGGCTGATTAAAAGGATGCGACATCGAAGCTTGCTGACGGATATACGCCATTTTGATAGCAGCGATTGCAGCTTCAGTTCCTTTGTTTCCGTGAATTCCTCCACTTCTGTCAATTGACTGTTGTATATTATTATCTGTCAGAACGCAAAAAATAACCGGGATGTCAGTTTGAACATTCAAATCCTTAATTCCCTGCGTTACGCCTTCGCACACAAAATCAAAATGTTTGGTTTGTCCCTGAATTACACAGCCAATTACAATTACCGCATCAACATTTTGTGTCTGCAACATTTTTTTTGCACCATAAATCAACTCAAAACTCCCAGGAACATTCCAACGGATAATTTGTTGAGCAGGAACTTCATTATCAATTAAGGCATCAAAAGCCCCATTATAAAGTCCTTCAGTTATAGTTTCGTTCCACTCAGAAACAACAATCCCAAATCGAAAATCTTTCGCATTTGGGATCGTGTTTTTATCGTATTCTGATAAATTTTTATTTTCGGTAGCCATCTTTATATTTTAGATTTTTAAATTTCAGATTCTGAAATACAAATCTACAATCTTAAATCTAAAATTTTAAATCTAAAATCAAATATTTTTATTGTGCTAATCCAATCAATACATCTACAGAAGCAGCTTCTGGTGTTGCATCGTAGTTTTCTTTGATATCTGTTAAATATTTCAACGCATCTTCTTTTTGACCTAGAGCCAATGCTGTTTTACCAGCTTTTAATAAGAAACGAGGAGTTGTAAAATCATTTTTATTAGATTCAGCAGCTTTTACATAGTAGTCTAAAGCTTCTTTTTGTTGGTTTTTTTGAGAATAAGCATCTCCAATTGCACCAATTGCCAAAGCATTAACGATAGCTTCTTTTGATTTGAATTTTCCTAAATATTTGATTGCATCATCAAATTTACCAATATTCAAAGAAGCAATACCAGCATAATAGTTAGCTAAATTTCCTGCATCAGTTCCAGAATATTCATCAGCAATTTTTACGAATCCAAATTTACCTTCAGAACCATTCAATGCTAATTTGTATAGTGAATCGCTTGCCACACCATTAGTCGCTTTATCAAAATTTTGTTGAGCAACAAACATTTCGCTTGCAGCTTCGTCTTGCTTAGGAGCTTCTACAAATTTTTGGTAAGCCAAATATCCAATAGTAGCAACTGCAATACCGGCAACTAAACCAATAATGATTTTTTGATTTTTAGCAACCCAATCCTCCGTTTTTGAAGCAGTCTCATCTAGTTTAGAAAAAACCTCAGCTGTTTTGCTGTTTTTTCCATCAAGAATTACTTGTTGCTCTTCATTCACAACCTCTTCTTTAACTTCCTTTTCCTTTGGTGCCTTATATCCTCTTTTATTGTAAGTAGCCATTTAAAATTTAATTTAGTGAACGGCAAAAATAAAATTTTTATTGAAACCAACGTAAAAAAAATCAATTTTATATCTATTTTAAAAAAATAATTTACTAAACGGCAACTTCTTCACTCATTTCTACAAAATAATTCATCTTGAAAGAGCCCGAAAGCCTATTATATCGATAATTTTCGATAATTTGCACCCTCAAATTTTTGTTATCCAAAACACGACTTTTCCCGGGCTAAGAACATAATTTTCGCCTAAGATTTCACGAATTCTCGCTGATTAGAGATATATTTTACAAGAAACCCTTTTAAAATCATTCAATCTGCGACATAAAAACACAATCTAACGAGAAAAGTTACATACCGGAACATCAAATTTTATCATTACAGTCCCTGAAAAATGCATTTAAACAAAATTTCTTTATTCAATTATAAAAATTTCTCTGAAGCCAGTTTTGACTTCGACCTCAAAATCAATTGTTTTGTGGGTAAAAACGGCATTGGAAAAACCAATGTGCTTGATGCAATTTATCATTTAGCTTACGGAAAAAGTTATTTTAATCCGTTAGCAGTTCAAAATATCAAACACGGAGAAGAGTTTTTTGTAATTGATGCCGAATTAGAAAAAAATGACAGAACAGAACAAATTGTCTGCAGTTTAAAAAAGGGACAAAAGAAGATTCTAAAAAGAAACGGAAAAGCCTACGATAAGTTCTCAGACCATATTGGATTTATTCCGTTAGTAATTATTTCACCCGCAGATCGTGATTTAATTGTAGAAGGAAGCGAAACACGCCGTAAATTCATGGACAGTGTAATCTCGCAATTAGACTCTACCTATTTGCATCAGCTTATACAATATCAAAAAGTAATTGTACAACGAAATGCTTTACTAAAGTATTTTGCCCTGAACCACACTTTCGACAATGATACCATATCTATATATAATGAGCAACTAAATAGTTTTGGACAATCGATTTTTGAAAAGAGAAAAGACTTTCTCGAACATTTTATACCTATATTTAATGAACACCATAAAACGATAACCGGATCTGAAGAAACGGTGCAATTAGTTTATGAAAGCCATCTGTACGAGAAAGACTTATTAACACTCTTACAGGAAAACATCGGCAAAGATCGTGCATTGCATTATACAAGCGTTGGAATCCATAAAGACGATTTGTCTTTTGAGATTGACGCACATCCAATAAAAAAATTCGGATCACAAGGTCAGCAAAAATCTTTTTTGATTGCCTTGAAATTGGCTCAATTTGAGTTTTTGAAAAAACAAAGCGGTGTAAAACCTCTTTTATTATTTGATGATATTTTTGATAAACTGGACGAAACCCGTGTTTCTAAAATTATCGAAATGGTAAACAGTGAAACTTTTGGTCAGCTTTTTATTTCTGACACGCATCCGGAACGAACCGAAGCGATTGTAAAATCGACACATCAGAGTTATAAAATCTTCAATTTAGGGTAGTTTTTTTTCATCTTTAAACTTGAGAAATATTTTCATTAGCCAGCCATTATCAAAAAATAAAAATTCTTAAAATTCAATTTCAAACTAGTCAATTCATGCTCATTCGCGAGATTCGTGGCGAACTTTTTTTCGGCCTTTTATGATACAGAACTTTGACATAAATAAATCAAAGCAAAACACGATGTACTATTTTAAAATTCGTGCTCATTCGTGAAATTCGTGGCAAACTTTTTTCAGCCTTTTAGGACACAGAACTTTGACACAAAAATTAATCAAAGCAAAACACGATGCACTATTTTAAAATTCGCGCTCATTCGTGAGATTCGTGGCAAACTTTTTTCAGCCTTTTACTATACAGAACTTTGACACAAAAATTAATCAAAGCAAAACACGATGTACTATTTTAAAATTCGTGCTCATTCGTGAAATTCGTGGCAAATTTTTTTATTTCACTTTCTGTTAAGATTTAAAAATTGAAAAATCATTACTTTAGCATTATTATTTTTAAAATTAAGCCTAATGAAATTCCCAAAAATCTTATTACTAATAGTTTCAGTTCTACTAATTTCCTGTAATGAAAAGAAAACCAATTCTTTTGAACCACTTCATCCAAAAGAATTTGCAGAAAAAATTAAAACCACCGAAAATCCTCAAATTCTGGACGTTCGAACTCCTGATGAATTTGAATCCGACCATATCGATAATGCTAAAAATATAAATTGGAATAGCGATGATTTTGCTGCAAAAGCAGAATCTTTTGACAAATCTAAACCAGTTTTTGTTTATTGCCTAAGCGGAGGAAGAAGTAAAAAAGCAGCCACAAAACTACAAGAATTAGGTTTTAGTACTGTCTATGAATTAGAAGGCGGCTTCCTGAATTGGAATGAAGAAGGGTTTGGCAAACCTTCGACTGGACAAGTTGGAATGACTATGAATGATTTTAATGATTTACTAAATACAGATAAAAAAGTTTTAATTGATTTTTACGCAGAATGGTGCGGACCTTGCAAACAAATGGAGCCCTATCTTTTGAAAATGCAAAAAGAAATGAGCGATAAAGTAGTTATCATTCGTATTGACGTTGACAAGAACAAAACATTAGCTACTCAAATGAAGATTGACCAGCTCCCAACTGTTGTTTTATATAACAATAAGGCTGTACAATGGAAAAACACAGGCTTTATCAGCGAAAAAGACTTAAAAAAACAACTGCAATAACATAAAGAATATGCTAACGAAAGAATCATTGCAATTTTTAGACGATTTAAAAAAGAATAACAATAGAGATTGGTTTCAGGACAATAAAAAACGATACGAGATTTTCAAGAAAAACTATCAGCAGTTAGTAAGTGATTTTCTGGATGTAATGAAACCTCTTGATCCTTCATTAGAATTGTTAGAAGTTAAAAACTGTACCTTCAGAATCAATCGCGATATTCGATTCTCTAAGGACAAATCGCCATATAAAGCACATTTAGGCGTTTGGATGTCGGGAGGAACCAAAGGTCTAAACCGTTCAGGATATTATGTACACATAGAAAAAGGCGCCAGTTTTATTGCTGGCGGATTTTACTCTCCCGAATCTGATGATTTGAAAAAAGTCCGAAAAGAAATTGCTTTTTTTCACGATGACCTGGAAGCTATTATTGCGGATAAAAACTTCAAGAAAGAATTTGGAAGTTTAGATGTAAACGAAACCAATTCACTTAAAAACCCGCCAAGAGGCTATGAAAAAGATCATCCTGCAATTGAGTTCTTAAAACTAAAAAGTTTCACAGCTACTCAAAAATATGATATTTCTGAAGTGACCCAAAAAGACTTTGTTGCTAAAATGAGCAAAAAACTCATCGCTTTAAAACCTTTGAACGAGTTTATTAATCGAGCTTTAGACACTGATGAATTTTAGCATGCTTGTTCCGCCAAAACCCGAGCGATAACGAAAAGGCAAAGCAAATTCACGACGAAAGAGACAAACATTATAATTGCAACTTTTTAATAAGGCTTTTTTTTTTCACAAAAAGCCACTCTCTCATTTTGACACTTATTTTCAATCTTTTTATTAATTGTTATTTTCCGGAAAATCTACTCAAATAAATTATAATCGTTACTTTTGACCTCAGAATTATCCCGACATTTTGGGATTCAAAAAGCCTTTTATTTATGGAAATCCAATCCAATTTTTCTTTAAAAAAACATAATACTTTTGGCATCGAAGCAAAAGCCAAACAATTTGTTGCCGTTCATTCAGTTAATGAATTAAAAACCATTTTAGAAGAATACAAAAGCGAGAAAAAATTCATTTTAGGAGGCGGAAGCAATATGTTATTAACGAAAGACATTGAGGCTTTGGTAATACATATTGACTTAAAAGGAAAAAAAATCATTAAAGAAGACGATGATTTTGTCTGGGTCGAAAGTCAGGCCGGCGAAACCTGGCACGAATTTGTACTGTGGACAATTGACAACAATTTTGGTGGTTTAGAAAACATGTCTTTAATTCCAGGCAATGTCGGCACAACTCCGGTTCAGAACATTGGAGCTTACGGAACGGAGATCAAAGACACTTTTGTTTCCTGCGAAGCCATGAATATTGAAACTCAGAAAATAAAAACTTTTATAAATGCTGAATGTAACTTTGGATACAGAGAAAGCATCTTCAAAAATGAAGCAAAAGATCAATATATCATTACATCGGTAGTGTACAAACTAACGAAACGCAATCACAAAATCAATATTTCATACGGAGACATTTCAGCTGAATTGGCTAAAAACAATATTACAAATCCAACGTTGAAGGACGTTAGTAATGCTGTAATCTCAATCAGACAAAGTAAATTACCGGATCCTAAAGAATTGGGAAATAGCGGAAGTTTCTTTAAAAATCCGATTCTCTTGAAATCTAATTTCGAAAAAATCCATCAGAAGTTTCCGGAAATGAAATACTACGAAGTGTCCGAAACTGAAGTAAAAGTTCCCGCGGGCTGGCTAATTGAACAAGCCGGTTTTAAAGGAAAACGTTTTGGTGATGCTGGAGTTCATAAAAATCAGGCTTTGGTTTTAGTAAATTACGGAAACGCAACAGGGCAAGAAATTCTGGCAGTTTCGAGAGAGGTTCAAAAAACTGTTTTCGAAAAATTCGGAATTCATATTGAAGCTGAAGTGAATGTGATTTAAAAATACAAATTTTACTAATTTTTACTAATTACCGCTATTGTCAGACTGAGCAGAGTTGAAGCCTTTTAAAACACTAAAACACCTCTCTCGAAGTTTCGGAACCCGATGTATCAAAACCCGAGAACAATTATTTTTTTTTAAGCGTAATGATCGAAACTCCCTCTATAAAAATCGCAAATCCTGATGATGAAAAAGTTCTGGCAATTACAGAAGAATTATCCGAAAATCTTTATCTTCGTTTTGGAAGTGACGGAAAGAATTCTTTTCAGGATTGGCAAAACGACAATTCAAAATTCGTATTTGTTATAGCCGAAATTGAGAATGAGATTGTGGGTTGCGGTGCCATTAGACCAATCGATCAAAATACCGGAGAAGTAAAAAGAATGTATTCAAAATACCCGGGAAAGAAAATCGGACAAACGATTTTAACCTTTTTAGAAGACAAAGCCATAACACTGGATTATACAGATTTGGTTTTAGAAACACGGGTAAAAAATGGCAATGCTATTGAATTTTATCAAAAACAAGGTTATAAAGTAATTCCGAATTACGGAAAATATACAGATCTACCAGAGGCTATTTGTCTGGGAAAATCTTTAAATCAAAATTCATAAAAATGTATACTCCAAAAATATACAAAGACGAAGACCCGGAATCAATCAGAACTTTTTTGAAAGAAAATAGTTTTGGAATCCTGATCAATCAAACTCACGGAAAATTATGTGCAACACATATTCCAATAGAACTAGAAGTTAATGCAGACGGAAAAGAAATTCTGCAAGGGCATCTTTCAAAACTAAATCCACAAGCAGAAGGTTTTGCAGAAAACGATCAGGTATTGGCAGTATTTACTGGTCCGCATAGTTATATTTCGTCTTCCTGGTACGATCATGAAAATGTACCAACCTGGAATTACATAGCCGTACACGTTTATGGGCGAATAAAAATTGTTGATGAAGCCACTTCAATTGAACAGCTTAAAAAATTAGTTGATAAGTACGAGGCCAGTTCAGCAAACCCTGTTCGCGTCGAAGATTTGTCTACAAAAACGATGCGCGAAGCCAGAGGGATTTTTGGCTTTGAAATTGAAATTGATGAAATTCAGGCTACTAAAAAACTATCGCAAAATCGGGACGAGAATAATTATAAAAACATTATTTCGGAATTAGAAAAAACCGAA
This sequence comes from Flavobacterium azizsancarii, assembly GCF_027980145.1. GTDB lineage: Bacteria > Bacteroidota > Bacteroidia > Flavobacteriales > Flavobacteriaceae > Flavobacterium > Flavobacterium azizsancarii. Next base: position 35,174 of record NZ_JAMZNK010000038.1, on the reverse strand, counting down.
AACCCTCAGGCTATTGCTGTTGCGAAAGAAATGATGAAATGCCAAAAGTAAATCAGCTTTAGCCATTGAAATTTAGGATTTCATAAGTACATTTGCACTCGCAAGATTCAAAAATTAAAAGACATTAAAATCAGATGCTTACATTCATTTTTTACTTTTTTATTGCTATTGTTGTCGTACAACTTTCTTATTATCTAGGTGTTTTTGGAAAGTTTGCTTTTAGCAAACCTCAAAATATTACTCCAAAGAGAATTCCGGTATCAGTAATAGTTTGTGCGAAAAACGAAGAAGAAAATGTAAAAAAATATATTCCAATATTAGCAGAACAAAATTATCCTGATTTTGAAATTGTTTTGATTGATGATGCTTCAAGCGACGAAACATTAGAGGTTTTTGAGCAATTTGAACAACAATACCCAAACATTCGTTTGGTAAAAGTAAAAAACAATGAGGCTTTCTGGGGTAATAAAAAATATGCTTTAACACTAGGAATCAAAGCATCAAAAAAAGACTATCTACTATTTACAGACGCAAATTGCTATCCAACGTCAAAAGAATGGATTACATCAATGACTTCTCAATTTACAATGAATAAAACAATTGTTCTGGGATATAGTGGCTACGAGAAAATAGAGCGTTCTTTATTGAATAAAATTATTCGTTTTGAAACTGTTTTAACAGCTGTACAATATTTCTCGTGGACAAAACTAGGATTTCCGTACATGGGAGTTGGACGAAATTTGGCGTACAAAAAAGAAGAGTTTTTCAATGTAAACGGATTTATTGAACATATCCAAATTCGCTCGGGCGACGATGATTTGTTTATCAATCAGGCTGCAAACAAAAACAATACGACAATATCATATACACCGGAAAGTTTCACGTACTCTAAACCAAAAGAAACCTACAAAGAATGGTTTACGCAAAAAAGAAGACGTGTTTCTACTACGCAATATTATAAATCATTCGATAAAATACAATTAGGTTTATTCTTTATTTCACAATTATTTTTCTTCATATTAGTAATCCTTTTACTGGCATTCCAATTTCAATGGATTGCTGTACTGGCAATTTTAGCAACACGCTATACAGTTGTCTGGACTATAATTGGGTGTTCTGCAGGAAAATTAAAAGAAAATGACCTTAAAATTTGGTTTCCTATTGTAGAGATAGCGCTTATATTCACGCAAATTAATATCTTTATAACTAATATCTTTTCAAAACCTGTATATTGGAAATAAATTCTAAAATAGAAAAAGCAAAAAAAGGCGATCAAATTGCCTTTACTTTTTTATTAGATTATTTCTGGAATGAAGTGTATGGCTTTATGTTAAAGCGTACCGAAAATGAAACTACTGCCGAAGATATTACCATTGAAACTTTCTCAAAAGCTTTTGATAAAATAGCATCTTACAACCCTGAATTCCAATTCAACACCTGGTTAATTGCTATTGCAAAAAACGTATATATTGATTTATTACGTAAAAAGAAAACCAATCTTTTTATAGAAATTACTGATTCTGAAGATCAGCAGGCTTACAACATTGCCGACCCTACTCCATCTGCAGAAGATGCCTTGATTAAAGAGCAAAATCTTTCACGCTTACTGCAATGCATCAAAGAACTAAAACCACATTATCAGGAAGTAATTCAGCTGCGTTATTTTCAGGAAATGACGTATCAGGAAATCGCACTTAAAATCGATGAACCTTTGAGCAATGTAAAAGTAAAACTACTTAGGGCTAAAAAATTATTAGCAGAAATTATCGAACGTAATAGATAATTTATTATCTTTAGTTAAAGAATAAAATATTATTCGATTTATTCTTAAAAAGATAAATTATCCACACCTTAAAACTACAACAATCCTGTTGTTAGCTAAACCCAAAACCTTACTGCGTATGATTTAAATGTTACTTAACCTTAAAATCCATAAACTATGTCTAAATCAAGTATCTACGAAGCAAGCTGGACCAATCTTGTTTTCGAAAACAAAAATCAGGAGTACGGCGCGTATCAATTACGCCAGGAGAATTCAAAAACCACCATTACTGCTCTATTTATGGGTTTGCTATTATTAGCAGCTTTGGGAAGTGTATCAATTTTAATCAACAAATTTAGGACGGTAGTTCCCGTAGAGGTACCAACTGTTTTTACAGATCCAATGACACCTGTTATTATCGACCGAACTATTGTTCAGCCACAACAAACAGAGCCAATTGCTCCCCCACAACAAAGTACTCCTGCAGCTCCTGTAGTTGGTGTTCAGTTGTCACATCCTATTGTTGCTGCGGTAGATCAGGCAGCTCCTGAAATTGCGACTAACACAAACAATGTCGCCGTAGTAGAAAATCCAGGAGCAGGAACAGGACCTGTTACTAATGCAATACCATCTACTGGCGGAACTGGCGGTGAAGCTGTTACACCTTCAACAAATGAACCTTTAATTCCAGCACTTTTAGACAAAATGCCTGAATTCCCAGGAGGAATGGCAAAGTTTTATACTTATGTAGGAAACAATTTTAACAGACCAGAACTTGATGCCGACAGAACATTAAAAGTATACGTTTCATTCGTAATCGAAAGAGATGGTTCTATCACTGATATTATGGTAAAAAATGATCCTGGTTACGGACTTGGAAAAGAAGCAATAAGAGTACTAAAATCATTAAAAACAAAATGGATTCCGGGAGTATTAGACGGGAAACCGGTTAGAACTGCATACAACCTTCCGATTACAATAAAAACGGAAGCACAATAATAAATATTAAAAAAGCAGAATTTAGGTTCTGCTTTTTTTATGCCTTAACTGCAATGAATAAGAGATTAAGAAAATCAGAAAGCTTTTTTGATCTAGTCAATTAATTTCATGCAAAAGAGCAAACTTTAAAACTTAAAAAAAGAAAACTTTGCGACTTCTCTTAATTTGTTTTTCAGAAAGGAAACCCTTAATCTTTTTATCTCTTAATGCTTTAGAAAATCGATATTATTTTTTATTTTAATTACTTTTGCAACACCTTAAAAAGGGAAATAAAAGCTATTAAACTAAAAACTCAAACATGGGAATATTTTCAGCTATTCTAGGCAACGCTGGTTCAGTAAGTCAGGACGATTTACTTAAAAAATACGGACAACTTTTAACGGATAATGAAGAAATCGAAATGGGTTTTAAACTAATCCGCGATACCTTTATCTTTACTAACAAAAGATTAATTCTGGTTGACGTACAAGGAATCACAGGCAGTAAAACCGAGTACAAATCAATTGCATACAAAAGCATTACTCGTTTTAGTGTGGAAACTGCCGGAACTTTTGATCTTGATGCCGAATTGAAAATTTGGGTTTCCAGCGAATTACATCCTAGTATTGTTAAGCAATTCAACAAATCTGTAAATGTGTACGACGTACAAAAAGTATTGGCTTTTCACGTTTTAGGTTAATCTTAAAATAAAAATTCCGATGAATTTCTAAGAAACTCATCGGAATTTATTTTTCTAACAGAAATTATTATTTCTTCTTAGCAGTTGTTTTTTTCGTAGCCGTCGCTTTTTTAGTTGTTGTAGCTTTAGTCGCAACCGGCGCAGTATTTACAATTTTTTGCTGTACATAAGGCTTATACAAACCGTCTTTCTCAGCTCTTTTCTTAGCATCTTCAGCTCTTTGTTTTGAATCCGGGTGCGAGCTCATCATCTGATCAATAAATGATGCTTCGGTTCCTTCACTCATCTTAGCCAAAATTCGGAAAGCAGATTCTTCGGCATTCACATCATAACCATTCTTTTTTAGAAAATTATACGAATACAAATCTGCCTCAGCTTCTTGTTTACGGCTAAATTTACTATCAATAATAGAACTTCCTATTTTCCCTAATTGACTATCTGTAACTGCAGCTAACTTTGTAGATTGTGAAGCCGCCGCATCCATTAAAGCTTCTTTTTTATAAGCCGCTTTTATAGCATCTCTCGAATCATTATTAGCAACGTGACCAATTTCGTGACCAATTACTGCAAGTAACTCATTATCATCCATGATATCCATTAACCCTGAATATACACGTACACTTCCGTCTGCAGTTGCAAAAGCATTTACTTCTTTTAATTTATAAACTTTATAATTTAAAGTATATCCGTCACCAGCAGTATATTTTCCAAATACCCTGTTTAATCTTATAGCATAAGGATCTGTTGCTGCTGCAACTTCGTGCTCAGCATCCATTTTATCCACTGCAGCTTTAGACAATGCTGCCGCATCAGCATTACTAAATGTAAAACCGGTTACACCCTTCTGAACAGCTCCAATAGCTTTATCTCCAAAATTAATCTGCGCATTCATTTTAGTAAAACCAAAAGTGGCAAACAAAACTCCCAATACAATAAATTTCTTTTTCATGTTTTATATTATTACAATTTAACAACAAATGTATTACAATGTTAGTGTATTTCTATTTCAATTAAATCTGTTTTTTAACAAATAAAGGTATAAATTTTAAATGAGCTGTATAACGATATGTAACTATTATTAATAGCACTTGCCAGTACAACAAAAAAAAACGACAAATTCTTTGGAGAATCTGCCGTTTTTTTTACTTTATTTAAAAATTACTTCTTTTTTGCGGTTGCTTTTTTAGCGGTTGTTTTTGTTGCTGTTTTCGCTTTTACAGGTGCAGTATTATCAATTTTCTGCTGTACATAAGCTTTATACAAACCCTCTTTTGTTGCTCTTTTTTTAGCATCATCTGCTCTTTTACCAGAATCTGGATGTGAGCTCATCATTTTAGTCATAAAAGAAGATTCAGCTCCTTCACTTAAATTTTGAAGAATCCTAAAAGCTGATTCCACTGCATTCACATCATAACCATTTTTTTTCATAAAATCATACGAAAACGTATCAGCTTGCGACTCTTGTTTTCTACTGTGCTTGCTGTCGATCATTGCGCTTCCTATTTTTCCTAATTGAGATCCTGTTAGAATCTCTATATTTCCTGATTGTGACGAAGCAGCATCTAATAAAGCCTCTTTTTTGTAAGCTGCTTTAATAGCATCTCTGGTATCGTGATTGACTACATGCCCAATTTCATGTCCAATAACTGCAAGTAATTCGTTATCATCCATAATATTCATTAAACCTGCAAATACACGCACACTTCCATCTGCACAAGCAAAAGCATTGATGTCTTTTACTACGTAAACTTTATAATTTAAATTAACCCCTTCACTAGAAATATGTTTTCCAAATAAACGATTTAATCGAATTGAATAACCATCCTCAGGTCCGGCGACAGGGTTGTTTGCATCCAATTCAGCAACCGATTCCTTAGCCAAAGCTGCAGCATCTGCATCGCTAAAAGTAAACCCTGAAACACCTTTGCCTAAAGCTCCCATAGTTTTATATGAAAGTTTTTGCGCATTCATTTCACTAAAACTAAAAACTGTCAATAAAATCCCCAATACAATAAATCTTTTTCTCATATTTCTTAAACTTAAAATTAACAGCAAAAATACTACGCAATAAATTTTTAATTGCCTTAAGACGATAAATTTATAACAGAATAAGACAGAATTTAAAAAATCAAATTAAAATGTCTAAATCTTAAAAAAGAATAAGAAAACAAACCATATAGCGTATATAAATTTAAATAATTAATATTTCAACTTCATAATTTTAAAAAATAAGATTAAAAGAAACGAAAATTAAATTAGCATCTCCAAATAAACTACATTCCGTATCTTTGTACTTTGAATTTTGATATATGGAAACAGTCATTGAAAATATACCAACCGGAAAACCTAAATGGTTAAAGGTTAAATTACCTATTGGACAAAAATATACTGAACTGCGTGGTTTAGTCGATAAATATAGCCTAAACACTATTTGTACCTCAGGAAGTTGCCCAAATATGGGTGAGTGCTGGGGCGAAGGAACGGCGACTTTTATGATTTTAGGAAATGTTTGTACGCGTTCATGCGGATTTTGCGGTGTAAAAACCGGAAGACCTGAAACGGTAGATTGGGATGAACCTGAAAAAGTAGCACGTTCTATAAAAATCATGAACATTAAACACGCTGTAATTACAAGTGTTGACAGAGATGATTTGAAGGATGGCGGATCTATTATCTGGATTGAAACTGTAAAGGCAATCCGAAGAATGAATCCTAATACTACTCTTGAAACCTTAATCCCTGATTTTCAAGGAATCGAAAGAAATCTTGACCGAATTATAGAAGCGAATCCTGAAGTAGTGTCACACAATGTAGAGACGGTTCGCCGTTTAACTCGTGAAGTACGTATTCAGGCTAAATATGATCGTAGCTTAGAAGTGTTGCGTTACCTGAAAGAAAAGGGAATCAATAGAACAAAATCGGGAATCATGTTAGGACTTGGCGAAACTGAAGAGGAAGTTTTTCAGACTATGACAGATTTACGCAATGCAAATGTTGATGTTGTTACTATTGGCCAATACCTGCAGCCAAGTAAAAAACATTTACCTGTAAAAGAGTTCATAACGCCTGATCAATTTGCTATATATGAAAAATTTGGTCTTGAGTTAGGGTTCCGTCATGTCGAAAGCGGACCATTGGTTCGTTCTTCATACAAAGCACAAAAACATATTTTATAAAAAAGTTATTCGTTCAATCGTTTGTTTGTTTAGCCGCCAATGCGATTAAACAAACAAACGATTGAACAATTTAAACAAATAAATAAAGCACTTGAAAACAAGAATTGCTATTAATGGTTTTGGAAGAATTGGGAGAAATTTATTCCGTTTACTTTTAAACCATCCTGACATTGAAGTTGTTGCCATCAACGACATCGCCGATAACAAAACCATGGCGCATTTGATAAAATACGATAGCATCCATGGTGTCCTGCCCTTTATCGTAAGTCATGACGAGAAAGGAATAATTGTGAATGAGCAGCATTATCTGTTTTTTCACGAAAAAAGCATTTCAAAATTAGACTGGAAAAGCCATAATATAGATTTTGTTATAGAATCTACAGGAAAATATAAAACGCACGAAGAACTTAACGCGCATATTGAAGCCGGAGCAAAAAAAGTAATCCTCTCGGCGCCATCAGAAGTTGATAGTATTAAAACGGTAGTTTTAGGCGTTAACGAAAATATTCTGGATGGCAGCGAAGATATAGTTTCCAATGCAAGTTGCACGACAAATAATGCTGCTCCGATGATAAAAATCATCGACGAATTGTGCGGAATTGAGCAAGCATACATCACAACGATACATTCTTACACTACTGACCAAAGCCTTCACGACCAGCCACATAAGGACTTGCGACGTGCCAGAGGCGCAAGTCAGTCAATTGTTCCAACAACTACAGGCGCAGCTAAGGCATTAACAAAAATTTTTCCTAAATTGCATGAAAAAATCGGGGGTTGCGGAATTCGCGTTCCTGTTCCTGATGGTTCACTGACAGATATCACGTTTAATGTAAAACGTGCTGTTACAATTGAAGAAATAAACAAAGCATTTCAAAAAGCCTCAAAAACAAATTTAAAAGGAATATTAGATTATACAGAAGATCCTATTGTTTCTGTTGATGTAATTGGCAATACACATTCGTGTTTATTTGATGCACAATTAACTTCCGTTATTGATAAAATGGTAAAAGTTGTGGGTTGGTATGACAACGAAATTGGCTATTCATCAAGATTAATCGATTTGATTTTACTTATAAGAAAAACATAAAAAATTCATTGTAAAAGCGCTGCAATACATGAAATACCACTATTTTATTCTTTTTTGTTTTTTAAATTCATTTTTGTATTCTCAAACTAAAAAGAATACGGATAGTGTTATCTATTACAATAAGCTGGTAAAAAGTAATCTTAACAATAAAAAATACGATCAGGCAGTATTTTACACTAAAAAATCAATCAACTTTTGCGAAGCAAACCAAAAATCCGAAAGCTTGGCCAATCAAACCTTCAAGCTTGGTAAAATCTATTACAACAAACAAAAGTATGATGAGGCATTAAAAAACTTTCACAAAAGTGTTTCTTTGTTTGAAACCTTAAAGCCAACTTGCACCAAAGTTTTAGCATTGCATTATATAGGCGTAACGAATACCGCTAAAGGCGATTATAAAACTGCTGAGATTTACTACAAGAAAGCAGATGATCTTTTGAAACAGTTAAAAATCGTTGATCAGGCTGAAGTTCTTAAATACCAGAAAGCAGTGGCTTTAAAAACAAATAAAAATTTACCTCTTGCTGCCTACACCTTTCGTGAAATAACAAAAAAGCCGGATAATCCTGCGATTTTAAAAACAAAAACTAATTCTTACTACCAACTTGGGTTAATTGAAACTCAGCTTAAGCGAAATGATTCTGCCATCATTTATTTTGACAATGCTTTAGACTACAACGAAAAAAGCAATGACTTAAAGCAAAAATCAAAAATTATATTAGCAATAAGTAAGTATTACAAGCAAAATAAAAATTTTGATCTCGCCTACTCTTATCTGGACGAACATTATCAGATCGAAAATTACATCCTGAAATTAAAGAATGCCAAGCTAGATCTAAATGAATTTGAAAAATTTAAAAAAAATCAATCTTTAAACAATACAATTAAAAGAGAAAGCGAAGAGAAAATTCAATTAAAAACCTATCGATACTCTAAGTTGGTAAGCATTCTTGCTATTGCCCTTATTTCAATTTTATCGCTTTTGAGCCTGGCATTGTATAAAAATAATATTATTCGAAATCAAAATAATTTACTTCTAAGAGAAAAGAACAAAGAACTTATTTTAGCCAAAAATAAAGCCGAAAAAGCATCAAAAGCCAGATCAGAGTTTCTCTCTACTGTAAGTCATGAACTTCGAACTCCATTAAACGCTATTAACGGAATTACTCATTTATTACTGGAAGACAATCCCAAGAAAACACAATTAAAATACTTAGAATCTTTAAAATTCTCAGGAAACTATCTTACTACTTTCATTAACGAGATTCTTGAAATCAATAAAATTGACTCCACTAAAGTAGAAATAGAGAACATTACCTTTAACTTAAAAGAGTTATTATTCAACATTCAAAGTTCTTTAAAGGAACTTGCTACGGCCAATAAAAATTATTTTAACCTTGAAATCGACGAAGCAATTCCGGATAATTTAATTGGAGACCCTACTAAAATATCGCAGATCATCCTTAATTTAATCAATAACGCCTTAAAATTTACACAAAACGGAAACGTAAATGTGATTGCAAAACTATATGGAATAACTGAAGAGCAGGCGACAGTTTATTTTGAAATCGTAGACACAGGAATTGGCATCCCGGAAGATAAACTGCAAACTGTTTTTGAAAGCTTTTCTCAAGGGTCAATAGAAGTAAACCGAAAATATGGCGGAACAGGCTTAGGACTTACAATTGTAAAAAAATTAATTGAACTTTTAGGTGGAGAAATAAAACTAAAAAGCGAAGTTGGTAAAGGATCTACTTTTACCTTTAAATTAGATTTTAAAATTAACAAAGAACCTCTTGAAGCAGTGGAAGAAAAAAAACCATACAATGACAATCAACTAAAGAATAAATCAATTTTATTGATTGAAGACAATAAAATCAATCAAATGATTACTCGAAAGATGCTTGAAAACAAGGCAATTTCCTGCGAAATCATAGATAATGGAGAAGATGCTGTTGAGCTTTTAAAAATAAAACGCTTTGATATGATTTTAATGGATGTTCATTTACCTGGAATTAATGGAACCACTGCTACAAAATTAATCAGGGAATTCGATAAAACAACTCCAATTATTGCGTTAACAGCTATTTCGCTTGACGAAAACAGAGATATGCTTTTATCTTATGGAATGAACGATGTGATTACAAAACCATTTGTTCCGGAGGAATTTTACAGTACCATTGCGAAATTTTTTGATTAGGTCCTAAGATCCTAATTTAACTTTGACATACTCCAAAATTGTTGCATCAAAATTTTGCTGGTAATTGATAAACGTACTTTTTATTGGCAAATAATACAATTGCGAAATAAGTTTAGAATCCTTTAAACGTACATAATCTTTCTCTGTTGTAATAATCTTTTTACCTTGTGCTTTATTTAGGATTGCTTCTAAATCTGAATCAGAAAAATGGTGGTGATCCGGAAAAGTCAGGCATTCGTCATTTTCATTTTTTAAATAATCAAAAAACGGCGTTGGTTTTGCAATCCCTGCCAAAAGCAATTTCGATTCATTTTTAATTTCATTCACAGCGATTTTTTCCTCTTTGCTATTACATATAAAATCATCATAATCTATAAAAGTAAAATAGATTTGCTGTGAGCAGATAAGTTTTAATTTCAGGCGAATTTGTTCTTGTTCTTCATCTGATAAATCCTTTGGACATTTAGTTACAATCACAATATTTGCACGATTGGCACCGCTTCTGCTTTCACGAAGATTTCCTGTTGGCAGCATAAAATCATCTGCATACAAGTCACCATAAGAACTTAACAAAATATAAAATCCTGCTTTTACTTTTCGGTGTTGATAAGCGTCATCTAATAAAACAACTTGCGGTTTTTCATTCTGAGAAAGCAACTGTGTAATTCCGTTTGTTCGATTAGCATCGACTGCAACCTGAATATTTGGGAATTTTTGATAAAACTGAAAAGGCTCGTCTCCTAAAATCTCAGCATTTGAACTTGCACTGGCTAAAACAAAACCTTCCGATTTTCGTTTATAACCACGACTTAAAGTTGCTACTTTATAACGATTAGATAATAACCGAATAAGATATTCTATTTGAGGCGTTTTTCCAGTTCCGCCAACGCTTAAATTTCCGACTGCAATAACCGGAATATCAAATGAAGTTGATTTTAAAATTCCTTTATCAAAAAGAAAATTACGAATGCTTGTAATGAATCCGTATAAAACGGCGAAAGGGAAAAGTATTTTTCGAAGTAAGTTCATTTTACGAAAGTATAATATTTAATTTTCTGCGACAAAATTATTAGTTACTTCAATTTATCAAATGTTTTATTATTTATAAGCGATTTCATTTGAATAATAGCAATTTCATTCAATTTAAATAATCTATCAGCTTGGTCTATTTCTTGTTGTATCAACATAGCATTAATACTCTCAAGATTTGACAATACAACTAATTGCTCTATTGATGCAATATCCCTGATATTACCTTTTTGATTTGGATTTTCAATGCGCCATTGTTTTGCAGTTCTTCCAAATAGCGCAAGATTTAACGTATCAGCTTCATCTGCATAAATAAAATTCTTTTGATTTCCTGCTAAGATTACCGGAATTAAATTTTCCTTTATTGCATCAGTATGTATTTTGTAATTAATTTTAGAAATTGTCCTTTGTAAATTCCAATCTAAATTTTTAGTTTTATTCTCATCCTCTTTTAAACGCTGAAACTCTTTAATAATATAGAGTTTAAACTCAATGGAAATCCAAGAAGCAAATTCGAATGCGATATCTTTATGTGCATAAGTTCCTCCATATCTTCCCGCTTTTGATATTATACCGATGGCATTAGTTGCTTCGATCCATTTTTTAGCAGTCATAGTAAAACTATTTAAACCAGCTTGTTTTTTAAACCCGTCGAATTCGACGGGGTTAAAATCAGGATTATTTAAAACTTCCCAAAAGCCTAAAAGTTCAATCGTGTTTCTGTTTCGCAGCCAATTTTTTATAATATCATCTATATGATCAGGATCTTTATAACGTGCAATATCAGTTATACAAATATAATCTTGCTCTAAGTTCGAGAGCAATGAAATTGAATTACCATTCACCTCCATTTTATTCAATTTTGCCATAAATTATATTTCTATTTTAAAAAACAATACCTCCAATATTTCTACAACACAAAAACAAGAAAAAACTCACGAAGCATATTCATTTTACGAAAGTATAATATTTTTCGTTAATTTGTTCAAAGTTTTTAAACCACAATTTAAACTTGAAACCTGAAACAAAAAGCAATAATGAAAATCAAAGAAATATTAGTAATTCTTGAGGAAATGGCACCTTTGGCATACGCCGAAGATTTTGACAATGTTGGACTATTAGTTGGCAATAGCGAAACTGAAAGTACGGGAGTTTTAGTTTGTCATGATGCTTTGGAAACCGTAATCGACGAAGCCATTACTAAAAACTGCAATCTGGTAGTTTGCTTCCACCCTATTTTATTCTCCGGAATTAAAAAAATAACTGGTAAAAATTATGTAGAGCGTGCGATTTTGAAAGCCATTAAAAACGACATCGCTATTTATGCTGTTCATACGGCGTTAGACAATCATTCAGCAGGCGTGAACAAGATATTTTGTGATGCTTTGGGCTTAACCAATACTAAGGTTTTGATTCCGAAACAAAATTTCATTCAAAAATTAGTAACTTATACTACTGCTGACAATTCAGAAAAAGTTAGAAATGCCATGTTTCAGGCTGGCGCAGGAACAATTGGAAATTACGACAATTGCAGTTTTAACACCGAAGGTTTTTTTACTTTTCAGGGAAATGAAGACAGTAATCCTGTAATTGGAGAACGAGGGAAACTACATACCGGAACCGAAATAAAGATTGAGGTTGTTTTCGAAAAACACTTGCAATCAAAAATTCTAAAAGCACTTTTTGCCAATCATATTTATGAAGAAGTCGCTTATGAAGTTTATAATCTTGAGAATTCACATCAGAATATTGGCTTGGGAATGATTGGGGAATTTGAAACTGAAATGGATGAAAAAGATTTTTTACATTTTGTTAAAGATAAAATGATTGCCGATGGAATTCGTCATTCTTCGTTTTTAGGCAAAAAAATAAAGAAAGTTGCTGTTTTGGGCGGATCAGGAAGTTTTGCGATAAAAAATGCAATCATGTCCGGAGCCGATGCTTTTTTGACAGCCGATTTAAAATATCATCAATTTTACGAAGCAGAAAACCGACTACTTTTAGCCGATATTGGTCATTTTGAGAGCGAACGCTATACAAAAAACTATATTGTTGATTATCTTCGAAAAAAAATCCTTAATTTTGCCATCATTTTATCAGAAGAAAATACAAATCCAGTTAAGTACTTATAGAATATGGCGAATACGAAAGAATTAAGTGTTGAGGACAAGTTAAGAGCAATATACGATTTACAGCTTATTGACTCTAGAATTGACGAAATCAGAAACGTGAGAGGTGAACTTCCTTTAGAAGTGGAAGATCTTGAAGATGAAGTTGCAGGTTTAAGCACGCGTTCAGAGAAACTGAAAAGTGAACTTGAGGTTATTGAAGATCTTATCAAATCGAAGAAAAATGCGATTGATGAGCATAAAGAGGTTATCAAAAAATACACAAAACAACAAGAATCAGTTCGTAATAACAGAGAATTTAATTCTTTGACTAAAGAGGTTGAATTTCAGGAATTAGAAATTCAATTGGCTGAAAAGCAAATCAAAGAAATGAAAGCTTCTATCGAGCATAAGAAAGAAGTTACTTCTAATCTAAAAGAAAAACTTGACGCTAAAAGTTCGCACTTAAAACATAAAAAATCTGAACTTGACGCTATCATGGCTGAAACTCAAAAAGAAGAAATCTTCTTATCTGAGAAATCAGCTGAGTTTTCAGGTCAAATTGAAGAAAGACTATTAGCTGCTTATACTAGAATCAGAACTAGTGTTCGTAATGGTTTAGCTGTTGTATCTATCGAAAGAGGAGCATCTGCAGGATCATTCTTCACTATTCCCCCACAAACTCAGGTAGAGATTGCTTCTAGAAAGAAGATCATTACTGATGAGCACTCTGGAAGAATTTTAGTTGACAGCGCATTAGCTGAAGAAGAAAAAGAAAAAATGGAACAATTGTTCTCGAAATTCTAAATATTTAAAATCCCGATTAAATCGGGATTTTTTTTTGTACTTAATTTTTTTTGTCACAGATTAAGATCAACGCTAAATGTTGTGGAGAATTTTACCGCAAAGAACACAAAGATTTTTATCTAAGAATGCTTTTGAAAGCACAAAGTTCGCAAAGCTAAATCAATACAAAGCTTTGCGAACTTTCCCTTTTTATAAAGCTAAGAATAAAAAAACTTAGCGTTCTCTGCGATAATTTTTTTTCTCTTTCCATAGGTGTTAGAATTGATCAATTAAAAGATTAATAGGATTTTCAATCTGTGCTAATCTTTTTAATCTGTGGCAAAACTTTTTTTCAGTAAGTTTAAAATCATATTTTTACCTTTATAAAAAATTTAAGTTTTGGGAATTAAAAAAGGAATCCGTTTCATTACATTAAAATCGGTTGGATCATATATTAACTTTCTAAGTTATGTTCGTCCGCAAAAAGCTGTTGAACTTTCTTACGCACTTTTCAGCCAACCCAGAATTGGAAGATTACAAAAAGAAAGTTTACCCAAAATATTAAAAAATACCGAAACTGAAACGTTTCATCATAACGAACATCATTTTCAGACTTATATCTGGAAAGGCAATGAAACTAAAATTCTGCTTGTTCACGGGTGGGAAAGTAATGCCGCCCGCTGGAAAAAAACCTTACCGCATCTTCAAAAATCAGGAAGCACTATTATTGCTATTGATGCTCCGGCTCACGGACAAAGCAGTGGTAAAGAATTTAATGTTCCGCTATATGCTGAATTTATCAATAAAGCGGTTGAAAAATATCAGCCTACAATAATTATTGGTCACTCTATTGGCGGTGCAGCCTGTGTTTATCATCAATATTTATTCCCAAACACCAGCATTAATAAAATGGTGATTCTTGGCGCTCCATCAGATTTAAAAACGCTGATCAATAATTACGTTTCGATGCTGAGTTTAAATACTAAAGTATATTCTCTTTTAGAAAGTCGATTTTTAACGCATTTCAATTTTAAGCTGGACGATTTTTCCGGACAAAAATTTGCATCTGAATTTAATGTTGCGGGGCTAATCGCACATGATACCTCAGATAAAATTGTAGCTTTTGCAGAAGGTGAAAAAATTGCCAGCAATTGGAAAAATAGTCAGTTTATTGAAACCAAAGGTCTAGGTCACGGAATGCACGATGATGAATTGTATGATAAAGTGATTGAGTTTTTGTTTTCGGAAGGTTCTGATGTTTTGAGGTTCTGAGCCACTAAGTCGCTAAGGCACTAAGTTTTTTCTCTTAGAAATCTACTTTTCTTTGTCATCCTGAGCGAAGTCGAAGGAAAGCAGCTCGACAAAGATTGACGACTTTCTGGATATTCCTTCGACTTCGCTCAGGATGACAAGATTGTGCTTAAAAATCTAAACAACTATTTTAAAAGACTTCAACATTTCTTTTTCTCCTTTTCCTGTAATTATTATTGCTCTTGAATTGGCCGTTCTTCTGATCCAGTCCTGCTCCAGCATTTTATTCAATAACAAAGTTCCTATAGAGCCCGAAATATGATATCGTCTTTCGCTCCAGTCCAGGCAAGGTTTTAAGAATATTCGTTTTTGCTTTTGGGCTTCTTCTAAATTAATTCCAAAATCAGAAAACCATTTTTCTCCTTCAGTACTAATTTCGAAAGTATTACCATTTTCGATTATTATTTTTTGTTTTAATAAACTGTCGGCTAAAGCAACACCAATTTTTCCTGCCAAATGATCATAACAAGTCCTGCAATATTTTACGGGAGGATAATTTTCGTTTTTCTTTTGCGAAAAAATCTCAGGCTTGGGAATTAGGTTCGCCATTGCCTCAACAACGTAAGCCACTTCTCTACTTGAAAATCTATAATATTTATGACGGCCTTGTTTCTCTACACAAAGCAAATTTGCTTCAAGAAGTTTGGCCAAATGCATGCTGATGTTTTGCGGAGATGTATTTGCAGCAATCGAAAGTTCAGTGGCTGTAAAAGCTCTTCCGTCTAATAGAGTCCACATTATTGCTGCGCGAGTTGCGTCTCCTATTAATCCTGCTGCTTTTATAAATTGATCTTCCATTTAGGCTTTCATAGTTAAATATAGAATGAAGTATTCTTTTGTAAAGTTAAATAACTTTGCTAAAAACAATCTACATGACTACTTTATTCTTTCAGTCTGATGTGCAAGATCCTTATTCAATCTATCAATTGATGTTGGGCAAAAACCCAATATACTGGGATGAAGAAAACAAAATCTGGGTAATTTACTCCTATGAATCTTGTATTGAAATTCTAAAAAATCCAGATGCTCTAATTCCCGTTATAAACCTAAATAACGAACAGAAGCTAAACGAACATGCTTTGGATATTTTGAACAATTTGGCTAGATTGTCTAATGAAATTCAACATACCATAAATCGTGAAATTGCCAATTTGCTATTTTCGAACTTAAAATCTGTCGACATCAATACAATCCTTTATAAATTGATAAAAGATGATTTAATCGAAAATGAAGTTGATTGGGTAAATTCGGTTTGCAAAAAATTACCGCTTTTGGTTGTTTTAAAAAGTTTTGGTTTTACAGCAAATGATTGTGCTTTTATTTTAGATAAAATTGAAATTTTGGTTAAAATAATGCTTCCGAATAAAAGTAAAGAAGAAGTAAAATTGATCAATCAAGTTTCTGAGAGAATATTTTCTATTGTCGAAAAACAACTTTTGTTATTCGATTTCTATAAACCTTTATTAAACAAAATATCAGAATTAGAAGTTCTTCCGCTTGACGAAATTAAAAAAATAACTATTAGTAATTTAATAGGTCTATTGATTCAGAGTTATGATGCAGGTCGCGGAATTTTGAGTAATTCGTTATTACAAATTATCAAACACAAAACTTTTTCGAACAAAGCCACAATACAAAAATCAGTTATAGAGACTTTGCGTTTTGATCCGCCAATTCATAATACGAGACGAATTGCAAATGCTGATATAACTTTGGGAAAAACAACAATTAAAAAAGGCGAAAAAATAATGGTAGTTCTTGCTGCAGCCAATCGCGATTTGCAAAAATTCGAAAATGAATCCAATTTCGATATCGAACGTTTTAATAATAATGAGAATTTGACTTTTGGGATTGGTGGTCATATGTGCTTAGCCAAACATTTTTCGATTAACCTCGCAACTGAAGTTTTATGGTTTTTATTTAATGAACATAAAATAATTACACTTTTAGAGAATAATATAGAATATGAACCCTTGATTAATACCCGATTGCCTAAAACTATCTGGATTTCGATAAAATAAAAAATATAATATGATAGCAGTAATTTTTGAAGTCATACCTAACGAAGGAAAAAAAGAAGAATATCTGAATATTGCTGCAAGCCTGCGACCAGAATTAGACCATATCGAAGGTTTTATTTCGATAGAACGTTTTCAGAGTTTTAGTGATCCTGAAAAAGTTTTGTCATTGTCGTTCTGGAAAGATGAAGAAAGTATCCAGCAATGGCGAAATCTGGAAATGCACCGTCACGCACAAGCAAAAGGAAAAAATGAAGTTTTTAAAGATTATCATTTAAGAATCGCAACAGTTGTTCGCGATTATGGAATGTTTGAGCGGAAAGAAACCCCGGAAGACAGCTCTTCTTATCATGAATAAAGGTTCAAAGGGATAAAGGTTTTTTCTAGCTTCTGAGGTTCTGAGTTGCTAAGTTGCTAAGTTTTTTTTTAGTGAAGTACTTGTCGCATTCAAAATGATCCAACGATCTAAGAAGTCTAACAATCTAAAGATCTAACAAATCTAAATTTTGCTTACTTTTGCACTATGGAAGAGAATTTAAAACGTCTGAATAAATTTATTGGTGAAACAGGATATTGTTCCCGCCGTGAAGCTGATAAACTTATTGAAGAAGGACGCGTGACAATAAATGGTGTTGTACCTGAAATGGGAACTAAAGTTTCACAAAACGATGAAGTACGTATTGACGGAAAATTGATTGTTGAGAAGCACGAAAAATTAGTATACCTGGCTTTCAACAAGCCTGTTGGAATTGAATGCACAACGAATCTTGAAGTTCGAAATAATATTGTCGATTATATTAATTACCCAAAACGTATTTTCCCAATTGGGCGATTGGATAAAGCGAGTGAAGGATTAATTTTCATGACCAATGATGGTGATATCGTAAACAAAATTTTACGCGCCAGAAACAATCACGAAAAAGAATATACCGTTACGGTAAACAAACCTATCACAGAACGTTTTATACAACGTATGGGAAATGGAATTCCGATTTTAGATACTGTGACCAAAAAATGTAAAGTAGAACAGATTAGTCAATTTACTTTTAAAATCATTTTAACACAGGGTTTAAATCGCCAAATTCGTAGAATGACAGAATACCTGGGTTATGACGTTACAGCGCTTAAACGCATCAGAATCATCAATATTTCACTAGATATTCCGGTTGGACGCTATCGCGATTTGACTGATGACGAAATTAAAGAATTAAATCATTTAATTGAACCATCAAGCAAAACCGAAGAAGCAAGCTTACCAAAACCTGAAGCTCCCAGACGAAGAACGGATTTTCTATCGAAAGACGATGTTCCTAAACGAAGAACCGATTTTATCTCAAAGGATGATCCGAGATTTAAGAAAAAAGGAGACTATTAAATAAATTGATCTTATAAAAATACCCTTTCGCTAAAAACGAAAGGGTATTTTGTTATTCATTCCAGTCAATAATTAAAACTATCCGATTAGTGCCGTTAGGCACTAATCGGATAGTTATCATTTTGTTGCGTACCTACGGCACGCCAAGATATCTCGAATCTATAATAACTACCAATATTTAGTCCCTAACGGCACATTTCAATTCTTGATTTGTATTATTCATTTGATATTTATATTTCATCAAAACCATCTTCTTCTTTTAAATAAAAATGCGCCAAAAGAAGACAATATAACGGATACAAAAAGAAGAATCCAAAAACCATATTTACTTTCTTCTAAACCATTTGGGACATTCATTCCGTACAAACTGGCAATCAAAGTGGGAATCATTAAAATAATAGAAATAGAAGTCATTTGCTTCATTATATTATTCATATTATTAGAAATTACAGAAGCATACGCATCCATCATTCCGGTCAAAATATTACTGTAAATATTAGCCGTATCCTGTGCCTGACCTAATTCGATATCAACATCTTCTAACAAATCCGGATCAAAATGTTCTCGGTGGGCTTTTAAATTCTTAATTCTGTGAAACAAAACATGATTTGCTTTTAACGATGTAATAAAAAATACCAAACATTTCTCTATTTGTAAAAGCGCCTGTAATTCTTCATTTTTAATCGATTTCTCTAAATTATCCTCTGCTAATTTTATTTTTTGATTCACTTGTTTCAGATACTTCAAATACCAAACACTTGATGACAAGAGCAATCTCAAAACCCAATCAAAATTATCCTTAACTACAATATTTTTACGTCGCGAATACAACATAAAATCATGTATGATTTCTGTTCTGTAAAAAGTGATTGTAACACAGATATCATCCTTAAAAATTACACCAAGCGGAATAGTCTGAAAAGGGAGCTTTATATCATTACTTTTTATAGGAACACGCATGATAATAAGTGTCCATCCATCTTCCAATTCTACACGAGGTCTTTCGTCAATATCTTCAATATCATTATAAAAAGCTTCAGGAATCTGAAGTTCTTCAAGTAAATATTTCTTTTCTGTTTCTGACGGAGATTCAATATTGATCCAGCAATTTGGAGTCCATTCTTTTGTCTCGATTAATCCGTTGTTGTTATTGTAAAAAGCTTTCATTTTAAAATTGCAGGGTTTTATCTAGCAATTTGAAAAATTCAAAAAGCTATTTTAATTTAATACTAACGAATAATAATCGTCCATTGAAGAAGTAGTTTTTTTTAAGTGCTGCAAAAGTATCCTTATATTTTTAAAACCCAAAACTTTAAAGCAATATTTAGACATTAAAAAAACCGTCTAAACAATCAGAGTAAGACGGTTTTTAAGATTATTATTTTTTTTTTAGAAACTCATAATACAAAGCTTTTGATAAAAATGTTTTATTTTGATATTTATCAATTTGTTCTTCTTTATTAATTTCATTTTTTTGCCCTTCTAAATGAAGCTTGGAAAAATACTCTCTTCGGGCGTCATCATTAAAATTCAAACCACTCAAAAACATAGGCTCTACACATTTATTGACTGAGATATTATAGTTCGTTATTAGATTTCCCCAATTGAAAAAACTGCACAATAAAACGGTTCCATAAAAATACCACACCATTTGGTTGGCCAGATAAGCATTTGTTTTTTGCTTTGTAATTTTAAAAAACACAAAGACCAAACCGATAATAGCTAAGATCAAAAAAGCATAAACTCCTAATCGTTTATAGGTTAATCCGAAAACTGAAATATATTCTGAATTTTTGATGACTGTACTTACGATCAACAAACCATTTAAGATAATCCAAATTTTAGCCAGTTTCTTTAGACAAACTGCTTTTTTATCAAAATTGAAACCGCCTTTAAAATAAAACATAATTACTCCCACCGCCATGATTATAGAAAAGATTACTGAATTAACTCTCTCATGTGTATCAGCACTCAGGTTTGATTTTTCTATCACTTCAAAAAACTGCTCGTAATTGTAAGTAATAATAAAAATCAAAAGCATAAAATTCAGCAATAGTAAAGTTATCTCACCACTTTTTCGCTCGAAGTCAATATCTAAAAACGAAAATGTATTCTGATTTTTAATTTCGGGTATATTTTTAAAATCATTGTCCAGTAATTCATTCTTCTCATAGCAAACTTCCGGTACCCAATAATTCCAGAAACTGAATGAAATATAAAATCCTAAAACTCCAATTAAGATTACTTCAACAATATCGAGATCTAAAGTATAATCTGTAAGTAAGGAAGAGAAATGAGTACTTCCGAAAGAATAGGCTGTAAAAAAGACTATTAAAAAAATCGCAGGAATAACGAAATAAGCGACCAATTTGTTGGCGAAGTTATTATGAATTTTTCTTTCAGGCAGCCATTGGCTAAACATAAAAATACGACCTATCGAAGCAAATGCATTTAGAAATACAAGCGGTAAAACTAGTATTATTTTAAGTTTTGAATCCTGGGTTTTAAATTGCAAAAACAAAATTGATAGTGCCAAAGCCAGAAAAGAAACAAAGTCGCCGTACCAGGCAAAAGCCAAACAAGATAAAACGGAAGTAACAACCAAAATTAAATGTGATCTGTTTGTGAACCGATCCTGAAAGAAATAACAGATGGAACCGGTTAATAATAGTCCAAAAATAGCGAGGTTTACTCCTATTGACTCGTTGTAAAAAAGCAGTGTAAATACTATACTGCAAGCTAGGATAATTTGGTGTTTCTTCATGATTTTAAATTTTAAAAGTACTTTGCATTTCAAAGTATTTAGGTAAAAAAATATAGTTATTACGATTTCATTAATTTTTCAAGGTAAGAAAGGTGTTCCTTAAAGGCCGCACGTCCTCTGGGAGTAACCTGATAAGAGGTTTTAGGCTTTTTGCCCACGAACTCTTTTTTGACTTCGATATATTCTGATTTTTCAAGTGCTGAGGAATGACTGGCAAGATTGCCATCTGTAATATTCAGAAGATTTTTCATCTCAGTAAAATCAACCCATTCATTGACCATCAGAACGGACATAATACCCAATCTGACGCGGCTTTCAAAATCTTTATTTAGTTTATCAATGATTCCCATTGCGTGGATTTATTTATATTTTTTGAACATTATTAGCCCGTACAAGATATGCAAAATACCAAATCCAATGATCCAAAAAACTAAACCATATCCAATAAAAAAAAGAGAAACAAACCCTAAAACTAACTCACAGAAACCTAAGTATTTAATATCTGAAAACGTATATTTCTCAGCGTTAATAAGTGCTAAACCGTAAAAAATCAAAGTTGCCGGAGCAATTAAACCATAAATTTCATGATGTAAAAGTGCCAGACAAAATATACCTCCCGCCACTAGGGGAACAGCCAAATTGAATAGCATATTTTTTGTTGCAGAAGTCCAAATTGGTAAATCATATTTTTTGCTCTTCCTGATGGTAAAAGTAAGTCCAAATACAAAAGCAAAAGCCAAAATGATCAAACCAGTATAAAACAATTGAGATACTAAACTAAAAGGAATAATAATTTGTTGTCCGCCAAAATATTCAATTCCGTTTGCTTTAAACAACTGGTAAACATACAATCCACCAATTAATGCTGACAGACCTGCAAAAACTCCTGAGAGCCCGCTTAAGGATATAAATCGTGAAGAGCGCTCCATCATGGAACGAATGTGTGCTAAATCTTCTTGGTGCTTCTGACTCATAAATAAAGTACTTTGTAGTGCAAAGTTATATTTTATTTTGAATTGACAAGTAGAAAAACTGATTTTTTTTATGATGATTATTTTTCATACGTATAAATTGATTCTGCTTTGTCTGAATCTGTAATCCCTACGGGCAATGTCATTAAGTTAAGCTTTTTTAAGGCAATTGTGACCAACCAATTTTCAAACAAAGAGTCACCAAATTTTTAAGTGTTTAATTTATTGACTAGCCACCAGCTGAAGCTGGTGGTGTTGAATACGCGTAATTAAGATGGCTTTAGCCGAATCACGCATTTTTGGCTAAAGCCATTTAGATTGATCTTATGTAAACTCCAGCTAAAGCTGGAGCCAATTCAAAAAAGCTTAACTTAATGAAATTGCCCTACGGGATATTCCATTGGTTGGCTGTATATTTTTTCTACCGATCTGTAACTCCTAACGGAGTAGTTACTAGAGACTAAATATTGGCAGAAAAAAATTATCGATATTCTTTTTGTCCCGTAAGGCAATGTCATTAATTTAAAGAATGTGTAAATAGACAGAGAAGTAACCACATAGTTTGTTATCTCGAAACGAGAGATCTCACTATTATGTCCGTTAAGATATTCGCCAATCTTTGTCGAGTTTCTTGTGTGACCTACTTCGTCTGTTCGCTATCGCTCGGGTCTCCTTCGTCGAGATGAACTGTGTTTAAACTTTGCGGAGAATGGATTAATCCCGATAGCTATCGGGACATCCCTACAATATATTTTGTTCCTCCGGAACTCTTTCTAAAATTCAAGAGGAATGCGTTATGTTGTAGCAACAGATTAAAATCCGTTGAAAAAGACAAAAAATTTGGTTATATCATAGAAATCGAAATGACAAGATTGTGCTGAAAACTGAGACTGAGAATGAAAACTGTTTTGCTCGCGTGAGGGATAGGAATAAGCTACCGAAGTAGCATGGATAGCCCGACCGTATTTGCGAAAGGCGCACATAAAAGGCGAGTTAAATAGCGCCTTTTGTAAATACGGTCACGCCCAAAGTATATAAAACAACAAAGCCTACTCGATTGAATAGGCTTTGTTTATTATTTGATGCAAAAATTATTTTTTCGCGCTTCTCATTTTTCTTGCTAAAAGTGTATTTTTAAGCAGCATTGCAATTGTCATTGGTCCTACTCCACCAGGAACCGGAGTTATGAATGATGACTTTTTGCTTACTTCGTTAAAATCAACATCACCTTTTATAACGTAGCCTTTTGGGTTTGAAGCATCGTCAACTCTTGTGATTCCAACGTCGATTACTACTACTCCGTCTTTTACCATATCTGCTTTTAAAAATTCAGGAACACCTAAAGCTGTAATTATAATATCAGCATTTTTAGTAAATTCAGCTAAATTTTTAGTTCGGCTATGTGTCAAAGTAACGGTTGAATCCCCAGGATTTCCTTTACGGCTCATTAAAATACTCATTGGTCGGCCAACGATATTGCTTCTGCCAATAACAACGGTATGTTTTCCGGCAGTTTCAACTTTATAACGCTCTAACAATTGCATGATTCCAAATGGTGTCGCAGGAATGAAGCTTTCCATCTCTAAAGCCATTTTTCCGAAGTTTGTTGGATGAAAACCATCAACATCTTTATCAGGATCAATTGCCAATAAAATCTTTTGTTCGTCGATATGCTTTGGTAAAGGCAACTGAACAATATAACCGTCAAGATCATCATCTTCGTTTAGCTCTTTAATTTTGGCTAATAACTCATCTTCGGTAATATCTTCCGGTAAACTTACTAAAGTAGAATCGAAGCCAATTTGCTGGCAAGATTTCACTTTACTCCCTACGTAAGTTAAACTTGCCCCGTTTGTACCAACGATTACGGCTGCCAAATGAGGTACTTTTCCTCCGGCATCTTTTATCGATTGAACTTCGGCTGCAATTTCGTTTTTAATGTCTTCAGCTGTTTTTTTACCGTCTAGTAGTTGCATTGTTTTTTGTTTCAGGTTTATTTTTTTATTTCAAGTTTCAGGTTCACGTTAAAACGAAACTTATTAAATTTATTATAATGAAAAAAGTTTCAAATTTCAGTCTCAAAACCTGAAACCTGAAACTTGAAACTTTTTTCTTATTTTATTATCTCGGCATTCCGCCTGGCATTCCTTTCATGCCTCCCATCATTTTCATCAGGTTTTTTCCGCCCGGACCTTGCATCATCTTCATCATTTTGCTCATTTGATCGAATTGCTTCATTAACTGATTTACTTGCTCGACTTTCGTTCCGGAACCTTTAGCGATTCTGGCTTTTCTTTTTACGTCGATAATGGCAGGTTTGCTTCTTTCGATTGGTGTCATCGAGTGAATGATTGCTTCTATATGTTTGAAAGCATCATCTTCTATTTCTACATCTTTCATGGCTTTTGAAGCACCAGGTATCATTCCGACTAAGTCTTTCATGTTACCCATTTTCTTTACTTGCTGAATTTGCGTTAAGAAGTCATCAAAACCGAATTCGTTTTTAGCAATTTTCTTTTGAAGTTTTCTTGCTTCTTCTTCATCAAATTGCTCTTGTGCTCTCTCTACAAGCGACACAACGTCACCCATACCTAAGATACGCTCCGCCATACGATCTGGATAGAAAACATCAATTGCTTCCATCTTCTCGCCTGTACCTACAAATTTGATTGGTTTGTTTACAACTGTTTTAATCGAAATTGCAGCTCCACCACGAGTATCTCCATCTAATTTGGTTAAGATAACTCCATCAAAATTTAAAATATCGTTGAAGGCTTTTGCTGTATTTACAGCATCTTGTCCAGTCATTGCATCTACAACGAACAAAGTTTCCTGTGGCTGAATTGCTTTATGAACACGAGCAATTTCGTCCATCATTTCTTTGTCTACTGCTAAACGACCGGCAGTATCAACAATAACAACATTGAAACCGTTTTCTTTTGCGTATTTGATTGCGTTTTGAGCAATCTCAACGGGGTTCTTATTTTCCGGCTCTGAGTATACCTCAACACCTATTTGGTCCCCAACAACATGCAACTGATTGATCGCCGCAGGACGGTAGATATCACACGCTACAAGAAGTGGTTTTTTATTTTTCTTTGTTTTTAAAAAATTGGCTAGTTTACCAGAGAAAGTTGTTTTACCAGAACCCTGAAGTCCTGACATCAAAATAATACTTGGATTACCTGAAAGATTAATTCCTGCAACATCGCCACCCATCAACTCGGTTAGTTCATCTTTTACTAACTTCACCAATAATTGTCCTGGCTGAAGTGTTGTTAAAACGTCCTGACCAATTGCTTTTTCTTTTACTTTGGTTGTAAAATCTTTAGCAATCTTAAAGTTAACATCGGCGTCTAATAAGGCACGACGAACTTCTTTTAAGGTATCGGCAACGTTTACTTCTGTAATTTTACCGTGCCCTTTTAATATATGGAAGGCTTTATCTAACTTATCACTTAAATTATCAAACATAATTTTTTCTTTATTTGAAGTGCAAAGATAATCTAATTAGACATTTCAGGCAATTTTTATTTAAGGGCATTTTTTTGCCACGAAGACGCAAAGACACGAAGTTTTTTATTTTTATTCTGGCAATATTTCAAAAAAAAGGCACAAAGAATAAAATCTTTGCGCCTTTGTGCCTTTGTGGCAATATTTTTTAAAACTGGAAATAAATAAAAGGCTGTGAACCTGCAACTGCTGTTGCGTAAACAATCCAATAAACAAAACCAAGAATTATTGCTTTTCCTATTAGTGGCGTATTATCGAAAACAAATTTCATTTTAGAGGTAATAACTTCTGGTAAAAAGTGCCAAACGTATCCAAAAAGCATTAGTAAAAATACGTTTTTATATCCCAATACGATTGTTTTCCAATTTTCAGGTTCGAAAGTCAACTGACCAATATTGTTGATCACCTGTAAGGCTGTTTCGAAATCTCTGGCGCGGAAAAAGATCCAACAGAAAACTACAAAATGAAAAGTTATAAGGATCGAGAAGAATTTCCATAAGAAACCTGAATCATTACCTTCTTTTTTGGAAGGAAAAAATTCCATGAACATCTTATGAACTGCTAATGCTAATCCGTGTAATGCTCCCCAAACAATAAACTGTGCTCCCGCTCCATGCCATAATCCTCCTAAAAGCATTGTGGTAAATAAGTTGAAATTGGTTACAAGCGTTTGGTGTCTCTTTTTTGAAAGTAAAAATGTCAGACTAAAAAGAACAATTGCGCCAAAAGCAATGGCTAACGGAATAAAACTTTCGTTTACGTTCGAAATTCCCCAAAGCAACAATCCGAAGAAAAATAAACTTGGAAATAAAAACCCTGCGAATGTTCCTTCTCTATTTCCTCCTATAGAAATATACAAGAAATCTTTTAACCAGGTTGATAACGAAATATGCCATCTTCTCCAGAAATCAGTAATTGATGTTGATTTATATGGCGTTCTAAAATTGGCCGGTAATTTGAATCCTAATAGCAAAGCGATTCCGATTGCCATATCTGAATATCCTGAGAAATCACAATAGATCTGAATTGCATATCCGTATGACGCCATTAAATTTTCGAAGGACGTGTAATTCATTGGTGTGTCAAAAACACGGTCAACAAAATTTATAGAGATATAATTTGAGATTACTGTTTTCTTGATTAATCCGCCAATGATCAAAAACAAAGCATTGTTTACGTCTTGCTTGGTCAGGTTTAACTTTTGATAAATCTGTGGTAAGAAATCTTTTGCCCTAACAATTGGCCCTGCAACTAACTGTGGAAAAAACGAAACGAAAAATAAATATTCGATGTAGTTTTTTGTTGGCTTAATTTCCTCACGATAAATCTCAATGATATAACTCATCGACTGAAACGTGTAGAACGAAATTCCAACAGGCAGAAAAATATCATGAAGCTGGTAATTACCATGAAACATATCATTGAATGTCACAATCATGAAATTCATATACTTGAAATAGCCCAGCAATCCTAAATTCAGAATGACACTAATAATCAAATAGATTTTCTTTCGGCTGACTTTTGCTTCTCTGTAAATTATCTGACTTAAACCGTAATCTACGACTGAAGAGAGTAATAACAGTAAAAAATAAATTCCGCTTGACTTATAATAAAAGAAAAGAGAAAAGAGAATAACGTATGTTAATCTCAAATAAAATGTTTTGCGTAAAAAAGCGTACACAAAATAAAAAACAAGAAATAATCCTAAGAATAATCCCGTGTTAAATAATAGTTTTTCTTCGGGATTGTATACAAACCAACTTTTTGCCTGTTCTAAAGTAACCTCGCCAAAGTTCTGAACAAACCAATTATTTATGCTATCAATTGTAGTCAACTTAATTTTTTAATTTAAAATTATCGTATGTTTTTAAAAATGCCTCTGTAAACAAATTCCCTTGTTTTTCGTATCCTGTTTTTGAATAATGAACCCAATCCGGACCAATTAACCCTGTGGACTTTAAATTTTGAATTCCATCCATTCCTCCAAATTCGTCATATAAATCCCAAACTGCAAATCCATCTGTTTTTGCTGCTTCAATAATACTTTTTGCATAATCACGAATATAAACATTAGGTCTTCTTGCTTTAAGCAGTGAAGGCGGCGGTGTCATAACAATTATAGGAGCATCGATATTCTGATCTTTTATATTCTTTATAAACAGTCGCAATTCCGCTATATAAGCACCGGCTTCCATATGGTCGTAACTTTCATTTGTTCCTAATGCAAAAATCAACAAATCAGGATGCAATGCTTTTAACTGGACAAAGAATAATGGGTATTTATTATAATCTGAAAATTTAGCTCCGTTTACTCCAATATTGCTATAAATTAAGCCTGAACTGTCTTTTTCTAAAACTAATCCGTTCAATTCGTATTTCGAAGCCTCTTTATTAGGAACTAAAAATATTTTACTCAACTCTTTTTCAGAATGATAGTAATGAGAAAATGAATCGGCTTCAAGATCAAGAGCAATAAATTCTGAACTTGTAATATTTTTAGGCCTTGTTTCATTCGTCAGAATTTTCAATATTCTTCCGGCACGAATATTATTAGACTTTAAATGATTTTCTCTTTTGATATCAGCGATTGAAATTTTGTATTTATCTGCAATAGTCGAAATCGCTTCTCCCTTTTTTATTTTATGTGTGATTATTTTTCGCTCTGTCGACTGAATCGTCTTTGTTTGGGAAGATATTGCCAAATCAAACATATTCTGATTTTGCGGTGTAATAATCTTTATTGAATTGAATTTATATGCTGGTTCTTTTATATTCAGTTCAATCGCAAAACCACCAGTATCCCGCCAAAGTGCTATTCCGCTTAAACCAACAGGATGACTTTTGAAAGGATTAATGTTTCGATAACTTTCCCAACCTCTGTTGGAATAAAAACGTTCGTTATAAGAACCATTTGTTTTTGCCAATTGATAAGGAAAGACCAATCCCCGACCGGCATTTCCGAATTTTTGCTGAAGATTCTTTCTGATTTCATTGGTCATTAAATCGCTTTGAATATGAGAATCACCAATGTGCACAATGTTTATCTTCTGATTACTATGACTTTCGTTTTCCTTTAATTTCAGAAAAAAATGTTCTAAGACTTTTGCATTATAGATTTTATCCTCAGGGAAAGAATCGATTGCTGCTTTCTCGACTTTATGAATCATGTTTTTTGTTATTGGCGGTGAATCTGTTTCTTTTGTTGTATCATTTGTTGTAAAAAAAAGACAACAAAAGAAAATAATAAGTCTACTCATCTACACTATCTTTTGTTACAGATACGGAATCTGTATTTGTTTTCCTGACTGTCTTCCGTTTATTGACATCAGTTGATCTCTTTTCGCGTAATACTTTGTACTCTTCGTATCCTTTATTTAATTGATCGTATAATAACTTACCTATAGTTTTTGCACCACGTTGGTTAAAATGTGTATAATCTTTATTGGCTTTTGCCGGAGACTCATCTACCCATTTTACCATTGATCCGTCGCCGCCCATTAAGGTATATAAATTTACAAATCCGGATTCAGTATCCAAAGCATATCTTTTTTGTGATTTCATTAAAGGAACTACGGCCGAATCACTTTTCATTTCCATATTATATTTCGTCGACTTATCTGCTGTTGAAATAATCAAGACAGAAACTCCGGGAAAAGATTCCTTAATTTTATTAACCACTTTTGTCATTCCTCTTTCGTACCACGAATAATTTTTAGTTCCGTAGTTTAAAACGTTGGTTCCGTAATGCAGAATAACTAAATCGTATTTCAAATTACTATTAAATCCCTGCATTACATTTGCGTTAAACATAGAGATTGGCAGTCCTGAATTTCCTCTTTGAGAGAAATTATCAACATGAACTCCACTTCCGTTATCAAAATTAAAGCCATAAATTGGAATTGAATCTGAATTTATGAAATTTGCCTTAAATGCTTTGATGTTTCCCGAAGTCACTTTTAAAGTATTAACGAGGTTACCGGGAACAAGACTTTTACGTAATGTATCTTTTCCAATAATAAAATTTACGTTTCCTTTTCTTGTTGACTTTCCATAAAACAAGGTAGGGTTGTCTAATGTTGTCGCATATTTATTTAGTCCTGCTTCATATTGAACCCAGGTTGTGTTGGCTTTATTATTTGCAAAAAACACATGGCCATTTACCCCAAAAGGACTCGCCGGGCTTTTTATATTTAAATAGGACTGTGTTTTCCAGTTTTTAGAATAAGTAGATTTCACTGATGCTCTTGATGCAGCAGACTCTGAGGTAATAGAAACAAAACCAACACCGCTACCGCCAAATCGTTCCTGATAATTAGAACGAACATCCTGTACGATTAAATCGCCATCTGTCATTGAATCTCCGTAATAAGCAATCCTTACTTTGGCTTGTGGATTCTTCTCTAACTGATATAATTTTTCATAAAAAGAAATCAGATATTGATATCCTGTATAGTTCTCAAAAGTTTCAGATGGAAATTCAATTCCTTCTGAAGCTCCAAAAGTAATTTTCTCTCCCGCTTCCTTTTTTTCACTTTCAGAAATGCTATCTCCTTTTAGCGCCAAAGAATCGTTTGCTACTGATTCTAAAAGCAAACTATCAATAAGTACGTTTTTAGAATCTACTTTGCTATCCGGAAAAATTTTATCAGGTAAGATTTGTTTAAATCCAATGAAAGCTACGAATGCTAAGGCTACAATTGCAAAAGACTGAAAAAAATAAGATTTTGTGTTCACTAGTAATTATAAATTTGAAGAAAGGTTTAGTTAAAATTTTTATTCAAAATTCCTATTAATTCCTTATAAAAAGTTGCGCAAAGATAGAACTAAACATTAATTTATGAATTGTTTTTAACATTAAAAATAAAACAAAAAAAGAGGTTAGATAAATCTAACCTCTTTATCAAAAAAAAAATAAAAAAACAAAGCTAATGATTAACTGAATTTTAATCGGATATATTTATAATCAATAAAGGAATAATCTTTTTTTAATTAGATTATTCCTTTATTATTGTTTATTTCAAGATCGCATATTCTATAACAATATTTCCTCTTTCGCCTGCGTCATTTGTCATTGCAAGAAATTTTACTTTATAGTAATTTCCAGCCGCATCTTTTATTACATAAAAACGGTCTGTTTTAATACTTGGCAATGAACCATTTTGTCCGCCACCATTTCTCCAGTTTGCCCCTATAATTCTTTGATCGTTTGTAGAAACGCTAAAATTAGATTCCTCAACTTTAGCTTTTGTAAAATCGGCATAAGATCCTCCTGAAGCGACTAAAACTTGATAAACTTGTGTTCCTGCGTTTATATTAGAAGTAACAAAATCTGAATATCCGTAAGTAACTTCTCCTTTTTCACCTGGAATGTAATTTGTGAAAGTAGTGAAATTCAAATCCCATTTTATTTTTGCTGGTTCCACTGAGACAGCAGTACCAGAAGTTAAACTAAAAAATGTAAAATTAAATGCTGCATCTTTCGTAATCACTTTTTCTGTAAAAGTTGATGAAGCTAAATCTGCGTATTGAATTTTATATCCATTTCCACTTCTTAAAATTCTAACTTTTTTCCAACCTCTTGCTTCACCATCAACCGCCACTGATCCAATGTTTGCTTTTGCAGTTCCAACAGCTAATCCTAAATTCACTAAATATACTTTATTATCTGCATCAGTAGCTGAAATCTCAGCAACTGCAGTTCCGATTCCCGCTCCGGCACCAGCCAAAACACCTGTTGGATTATCAACATATCCGTTTGATGAGAGATTTTCACCACCAGCAGCTAAAACACTTATATCAATTGTTTGAGGTAAAGTAATATCAGAAGTTGCTAATTTTTTTGCAGCCATTTTAAGAGAACCATTCAGGATTACTCTAAACTCTGAATTTGAAGAAAATCCAAAATCCCAAGAAGCTCTGTTTACAGATTTAGATTCTGCAGCACTTAAATCAAGATAGACCTGATTTGGCTGATTTGGCCCACCTACTGTTTCTTTTAATGTTGCCCCAACAGTTGGAACTTCAGGTGCAGGCGTATTATCGTCATTACTTGAGCATGCTGCTAGTGATAATAAGGCTATTGATAAAAATAATAGTTTTTTCATTGTATTTCTATTTTATATTAAAGATTAAGATTATATGTTAATTTTAAAAAGTAGGAACGCCCGTAAGCAAGCATTACATCCCCTGAAGAAGCATGTGCAGCATTTGGATTTGTTCCTGTTTGATTTACGCTTTTTATATCAAGAATATTTCTTGCCCCAATGGTAACTTCAAAATGATCTTTGAAAAAGTTTTGTCGAACAGTAGCATCAAGCCAATTACTTGGATCAATTGTCGATAAGACATAAGATGAAGCTCCTTCTATAAATTGCTGTGTTCTGCCATTGTATTTGTAATAACCTGAAAGAATAGTTTTCCATTTTGGAAGTTTGTATGAAACACTAGCATTTAAATTGAAAGAATAAAGAAACTTATCATCTGAAGCAAATACCTCATTTTTTATTTCCTGAGAAACTCCAATTAATGCTGCACCAAAGTTAAAAGTTAGATTATCTTTTCTGAATTGGTTCATTGTAGAGAAATTCCACATTCTGTATTTACTGATGTTCACATATTGATACTCCGGATTTCCTGTATCCGGATTAAATCTTACAAATGCCATATCAATCCTATCATTAACATCTAAGTAACTTCCGGCAAATGTGTTCGAAAGCTGTGCTCCCGAAGAAAATGTAGTCGCTTTTTTAAGACTGGCTTCATAAGACGTACTGGTTTCAGGAATAAGATTTTCATTACCTGTAAAAAAGTGTCCGTCAAATATTTGTTTTGAATACAATTCCTCAAAAGTTGGTGTTCTAAAAGAGTTCCCATAAGAACCCCGAAGTTCAATTCCTTTATCAAATAAATATCTTAAACCAAGAGATGATGCATATTGATTGTCAAACTGAGACTGAGCAGAAAATCTAATTCCTGGTCGGATAGACAATCTCTCACTCGCCATAATTTCTGAAGAAGCAAAAAAATCATAGTTTTCAAGTATTTTACGAACAGGTACCATGATATT
This sequence comes from Flavobacterium azizsancarii, assembly GCF_027980145.1. GTDB lineage: Bacteria > Bacteroidota > Bacteroidia > Flavobacteriales > Flavobacteriaceae > Flavobacterium > Flavobacterium azizsancarii. The sequence continues at coordinate 2,327 of NZ_JAMZNK010000038.1, read as the reverse complement.
ATTAGCTTCCTGAACTAATGCATATCCTCGATTATTAACGAACTCATAACCTAATTGCAAATCAACAATTTTACTTGAGAAAAAGTTATTTAAAGTCCCTGTAGAATAAAGCACTTCCATAGACTGATCTTTAACAGTAACATTGTTCGCTTCAGTTTTAGTAGATAGATAATATCTAAAATCTTCTACATCTCTCGCCTGCTTCTGGTGCGAAAGAGAAATATTATAATTCAACTGAGAGAATAGTTTTCCAGTAGCATTTAAGTTATGAAAATACCTGCTGGTTAAATATCTTTTGTCACTTGCATAGCGGTACGACCCTAAAACATCATTAAATCCTGATTGTACTGTACTATTATAATAATCTACGTTTTCATCTAAATATTCGAATTTATAGAAAAAACGAAAATTATCCTTGTGATACGCTATTAAAGCCGTGCCGTTTAACTGGTCTTTTGGTAACCATCGATAACCACGTGTACCATCATTTTCAGCATAATCGACCCCATTTTTATCACTTAAATATCCCTGAAAATCATTGCGATTGGCTCCAATTGAAACAAACCAATTTTTATTGAATGTATGAGAAACTTTTAACGACTGAATATGGCGTCCCTGATCAAAAAGTGAATATTCATTATTCACTGTTTCTTCCTGAACTGATGCCGTAATACCCCATTTATATTGCGAAGATTTTTTTGTAATTATATTCAGAACACCACTAACCGCATTTGCACCATAACTAACTCCCATTGAACCTTCGACAATTTCGATGTGATCAACGTCATTAAGATTAATTTGTGACAGATCTGTATTATTACCAAAGCCTGCTTCATTAACTAAAGGGACATTGTCTACCAAAATTTTGAAATACTGAGCATCCAATCCAAATAAGGAAACTGTAGATCGCCCACTTGTTCCACTTGGTCGAACTGTAATATTTAAGTATTGATTTAAAACATCGGACAAATTATTTGCCGCTAAATTTTGAATGTCCTCGCTTGAGATCACACGAACATTAAAAACAGATTTCTTAATAGACTGTGGCTCAAACTGTCCCGTCACAACCACTTCAGAAAGCTTATTTACAGCCGTAGTATCCTTTACTTGTGCAAAAGAAATTTGACAAAAAAGAAAAGCTGCAAAAAGGATAAATTTTATTTTCATTATTTTTATTAAGTCTTAATAATGGCGCAAATATATAAACTATTTTTATTTGTTCTAAATAAAATTATATATTTGCAAAAAAATATAAAAACAAAATAATAAATTATGATTTCAAAAAGCCTCTATTTTTCAGCCGTTATGGCTTTGACTTGTAGCCTTGGTTTCAGTCAGGATAAAAAGCAACAAGACATTAAATCAATCAAATCAATGTGTGGTTGCTATGAAGTGAAGTTTAATTTTGCTGAAACTTTTCAGTATCCTAAAGATTCTCTTACTTACAAACCTTCTGAAACGAAACACGAATCTGCATTAGAATGGGTAGAGTTACTAGAAGACACTCCTAACAAAATTGTAATGCAACACTTATTAATAGTAAGTGACGATATGATCATCAAACACTGGAGACAAGATTGGCTATACGAAAACACTGATTTGTATTCATTTGACAAAGGGTCTTCATGGAAATATAAAAAATTAGACAAAAAAGCCGTAAAAGGACAATGGACCCAAAAAGTATATCAGGTAGATGATAGTCCAAGATACGAAGGATCATCAACCTGGGTACATGTAGACGGACAAGATTACTGGGCAAACATTGCTGATGCTCCTCTACCAAGAAGAGAGCAAACTAAACGTAATGACTACAATGTTTTGAAAAGAAGAAACATTCACGAAATTACTGCTACAGGATGGAATCATGAGCAAGACAATGACAAACTAATTCGCGATGACAGTGGAAAAGATGTTTTGTTAGCACAGGAAAAAGGTATGGATGTTTATACTAAAGTTGCAGACATTAAATGTATCGCCGGGCAAAAATGGTGGAAAGAAAACAATGCTCTTTGGAAAAATGTTCGTGACAAATGGCAAACATTGTTCGACAGACACAAAGATTTAAACCTGGAAGCTAAAGTAGACAGAAAAGCGCTTTATTCTCTTTTATTTGATTTAAAACCAACTGCTACAAAAGCAGAATCAGATGCAATTATAGACAAATTTGTAAAATAAAAATATTTGTGTTAGTTATTAAAAAAGCCGGTAGTTCCAGAAGAGGGCACTGAAAAACATCCCTTATTTTTGATCAGGTTTATTTTTTAGACAATAAAAAACGCTTATAACAGGATTTAAAAATATCCGTTATAAGCGTTTTTCGTTTTATA
>NZ_JAMZNK010000037.1 GCF_027980145.1 Flavobacterium azizsancarii | reverse complement strand
TATTGACTGTCGTACCATTGGAGGTTTCTTTGGAGTCAATGGGAAAAAATTACAAAGACAATACAAAAAATTTTTAAGCTCCTTTAGTACGTGGGCTCCACGTGAACATGCGCATGAGTGGATTATTTATCCTGAAAATATAGGTACTCACTTGTCAATTGATGAAGTAGCCTTGTCTCAGGGTGAGCTTTTTACTATTGTAACCAATAAGGAAGCTACAATTGACAAGTTATATTTTCTTAAAAAAATAAGTCACCAAAGCAAGAGCAAAGCCAAAAAAACAAGAAATTAAACGTAAAAATGTTTGTACTCCAAATCAAAATATGGAATTAAAAATACCAAATCAATCTAATTTTTTAAGCTATTTTTTTGTAATTGAAATGAACAATCAATCTGTTGTCTACTAATGTTATCCCCGGAGCTTTAGAGGCAATATAACCAGCTTCTTGCTTTTGATATAAGGATGAAACAATGCCTGATAACCTGACAGTAGCCCCATCCACTTTTACCATTATATCTTTAGACCTGATTGACCAGTTTCGTGCAAGAGCCTGCTCAACGTCCCTTTGTTCAACAGTGTCGTGAAGTTTAGATTGGACTATAATATCGTTAGTGATACTTTTGACCCCCTTAATATATCCTAAAAATGCCTGAGCCGAGAACTTTTGATAAAGATATGGCACTACTCCGGTAAGGGTTACCTTTCCATTTTCTAACTTTACCTCTATACTGCTTCTGGGTATAGACCAGTTATTATCTAAGACGCTCATGATTTGTTTGAAAAGTTTGCTATGGGATTCAGGCGATGTGACATGAGTTGGAACTTCCATTTTTACAACAACATCTTTTACACCCATAACATTTTTTACTGCATTTTCTGCCTCTATTTTTTCACCAAAAGTATCAACTATTCCCGTAAGGGTCACTACGCCGCTTCTAACCCCTATCACTATTTTTGACGATTGTAATGAGGGTATCCAATTCAGGGCAGCCTGTACTTTTTTTTGTAATTCTGAATCTGTTTTCATAAGCAAAGTTTTTTATTTCTCTCAAATAATAGTCATTAGTCAATACTGTTTTTTTATGCCCAATAATAATTTGTGTGATCCGTAATTTCTTTATTTTTCGAGTTTCCAGTTTTCGGATATTAAATTCTCTATTTGCCCTGAGATGTTAATTTTCTAAATTTTAACTATCATTTTACCCTGATTGGTTCCTTCAAACAAATCCAGAAATGCCTGTGGGATATTATCAAAGCCTTCGATTATTGTTTCACTATAGATAAGCTTGCCTTCTTTAAACCATGAAGTCATTTTTTTTTGCGTCTCAGCGAAATGTTCTGTAAAATCGCTAACTATAAAACCAGTCATTGTAGCGCTCTTAGTCAATAGTAAAGGCTGTAAACGCGGTCCTGTTGCCGCGGCAGTATTATTGTAGAGTGAAATAGCACCGCACACCGGCAGTCTGGCATATTTATTAATATTGGCCAGTACAGCATCGGATATCTCTCCCCCAACATTGTCAAAGTACACATCTACACCCTGGGGGCAGTATTTTTTAACAGCCTCATTAAGATCGGTAACAGTTTTGTAATTAATGGCGTGATCAAATTTAAATTTTGATTCCAGGAGTGTTACTTTTTGGTCAGAACCTGTAATTCCCACAACTCTGCATCCAAGAAGTTTGCCTATCTGTCCCACAACACTGCCAACTGCCCCAGCGGCTCCAGATATCACCAGGGTTTCACCTGCTTTTGGCTTGCCCGCTTGTATAAGTCCCAAATAAGCTGTCAGGCCTGTCATCCCTAAAATCCCCAGATATACAGAAAGCCCACTCCCCTGATCGGTAATTTTAGTTAGGCCTTTTCCCTTAGAAACCTGATATTCTTTCCAGTCCAGATTACCTGAAACAAAGGTCCCTGTTTTAAAATCAGCATTTTTACTTTCCACAACCTCTGCTATAACAGCTGATTGTATGGGCTTATTTAATTCGAAAGGCGGCACATAAGATTTGATATCATTCATCCTTCCACGCAGGTAGGGATCTACAGAAATATATAATGATTTTAATAAGATCTCACCCTCTGAGACAACTGGTATTTGTTCTGTAATCAATTTAAAATCATTTAAAGCTGGTTTTCCAACAGGACGCTTTGCTAAAAGAATTACTTTATTCATAATATTTTTATTTATTGGTCTATTTTCTATTTTCATCTTTTACCTAAACTAAGGACGAATAATACAAGTATGAGCCCCGAAGCAAATAAATCAATATTCCAGTAAAAGAAATCGGGAGTATATGCTCCCGACCCTACGTATTAGTCGATTAGCGCATAATCATATTCCACCACCAGATTATTTTCCACACTCCATACTCCAGGGGTATCCCAGGCAATACGGGCAGCCTCATCTTTTTGGTATAAAGAGGTAACTGTACCGGTAAGGGTTATTTTTGTTCCTGATACAGATACGGTTATATCTTCTGCATTAATGGACCAATGTCTTGTAAAAGCATCCTCAACACGTTTTTTTTCAAGGGTATCATGTGCTTCTGATTTGATGTTTATATCGTTGGTTATACCTTTAACACCTGAAAGTCTGGCTACAGCACTTTTAGCTGCGTCTTTTTGGTAGTGCCATGCAAGTTCGCCATCAAGGGTAACCCATCCATCCTCTACTTTTACGTTGATCTGATTATTAGGAACAGACCTGTCATCTTTTAATGCTTTTACTACCTCGGCAGCAATTTCATTATTGGTTTTTAAAAAATTGCTGGGATATTTAACATTGATTTCTTCCACCACAGCATTAACGCCCGCTACTCCTTTGGCAGCTGTTTCTGCCTCTGTTTTTTTGTAGTATCCGTCAACAGTACCTGTTAGGGTTACTATAGCGTCTTTTACCGTTACACCAATTTCAGCAGCATGAAGGGACGGCTGCCATTTCATAGCATCCTGTACATCTTTTTGTAATTCCTGATTTGTTTTCATTATATAACTGTTAACTTTATATCATTTGAGTACCTTACTTTAAGGAGCTTTCAGATAATTTCCTAACAGCAAAGTTGTGACTTTATAATAGCCAGGGAAATGACAGTGATCATGTATCTGTGTGATTTATAGCACTATTTAACAAGCTGCCTGTTATCGATTTGCAGAATCAATAACTATTTGAAAAAAAAGATGTATAAAAAAGCAGTATACCTTTTGTTGTATATCACTAAAGTTTGAGTAGTATGAAATCCATAAAATGACTGGATAATATATTTTGTACCCTCAAAATTAAATCAAAGTTCTATATGTAAATGAGCACTGGAGTAACTATGCACTACATATAGTGAAACAGGCATCAGGGAAACTTATTTGTTGCCACTGCCTACATAATGGATGGTAAAATGAAGTAAAAGAGCCCTGGAAATACGCATTATTGGAATCTGCAGGCCAAAACAAATGATGATAAAGAATCCCAGCATCATTTCTAAAGAAAGCGAATAAGTCTCTTTCAAAAGAAATCCAAGAAAAATCATGGGCACAAAAACAATGAGTACTATAGGATAACTAATCCATAGTGCGGCGGAATAAAACCCAGGCTCGATCCTGAAATCCTGATTGCAGCACGAACATCTCTCGGGCATTTTTAAAATGGACTTAAAAACAAAAAGCCCCGGTCTGGTAAATAAATTCCCCTTATAACATCGAGGGCATTTTAATGCAAAAATGTTGTATAATTTTGTTATTTCTCTCATGGGTCAGGTAAGTTATTATAATTTAATCCAGAGAGCCCAATTAAGAGCTGTCTGGATTAAGCAGCTAATGAAACATACTACATATTATCGACAACTGCCTGGCCGAATTCAGAACATTTCACAAGGGTTGCCCCTTGCATCAAACGCTCAAAATCATACGTAACGATTTTATTGCCGATTGCGCCTTTTAGTCCCTTTACGATAAGATCGGCCGCATCCTGCCAGCCCATATACTCGAGCATCATGACCCCTGAAAGGATTTCAGAAGACGGATTTACCTTGTCAAGATCCTTATACTTAGGCGCCGTACCGTGTGTGGCTTCAAAAATAGAAACCCCTGAGGCGTAATTGATATTGGCTCCGGGCGCTATCCCTATTCCTCCCACAATAGCGGCCAGGGCATCAGAGATGTAATCTCCGTTAAGATTTAGTGTAGCAATCACATCATACTGCTCAGGCCTTAAGATGATCTGCTGTAAAAACGCATCTGCTATTACATCTTTTATAATTACTTTATGTCCGTATTTTTCCATAATAAGCCACGGACCTCCCTCATACTCTTTGGCTCCAAACTCGTCTTTAGCCAACTGATAGCCCCATTCTTTGAACTGTCCTTCGGTAAATTTCATAATGTTTCCTTTATGCACGATAGTCACAGAGTCCTTCCTGAAATCAATGGCATGCTTGAGAGCTGCTCTTATCAGGCGCTCACTTCCTTCTTTGGAAACTGGTTTAATACCAATGGATACTGTATTGGGAAACCGAATGTTTTTAACCCCCATATCATCAATAAGAAAGTTTTTTACCTTTTCCAGCTCCGAAGTTCCTGCCATCCATTCGATGCCGGCATAAATATCTTCGGTATTTTCCCTAAAGATAATCATATCAACTTTTTCGGGCGCTTTTACCGGAGAAGGTACCCCTTTGAACCACTTTACCGGTCTTACACACGCATATAAATCCAGTTTTTGTCTCAGCGCAACATTCAGTGATCGCATACCGCCTCCAACAGGAGTGGTCAAGGGCCCTTTAATAGCCACCAGAAACTCCTCAATATCTTTAATAGTCTGGTCCGGAAGCCAGTTTCCTGTTTTTTCAAAAGCTTTTTCACCGGCATATATTTCCTTCCACTGGATCTTTCTGCTGCTCCCGTAGGCTTTTTGAACTGCAGCATCGAAAACCAATCTTGAAGCTTTCCAAATATCCGCCCCTATGCCGTCTCCCTCAATAAAAGGAATTATAGGATGGGAAGGCACGACGAGTCTGCCGTTTTGAATACTTATTTTATTTTCGTTCATCATACTGTAAATTTTTGAAAAAAAGTTCCACGCAGACTTTCCTTGGTTCAACTTTATTTTCGTTATTTAACCTTCGCTATTGACTTACTTAATTAAACGTAAGAAGCACAGCTAATTTTTACAAATATATAACAAATGTTATGTATTTAATTAATAAATGTTATATTTGTTTTATGAAAGATTTCTTTTCCCAATTTGATTTCCAGAGTAACCTGCTCTTTGAAGACCTAACGGAGTCAGAAAATCAGGCTGTTCAAAACGTTATGGAACCTCTTGTTATAAAAAAGGGCAGTATGCTTTTTTATGAAGGGGGCATCCCTACTGGTATCTATCAGATAAAGCAAGGCAAAGCCAAAAAATTCAAACGGGGTTTTAGCGGTGAGGAACAAATATTTTACATTTATACCCAGGAAGATGTACTGGGTTATCATGCCCTGCTTGGACAGGAACGATATCAGGACTCGTGCGAGGCTCTCGAAGATTTAAAAGTAAATTTTATAGCTAAGGAAGATTTCCTTAGACTGCTTAATGAAATTCCTGCCTTGCAGCAAAAACTCATTAAAAACATCGGTCACGAATTTGGTGTTCTGGCCAACATCATTGCTGTACTGGCACAAAAGAACCAGAATGCACGTTTGGCGCTGTTTTTACTCCTTTTGGAAAACAGGTTCAATCGAAACTCCCCAATAGTAAAAGGCATAGACCTGACGCGTGATGATCTGGCGAACCTTATCGGCACATCACCCGAAAGCCTGGGCAGAAGCCTTAAGCAATTTAAGGAACAGGGCTACATTGAAACTGACAAAAGAAATATTTATATAAAAGACAGCCTACAGCTCGAGCAGCTCCTGCAGGTGAAAACAGACTGATTTTTACCTCCGTAAAAATAGACCAGCCGCCTATTTTAAAAAATGACGAAGATTACCTTTTGGGGTGATCTTCGTCATTTTTGTTTTTTTTACTTCCTCTTAACTTGCTCTCTGATACCTAACAACCAATACATGGAGATGCAAGTACAGAAAAAAAAAGCAGCTCTTATCGTGGCCCATCCTGATGATGAAACCCTATGGGCTGGAGGAATGCTGCTCAGTAATCCCCATTGGGAGTGCTTTATAGTATGCCTTTGCAGAAAATACGACCCTGACAGGGCTCCTAAATTTTATAGAATGCTCGAAGTACTGCAATGCACAGGTAACATGGGCAATCTGGACGACGGACCTGACCAGATACCTCAAGATAAATCAGAAATCGACCGCCTAATACTGCAATTATTACCTGCAGAACACTATGATATCATCCTTACTCACAATCCGCTAGGCGAATATACAAGGCATCTAAGACATGAAGAAACAGGCTGCTCTGTAATAGGACTCTGGGATGAAGGAAAAATTTCATGTGATGAGCTTTTGGTGTTTGCCTACGAAGACCACAATAAGCAATATTATCCCAAAGCCATGCCAAATGCTGATATTCAATTAACACTTCCATCTGAAATCTGGCAGAAGAAATATGAAATTATGACCCAAATATACGGCTTTACCACCGATAGCTGGGAAGCTCAAACGACTCCAAAAACAGAAGCATTCTGGAGATTTTCCAGCAAAAAAGACGCCCATAACTGGCTTAAAGAAACAAAACTATGAAAGTACTTGTATTATACGATTATCCGCCCACACCCGGTGGTCTTGCTACCCAGGGGGACCTGCTCTATAAAGGCCTTCTGGCCAATGGCGTGGAGGCGCATGCAGTTCATCTAGAATCAGCTCTTGAAAAGCAATGGTATTACAACTGGTTTAAACCCGATGTTGTGGTAGGCACCGGTTACTGGGGGCATACGCCACAGCTGGTGCTGCATCCTCAAAAATTCGGTATCACGGCTGTACCCTGGCTCGTGGCCGACGGCTATATTGCCAATTACCAAAATGTACTCAATGGCTTGCCGCTGATACTGGTCACTTCCAACTGGGTAAAGGAAATGTATGTAAGGGATGGCATTAGCGGTGATAATATTGAGGTCCTTCCCGTGGGCTGTGATACCGACGCCTTTAGGCCTTATGATGTAAATGATCCAAAAGTAATCGCAGCGCGCAAAGCTCTTGAAATAGATCCGCAGGATCAGCTCCTGCTGACCATTGGCGGGGACGCGGCCTCCAAAGGCGCCCGTGAGGTCATGGAAGCACTGGCTATTGCAGGGAAAGAGCTGCCACCCTGGAAGTATGTCTGCAAGGTCTGGCCACAGCCCAGAACTGCCCTTCAGAGCAATCTGGATCAAAAGCTTGCCGAACAGCTCGGGATCAGCAAAAACGTGATATTCCAGACCAGTATCATCTCAAGAAATTTTATTCCGTATCTGTTAAATGCCTGCGATATCTATGCCGCCCCATCAAGGCTCGAAGGATTTGGCATGCCCCAGGTGGAAGCAGGCGCCTGCGGCAAACCCGTAATCGGGATTAAGGCAATGGGAATGCTTGATACCCTTATAGACAACCAGACTGCCTGCCTGGCGGGTATAGGACAAAAAATAGTAGTCAATGAAGTAACCCTGGGCAACGAATCAGGTTTTGAGGAAAACAGGCGAATTGTATTTGATGAGCCCAGAACAGTAGATTACCGCGCCAATGTAGCGGATATAAAAGATGCCCTTGTCAAATTAATGAACAATAAAGACCTGCGCGGACAAATGGGAACCGCAGGGCGAAAACGGGCAGTTGAAAACTTCGACTACAGGATTGTGGCAGCGAAATTTATAAAAATCATCAATGAAAGACTCCAAATATATTAAATTCCACAGCTCATGGGCAAAAGAAACTGGACAGAAATAGAACTAGCAAAAAGTGCAGCCCTACAGGTACTGCTGCACAATGTAAAAGGTCCCTTTGAGGGGCTTCCCAGAACTGCGGCATGGGGATATCCCGAGCCTTATACGCGGGATTTAATGATTAGTATCCTTGGTGTTGCCGTATCCAAAAATGAAGAGTTAATCACAGCGATGCAGAAAACACTTCAGGTGCTTTCTAAAAATCAGTCTCTCAGGGGAAACATTCCTTCACTAGTCCACGATCCTGACAATAGAGGAGCAAGCGATACCACGCCTCTATTTTTACTGGCAGTGGGCATTTTCCGAAAATTAACAGGAGAAAAGGATTTTCTGGAAGAGGCAGTCCAAAAGGCATTAACCTGGATGGAGTACCAAAGTCCTTCTGATGATTATCTTGTGGCTCAACAGCCTACAAGTGACTGGCGTGACGAGCAATGGGTGTTAGGATATGGCTTGTATGTTAACACTTTGACCTACAGTCACCTCAAGATACTGGGGCATACGGAAAGGGCACTCGGACTGCAAAACGCAATGGAACATTTTACCATTACCACCCCTACAAATCCTACTCATCTGCATGAGGGGATGCTGATAAAACAAAAGCCCTATTACGCCTTATGGTCTTATAAAATATACAACAGTGAACGATTTGACCTCTTGGGCAACAGTCTGGCTATTCTCTCAGGACTTGCTTCTGAGCAGAGGGCAGATGAGATTGTGAAATGGATAGAAAATCAATGTGATATTATGATACAGAATAAAGATCTGGCCTTAAAACTGGCCCCGAATTTCTTCCCTTATATCCTGCCTGAAGATCCCGACTGGATCCCCAGATATGAGCAGTATAATCTTCCCGGGGATTATCACAATGGAGGTATATGGCCTTTCATTTCAGCCCTTCACATAGCAGCTCTGGTTCGGGCCGAAAAACAGGAACTGGCAAGAGAAAAATTATTCCTGCTTACCGACCTTATTAAAAAATCAAGAAACAAAGACCTCGATTATGGTTTTAATGAATGGTATAAAGCCCAGGATGGCGAGCCTATGGGGCAGGACTGGCAGAGCTGGTCGGCCTCCCTCTACCTTTACGCGGCAGAATGCGTAAAGACAAACAGCACGCCTTTTTTTGCATTCTGATGCTGTGCTTGAGCATACTTTAAAGTATTCTTTGCTCATAATAAAGGTCGCTAATCCCTTTAAAACTCTTTTGGATGAAACAGTACTATTAGCTCCTGCTCAAATCAGGAGAATAGTATGATGCTATCGGGAAGTGTCACAGATCACTTTTTCAGATGATCGGTATCATTGGCAGGGGATGAAATTTAATACAAATTTGCATCAAATCACAAATCGTATGATACCTATCAGTATGCAGATCATCTGGCTTTTTATTTTGGCAATGCCTATTGCATGCGTTGCCTGGACGGTAACCCATGAGGAAGTATTCCGGGAGCCTAGAGACTATTGCACCCGGCGCAGTAAAACAGGCATCTCTATAGCAGAGCGAAAATTCTTTTATCTCTTTACCTGCGAATATTGTTTTAGCCATTACGTCACTATTGTTGTACTTATTGCTACGGGATATAAACTTCTCATGCAAAATTGGACCGGTTATCTCGTTGCAGGTTTCGCCCTGGTCTGGATCGCTAACGTTTATATGAGGCTCTTCGGTCTGCTTCGTCAGGATATTAAAAAGGAGAAAACCCAAATCACTGAAATTGAAAAAAGCATTTCATCGAAAGAAAATCTTCCTGACTAATCCAATAGCATGTTTTTTAGATTATCAGATATATCCTTAAAAAAGTGTTTTAGATCACTTTCAAATCTGCCGGGCATCATTTGCTGCCAACTTACCTAAATAGATCTTTGCAATAAGAAAATTTCTTAAAAAAATAAAATAGATACTAATGAAAACAACTATAATAACCTTTGCAGCAAGCGTCTCCCTGATGTTTTGCAACTGTAATACGGCATCAAAAAAAGACCTGAGCGATGCAAAAGACAATATCAATAAAGCCAATCGAGAGCTGCAACAGGCTGCAAAAGATTCCCGCGATGCAGCAAAGGAAAAAACAATAAGTGAGTGGAAAACTTTTAATGATAAATCTGAAAAAGATATGGAAGCCTTAAATGACCAGATCAGGCAATTTCAAAAAAAAATAACCACGGCAGATCAAAAAGAAAATTTGAGATTAAAAAATGAACTGAGCCAGAACCACGAGAAGCTCAAAGCAATGAGGGAAAAGCTACGTGAACGTAACGCTAAATTCGAAAATGGCATGCTCAAATTTGATGATTCCATTGTATCGAAAAATGAATCTTTCCAACGGGAGTTCAGCTACGATATGGATGAACTTGACAAAGCTGTTAAAGACCTTTTTAAAAATAATGTGAAATAATCTAAAAACAAATATCATGTCAATACAAACCACTGATCCCAATACCAATAGGCTTATCAAAAGTTTTGAAGAAATGACCGATGCATCCCTTGAAACAGCTGTTGCAACTGCAGAAGAAACTTTTCTGAACTGGAGAAAAACATCCTTTACCCAGCGAATTGACTTAATGCATAAAGTGGCCTCTCTAATGCGTAAAAAAAAGCAGGAACTTGCCCGGGTCATTACCCTTGAAATGGGAAAGCTGATCTCGCAGGCAGAAGCCGAGATTGATCTTAGCGCCAATATTATCGATTACTACGCAGATAATGGAGAACAATTCCTGTCTGACAAACACCTTGATCCTGAATACGGTAAGGCCTTTATACGTTATATGCCCCTGGGTGTAGTATTTGCGGTAGAGCCATGGAACTTCCCGTTTTATCAGGTAGCCCGTTTCGCAGGCCCTAATATCATTGCCGGAAATACCGTGCTTATTAAACACGCCTCCATTGTTCCCCAATGTGCCATCGCCATCGAAGAACTCTTCAATGAAGCCGGAGCTCCAAAAGGATTGTACACCAATCTTCTAATCTCTGGAAAAAGGGCTTCAGCACTTGTTTCTGATCAGAGAATCAAAGGGGTTTCCTTAACGGGAAGTGAAGCCGCCGGTGCAAGCCTGGCCGCAGAGGCTGGCCGAAACCTTAAAAAATCGGTTTTGGAACTTGGCGGAAACGATGCCTTTATTGTACTGGAAGACGCCGATATCGAAAAAACAGTCCATTGGGCCATGGTAGGAAGAATCAATAACAACGGACAATGCTGTGTGGCTTCAAAAAGATTTATAGTTGTTGAGGCTGTGGCCGATGAATTCCTTGCCAAATTTACCCAAAAAATGGCCAGCCTGAAAGTAGGTGATCCTATGGACAGAACAACAGAATTAGGTCCATTATGCAATGAGGAAGCTGCAGTACTGCTAGCCGATCAGGTCATGAGATCCGTAGATGCAGGGGCAAAAGTCGTGCTTGGAGGCAGCCGCCTGAAACGCGAAGGAGCTTTCATGGAGCCCACTATACTAACAGACCTAAAACCCGGAATGGCCGCTTATCATGAAGAACTCTTTGGTCCTGTGGCATCATTTTACAGGGTAAAAGATGAAAAGGCCGCCATTGACCTTGCAAACGACAGCCCATTCGGACTTGGAGGTTCTGTTTTCACCAGTGACATAGAACGCGGTAAACGCGTGGCAGACCAGATTGATACCGGAATGGTATTTATCAACCATCCTACCTGGACACAAGCCGATTTGCCTTTTGGAGGAACCAAAAGATCAGGCTACGGAAGGGAATTATCTGAACTTGGAATTAATGAATTTGTGAATAAAAAACTGATCCGCGTAAGCGCGCTCTCTGATCCTTTTTAAATCGATAATACCTATAGAAATCGTTACAAGGTTTAAAAACAGTTTTCAAACAAGATAATACTACACCAATGATAACAAAGGATAAGTATGCTTTTTCACAGGATGTAAAAATACATATAGAAAAACTTCATGAGATTGTCCGCAATTCCATTGAAGCTGAAGAGCTTATTGTACACAAGCTCTCCCATCCTGATATTGAAAACCTTAGCAGGGGAGAAAGAATTTCTGATATGGTGGCACGATTTGGCGGAAGCTGGAAATTTATAATCTCATTCTTTGTCATACTAATCCTTTGGATCACCTTTAACATTCTTGCTATCGGGATTTATGAATTTGATCCTTCTCCCTTTATCCTTCTCAATCTGATTCTTTCTTGTCTTGCAGCATTGCAGGCCCCTATTATCATGATGAGCCAAAACAGGCTTGAACAAAAAGACCGGATACGCAGTGAAAATGATTACCTCATCAACCTAAAGGCAGAAATGCAGATTCGAAGCCTCAATCAAAAGGTTGACTTACTGCTGGAAGAAGAAATAAAAACGCTGTTTGACGTACAGCAGAAACAGTATGATCTGCTTCGTTCTATCAATTCAAAACTGTCCGTAAAAAAAAGTAAGTGACCAGGCTACCTTTAGTATTTAAAAAATAAAACTAATAAATTTAAAAAATATCCCCTATGAAAACGAATGAAGAATTACAAAAAGACGTACAAGATGCCATTAAATGGGAACCGCTTTTGCATGCCGCAGAAATTGGCGTAATTGTTAAAGACGGCGTTGTGACCCTTACGGGAATTGTAGACAATTATTATAAAAAGACAGAAGCCGAAAATGCCGCCAAAAAAGTAGGTGGTGTCAAGGCAGTAGTTGAAAAAATTGAGATACAGGACGCGCGGCACTTTATAAAAAATGATACTGATATCGCTTCAGATCTGGTAAAATCCTTTTCAGAAAACCTATTGCTTCCTCATAATAACCTGACAGTTAAAGTTGAGGACGGCTGGGTTACACTGGAGGGTCAGCTGGGATGGAATTATCAAAAAGAGCTGGCCAGAAAATCTGCCACCGAACTCAGGGGTGTTAAAGGTGTTATGAACAATATCACTGTTCAGTCAGAATCAAACAGTGCCATTGAGAAAAAACACGTAGAGAATGCCTTAGCGCGCCATTGGGCCATAAATGCCAAGGATATTACAGTATCGGTATCAGGAACAACGGTAACACTTACTGGCGATGTTACCTCGCTCTACCAAAAAGAAGAAGCCGCCAGAATTACCTGGAATACACCCGGGGTTGCCTTTGTGAAAAATGAATTAATAGTCGATTATGACTATGCCTTTACAGAATAAAAAATTGATACTATTTATCTAAACATTAGTACTGAATTACAAAATAACTTCCCTGAATATGCTATGCCATTCAGGGATTTTTTTTAAAATAACTTCAATAAAATGTAATGAGGGTCACTTCGCGCAATGATATCCATCATTTCTAAACGCACCATGCTATTGCATCTTTGCCTGAGGATACTACAAAGATTCAAAACTAAAACTAAAAGCATCATAAATTCAATTTTATAGCGGTCAAGAGAAGAAAATTCACCTGTTCGGAAATCAGGTCCTAACCCAGTAAAATTGTTTTTTAAACTATAACCTAAATCAAATCTTATAATGATAGCCATCGTAAAAGAGCAGCTTACACAGGCAGGAAATTTTTCATTGTTCATAGGACGTTTTTTTAAAGAAATTTTTGTCCCTCCTTTTCAAATCAATGAATTCCTTCGCCAATGTTACACCATTGGATGCAAATCACTTCCCCTTGTAAGCATAACGGGCTTTATCATGGGTCTGGTACTAACCATTCAGTCGCGGCCGACCATGACAAAATTTGGGGCAGAATCCTGGCTGCCAAGTATGGTTTCGCTTTCCCTGATCAGGGAAATAGCACCAGTGGTTACAGCACTTATCTGCGCCGGAAAAATTGCATCAGGCATAGGCGCTGAACTGGGGTCAATGAAAGTATCCTCTCAAATCGATGCCATGGAAGTCTCTGCCGTGAATCCCTATAAATATCTGGTGGTTACCCGAATATTAGCCACAACACTAATGGTGCCGCTATTGGTTATTTTTGCTGATCTGGTGGGTATTTTTGGAGGTTACATTGGCTATAATATACACAATACCATTACAATGAGTAGGTATTTTTCAGAAGTCATTGAACATCTGGATTATCTGGATCTTATGCCCGCTACGATAAAAACGTTCTTCTTTGGATTTTTTATCGGGGTCATCGGCTGTTATAAAGGTTTTAATGCCTCAAGCGGTACGGCAAGCGTGGGACTTGCTGCAAATTCAGCAGTCGTAACAGCATCACTTTCTATTTTTATTGTCGATATGCTGGCAGTTCAAATCACCGATTTATTTTTTTAAACCATGAAAGACGAACCCATCATAAAAATCAAAAACCTCTACAAAGCCTTTGGGAAGAACAAAGTGCTTAAAGGGATTAGTTTTGAGGTAAACAAAGGCGAGGATCTTGTAATCCTGGGACGCTCCGGCTCAGGGAAATCAGTGGCAATAAAATGCCTTGTCGGCCTTCTGGATCCAGATAAAGGTAAAATGGAAATCCTCGGCACAGACATGACAAAACTTACCTATAAAGAACTCAATGAAATCAGGCTCAAAATAGGTTTTATGTTTCAGGATGGAGCCTTATACGATTCCATGTCGGTTCGTGAAAACCTGACTTTTACCCTCAAACACCATACGCGCCATTTGACAGAAGAAGACATTCAGCAGCAGATTATGGAAGCCCTGGACAGCGTTGGGCTAAAAGAAGCTATTGACAAGATGCCTTCTGAATTATCAGGCGGTATGGTCAAACGTATTAGCCTGGCACGAACGATAATTATCAAGCCCGAAATCATATTTTACGATGAACCCACAGCCGGACTTGATACCATTACGGCGCAGGAAATCAGCGAACTGATCTTATCGGTACAGAAAAAATACAAAGCAACCTCCATTATCATTACCCATGATATGATCTGCGCTAAAATGACCGGAAACCGCATCATCATTATCAAAGATGGTCTGATTCATGCGCAGGGCACCTATGAGGAACTCGAAAACAGTACTGATCAGTGGGTAAGATCATTCTTTTTTGCAAACAATTAATACCCCGACAGGCCCTCGCCTGTCTATTTAAATAATACCATCATGAAGAAAAAATCAGGCTATATCTGGAAATTGGGATTGTTTGTCATTGCCGCGCTGACGATTTTTCTCGTAGCGGTTTATTTTATTGGCAAAAGCCAAAACCTGTTTGGTGACACCTTCCAATTGAAAGCAAAATTCAAAAATGTCAGCGGACTCAAAAACGGCAATAATGTACTATTGTCCGGAATTAATATTGGTACCATAAAAGACATCTCCTTTATATCCGATTCTACCGTAGTGGTCGACATGATCATCAGGGAAGAAGTGCATCAATACATTAAAACTGATGCCTGGGCCAGTATTGGCTCCGATGGGCTAATGGGCGATAAAGTACTGACAATTTCTCCTAAAAACAGCTTCGCGCAAATGGTAAAAGACGGCGATATGATTGCTTCCAATGAAGCTGTCGGGATGGAAGATCTGATTGCCGGGCTCAAAAAAAGTGTTGACAATGCTCAGATCATCACCAAACAACTTTCTGAATTCAGCTATAAAATCAATAACGGAAAAGGCGCACTCTCTAAAGTATTAACCGATGAGAATTTTGCAAACAGTATCGATGTTACGATGAAAAACCTAAAGGAGAGTTCCAACGAATTTGCTGTTTTTACCAAAAAAATTAACGATAAGGACGGAACGTTATCAAAGCTCATGACTGATCCTTATTATGCCAACAGCATTAAAAAAACACTTTCTGGTTTTGAGAAAAGTGTCTCTGATTTAAATGTTTTTACCTCAAAACTAAATACAGGAAAAGGCATCCTGCCAAAACTGATCAGTGATGAGAAATTGTCCAATTCCTTAGATTCAACCTTAACAAATTTACAGACAGGCTCTAAGAATTTAATTGAAATCGAACTGGCTGCCAAGCAAAATTTCCTGCTTAGGGGTTATTTCAAAAAAAAGAAAAAACAAGAGGCAAAAAAAGAACTGGAACTGCAAAAAGCATCCGGTGCTAATTAAAAATATAAACCCAAAGAAAAAATGAACAGACTTCAAAACAAAGTAGTATTTATCACAGGTGGTAATTCAGGAATAGGAAAAGCCTCCGCTCTGGAAGCGGCGCGCGAAGGCGCGACAGTTGTAATTGCCGATCTTCCCGGAAAAGACCATCAACAGACAATTCTGGATATTGAAGCGCTGGGCGCTCCGTGTATGTTCGTCCCAATTGACGTCAGTGATGTTCAGAGCGTTAAAAAGGCCATTACAGCCACAGTTGAGAAATACGGCAGGCTTGATGTGGCGTTTAATAATGCAGGAATCGGCGGGGTATATTCAGGAATTCACGATATGCCTGAAGCAGTATGGGATAAACTAATCGCCGTGAATCTTACCGGCCAGTTCTATTGTGTTAAATACGAATTACAGCAATTTCTCAAACAAGGCGGTGGTGTTATTGTCAACATGTCTTCCCTCGGCGGATTAAAAGCCGAGCACGGTTTAGTTCCTTATACGGTTGCCAAACATGGAGTATTGGGATTAACAAAAAATATCGCCGTTCAATATGGTGCCCAAAACATACGCGGCAACGCTATATGTCCCTATTATGTAGAAACACCTTTACTGGGCGCCGCGCCGCAAACAGTCCATCAGGCCTGGATCGATGGCACTCCGGCCAAAAGGTTATGTACGCCTGAAGAAGTAGCCAAAACATTTATTTTTCTGGCCTGTGATGATTCGAGTTATTGCAATGGTACCCAAATTATTTTGGACGGCGGCGTACTGGCTTAAAGGTCTGCTTTATTATGACTTTGGCAACAGCTATGATATTGCACTTGCCAATAAGTAACAACGCTCACTTATTGCTGCGCTTTCTATCATTTTGGTTTGGCTCTAATAGTTTCAACTTTGCTCTGAAAATAAGCAATTCAAAAAAAACGAAAATGAAAACCACTACTTCAAAAAGAGCTCATATAAGAAACCTATCGAGTAAACTCTCGAGTATTCTTTGTGATGAGTACATCCTATTAACTAAAACTCAAAGTATCAATAACAGTTTACAGTCGATTGATTTTCAGGATAAATATCTTTTTTTTACAGCCCAATCCAGCGAAATTGATAGTATAATTGAGCGCGTTGAGAAACGTGTTCATGCCTCAGGTCATTATGCTGATGCCATGCTCAAGGCTTTTTTAAAGGTGACGCGGTTCAATAAAAAAAGAAAAAAAATAAATGATCGCGCAGGTTATATCAATGAATTGCTCGGTGATCATGAAAACCTTATTACGATACTAAAAAACAATACATCCCTGCTTGAAACGACTTCTAGAGACTGTAAAACAGATGATTTTGTTACCACACTAACCGAAAGCCATGAAAAAATGGCCTGGTTCCTTCGCTCCTACTTAAAATAATGCCTTTAATAAATTAAGAACAATCATGAAAACTAAAATAAAATTCACGCTTTTACTTCTGACCATAGTCTTCTCAGGGATGAACCAGACGGTTTTGGCACAATCCCATTTCAAAATTGGTACATCCAAAGTTAATGAAATGAAGATATCGGGAACCTCCACCTTCCACGACTGGACGATGAAAACGGCTTCTTTTTCAGGAAAAGCAGCATTTAATATCGATAGTGAAAATCAAATTACAAAACTCAGCGCTATTGAGTTTAACCTGCCGGTGCTCACCCTTAAAAGCGGTCAGAAAAAATTAGACAAAAATGCGTACAAAGCCCTGAAAACGGATCAGTTTAAAGAAATCCTGTACAAACAGGTCTCCGCTGAAGTAATGAGCTTCAGCAATTCCAAATTCCATATCAAAACAGCCGGAAAGCTTACCATTTCAGGTGTTACCAAAGATGTTGTTATTGATTTGTACTGTTTTGTAAATAAAGATGGAAGCATCAGCTGTGAGGGCAATTACCCCATAAACATGAGCGACTACAATGTTGCTGCACCTGTATTTATGGGCGGAGTCATGAAAACCGGTGATGCGATCAAACTTGAATTTTCTTTCCTTTTTGAAAAATCTTAATTCAGATGAAAAATATAATATTGCTATTACTGTGCCTTTGGATAACATTGGCACAGGCACAAAAGAAACCTATGCAGTATTTTAGGTACAACGACCAAAGAGGACTCAATGTTTTTGAAACCACCAAGAAGGACAGCTCCTCTTTTGAAGGCTTCACAGTAAAAATGGGAGGGAACTTAACATTGGATTTTCAGGGACTAAACCATCAAAATACAGCAACCCCTGTACTGATTGACGCAATAAACAGCAATGAACTTATTGATATTACCAATGGGTTCAATCTGGCTATGGCCAATATGAATCTCGATACGCAACTAGATGACGGAATACGAATGAACCTTACTATATATTTGTCATCAAGACACCATGAGGAAACCTGGGTCAAGGGAGGTTATATACAGTTTGATAAACTTTCTTTTCTAAAAAGCAATTTTATAAATCAGGCAATGAAATATGTAACTCTTAAAGTAGGCGCCTACGACGTAGACTATGGGGATCAGCACTTTAGAAGGAGTGACGGAGGAAACGCCATTTACAACCCTTTTATTGAAAACTACATCATGGATGAATTTGCTACTGAAATTGGAGGTGAAGTATATTACCATGACAATTCAGGCATGATGATCATGCTGGGACTCACAAATGGCGCCCTGAACCCAACTGTGGTGGTTTCCACTAAAATAGATGCGGCAACAGGAGAATTAAACAAACCCACAGCGGCATTACATGGTAAAATAGGTTATGATAAACAATTCGACAAAGATTTACGACTAAGGCTTACCGGTTCCTTTTACCATGTAAAAAGAGCTTTGAACAATACCCTTTTTGCAGGTGACCGGACCGGTTCCCATTATTTTTATGTATTGGAGAATACAACTGCAACGGCTGTTGACAATTTCAGATCCGGACGTTACAATCCAGAATTCAGCCAAGAGGTAACCGCATTAATGTTTAATCCCTTTCTGAAATTTAAAGGATTAGAAATTTTTGGAACCTATGAAGTTGCCAAAGGAAGAAAAATTACCCAGTCAGATACCCACCAGGTTGTACAGTCTGCTATTGATCTAATTTATAGATTTCCTGCCGGAAAAGAAAATTTCTGGATTGCAGGAAGGTACAATACCCTAACTGATTCTCCGCTAAATCAAAATGACCAAAAAATCAATAGAGTCACAGCTTCTGCCGGCTGGTTCTTAACTAAAAATATCCTGATCAAAGCGGAGTACGTAAACCAGAAGTATAAAAATTTTCAGCCTAGCGATATCAGAAATGGCGGGCAATTCGACGGCTTTATGTTAGAATCAACGGTGGGATTTTAAATATGTCAAAAAGATACTTGTAAAAAGTGTCTAACATCAATTATGAAAATGAGCAGAGTCATTTTGTAAGGCTAAAGTTCTGCTCATTTTTGTATCCATATAATACCTCTGGTTTTATTTCAATAAATCAGATATCAAAGATAACATCTATAAAAATTTAAATTATGAAAGCAAATTCAAAAAAAATGGCCGCTGAAATAACAACGGCAATTACCACTGCACTAACCGCAAAATCAAACACAAAAAAGATTCTGAAAACAATTGACAATACAGCCAAAAAGATAGCTAAAAAAATCAATAAGAGAATCGTTAAAACTACTGCAGGAGTTAAAGGAAAGAAACTAAAAAAAGCTCAAAAAATAAAAAAAGGCCAAAATGGAATGCTGCCCGAGGTGAAAAAAAATAAATTACTCACAGAGATGGCGGCCGACGAAATTAAAGCCAATTAAAATATCCTGCAATTAAAGAAAACCTGAACATAACAGTACCTATTGTTATGTTCATTTTAATTAAAGACTTCCCCCTTTCAAATTATACTGTCGAAAAATCCAAGCTAATACCTCCCCGATGAAATATAAATACGCATTGATTTTCTTAATATGCGGTACCTGGCTAATGTCCCGGGCAGATTCTGTGAATCATATTCAAAAACATTTTCAGGAAAATCTTTCGCAAATCGACACCACAAAAATTGCTGCTTTTTTTGACTCCTATCCTAAATTCAGCCCGTATCAGGCTCAGGTACATCTACTCTACAAAAAACATGGCGATTATATTTGGTACAACAACAAAGGACTTGTTGAATTTGCCTATGCACTGCACAAACAGGTAGGGCAAATGAGACAAGAAGGGCTTCCTGTAGAGATACCCTATGAAACCCAATGGGAAAAAATCTTTGAACAAAATGCCAGTACAATTCCAAATTTAGAATCTGAGCTACTGATCAGCTGCATGTATTTTTTCTATACTACCAAAGTTTTTAGTGGATTTACCATAGGAAAAAGCGAAGAAACAGGATGGTATCTTCCCAGAGAAAATGCTTCCAACGTGGCATACATTGACACCCTTGTACAGGGAATTGAATCTAAAAAAGAATTCAAACACGACTATTTTAATCAATATTATCCCCTTAAAGAGGCTTTAAAAAAATATCTTGAAATTGAAAAAAACGGAGGCTGGAAAATTGTTAAATTTGAAAAAGAAATCAAATCCTTTCATCAGGGCGATTCTTCCACTACGATAAAAGAGGTCAGAAACAGACTTTTTTTAGAGGGTTTTGTCAAAGAGGATAACGCATCTCTTGTTTTTGATCAAACCATAACTGACGGCATTTTAGCTTATGGAACCAGTCAAAATCATGATTTTGAAAACAAGATCACGCCCAAACTTATTGAAATGCTTAATGTTCCTGTAGAGAGTAGGATCAAAACCATTTCGGTTAATATGGAAAGATGCCGCTGGATCAGTCCTAAAATAAATACTGCGCAGGAATATATCGCAGTAAACATACCTTCCTACAAACTGCTCTATTATCGTGATGGAAAACCAATTCTTGTTTACAAAGTGGTAGTAGGAAAGGAATTTCATAAAACCATAGTATTTAGTGGCAATATCAGTTATTTAGCTTTCAGCCCATACTGGAATGTACCCACGAGTATTCTTAAAAAAGAAATACTACCCAAGATAAAAAAGAATCCTAATTACCTTGAAAATCAGAATATGGAATGGCATGACGGACAAGTAAGGCAGAAACCTGGAGGTAGTAACGCATTGGGATATGTGAAATTTATGTTTCCAAACTCCCATAACATTTACCTTCATGATTCGCCATCAAAATCCTTTTTCAATAAAGACAAAAGGGCTTTTAGCCATGGATGCGTACGGGTTGAAAAAGCCCGTGATCTTGCAATCGCTATTATGGAAAAAGAAGCGAACTGGAGTATCAAAAAAGTGGATGAAGCCATGCATTTAGGAAAAGAAAACACCTATGTGCTCCAGGATAAAATCCCCGTCTATATTGCTTACTTTACTGCTTGGGCTGACGGCAGTGGAAATATTGCCTTTTACGATGACCTTTATAATCGGGACAATGCACTGGCCAAAGTACTTTTTGAAAATTAAGTTTATGGCCTGCCAATTTAAGAAATCCCAATGGAGTACCCATTGGGATTTTTCTGTTATATCAATTTTTCATCTTGCTTATTTTCATGTAATCCAGAATTTTCAGCTGGCTGCCTTTTTTTTCTATTAATCCTTCATTTCTAAACTCGGTTAAGGTCCTGCTCACGGTTTCTGAAGCCGTTCCTGACATCGCCGCCAGATCATCCCTTGTTACATTGATGCTATCCCCTTTTGCGGCTTCTTCCTGACGAAAGAGTCTCAGCAGGGATTCGGCAATGCGCTTTCTGACCGACTGATAGGCCAGTTGCAGCAAATGAGTGTCCTTGCTCCTTATCTCATTCGATAAGATTTTAATGAATTTTTCGGCTACATCAGGATATAGTTTTAGCAATTCTTCGAGCTGTTCTTTTGGAAAAAAACAGACCTGACTATCTTCCAGTGCTGTTGCAGTATCGGTGTAGGTATCATCAGAAAGAATTGTATTGACCCCTAAAAAATCATTGGCATGGTACATACCGGTCATCAGTTCACGACCGTCTTCAGACATCTTAACTGTTTTGATTTTACCTGAGATCACCAGGTAAAGACCTATAGCCCGATCCCCTTCATAGTGAATAATCTGGTTTTTCTTAAAGGGCCTGTGAATATGCTCCTCTATCATTTTTTTTAGCTCGGAAAGTCCTTCCCTATCCCCTACTAAACTCCCAAGCTGTCCCAGGGACTGGCTGTAAAAATCCCTTTCTGAATTCTTTTTGTTCAGCCTGCTTTCAATGGCCTGTAAAAGTTCCATATCATCAAAAGGTTTGGTCAAGTAATCATCTGCTCCCATTTCCATGGCCTTTCGCAAATCAATTCTTTCGGATTTGGCAGTTATAAAAATAAAAGGAATAGTGCTTGTTTTTGGATTTTTATTCAGCATATACAATACACCGTAACCGTCCAGTTCGGGCATCATAATATCACATAAAATAATATCGGGCAGGTTTACAACAGCAGATTCAACCCCTATTTTACCATTATTGGCCTGATAAATGGTGTAACCTGCCAAAGTAAGTATTTCGGCAATATTTTCCCTAATGTCATTATGGTCTTCAATAATCAATACTTTGCTCATGATATGGGAAATGTTAGGGTGAATAATGTTCCTTCTTGTTCATTGCTTTTAAAATCAGCTGTTCCCTTCATAAGTGAAACGTAACGGCTCACTATATTCAGACCTAGCCCAGTCCCAGGGATACTGCCGGTGTTATACGCTCTGAAAAAAGCCTGAAACAAATGTTTTTGTTCTTCCAAAGGAATACCGATTCCGTCATCATGAACTGAAATGATATAATCTAAATCATTAATTTCTGTTGTAAAATCAATACAGCAGCTGTCTCCGGAATACTTTATGGCATTTCCAATTAAATTAATGGCACAATTCTTTAACAAATTAGCATCGAGGTATATCATGGTTTGATCTCCGAGATGTTTACAAATGATATTTTGGCTGGGTTTGGCCAGAAGCTGCATTTCTTCGGTTATTTCTTCGCCAAATTTAACCAGATCAAAACAAGTGAACTCAGGCTTCATTTTGCCTATTTCCAATTTTTCAACATACAGAAAGTCATTGAGTATCGCCGTTAGGCTCTTTACCGAATTTTTGATCTTGCCAATATGTTTTCCGATAGGTTCACTTTCAAAAGGTATAGCGTATTTTTCAATTAGTGAGGCCGATAACTGCACGGTGCTGAGCGGTGTGCGAAATTCATGGGAAGCCATCGATAAAAACCGGTTTTTTAATTTACTGAGCTCTTTTTCCTTTTCCAGGGAAATACTCACTTTTTCTTTTGCCTTTTCCAAGGCAAAAATAGTATCGTTGAGCGATTTTGTCCTCTCCTCGACAAGTTCCTCCAGATGAGATGCATAATCCTTATACTTTTCCTCATCTATTTTCTGCTGGGATAGATCATGAATAAAACCGGCATAAATAGTCCTGCCTGAATATTTTACCTCACTAACTCCAAGTTTCATTGGAAACAGAGCACCGCCTTTACGCATTCCTGTCAGTTCACGCCCCACACCAATTATGCTGGCTTTTCTTGTTGTTTTGTATTTACTTAAATAGTTATTGTGCCTTTCCTTATCCGGAGAAGGCATAAGCATTGAAATGTTTTTACCTATAACTTCCTCTGGCTGATAACCAAAAAGTACACAGCCGGCTGGATTAATAGTTTCGATAGTACCAATGTCATCTATGGTAATGATGCCATCCAAAGCATTTTGTACAAGAGCGTATAACAGGGCGGCATTGTCCATCATCAAATCGATCAAATTATGATGATCCTTATAAAGGTCGGCTATTTAAAAATGGGAAGTTACATTCTGCCTGAATTTCACACTATAATTAACACATTATCATTCATTTAACAACAAACAAAACTTATTCTGATAATTTTAACCGCTCCATCTACTTTTAAAAAATCTTTAATAATGGATTGACATTTTTAAATAAGTAAAATTTAATAGAGTGACCTTTTCTTATCGGTTTAATCGTTGTCTATTTTTTATTCTAAAAGTGCCCTACATCATTTTTATTGCTGATGACTGTCATTTCCAGTTCCTTGCTTCTACCTCAACTTTGTATTAGTAATAAAGAATACAATTTAAGTTTTCAGTCGAATTTTAATTTAAAGGAACAAGAACGAAAAAGAATGAAATTTTACAGAGAGATGTTCTGGATACCATAAAATGGGAACCGCAATTATCAAATAGAAAGCCCCGAATTTTCGAAACATAAAAAACAATCTCAAAGTAATTAAGAAAACCTGCAAAGAAAATACAGGATGTGTTTATAAAATAACTCATTAAAAACTATCAATATGAAAAACACAAATACATTAGTCGCCTTTTATGCCACGCATCAAAAGGCGGAAACAGCTATTAAAAAGCTCGAAAAAAGCGGATTCGATATGACCAAACTATCCATAATAGGAACAGACTACCATACTGACGAAACTGTAACAGGTTACTACACCGTAGGAGATCGAATGAAAAAATGGGGAAGTTTTGGAGCCTTTTGGGGAGGCTTCTGGGGTTTACTATTTGGATCTGCTTTCTTTTTTATTCCCGGACTTGGGCCTCTACTTGTTGCCGGGCCGCTTGTTTCAGCTATTATTGGGGCTCTAGAAGGTGCAGCCTTACTGGGTGGTACCAGTGTTATTGCAGCTGCCTTAGTTAGTTTGGGTATTCCAAACGATGAAGTGCTAAAATATGAAACAGAAATAAAGGCAGGCAAATTTATGCTCTTGGCACACGGAAACAAAATCAATATTGAAAATGCCCGAAAAGTGCTGAGGCTTCATGTCCCAAAAGAAAACGGTGTGAAAAACGAAGAATCCATTTCTGCTGAGGAAATTGAAGCCGCGGCAATGCAATAAGAAAGAAAACATTAAAACTTATACCTTAAAAAAATGAAAACTATAAATCAATTAGGAATTTACCTGGATCATGCCTCCGCCAATTTGATCGATTTTACCGATAAAGAGAGTGAGACTATAATCTCTGAATTTGATATTCAGGATAAACATGAAACCCTGCAAAGAAGCGAAAGTGAAATGCACCATAAAGAGCAGGATAAACAAAGGTCATATTTTAAGAAAATTGCGACGCTCGCCATTGGCTACAATGAAATCGTTTTATTTGGTCCTACTACGGCAAAAACTGAATTACTGCACTTCTTGCAAAAAGACAACAGTTTTATCAAAATCAAAATAGAAGCCGAAAATACGCCAAAAATGAATCTTCAGGAGCAAGAGGTTTTTGTTCACGACCATTTTAAAAAGTTTGACTTTAAAAATAGTTGAGATGGAAAATATACTTTTTAAAATAAACTGCTATACCCTGCAAAATGGAATTGTAATCAAAACCATTGCCTTATACCAGAGCATTCGATATTATCTGGGAATTGTATTTCCAATCTGATGCGTAAGCCTAACTATTACCCTGGATAAAACTTTTTCAAGGGGCATTAATTACAAAAAAATTATAAATTTTTAAATACATACATTATGAAAACCAACGAAGAATTACAAAAAGACGTTCAAAATGCTATCAAATGGGAACCGCTTTTACATGCCGCAGAAATTGGAGTAACTGTAAAAGATGGTGTCGTAACCCTTACGGGCATTGTAGACGGATATTTTAAGAAAAAGGAAGCTGAAAATGCGGCCAAAAATGTATCCGGGGTAAAGGCCGTTGTTGAGGAAATAGAAATCAAATACTCTAATACCTTTACCAAAACAGACAATGATATTGCCCATGAAGTATTAAAAGCCTTGAAAGACAATTGGGCCGTAGCTGAAGACCGTCTTAAGGTAAAAGTAGAAGACGGATGGGTTACCCTTGAGGGCGAACTAACCTGGAATTTTCAGAGACAAGATGCCAAGACTGCTATCAGCTTCCTTCCTGGAGTTAAAGGAGTGACCAATGAAATCAAAATTAAATCCGACATCAAGGATGCCATTGAAAAAAAAGATGTCGAAAAAGCGCTCGCAAGAAGCTGGTCACTTAACGCTAAAGATATTACAGTTACTGTAAATGGCACCAATGTAAAATTAACCGGTTTTGTTGATTCTGTTTACCAAAAAGATCAAGCTGAGAAAATCGTCTGGAAAACTCCGGGGATCTGGTCCATTGACAATGACCTTGTTGTGGAATATGATTATGCCTTATTATAAAGGTTAAAAAAATAGAGGGCAACGTCCTCTATTTTTATTTTAAGTTTGAGCCTGATTGACCTGTAAATTAAACAATTAGTGTCAGAAGATCCTTTAAACACTTAAATGAGCATTATGATATCAATAAAAAGAGAAGGAATTATACTAGAGAAAACCGAACTTGCATTTGAAGATGAAGGGGTAATGAATCCGGCTGTTATCAAAAAAGGAGATGCAGTTCATCTTTTTTATCGGGCCGTGAGCCATGGCAATTATTCAACTATAGGTTATTGTAAACTAGAGGGCCCCTTGCGCGTTATCCAGCGAAACACTGTGCCTATAATTACTGCTGAATTTGACTATGAAAGTCACGGATTAGAAGATCCAAGAATAGTAAACATCGAAGAAATATATTATCTCACCTATACCGCTTTTGATGGCGTAAATGCCTTGGGCTGTCTGGCCGTTTCTAAAGATTTAATCCATTTTGAAAAAAAAGGAATAATTGTGCCCACCATTACCTATGCCCAGTTTAATGAATTGACAAACGCTAAAATTTTAAACAACAGCAAATATTTCAGATACAACCAACACAATGGAATGGTCGAACAAGATGGTAAAAGAATACTCATATGGGATAAAAACGTTATTTTCTTTCCCCGGAAAATAAACGGCAAATTCTGTTTTATGCACCGCATTAAACCGGAAATCCAGATTATTGTTGCTGTTACATCACTTGAGGACCTGACAGCTGCGTTCTATAATAATTACTTCATGAATTTTAATGACCATATTTTACTCTCACCAAAATACGATCATGAATCCAGTTATGTAGGCGGCGGATGTCCGCCGATAGAAACACCAAAGGGATGGCTTATTATTTACCATGGGGTCAAGGACAGCATTGATGGATATGTATATTCAGCCTGTGCCGCTTTAGTGGATCTTGATAACCCTCAGATTGAAATAGCACGTCTGCCCTATCCTCTTTTTAGCCCAAAAAAAGATTGGGAATTGGAAGGAGCAGTAAATAATGTGTGTTTCCCCACCGGAACAGTTGTCTTTAGTGATACTTTATATATTTATTATGGTGCCGCAGATGAACAAATAGCCTGCGTATCGGTCAGCTTATCAGGTCTGGTTAATGAATTAATGCTTAATACTAAAAAAAATGATAATTAAGACTCCGCTTCGCAAAAGTATTAGCCTATGGGCAAATAAAAATAATACCATTATTTCAGAGAATCAAAAAGAATTTAAAACTCCTGAAATTTTATTTATCACATCATTTCCTGCCCGGGAATGCGGTATTGCAACCTATTCTGAAGATTTAATTGCTGCTTTAAACAATAAATTTGAGCACTCTTTTAACATAAAGGTCGCTGCTCTGGAATCTATCAATGACAGCTATACTTATGGGGATGCGGTAGATCGAATTCTTAAAACGGACTCCCCTGATTCCTATCTGAAGCTTTCTGAGCACTGCAATACCGATAAAGCAGTAAAACTAATTTTAATACAACATGAATTCGGGCTCTTTAAAAATAATGAGACAGATTTGATTAAATTCTTAAGCGCTTCGATAAAACCTGTTTTAATTGTTCTTCATACTGTTCTGCCTCACCCCAATGGAGATATGAAAAGAAATATTATCGAAATGGATACTCTTATCGACGGATTTATTGTCATGACCCAAAGATCTGCTGCATTGCTGGAGAGTGTTTATGGCATTGACAGGGGAAAAATTACGGTTATTGCCCATGGAACACATTTGGTAAAACATGGTGATAAAGAAATTTTAAAAGAAAAATACGGGCTTTCAGGAAGAAAAATCATCTCTACTTTCGGACTCTTGAGTTCTGGTAAATCGATTGAAACCACGCTGGATGCTTTACCTGTTATCGCAAGCCAAAATCCTGATATTTTATTTCTGATTATTGGCAAAACACACCCATCAGTGATTAGGCAAGAAGGTGAAAAATACAGGGATTTTCTAAAAAAAAGAGTCGAAATCTTAGGGCTGCAGGCACACGTAAAATTCATTAATGCCTATTTGCCTTTAGAGGAATTACTCGAATATCTGCAGCTTACTGATATTTATCTTTTTACTTCCAATGATCCGCATCAGGCTGTAAGCGGCACTTTTTCATATGCTATAAGCTGCGGGTGTCCTATTATATCTACCCCCATTCCGCATGCACTTGAAGTGCTTGAGGATGGAATGGGAGTTATTATAGAATTTGAAAATACGATCCAATTGGCTGAAGAAGTTCTAAGGCTTTTAAAAAATCCACAATTACGTAAAAATATTTCAGCCAATGGTATACACAAAATGGCACCAACGGCATGGGAGAATTCCGCAATTGCACATGCAGGATTATTTAAAAAAATTATAGCCGAAAAAATAGCATTGCATTATAAAATTCCTGAAATAAATCTGAGTCATTTCAAAAATTTAACCACTCCATTTGCCATGATACAATTTTCAGTAATTAACCATCCTGATATCGATACGGGTTATACTTTAGATGACAACGCACGTGCATTGGTAGCCATTTGCCAGCATTATGAATTGAAAAGAGAGCCTGAGGATTTAGAACTCATTGAAAAATATTACAGGTTTATCAAATTTTGTCTGCAGCAAAATGGGAGTTTTTTGAACTATGTCAGCAAAGAGGAAGAATTTACCAAACAAAATAGTGAAAACCTGGAGGATTCTAACGGAAGAGCAATCTGGTCTCTGGGTTTCATGCTGTCTCTTTCGAATATTTTACCTGTCGGATTTACAGCAGATGCTGCAAAGACCATGGATTTAGCTTTACAAAAAGTAAATACAATTTATTCAACAAGGGCAATGGCATTTATAATTAAAGGAGTTTATTATCGCAACAAAAATGCTGTAGATTTTGAAAATATTACACTTATAAAACTGCTTTCGAATCGATTGGTAAAAATGTACAGGCACGAATGTAAATCAAACTGGAAATGGTTTGAAAGCTACCTGACTTATGGCAACAGTATACTGCCAGAAGCACTTCTTTGTGCCTATTTAGCCACGGGCGAATATCAGTATAGGGAAGTTGCCAAAGAATCCTTTGATTTTCTTTTATCCTGTATTTTTACCGAGAATAACATCAAGGTAATATCCAATAAAGGATGGCTTGACTCGAGCAGGCAAAATAAAGAAACCATAGGCGGAGAACAACCTATTGATGTTGCCTATACTATTCTTGCCCTTGAGAGATTCAATACCGTTTTTAAAAATTCATCCTATCTGGAAAAAATAGAAACTGCCTTTACCTGGTTTTTAGGCAACAACCATTTGCACAAGATAATCTATAATCAATGCACCGGAGGATGTTATGATGGCCTGGAAGAAAATTATATTAATCTCAATCAGGGTGCAGAATCTACAGTAAGTTATTTAATGGCCCGTTTAACGATGGAAAAATTTACTGCTAAAAAAGAGGTCCTTTATGAAAATACAAGCAAAATCAAGCTTTCAGAGCCTATTGCCGTAAACATATAAATCATTATCCAAAAATAGTGGCAGGAAAACAAATCTGATCAATCTAATGATTTAAAGATACTTCACTCCCGAGAGCTCTAATTTTGTATTAAATTCATATACTCGTGGCTGACCTGTGGGGATATTTACCTTGACAATGTCAAGCGGATTGATGTTTTCAAGGTACATCATCAGGGATCTTAAACTGTTGCCATGGGCTACTATTAAAACATTTTGACCCATTTTTAATTTTGGTTCTATTTCTGTTTTATAATAAGGGACTACACGGTTGTAGGTATCGAGCAGGCTTTCTCCTCCGGGAGGACATATATCATAACTTCTTCTCCAGATATCCACCTGGGCCAAACCATACTTTTGCGCTGTTTCATCTTTGTTGAGTCCTTGCAAAGTGCCGTACATCCGCTCATTAAAAGCTTTATTTTTTACAATGGGAATCGTCACGTGCATTTCACGCAGGATAATCTGCAGGCTTTCCTGTGCCCTTATAAGCATAGAAGTATAGGCCATATCAAAAACATAACCGATCAGTTTTTGACCTGCCAGCTTCGCCTGTTCTTTTCCCAGGTCAGTGAGCGGAATATCCAGGATTCCTGTAAAACGGTTCTCTAAATTATAAAGAGATTGTCCATGTCTGACAAAGATTAATAGTGCCATTTTTTTTCTTTAAAACCAGTCTCAAAGCTAAGGTAAAAATAGCCTGAAAAAGTGTTCCAGATCACTTATTACAATGTTGATGATCATTTCACTACTGGCTGCTTTGTGTCAAATTTGCTGAACAGATTTGAAAACTAAATCTTATAAAATTTAATCTTTCTAAAATTATAATCATGAAAACAATATTCGCACTTATCGCATTGGCCGCTTTAACAGCTACTATTCTTTTGGATACTATAGGCAGAAGAGTTACACCAACTAAACCAAGTCCTAGACCTTAAACTAGTAATTTATGTGTTTTTCTGCTACAGCAAGTTTCAGTGCCGGGATTGTTCTTACAATTATTGGGGTTTCTTCCATAAAAAAAGTACAGCATCGCTCACAAAGGATGTTTGCCTTAATCCCCTTTATATTTGCCATACAGCAGTTTTCTGAAGGTTTTTTATGGCTGTCCATTCCCAATGAAAAGTGGTCCTACCTGCAAACCGGGATCACTTATTTTTATCTGATTATCGCACAAATAATCTGGCCCGTCTGGGTTCCGGTTGCCATACTGCTGTTGGAAAAAGAAAAAACAAGGAAAAAGACACAAAGACTACTTGTAGCAATTGGAATAGCGGTTTCCCTATACCTTACTTACTGTTTGCTCCATTTTAATATCAGATCTGAGATTGATTGTTATCACATAGCCTATATTCAGACTTATCCGGAACCCTTTCGGGTAATGGGTGGATTGCTTTATATCATCGCTACAATTCTTCCCCCATTCTTTTCGCACATCAGACGCATGTGGTGGTTGGGAGTTATGGTTTTAATATCCTATATCGTTACAACTGTTTTTTATGAAAGTTATCTCGTATCGGTATGGTGCTTTTTTGCTTCTGTCATTAGTTTATCGGTATACCTGATTATGTCAGAAATAAGAATCAGTCATCGTGAAGAAATATACCTAAAAAAAGCCATAGAACAGAACTAAAAAAAATAGTATGAAAGTAGCTGTATTTAGCACCAAATATTACGAAAGAGAATATCTGAACAACTACAATAAGGAAAACAGGCATCAGCTGACATTTTTTGAAATGGCACTAAATACACAAACCGTGTATCTGGTTACTGCTTTTGATGCCGTTTGCATACAGCTTACCGATATTATAGATACGGCTGTTATTGCAAAACTGTCTAAGTCCGGAATAAAACTAATCGCTCTTCGAAGTGCGGGATACGACAATGTAGATATCAAAGCAGCTTTAAAGAGTAAAATTACCATAATGCGAGTTCCTGCTTATTCTCCACAGGCTATTGCCGAGCATGCTGTAGCCCTTATTTTAACGCTGGACCGTAAAACCCACAAAGCCTACAATAGAGTGAGGGAAAATAATTTCTCTTTGCAGAACCTAATGGGTTTTAACCTTGACGGAAAAACTATAGGTGTGGTAGGTACCGGAAAAATTGGTGCCGTATTTTGCAAAATTATGCTGGGTTTTGGATGCAAAATAATAGCCTTTGATCTTATTGAATCCAAAGTCCTGATCCGCAAAGGTGTTCATTATAATACCTTTGACAAACTCCTTGAAAACTCTGATATCATTTCCATACATTGTCCCCTTACTCCAAAGACAAGACACCTTTTTAATAAAAAAGCATTCTCAAAAATGAAACCTGGTATGATGCTCATTAACACTAGCCGGGGTGCGCTCATTAACACATCAGATGCCATAATTGCTCTTAAAAAAAGAATTATTGGTTATCTGGGTATTGATGTTTATGAGGGTGAGGAAAAAATATTTTTCAAGGACTTGTCAGCTGCCGTAATAAAGGATGATCTCATTGAAAGGCTCATGTCTTTTAACAATGTACTGATTACACCTCACCAGGCCTTTTTTACATATGAAGCATTGAGTGAAATAGCGCGTATTACAATCGAAAATTTTTCCAATTTTGAAAATGATGTTCATTTGGAAAATAAAATCAACTAATACATTTCATCACGATATGTAACTACAATCAGTTTTTAGAATGTCGACGATCATTTCTAAATACTACCATTTGGCTCAACTTTGCTTCAATAAATCTATTAGCAAATGAAAACGAACGAAGAATTACAGCGAAAAGTGATAGAAGCCATCAATTGGGAACCCCTGTTATCAGCAGCAGAAATTGGAGTTGCCGCTTTCGATGGAATTGTAACCCTGACAGGTTCGGTAAATAGTTATGCCAAAAAAGAAGAAGCCGAAAGAGCTGCTAAAAATGTATCGGGCGTAAAAGTCGTAGTAGAAAAAATTGAAGTTGTACTAAACGACAAAACTCAAAAATCAGATAACGAAATTGCTGCCGAAATTATAAACGCTTTCAAATGGCATTGGGACATTCCACATGAAAGGGTTCAAGTAAAAGTCGAAAATGGCTGGGTAACCCTTACCGGATCCCTGGAATGGAACTACCAAAAAGAAGAGGCTAAAAAAGCAGTTAGCGTTCTCATTGGCGTCAAGGGGATCATCAATAACATAATGATTATCTCTTTATCCAAAGACCGAATCAACAAAAAAGATATCGAGAATGCTATAGAACGAAACAAAATTATTGGAAATATAGCTATTAAAGTTGAGGTATTGGACAATTCTGTTACTTTAAAAGGGAATGTTGAATCCTGGTTTCAAAAAAATGAAGCAAGCCGCCTGGCATGGAAAGCCCTTGGCGTACTTGAAGTTAAAAACAACTTATATGAAGACCTTGAACAATAGTCTGAAACATTCCCTGCAAAAAAAATATGAATTATGGAAAAAGTAAACATGGACAGTCTGGTCACTGTACTGGCTGAAATAGAAAACCTGGGATTTACATCCCAATTTGAAGTGAACGGAAAAAGTCTGGTTTCACTCAAGACAGATCATCACTTTACGCCTGATCAGATAAAAATAACCCATTTCTATCGTTTTGAAGGCGAATCAAATCCTGAGGACTCTTCGATCATGTATGCCATTGAAACCAATACTGATGAAAAAGGTACTCTTGTGGATGGTTACGGAACTGCAGCTGATCCTGCAACAGCAGATTTTATGTGTAGAGTAAATGACATTCATAAATAACAAATCCTATACTAAAGATGAAAAAACTGAACCCCTCCATTGCTGTCATTTTTGTAATCTCGATAAGTATCATTCTACTTAACCAATATACCCAGTTTCATATCAATGATTACCGGGTACATTTCTTTTTTTTGTTTTTTGCAGCCTCATCACTGGTCATCGCTATTGGACAATTCTTTAAAAAACTCCAAACCAACTGGTCCATTATTTCAGTGTTTTTAACCATTGGAATCCTATGCGGATTAAAAGCTTTTTTTACCTGGGGGGGAGACTGGAAAACACAAACAGTGCTTTACAGCAATATCGGGAATCCGGCTAAAACAATTAATTATCAACTTCGCGGAGACCGATTTGCATTTGGCTACAAAAAACGTGTTGTGGGCATTTACCGTTTAGCACCTTTTATGGAATGGACAACAGATATTGATACCCTTCACTTGGATAAAACAAAATGGAAAAAACTAGATCTGAAGCTTAATGAAATGAAACTAAAATAAGACAATCATCATCTAAAATTGCTGATTTTTTTTAGATAAACCTCCAAACAACGATTTCAGTTTAAAAACAAATACAATGAAAAAATTACTCGTTACTACAGACTTCTCAAATATCTCAAGGGCAGGGATACGATTTGCGATTCAATCTGCCGCTCAGACTCCCTGCGAACTCATATTCTATAGCGTAAACACCAAAACCTTTGAGGATAATA
The DNA here is from genome assembly GCF_027980145.1 of Flavobacterium azizsancarii. Lineage (GTDB taxonomy): Bacteria > Bacteroidota > Bacteroidia > Flavobacteriales > Flavobacteriaceae > Flavobacterium > Flavobacterium azizsancarii. The sequence goes on along the minus strand of NZ_JAMZNK010000037.1, from coordinate 21,796 downwards.
TCGACAACTATTATAAAAAAACCACGCAGGATTATAAACTTAAAAAATTCATATTATCCATTTACAAAACAACCAAAAAAGAACCTGGTAAGGTGGAATTTGTAACAGAGAACCATACTCACGTAGATCAGGCCATTATAGCATATGCACAAAAATGCCATGTCGATTTTATTTGTATCAATACCTCCGGCCCAGGGATATTTAATCAATTGATAGGCACTACTGCCACAAAATTGATTACTACTTCCCCTATTCCGCTTTTGGTTATTCCTTATAACTATCGCATGAAGACAATACAGCTTTTATTATACGCCTCAGATCTTGTAAAACTAGGTGTGGAACTGCCTTTTGTTAAAAAATTTGCAGCCCTTTTTGCTGCAGATGTGGCATTGTATCATTACAACGAATTATTGGATCAGGGTAATTTCAAGGAAAATTTCAATAAGATAGCCCAAAACTACCAATCAGATAAAGTCTCTTTTAATTTTAAAAAATTAAATATCGAATATTCCCTGCTCAATCATTTAGAAGTAGATATCAGAACAATAAGACCCTCAATTGTTGTAATGTTTACCAAACAAAACCGCGACTGGTTTGAACGCCATTTTCTTTCGAGTAAAACCAAGGAATTTGGTTTTGACACCCATACTCCTATACTTGTTTTTAGAAAGTAAAAAATAGTTAAATAATGACTACAAACAAATTTAATACAGCTGGTTTAACCACTGCACAAGTACTTGCGGCCAGGAAAAAATACGGCCAAAACGTATCATCGTATAAAAAAACAAACCGTTATACGGCTGCGATGATCCGAATGATCAAGGAACCCATGATGATCCTATTATTGGTTGCATCGAGTATTTATTTTATCAGCGGAAAAACGGCCGATGGTTTCTTTTTAGCCTCAGCAATAGTTTTGATTGCAGCTATTTCATCGTATCAGAATGCGAGAAGCCGTAATGCTTTGGAGCAGTTGAAAAATTTCACCAAACCCAAATGCAAAGTCATAAGAAATGGCGATTCTGTAGAAATAAAAACAGAAGAGATAGTTATTGGTGACAGTCTTTTGGTAGAAGAAGGCGTTTTAATTGCTGCCGATGGAATCATTTTACATTCCAATGACTTTTCTGTTAATGAATCGATCCTTACCGGAGAATCCATGGCCGTCAATAAAGACAAAGAGGCCAAAGACAATACAATTTATCAGGGAACGACTGTTGTAGGCGGATTAGCCATTGCAGCGGTCACTGCCATTGGCACCGAAACCAAACTGGGTAAAATAGGCAAAAGCCTTGAGGGAATAAAAGAAGAAAAAACACCTCTGGAAATTCAGATTGGTAATTTCGTAAAAAAAATGGCTATTGCCGGAGCCGTAGTTTTTTTGATTGTATGGGGAATCAACTACTTTCATTCCTTTAAGATATTCGACAGTCTGCTAAAAGCCCTAACACTTGCCATGAGCATCCTTCCCGAAGAAATCCCGATCGCTTTTACCACCTTTATGGCTATTGGCGCCTGGCGGATGATGAAAGAAGGCATCATTGTCAAACAAATGAAAACCGTCGAAACATTAGGAAGTGCTACGGTGATTTGTATTGATAAAACAGGAACTATTACCGAAAACAAAATGAGTCTGGCTAAGATTTTTTCTTTAAAATCAGAGAAAATTACCGATTTGGAGTCTTCATTATCTGACGATGAGAAAAAGCTAATTAGCCTGTCGATGTGGGCAAGCGAACCCATAGCTTTTGACCCGATGGAAATCGCTCTTCATGAAACCTATGCAGAGATTACTGAAAAAGATCAGAGACCTTATTTTCAATTGGTACATGAGTACCCTTTGTCGGGAAAACCGCCTATGATGACGCATGTTTTTGAAAATAAATCAGGCAGTAAGATCATTGCCGCTAAAGGAGGCGCAGAAGCGTTAATGGAAATATCAGAACTTACCATAAACCAGAAAAAAATAATTCTAAAAGCAATCCAGGAATTATCCCGGGACGGTTACCGAGTTCTGGCAGTGGGCGAAACGCATCAGACTTCTGAGCATTACCCTAAAACACAACAGGAATTTAAATTTGAATTTATTGGACTATTAGCCTTTTATGATCCTCCGAAAAAAAATATTAAACTCGTTTTACAGCATTTTTATAAAGCCGGCATAGACGTAAAGATCATCACCGGTGACAATGCCCTGACTACTTCATCCATCGCAAAACAGATCGGTTTTAAGGGATACGAAAAAAGCATCTCCGGAGATGAGCTGATGAAACTTAACAAAAAAGAACTCAAAAAATGTGTCAGGGATACTACTTTATTCACCCGAATGTTTCCTGAGGCTAAACTCAAAATCATCAATGCCCTGAAATCTAATAAGGAAATTGTTGCCATGACCGGTGATGGTGTAAATGATGGGCCAGCGTTAAAAGCGGCTCATATCGGAATTGCAATGGGTAAAAAAGGAACTGAAATTGCCAAACAGGCAGCTTCACTTATTCTGGTCAATGATGATCTATCAAAAATGGTGCATGCTATTGCCATGGGAAGAAAGATTTATGCTAACATCAAAAAATCAATCCAGTTTATTATTTCAATCCATATACCGATCATATTTACCGTTTTTATTCCACTGGCGCTGGGCTGGCGATATCCAAATATATTTTCTCCCATCCATATTATCTTTTTAGAATTGGTGATGGGTCCCACCTGCTCTATTGTCTATGAGAATGAACCAATGGAAAAAAACACAATGGCACAGCAGCCAAGACCTTTTACTTCAACATTTTTCAATTGGAGGGAACTCTCTACCAGTATTGTTCAGGGATTAGTAATCACTATTGGTACACTATTTACTTATCAATATTCTATCTATAGCGGTTATGACGAGCAGCATACGCGTACTATGGTTTTTATTGTACTGGTAACCGCTAATATCTTTTTGACATTAATGAACCGCTCTTTTTATTATTCCATTTTTACCACTTTACGCTACAAAAATAATTTAGTTCCATTAATTATAAGTATTACCATTTTCATTACCGCAATGCTGCTTTACATCAAACCATTTGCAACATTCTTTGCATTTGAACGCCTTGATCTCCTTTCGCTGTGTATGGCAATTGGAGTTGGTTTTCTGGCTGTGATTTGGTACGAATTAGTTAAAGTATGGAAACGAAATTTCAAAGAATTTAAACCATGATCCTGTCACTCACTACAATGATAAAAAAGCTGCTTGTATTATTTTTAATTTTTACAGGACTATATTTTGCTAAAGATCTTCTGATGCCACTTTGCATCGGTGGTATTTTAGCAACCTTATTTCTGCCTTTGTGCAAATGGATGGAAAGCAAAAAAATGACAAGAAGTATTTCCATATTCTTTTGCCTGCTGACCTTTTTGTCGGTAATTTTTATTCTGATTGCTGTTTTAGGTTTAAAAATTTCGGAGCTTTTAACGGATATAGCTTTTATCAAGCAAAAGTCAATAGAATCTGTAGCCCATCTCCAGAAATACATTTTTAATCATCTAAACATTTCGATAGACGAGCAATTTGAAATCCTTAAAAATGAACAACCCTCCTACTCTAATATCCTGCAGGCAATTTTTGGGTCTGTAGCTTATTGTTTGACCACCTTTATTCTTGTGATGGCCTATTTTTTATTTTTACTGCTTTACAGAGATCATATCAAAAATTTTCTATTGAAAATTACACCCGCAGCGCAAAAGCCAGAAATGAAAAATATACTCTACAGCGCTGCACATATTTCCTATCAATATTTAATAGGCCTCTCCAAGATGATTGGTCTGCTTTGGATTATGTATGGCATTGCCTTTAGCATCATAGGAATTGAAAATGCTGTTTTCTTTGCGGTATTATGTGGTTTGCTTGAAATCGTTCCCTACATAGGCAATATTACAGGAACTATACTGACCGTCATTTTTGCGGCTATTAATGGCGCCCACCCTATAATACTTGCTGGAATTGTACTGAGTTATGGGATCATACAACTTGTTCAAACCTGGTTCTTTGAACCCTTGATTATGGGACCACAAGTAAAAATAAATCCTCTTTTTACCATTATTGCATTGGTACTTGGAGAATTGCTCTGGGGCATACCCGGACTTGTTCTGGCTATTCCCCTTACGGCACTACTCAAAATTGTTTGTGATCATATACCTGCCTTAAAACCATACGGGTTTTTAATAGGTACCATTAAGCCTGTTGTCCATCCTAAAATTATTTGACTTTAAATTGTATGAGACGCCTGTACTTTCTTTCGAGTAAAACAGCATTAAAACGAATCCTGTCATATAAAAGTCCTAAAAGCAAAGCGACAACTCCAATGAGTAAAACATGCAATCCCATATTCGAATAAAAAATGCCGCCAATAATGCCACCAAAAAAGAAAAAGCTAATAATGGTCATTCGTAACTTGATCGATACAAACAGTTTTTTTCGAAAGAGTTCTTCGTGATAAAAAAACAGTTGGGATAATTCGATTCCAAGGTCTGTAAAAAGCCCCGTTAAGTGTGTTGTTCTCACTGTGGCATTGGAAATTTTTGTTACTAAAGAATTTTGCAGCCCCATGGCAAAGAGTAACGTATAGGCTATAAAGTCAGGATTATCTATAATTAAATTCTCCCCAAAGACTGCAATCCCAAATAAAATAGCACTTTCAATTGCTGTTGGAATTATATAACTGTATTTTTCATTTCTTCGCAAAAGAAACTCTACAAGCAGACTGGAGAAAAAAGAACCCAGAAAAAAGAAGAAAATATATAAAAAGTATATAAATCCCTGTTTGAAATTGAGCTTAAAAACCTCATCTACAAAAAAGGCAAAATGTCCTGTAACATTTGTAGTCAGTTTTTGAACTGCCAGAAAACCAGCGACATTGACCAGTCCGGCAACAAACGATAATAAAGAGGCTATTTTTAGATTGTGTCTTAAATTTCTTTTATTTCCGTGATGTTTGAACATTCTCTTTTAGTATTTTACAATCCTTTAATTCCAATTATTCTTTAACTATGCTATTGTTTTAGAAATATTTTGGTTGTATTTTATTTCTGTGACTTGAAACTTTGCGTATGTGTAATCTCCTGCTTTCAATTTCCAGACTACCTGTGCCGAAAAAGGGATTTTCACTCCATTAATTTCTTTATAATTTTCCATTTTGCAAAGCCATGGTTCCCTTTTATTGGTCATGAAGCGTTGGGTTTCCATTGTAACAATTTCACCCACAGTATTAAATGTAACGATAAAATCAAATGAGATTTCTTTATATCGGAATGATAATTTTGCCAAATTTTCATCTATGGCGATCCATGTTACATTCTCTGAAGGAAGTAAATTTGTTGGAAACCAAACGCTTTCGGCCAGCCAGCGCTGCATCTCGCCTTCACTAATTTCGCTGCCTTTGCCGTCAACCACTGTAAAAATATTGAATAATGAAACTTTTAAATTTCCCTTGTCGGCAATGAAACTGTCTCTTGCGGTAAAGATTAGCGTTGAGCCTTTCCATATAAATTGTGGTTTTTGAACAGAAAAATATTGCTCGCCCGTAATATTGATGAACCCACTTTTTAAATTGGTTTTGAATAGACCCTTATGTTTTAATCTAACTGAACTTATATAGGGCATTCCGTCTTTGAGTACATATTTAAAATAACGCTGTACTGGTATGGGCAAGCCATCTAACTGACCTATACTATAAGTTTTATCAGATATATTCAATGCATTTGAGTATAACAGCTTGACCTGATTTTTAAATTTTAAATACATCGTTATTTTTCCCAGAAGTATCACCAGCAGTAATACTCCAATAATGATTAGTAAAAGTATCATTGTTTGCTATTTTTGTTAGGTTGGCAGGTGAAGTTTTTTGTGTAATTATTTCTTGTATACGGCAATAAGGCAACAATAAGCATAGCAATGGCATACAGCATATAAAACATTTGCAACCAACCAACTCCCTGTACAAAAAAGGTTTCCACCTGTATCCAAATAATGAGCGCGAAAGCGATATAAATGCTAAAAGTCCAAGCCCAGTACATGTCTTTAAAAAGATTAAAATGTTCTGCAAACGGAATGAAAGGTCTTTTGAATAAAGCCATTACTATTAAAACTGGGAAAAAGCCTAAAACGGAAAACAGAATAATCCCGGGAATCAGGAAATCAGTGAATGGTGAGTTTTCTAAAATAGATAGCGGCAGTCCTCCAAGAAGTTTCCCTGATGGTGAAATAATTAATGCGCCACCACCAATCATAGCAGTAAGTCCCAAAAATAAGAGAAGTGCACGATGTGTATTTTGCGCTACTTTTTTCATCACGTTATCTCGTTTAACTGTCTTATGTTTTTATTTGTCAATACTTAAATTCCAAAACGCTTAACATTATAAAAACTTTATATCTCACTTATACCTAAGTTCAATATGATTGATTGCAAACTTTAGACAGCATATCAATCAGGCTCCACCACAAGTTCATTATCAACATACCATACCCCAGGAGTATTCCATGCTATCCTTTCTGCTTCTTCTTTCTGAAAAAGTGAACTCACAAAACCGCTAAGGAATATCGTTTTGCCATCAACTCTAACTTTAATATTGTCAATATCCAAAATCCAGCTGCGACTGAGCGCTTTCTCAACAATCTCTTGCCCTAGTTCATTTTTTACTTCCGCTTCAATCTTTATCTTATCAATTACTCCTCTCACTCCTTCCAGATAACGAATAGCGTTATCGGCAGCTTTTCTTTGAAAATTCCAATGTAAAATCCCCTCAAGAGTTACCCAGCCTTGTTCTACTTCAACTCTTAATCTATGATCGGGAACAGCCCAGTTATCCTGTAGTGCCTTGACAACTGAACTGGCAATATCTGTATCATTTTTGCTTGCTGCCGGAGATAAATCAACCTTGACATCATCGACAACTGCCTTTACCCCGGAAATGTGTTTAACGGTCTCCTCAGCTTCCCTTTTTTGAGCATAGTTCTCGATGCTTCCTTCAAGTGTCACAATACCCTCTTGTACGCTAACATCTATTTTATTGGGCTGCAAGAGAGGCTGCCATTTGATAGCCTCAATTACTTCTTTACATAAAACTTCATTACTTTTTTTCATTAGATCTTTTATTTAGGTAATGATCTGTAAAAGTCATTGGTTTACTTCTTACATTCAGTGATCAATAAGCAAAAGTGAAAAAAACAGGTCTAAAAAAAAATGATTTCTGTCAATCTAAAAAGTGATAAGAAACATTTTGACAGTTAAGAGAATACCTAACTTTATTTGATTCTTAAAATAATAACAATGAAAGAAAATACAGTTAAATTTGATAAAGTTCTAAATGCCAAAACTGAAAACAGAAATGTAAACCATGAACCTGATTCCAGTAAAGAGCAGCAGCGCAATACACCTGAAAAATCAATGCCGTTTTCGGATCAGATTGGAAACTATCAACGCAATATAGGGATTCCCCTAAAATCGTATAAAGACAGTAAAGTTTATATTATAGGCAGTGGTATCGCCGGTATGGCAACAGCTTATTACTTTATTCGCGACGGGCAGATTCCAGCCAAAAATATTATATTTCTAGAACAACTTCATATTGATGGCGGATCTCTTGATGGTGCCGGTAATGTCAAAGACGGCTATATCATAAGAGGCGGCAGGGAAATGGATATGACTTATGAAAACCTTTGGGATATGTTCCAGGATATTCCGGCCCTTGAAATGCCTGCTCCTTACAGCGTTTTGGATGAATACCGTCTTATTAATGATAATGACTCCAATTATTCCAAAGCACGCCTTATCCATAACAAAGGAGAAATAAAAGACTTCAGCAAATTTCGCCTCAACAAAAAAGACCAGTTGGCCATCATTAAACTTTTACTAAAGAAAAAGGAAGAACTGGACGATTTAACTATTGAAGATTATTTTAGTGAATCCTTTTTAAGCAGTAATTTCTGGACGTTCTGGCGTACTATGTTTGCCTTTGAAAACTGGCACAGTCTGCTTGAACTAAAATTGTATATGCACCGTTTCCTGCATGCTATTGACGGCTTGAATGATTTTTCATCTTTGGTATTTCCCAAATACAACCAATATGACACTTTTGTAACACCACTGCGTAACTTTCTACAAGAGAAGGGTGTCACCATTGAATTTAATACACTGATAAACGATTTGGATATTCTTATCAATACTGATGGGAAACTAGTGAAGGGAATTATCGCAGAAAGGGATGGCAAAGAACTAAAAATACCGATTGGAAAAGAAGATTATGTGATTGTAACTACTGGATCAATGACCGAAGACACTTTCTATGGCGACAACAAAAAAGCTCCTGTTATTACAATTGATAATCAAACCAGCGGAAAAAGCGGTGGATGGAAACTATGGAAGAATCTTGCCACTAAATCAGAGGTTTTTGGCAAACCTGAAAAATTCTGCAGCAATATCGAAAAATCATCCTGGGAATCAGTGACCTTAACCTGCAGGCCTTCCGCACTCGTGGAGAAACTTAGTGAATATTGTGTGAATGATCCTTACTCCGGAAAAACGGCTACAGGAGGAATTGTCACCATTACAGATTCAAGCTGGCTAATGAGTTTTACCTGTAACAGACAGCCCCATTTTCCTGAACAGCCGGATGATATTCTGGTACTTTGGGTATATGCATTGTTTATGGACAAAGAAGGAAATTACATTAAAAAGACAATGCCTGAGTGTACCGGAGACGAAATCCTTGCCGAATTGTGTTATCATACCGGGATCATCGATCAGTTGGATAATGTGATCCAAAACACGATTATACGTACGGCCTTCATGCCTTATATTACTTCGATGTTTATGCCAAGGGCAAAAGGTGATCGTCCAAGGGTTGTTCCTGAAGGATGCAAAAATCTGGGACTAATAGGTCAGTTTGTAGAAACAAATAATGATGTGGTTTTCACGATGGAAAGTTCGGTAAGAACTGCGAGAATAGCTGTTTATGAATTATTGAATCTCAACAAACAGGTACCTGATATCAATCCTCTGCAATATGATATCCGCCATTTGTTTAAAGCAGCAAAAACACTCAATGACAATAAGTCCTTTTTAGGAGAAGGCATATTAAGAAAAGTTCTCAAAGGAACTTACTTCGAACATATCTTACCGCCAAATGTAGAGGAAGATGAAGAACACGAGTCTTTTTTAACAGAACAGGTAAGCAAATTTAAAGATTGGCTCACAGGTGTAAAAGAGTAATACCTACTTTAAGATTTTATTTTGCAATCTTAACATTTATCAAAAACGGAAGTAGGATTTACATAATTAAGTAAATCCTACTTCCGTTTTTCATGCTAATATAACTGCTTCTCTTCTCAATCGAAAAAGATCTAGATAGGCAATATGATATGAAATTCCGCGCCAATATTTTCTTCGGCTTTAGAGAAAATAATTCCCTTGTGATTTTCTACTATTTTTTTTCCAATTGATAGTCCAATACCAGTACCTATATACACTTCATTATTGTGAAGTCTTTGAAAAATAGTGAAAATCTTATTTTCATATTGCTGATTAAATCCAATGCCATTGTCTTTTATTATGATCTCACAATATGCTAAACCTGGATCCAGATCCGGATATGTTTTAACTTGTTTTAAAGTCAGTTTTTTGGAACTTATCTCTATTTTAGAAATTGAATTGTCTTTTTTATAAAACTTAATGGCGTTACTGATTAAATTATAAAAAAGCTGATTCATTTGAAGCGGAATTGCATTGATAACGGGTAAATGACCCACTTTTATTTTAAAATTGCGTTCCTGAATCAGCAACTCAAAATCAATTAAAATATTGTCGATAACCGTATTCAAATCAGTGGCTTTAAATTGCCTATCGGGATTGTCAAGATAAGAATAGGCCAATAAATCTTTAATAAGCGTATTCATCCTAATAGATGATTTGCTGATTTTTTCAAGCAGCAAAAGAGCCGGATCAGAAATTTTTTCCTCCATTCCTAAAAGCCTGCTGATAAACATCAATATTTTACGCAATGGCTCCTGCAGGTCATGACTGGCCACATAAGCGTATTCCTGCAACTGTTCATTGGCTGTATGCAGGTTTTTTACAGAGTTTTCCAACTCCTTATTGGACGTGAGCAGGTCTACCGTACGTTCCTGAACTTTAACTTCTAAACCATCGGACATTGCCTGTAATTTCTTTTCAATCTTCCTGCGTTCGGTAATATCTTCAATAGCCAGCAGAATTAATTGTTTTTTACTGGTTTCATAAGTGACTTGTCTGGCATTTAGAAGCAGAATACTTTCGCCGTAAGGCAAAAGATTTACCGCTATCTGATAATCATCAAGTTGTGTTTTTTGCTGAAGTACTTTTTCTAGCATGGCGCGCATTTGAATATCATCAAAAAGATGATTTTGAATTTCATATATGAGCCTGTCTGCTGCCTCTTCTTTGGTAATATTATATTTTTCAGAAAATGCCCTGTTGATGTTTTTTATTCTAAGCTTGTTATCCAAAACAACTATAGGTTCACGAAGAGTTGCCACTATTGCTTCTGTATAATTTTTTGCAATATTAATTTCCTGTTGCTTGTTTAATAGTTCCTGATTGATCTGCGATAGTTCTTCATTGCTGGATTGTAATTCTTCTTTAGAAGTTTCCAATTCTTCGTTCAGGCTTTGCAATTCCTCGCTTCCGCTTAATAATTCCTCATTAGCCCTCTGCAGTTCTTCATTCGAAGCTTCCTGTTCTTCACTAATCGCATTTACGTCATTTCGTATTTTTTCCAATTCTTTTTCAAGCTGTGCGATCCTTTTTAAATTGACATCATTACGGATTTCTTCGTCCGTCATATTGTTTGGGGATATCACTGGTTGGATATTGTTTGTTTTATAAAACAATATTAGGAAATAGGGCTCTGAAGTATCTGGCAGCGGCTGTACTTCGATTGTAACTTCACTTATAACTTCTTTCCTTTTAACCTGTATTGCTTCTTTTTTTACAAGCGATCCTGTTTCTTTAGATTTATGCAAGGCATTACGAAGTTCAAAAGCCAATCCTTCTCGAACCATTTTCAGCAAATTAAAAGTAGGCTTGCCCTGTGAAAATTTAATAAAATCAGTAATATCTCCAATAATATGTAAAATATCCACCTGTTCATTTACTATGACACTTACTGGTCTATAATTCGAAAGTAAAATTAATTCTGCACTTTTTATAAAATCTTCTTTTACGATTTCTTTTTTGGGAAGTTCTGATTTAAAACTTTTCAATTTGTCACTAGTTCCTACTCCCCAGCGAGATTGCACTGATCTTGCTGAAACCTCTTTTCTTGTATATATTTTTCCGGCTTTATCAAAAGACTGAAAAAGTTCAACGGCCGGAATAGCAGTTTCTGATTTTCCTAAAAGTAAAAAACCGTTTTCTTTTAAGGCATAATGGAATGTACTTAAAGACTTTTTCTGTAAAAATGCATCCATGTAAATAAAAACATTCCTGCAGGTAATCAAATCCATTCTGGCAAATGGAGGATCTGTCAAAAAATTATGAACAGCAAAAACGCATAAATCCCTAATTTGCCGTTTAATAGTATAACCGTTGGTATTGGATGTAAAATACTTGGAAAGCGTAGCTTCAGAAACATTACGCATTTGAGATTTTCTATAAAATCCAGCCCTAGCCTTGGCAATAGCAACTTCTGAAATATCCGAAGCAAAAATCTGAATTTCTTTTCCCTGAAGATTTTCTCCCAAAAATTCATGAAGGGCAATAGCCAGCGTGTAAGCTTCTTCACCGGTAGAACATCCTGCAATCCAGATTCGTATTGCATTTCCTTCCGGTACCCTGCCCACTAATAAAGGGAAAACTTTTTCCCTCATCATCTGAAAAATTTTAACATCCCTGAAAAATTCCGTTACCGGTATAAGCAGATCGTTAAATAAATCTTCAGAGGCCAATTTATCACCTCTCAATACTTTAAGATAATCCCTCAGATTGACGATTTTATTTAATGCCATTCGTCTGGCAATACGTCTGCGTATCGTAGTTTGTTTATAATAAGCAAAATCAACCCCGCTGTGGTGACGCAGAATTTTAATAATTTCATTAAATACTGCCTCATCATTAAGTTCATTATCTTCACCGGCAATCGCTTTTGCATTACAAAGCTCAATTAATTTCGCCACTATTTTCACTGGTGATAATACGTAATCAACAACTCCGGCATTAATTGCATTTTGCGGCATTTCATTATAAGAAGCGTCAATATCCTGAGCAAAAGTTATGCCTCCGTGTTCCTTAATCGATCCCAAGCCAAGTGTCCCGTCAGATCCATTTCCCGAGAGCAATACTCCGCAGGCCAAATTAAGATGAACCTCCGCCAATGAATTAAAAAAAATATCGATTGCCTGATTTTTAGTATCTTTAAGACGTGGACTTAGTTTTAGTACTCCATCAAAAGAAGTCAGTATTTTGTTTTCCGGAATAACATAAATAGTATTTGGGGCCAAATGAATATCGTCGGTAATTTCAATAATTGGTATTCTGGCTACGCGAGATAAAAGCTCTGTAAGTATACTGTCATGCAATGGATGTAAGTGCTGAACAATGACATAGGCCATTTCTGAGTCTTCAGGGATAGCATCAATAAACTGGGTAAAAGCCTCAAGCCCTCCTGCCGAAGCTCCAATACCAACAATAGGAAAGTCCTGGCGTGTAGCCTTGGGCAAGATGTTTTTTTTATGTTGCATTACTTGTAATTTAATTCTGTTGTAATAAGTTACCTCAAAAGTGCAAGAGTTTAATTAAACCGTAATAATAAAAGATTCTAATTTGGAATATTTCAGCTGTTCTTTCCAATCCATTTCGATAACTTTTCTTATGAGTTTCTTTAACTCGTTAAAATCAGTGGGCTTCACGATATAGGCATTGGCACCTGATCCAAAAGTGTTCTTAATACCTTCTTGAGATGATGAAGTGGAATAAATGGCAATAATAGGAATGTCCTTAAATAAAATGTCTTCTCTAATTTGTTTCAGGGTTTCAAAACCTGACATAATCGGCATATTAAGGTCTAAAAATATGATGTCAGGGATAATACGATTTTTATCATAAAGATAATTTATAAGCTCAAGTCCATTTATACAAAATTCAACAGTCACATTAAGATGAAGATCCGCTACTGCATCTGCAAAAAATTCCCTGTCATCCTGATCGTCGTCAGTGAGTAAAATCCGTATATTTTCTTTATTATCCATTAGTTGTTTATCAATTATTTCAAATGTACGCTTTAATCAACGTTAAGCAGTTTATTATTGTTTTAACTGTAAATTAAAACCTAAGCAGGCACCGATCAGCGCAATTCTGTTGCTTTGCAAATCTTCGTCGATAAATCTCATTAGATTTCATATCAATCAAATTCTACAAAAAGTTTATTATCCACTTGCCATACTCCGGTTGTATTCCATGCTATCTTTTCTGCCTCTTCCTTCTGAAGAAGAGAACTAACTATACCACTAAGGAAAATCGTTTTACCATCAACTCTAACTTTAATATTACCGATATCAAGTATCCAGCTGCGCTTAAGCGCTTTCTCTACAATCAGTTTCTCCAGTTCATTATTTATTTCAGCTTCAATAATTATTTTGTCCATAACTCCTCTTACACCTTCCAGATTTCGGATGGCATTCTCTGCGGCCTTCCTTTGGAAATTCCAATGCAAAATACCATCAAGGGTTACCCATCCGTCTTGGACTGTAACTTTTAATCTGTGATTAGGTATAACCCATTTTTGCTCTAATGCTTTAATAACTGCACTGGCAATCTCTTTATCACTTTTAATTACTGAAAAAGAAAGGTCTACCCTCACGTCATCTATAATGGCCCTAACCCCTGATATATCCTTAATTGTATGTTCAGCTTCTTTTTTTTGATTATAATTATCTACAGTTCCTGCAAGAGTAACAATTCCATCTTGAACACTAACCTCTATTTTATTAGAATCTAAAATAGGTTCCCAATTTATAGCTTCCATAACTTCTTTACGTAAAACATCGTTACTTTTTTTCATTAGATTTTTCGTTAATATTTTTCAACAATAAGCATTGATATACTTGTTTTTATAAGTATAATAATCTCTATATCGGTAGGCAAAATTGAGACAAATAGAGCTGAAAAAAAATGATTTCTGTCAATCGAAAAAGTGATAAGAAACATTTAATATATTGAAGCAATAAGGACAATTATTTACTTATACCATTATTTGGTTGTATTTACAACCTGAACTTTTGTGGGCACTTTTTCTATCGAGAGAAAAGAATTCAATAAAAGAAGAACAATAGCTACAAGAATGGCAAAAGTGGTAAGACCCACTCCTTGCATGTACCTTTTACTCGCTTTTAACGTTGCTTTATTGTTTTTTATGTAAGAAACTTTGTTTGCTTCAATTTCATAAAGTAATATATCTTCATACGACTTCTTTAATAAGGCTTCATACTTGGTTACAGATAAGGCCTGATCCAATGGTTTACTTCTAAAAATACTGAGCATTAAAAGGATAGAACTGATAAAACATGCGATAGGTATAATCGTAATTAATTGAATACTTTGATTAGCCCCCTCTAAACTATTTAAGAAAAAAGGAATAAACAATACTGTAAAACCAATAATGGTACCTGCATAAGAATGCTGCTGACGATAGGAGTCTACTTGTTTTTCGATAACTTCTTTAGAATTCAGGGCTAGAAATTCTAAATATCTAATGTCTTTCTCCATTTAAAATAATTTTAAGGTTTTAAAGCTTGTAAAAAAATCCTGTTGAAAATTATTTTTCAACAGGATTTAATATATTGTTTTATGCTTGTTCCATATACTTTATCCCCTAATTATAAATAAGTTAAAAAAACTTTATAAATTTATATACCCTTAAAAATGATAAATACCGGTAATATTCTAATAATAGAAGATGATGCAGATGAAAAGGTATCAGAGATCTTTTAATAAATCTTCTAACTTATATTTTTCCTGAAGATAGTCTTCTTTTAATGAGTCAATTGTATGCTTTAGAGCTGGATCATATTTTTCAATATGAATTGCAAACCCTTTAATATATTTTACTTTTTTCTTCAATTGATCAAGATGCTGTTGAGCTTCTCCAATGCATGAATTAATATACTCACGCTCATCTGGCGGATGAGCTTCCACTTCGGTTCTCTTTTGCTTAATAGTCTGTTGTGCCAAAGCCATTATACTGTCTGATTCCCTATTCATTAAAAACCACTTCCTAACCATCCTATCACTGATGCCAGAGATTTCAGACGAATCTGTCTCCATACCACTTTCATTTGAACCTGTCCAATCCTTTTGCTGGCAAGAGTATAAAAGTATAGCCGTGACAACAAGCATACTTAACTTCTTTTTCATCTGTTTATTTGTTTAGTTATTCCTGTAAAACATAGTGTTGAAATGCTATTTATAGCCGAAGATTTTAGGTTCATCATAAAATTAATTATAAGGCCCAAACCTTGCAAAGACTTGAAAAAATACAGGATTATTTCGTGAATAAAATTAGATTAAAAAGACGTCTACGAAAATGATATTTATCAAATTAATATGTGATATACAACATATAATCCCCAACAGGACATCCAAATAAAAATACTCAAGACATCAAAATACAGCCACTACCAGTAGTAAGCCAATCTCTTCAAATCGTCCATAAAATTTACAGAAATTTGTGCATATCCTGTCACCACAGCCAAATGGCACCAATTAAAGACAATTGGCGCCTTATTTTGCTTAAAAAAATTTTAATCAATGATTAGTGATTTTTTGTTTTCATTTCCTTTTTTATAAGACATAAGAGCCAGAAAATATTTTACAAAAAAACTTTATTTTTTGCACCACCTGTAAATTAGAAATACAACAATTGAATTCAAATTTACATTTCTCCAAACGCAAAATAGGGCCTACAGCCCTTAGCCCCGATAGCAGTGGAAATCCTTTTGTGCCGGGATTCGACGCAAAAGATTGCAACGTATAGCGGGAAAAGCTCCTAAAAGTTTATGGGTGATGCTATGCAATTGGACATGAAATCCTATTAACAGCTGATAAATAAAAAATAAGGCATTTTTTAACAGTTGCTTTATTCAATGGCTAATTTAGGGTGAATTGAAGTAAAAAAACAATCAGATTTAACATTTAGAACCATTCTACTGAGTAGGAAAAAACTTCCAGTAACAACTTTATCGCCCTTTGTTTTTAAACAGCCTTTTATCTTTGTGCAGGTAAAACTTAAAAGTATTTTGGCAAGACTTAACTATTTACAACATTTCTAAACAACCAGTTACCTCAAAATATCATAAGAATATTAGTTATATTTGAATTGTGAAAAAACAACTGTCCATATTATTTTTATCTGTTTACCTGCTGTCTATAACACAGCTGGGCGAACTCATAAAACTGCCTGTAATGGCAGAACATTATATGGAACATAAAGAACAAAATCCTAATTTAACTGTTCTTGAGTTTTTATGCATTCACTACCAGGGACCAGATGTATTTGATGCCGATTATGTAAAGGATATGAAACTGCCTTTTAAATCGCACGCCAATATCAGTTCTGTTGTATTTTATCCGTTGACACAAGAATACAAAACCATGCAAAAAGTAAATTTTACGTATAAAAAACAAAATTTATATACGTATTCTTTCTCCTATTTATCTATTTCCCTTTCCTCTGTCTGGCAGCCGCCCAGAGACTGTTAATCGTTTTTTATCGGCTTAAAACTCTCACGTCTAATGGCGCGTGTTTTTGCTATTGCTTATTTTTTAAAGCGGCGATTAACAAAACAAGCTTATGCTTACTAAAATAATTGCGTTTTCCCTAAGCAATAAACTCATCGCAGGGCTTTTTACAATTGCCGCGACTGGTCTATCAAGAGCAATGCCGAGAGGAAGAAGCATCGGGCTCAGCCAGCGCATTGCCCGGATAAAATGGAAAACAAAGAAGAATAGAAAATCAATACTTTAAAACAAAACATTATGAACGGAGCGCATTATCACTTAGTATTGAACCACCTGCCTATTATTATACCCATTGTAGGTTTATTGGTTCTCATAGGTGGATTTATAGTAAAATCTGAAATTGTAAAAAGGACAGCTTGCTGTATTTTTATACTGGGGGCAATTACGGCATTTGCAGCAACAGCAACAGGGGATGGCGCCGAGCACGTGGTAAAACAAATTGAGGGAATCTCTAAAAATTTAATCCATGAACATGAAGAAAAAGCAGAGGTATTTGCTTTACTATCCTATGTACTGGGCATCGGTTCGATAGCTGCTTTATGGAGCAATTGGAAAGAGAAATCGTATGCTGATTATATTGCACTGGCTCTGATGGTGTACTCTCTGGCAGTTTTATACTCTGGCCGGCAGACAGGCACTACAGGGGGAGAAATCAGACATTCTGAAATCAGATAATATACTTTGATCCTTTCATTAAAAAAAATATTTTAAATATGGGTATCATTAGAGATCAGGCAAATCTCCAGATTATTCTAAAAAAGGCTGACTTAGATATACATAGGCTTAATGATCAAAAAATAAAAGCCTTTTTTGAATTTTTAGGATTGAAGGACCGTGAGGATATCCCTAAGAATTTTCTTGATTGGGAAAACATTCTTGTTGTAGTGCCAAATCGCGGAATGTTACATGAGATTATGAAATACAAGGATTCAATATCCCGGATTTCATTTGTTACAAACACAAATGCCAAGCAGATTCATATTTATGATATCAATGACTGGAAAAGCGCTACACAAAACAAAACAGCATTACAAATTAGACAGTTTCTAAAAACTAATTTTGGAGGTGTTCCAAAAACCTCTGAAGATCCGCATTGGATTAAACTACTATAAAATTAAAATTATGCATGTTGAAAATCATTATATCAATAGAAGCGGATGGCTCAGGGCAGCAGTTCTGGGGGCAAACGACGGAATTTTATCGACCACCAGTTTAGCCATTGGTGTGGCTGCGGCAAGTGTTACAAGAGAGCCTATTTTACTGGCTGCCGTAGCGGGTCTAACAGCAGGTGCGCTTTCTATGGCAGCAGGTGAATATGTATCGGTAAGTTCCCAGTCTGATGTAGAAACTGCAGATTTGAAAAGAGAAAAAATCGCTCTTGAAACCCTGCCGGAAGAGGAACTGGAAGAACTCACCGATATTTATATTCAAAGGGGATTAAATAAAGAACTTGCCAGGCAGGTTGCTGTGGAATTAACGGCTCATGATGCCCTTGAAGCCCATGCGAGGGACGAACTCGGAATTAATGAAATCACACAGGCCACCCCCCTTACAGCAGCTTTTGCATCGGCCATATCCTTTATTATTGGTGGTTTATTGCCGCTTTTGGTGGCCATTTTTGCCCCTATAAAAGAAATGGTATTTTATCAGTATGGTTTTTCAATACTCTTTTTGGCATTATCGGGAATGCTGGCCGCAAAAGCCGGCGGATCCCATACGCTGAAAGCGATATTGCGTATCTGCATCTGGGGCACCTTTGCCATGGCAGCCTCGGCATTTGTGGGCTATATTTTTGGTGTTCAGACTGCTTAAAAAAACAGCTTTTTATTTGGTTTAAAATTTAACCGAATCTTAAGCAAGTTTAAAAAATAAGATACCTGACAATTCGTTATTTCGTATATACCTAAAAACAAACTGAAAAATGAAACTAATTACATTATTTCTGTTATTAACAGTGCTTCCCATCAACTGGGAACCTGACTTTACTAATGCCAAAAAAACAGCAAAGGAAAAGCACGAGTTAATTCTACTGAACTTCTCCGGTTCAGACTGGTGCGGGCCTTGTATTGTAACGCGCAGAGATTATCTTGAAAGCCCGGCATTCACAGAGATGGCCAATGAGAATCTGGTACTGGTTAATGCTGATTTTCCAAGAAAAAAGAAAAACATAGGAACGCCCCAGCAGGTAAAAAGAAACGAGGATTTAGCCGAGATTTATAATAAAGAAGGAAGTTTCCCTCTAACCCTGCTTTTGGATGCTGATGGTAAAGTACTTAAAACCTGGCACGGAAAACCAGAAACTACTCCTGAGCAGTGGACTGCCGAAATAAAAGCAATCTGTGATAGCAAAAAGTAATATATTAAAAAATAAAAAATATTCGCAATCCCTAAAACTCATGGGAAACAACTTTACAATTACAGTTGTGGCTGAAAATGAGAAAATTGGGAATGAGAATATTAATCTTGCTATTGAAGAAATCAGACGGATCGAAAAACTTTTGACTACTTATAAAGATGATAGTCAGACGAACCTGATTAATGAAAATGCAGGAATTAAGCCTGTTAAAGTAGATCTTGAAGTTTTTAATCTTATCGAAAGATGTATTGGAATTTCAAGAATTACGCAAGGTGCCTTTGATATTTCATACGGAAGTATCGATAAAAGTCTTTGGAATTTTGATAAAGCCATGACCAAATTACCAGATGCCGAAACAGCACTCAAAATGGTACATCTTATTGATTATAGAAATATCATTTTAGATAAAGAAAACTCAACCGTATTTTTAAAAGAAAAGGGAATGCGAATTGGTTTTGGCGGAATCGGAAAAGGTTATGCTGCCGAGATGGCAAAACAAATACTTTTAAATCATGATGTTGAAAGCGGCATTATCAATGCCAGCGGAGATCTTTCGGCCTGGGGATTACAGCCTAATGGCAAAAAATGGACCATTGGCGTAGCAGATCCTGATGCTCCAAATGCGGCATTTTCTTATATGGAAATTTCCAATAAAGCAGTGGCAACATCCGGGAATTATGAAAAATTCGTGACCATTAACGGAAAGAAATATTCACATACTATTGACCCAAAAACAGGATTGCCTATAACAGGAATTAAAAGTGTAACCATTATTAGCGGGAACGCAGAATTTGCAGATGCAATGGCAACGCCAATAGCAGTTATGGGTATTAAAGCAGGCTTGTTTTTAATAGATCAGATAGCAGATCTATATTGTATAATAATCGACGACAACAACAAAATTTACACTTCAAAAAACATTAACCTGAAATGAAAAAGCCAAAACAAAAAGCGCTCGTACTATTTTGCAGCATTGCTTTTACGGGCATTCTACTCACCTCCTGCACATCGGTAAAAGAATACCAGAAAGGAAAAATCAACGATTCTGAAATGGTCCTTTCTAACAGAAAAATCGAAAAAACAGAACTTAGTTTTCAATCCTACCGTGAAGGAGCTTCCGGAGCAAATTCAGGAAAAAGCGGCGGTGGCTGTGGCTGTAACTAATTTTCATACTCTTAAAAAATGAAAAGAATATTCATTACAGGATTTGCCTTACTGGCATTATTTCAAACAAGAGCACAAAATGTTCCTACAGATTCTACCAGTTACAAAAGCAAAAAATTAAAACTGGAAGAAGTAAATTTAGTTTCCAGTTATTATAAGCAAAACGGAGACAATTCGGCCGTTACAGGAGGAATTGGTTCTGAACATCTTACCGATATTGCCAATACCATTGACGTAAAATTGGTAAAATATGGAGAAACCGGAATCAAACATACTTTTGATATTGAAGCTGGAATTGATCATTATACTTCTGCCTCATCAGATATGATTGATTTGAGTGCCAATTCATCTGCATCTTCTTCAGACAATCGTTTTTATCCTTCTTTGACTTATTTAAGAGAAAATGAAGCAACAGGAAGAACAATTGGTCTTGGAGTTTCATCATCCACTGAATTTGATTACCAGTCTTTTGGGGGAAACATTAGTTTTTCCCAAAAAACAAGAGACAGGAACGGAGAGTTTACAGCTAAATTTCAAACCTTTCTCGATCAGCTGAAATTAATTGAACCTGTTGAGCTTCGTACTCCGGGTCAGGAAGGCTACGGAAGTGCAAACCGAAATACTTTTGCAGGAACTTTAAGTTATTCTCAGGTGGTCAACCAGCGATTGCAGGTAATGCTTGTAGGTGATGTGATTAGCCAAAACGGGTATTTAAGTCTTCCGTTTCACAGGGTTTATTTTACTGACGGATCTGTACATCAGGAAAAAATGCCCGATACAAGACTCAAAATTCCATTGGGGATCAGGGCAAGTTATTTCCTGGGAGACAATGTAATCATTAGGGCTTATTACAGATATTATACTGATGACTGGAGCTTAAAAGCACATACTGCCGATCTTGAAATTCCTGTAAAATTAACTCAGGCCTTTTCGATAAGTCCGTTTTACAGGTATTATACTCAAACGGGAACGAAGTATTTTAAACCGTATGGCGAACATTCAGCAGCGGACGAATATTATACCAGCAATTATGATTTATCTAAGTTTGACAGCAGTTTCTTTGGGATGGGAATGAAATTCACTCCCTTAAACGGAATATTCGGTCTTAAACACTGGAATACATTGGAGATTCGTTACGGGCATTATACCAGAACGACAAATATGACTTCGGATATTATCAGCATCAATATTAAATATAAATAGAGTATAAAGTCAAATTTAATAACAAAAGCCCTATTATAGCGCTTTTGTTATTAAATATAGCTAATCATCAACTCTTGCTTTTAACTTTATTACATTATTATTATCAGAAATCTTTTAATGCATCTTCTAACTTATATTTCTCCTGAAGATAGTCTTCTGCAAATTCCGGTTATATTGATCACCCCATTCCGTTTTAAAGTGAGCACCTGATTCCAGTTCAAAATGACCACCTAATTCCGGAGCAAAATGACCACCTCCGTTTTGATTA
>NZ_JAMZNK010000036.1 GCF_027980145.1 Flavobacterium azizsancarii | reverse complement strand
TGAGGCTTAAAAACTGGCTGCATAATCATTGATTTTAGTACTTAAATATAAGAAAAATCAATGTGTAAAACAAAAAAAAACTGCCCGAAATTACTTTTCGGACAGCCTCTTATTGCTCGTTAAAAACATCAGTATAGTTTAATTCATACCGTTTTTTCAATCGCTGTTTGGCTTTTTTTACGGCCTCCAGAGTAATACCCAGTATTTGTGCTGTTTCCAGATTTTTCAACCCAATTTTTTGCAATAGTATGATTCGTAAATTGGCTTCTGTCAGATTAGGGAACTTCTCGATTAAGTAGTGGTAATAATCAGGCTGTTCTTCAATAAAAATAGCTTTAAAACGCAGCCAATTTTCCTGAGTCATTAAATGAGATTCCAAAAGTTCTTGCAGGTTTTTTTCTTTTACCCGTGAAGAAGCTGGTTTTGAAAGATTTTTGAGTTTCTTTATTTCTCGTTCTAACTTTGTTAGCTGGTCATTTTTTTCAGACAAATAAATTTTATAAGAGCTTAAGGAGGCATGAGTTTCATGGAGTTTTTTCTCTGATTGAATTTTAGCCAACTGAGCAGATAAAATATTTTTCTCAAAGGCAATTCCCTGAAGTTTTAACTTTCGATTGTATACGACATAAATTAGAATCAATATGATGAGTAATAAAACACTTATAGTAATCCAGGTCCATTGTAATAGTGAGGCTTTCTCCAATTTGGTTTGCTCAATTTCTAATTGTGATTTAATTCGCTCCTTTTGTGCCTGTAAATTCAATCTGTCGATAGCAGGGTCTCCATCAGTTAAGGCAACTACTTTATTCAGAGAGTCTAAGGATCTGCGAAAGTGTAGTTCGCTTATTAAGTCTTTTTTATGTAGGGCAATCGCAAGTAATAATTCTGTTATTTCATATTCAAAACTTGCAAGATGAGCTTTGGTTCTCACGTAATTTCTTGCTTCTTTTAGTACACTATCTGCATTGTCAGGATCTTTTTGTGATACATACAGTTTACCCAATTGAATTTGGGCATACATGGTATTTCGATCGCTATTGTTTTGTTTTGAGAGGGCAATATCTTCCAGTAAAAGCCTTTGCGCCATTGAGAAATCATTTCGAAGTACATAAATTTTGGACAATTCTCCTAAAGCTTTGGCATAACGAACTTCTTGTTTATTCTGTAATGCTAGATCGCGGGTCTGTATAAAGTATTGCTCTGCCTTATCAGCTTGGTTTTGTTTTAGATAAGACATTCCTAAATTATTGAGTATCTCCGTGTAATTTTCAGAATTTGGAGTAGAGAATTTTAAGGCCTCTTTAAGGTATATTTCTTCTACTTTATAATCTTCAATAGAGCCAAAATAATAGGCATTTTTTTTTAGTACAATTTCGGCTTCGAGCAAATCACCTTTAGATTCATTTTCTATTTTTTGAAAAGTCTCCAGGAAATAGGGCAATGCCTGAATAGGATTATTGTATTTGTAATAATAAAAACCAAAGTGAGTTTCAGTCCAAATGATTAAGTCTTCACGCTTTAATTTTTTTGCGAGTGTTACAGCTTTTCGATATAAAATCTCGCTTTTATTATTTTTATGATCAATTTGCAAAGATTGTTTCTCAGCGCTCAAGGCGAGGTAAAGCACTTCTAAGACTTCCGGATTTTCGTTAGGGTACTTATGTTTAAAATCTGTGAATTTTAATTCTAAACAGTCTAAATCACAGTTGCGATAAGATCGAATAATTTTATTTAAAGGTTCGGCAGCATTATTGGCCTCAACAGATAATGTAAAAACTAGATGAAGACAAATAACAAAAAAGAAGCGCAACAGACCCAAAGATTTTTGCATTTGAAGGAGAGTTAAAGTAGGGCTAAAGGTAATAATATTAGTATTTTTTAAAAATAGTTTTATTCTAAATTTTCTAAGAAAGAGCTAAATAAGAACTACGAAAGTAAAATTATTTATTGAAAATTATAGATTTCTACCTGTTTTCTATAATAGATCTGAGTACAGATATATGAAATTGTTATAACTTAATTTTTGTTTCAATTTAATTAAGATTTTATGTAATTGGTTTTTAGTTGTTTATAGGTATTGTTTTTTTTGGATAACGTTTTAAATGTCCACCCTAATGTCCACCCCGGTTTTTCAAATAAAAATGGTAAGTAGTCTAATTTTGGATTCTTACGGAAAAGACAAATTGATAAAACTACTTTCTCTTTGGTTACGACTATGTTCTTTCAATTGCGTAAATGCACAGGATTATGTACATATGGGAATCAGTTCAGGTTTCAATGCCGCTTTCATCTGGTGTTGGATTACCAGTGAATAGATCAATCAAGGTGGTTAATAATACGAGTTTAAGCTTTCAGTTAAATCCGTATTCTCAGGCAATTCGCTGCGATTGACCAATATGGTAGATTCGGGAAATATAGTTTTTTCAAATCAGGAATAAGCCACTAAATTAGTAGTATTGACAGCGTCAGCCGATGCTCGTCGCCACCATATCAGCAAAATTAATCGGTTCGCCCCAAATTTCTTTATTCCAGGCAGGATGTTTTTTTTTGATCATTATTCTTGAAAATGAATGAATCATTCTGGTTCTAAAAGCATACTGATAACCGTCTAGATTTATTTCTAATGCATTCCTGCGTGTTACATGCGTCCAGAAATCCAAAGTATCTGTTATCCTAAGTGATTAACCAGACAAGTAAATCTTACTTGTTTGGTTGTTTAACCTAAAAATACGAAAAAAATAATTAGAGATTCGATCTAATTAAACATGCTTTTGGATTGTTTTTTTATAACACCCAGCCGCCCTGAGTATTTTGCTGATAGTTACTTTTTGAATGTTCATAAGCTTTGACGCCTTTTTCAAGTAAAACGTTATATTTTTTATGTTCTTTCCAAAACAAAAGATTCGTCATTTTTAAGTTGGGTAATTTTAATGCGATATCAAATAGTTGGTCTAATAATAAATTTCGATCCAATGCTTTAAAATTTTCAGGAAATATAAATAACAGTTCCTCGAGATTTTCAAGATTTTCAATTTCCTTTATATTTTCCAGCTTTGATAAATTATCAATTTGTAATTTTTTTAAATTTTTCACTCCTGCAAGACTTGGTAAAGAATGCATAGTTGATAAACCTTCAAAGTGTAAAAATTTTAAACTACTAAGTCCTTCCAGAAAATCATAATTGTCTATTTGTCGCACTCTGCTAACACCTAGATACTCTAAATTCCTTAATTCTGCTAAAGATTCTAATGATTGATAACTGCCAAACATTAGCTTCAAGAGTTTCAATTCTTTTAAACTGCTAATCCAATTTAAATTTTTAAGTTTAATCCCCCTTAAATTCAGTGAAGTAATTTTTGTCAAATACTGAATGTTTTCAATTCCCTTTTTCATCCCATCTATATTAAGAATTTCTAAATCCTTAAAATTTTTGATGAAATCGATATTAATTGCAATTGATTTTGTTTCGCCTAAATGAAGTTTAGTAAGCTCCAGGGTTTCAATTGGCTTAAAGTCTTTTGTTAGATATGATTTTACACTAAAATTTCTAACATTTGGAATTTTACTTAGAAATTCAAAGTCAATGATAGCATGCCATAATAACGTCAATCCGATTTGAGGGGATTTCTTGTAAAATTTATTTAAAGTTTCCCAAGTTTCTGTTGAGGGATTTTCAAAAGTATAGAACTGTAACGAATGTATTTCTTTCTCCTGAATTAGTTTTTCAATATCTGATTCGACCAGATTTTGATAGATATTAATATTACCACCAAAATTTCCCCACTTGGTTTCCTTCTTAAAACTTGGATTCATAGATTGAAATTATAAAATGAAATACAACTCGTCTATACAAGCCATAAAATGAGATTAAATCAACGTTTTTTAAGTTGACGTCTAATAAACAGACATTTCTTTGAGCGAATATAAGAAATATTTTTACTACAATTTACAACTTTTTTGAAATTGAAATAAGAACAATTTCGTACACCTATTTCAACTAATGTTTCATCGAATTGTATAAAAAATGATGTGTTAATGCATTTTTAATGATAACCAAAAATAAAAAACCTCCAAAGTCGTTAGATATTGAAGGTTTTTTTTTGAGATAAAGGATAAATTGTTGCCTTTTACTTTACAAGTGCTTAATTTATCAGCACTAATAATGCAAAGACGATTTGATCTTTTACTTAAACTTACCCGTGTAAAAGTTTAAATACAGATACATTTGCTTTATTTTTTTGAGGTTTTTTTAGAGATAATTTGAAGGTAATAATTTAAATGATAAACAAGAGATTCTATTTATAATCCAAAGTAAAAAGTTCACTTTTTTTTGCGCCAATAATTTTTACTAATTTATCAAGTTTAGATAATTTTAAATCTACATTTTCTGTTTCAATTTTGCTGTATTGACTTAAAGACATCTCCATTTGAATGGCAACATACTCTCTGCTTAACTTATTGCGTTCTCTAATTTCCTTAATTTTTAGACCAACCATAATTACTTAAATGAATTAAAAAATTAATACTTAAATTATTGTTTAAAACAATTTAGCGCAAATCTATTTATTAAAAATAGTATCAAAAAACACTCAGATTAAGTACTTTGTTTTAAATTAAAATTTTTAAATTTTTAGCATGTTTTCTAAAATTAAAAACTGTTAATTGAAATGATAAAAATCAGGTTTTAAAGTTATGAAAAAAAAAATAATGATCGTAAAAAACAAACAATTGATTTTCAGTATTTTATTTGTCCATTTTTAAGGAATTAATTAGATTGAAAAGTCATTATATTATCAAAATATTAACGAGCTGTAGATTTATGTTTAAATATATATTTTTTAAATTTACACCATCATCTAATTACTCTTTTTTGTGGAAATCCATCTGATTCTTCTTTTATTTATTGCTGGAATATTTGGAACAACGGTTTCATCAATCATACTTAAAAATTATAAATCCAACCAAGCCATAAATATCTATTTTGTTTTATTTATGATGTTAATCTCTTTCACTCAATTGGGAATGGGATTAAATCTTCTTTTTTTTAAAAAGGCAATCCTTACTAATTTTTATTTTGAATCAAGTGTTTCGGTTCTGATATTACCTATAATTTATCTCTATTTTAAAAACTTGTCTAACAAGAAAAGTAAAGTAGGGACGAATAAAATTGTATTGCATAGTATTTTTCCATTAGTTTATTTTCTGGTTTTAGTATTTAAAAACACCCTTCAAAACAAGTTCCCGCATTTTTGCCTTAGTGATATTATTTACTATTTCTTTAGTGCCTTTATATTGACTTATATTTATCTCTGTTCTGTCATTTTATACAGAAGTATATGGGATAAAAAACAGGAAAACTCTAATTCGTTGAAAAATACATTGTTGTCTAAATGGACAAGATTTATTTATCTGGAAATCATGATTATAACTTTTGCCCCACTAATACTGTATTGGTTCAAGGATCTAAAAGAAACAGATTCAATATACCAGCCTGTAAGCTGTATAATGTTATTGATAATGTGTTGTAAAATAGTATGCTGTCCTGAGATATTCTACGGTTATACACACCTGAAAAGTAAAATCAATGAAGTGGAGAATAATCCTTTAAAATTCCGCACCATTTGGATTCTTTCAGATAAAACTAACCCAACCGGCATTCAGGACCAGCTTTTGAAAAGAAAAATAGATCCAAGTCTGTCAACTTATATTGCTCAAATTGAGCTGCTTATTCATAACGATAACTTTTTTTTTCGATCAGATATAAAAATTGAAAATTTATCAAGTGAATTAAAAATCCCAAAAAGCCATCTAAATTATATATTTAAATACCATTCGAGCGTCTCCTTTGTAGAGTTCAAAAAAATGATAAAAATACATTATGCGACTATTCTGATAAAAAATAATTATTTACAAACGAACACGCTTAATTATTTAAGCAAGGAAGTAGGATTTGCTTCTTATGATCCTTTCTACAGGAGTTTTAAAAAACACACAGGCAATACGCCTTTAGACTATCATAACTTATTGAGAGCTAAAATTAGCCAAAACGAAAGCGAATAAAAAGAGTTTTTTTTCTTTTTAAAGAACTTTTGTTATCAGGTAATTCTGTTTTTCTAAATTATAAAAATTGAGTTTTCTGTAAATACTTGTTTTTTCTACATGATATGATAGCTCTTGAGCGTATGCGTGTTTTTATATTCTATATACTATATATTAAGTATTAGATTGGGGGAAATAACTTGCAGATAGTTCTTTAAAAAAGGTCTTTTTTTCTATTCGTTCTATTTTCAAAGAAAAGTGAAACATCAAATCTAAATATAAACTCAATTGACACATCAAGTACTTCTGCAATTTTTTCTAATTTGGATACAGTCAAATCGACTTCTCCACGTTCAATTTTTCCATAACCACTAGTGCTCATTTTAAGCTCATCGGCAACATGGTCGCGGGTTAGGTTTTTTAATTCTCTTATTTTTTTTATATTCTTGTACACAGCATGATTCATCTTATAAAACTTGTAATTAACTTACTTTAGCTACATTAGTTCCAAAAGTAGATATTTCGTTTTTTTTTTTTCGTTGCAACTGTAACTTTAATTCCTTAAAAAGGACATTTTAACACTTAGTAAGGACCAAATACATAAAAAAAAGGTTTTTATTACAAAATCAATTATAAGGAGATCTATGTAAAAAAAAACAGAATAATCGGTGTACTTTTTGCTAATAAGAAAATATATTTCATAAAATCCGAATGAATAAATAGTACGTTTATTACAAAAAAACAAACTAATATTTGATTACCAGAATTATAGATATATTGTTAAAAATGTAATTTTTTATTTTGTATTTATAAAAAAAAAAATCAAATTTTCGGCTCATAAAAATTATTACATTTTAACGGTAATAAATTTTGTTACATTTAAAAAAAAATCAAATTTCATTCAAAAAAACGATACTAAAAAATGCTGATTAACCTTTTTTATCTATTTTCAGGATTACTTGGTTTAATCTGTTTTATAATTATAATAATGCAGTTTAAATACAATAAATTATTAAATATTTATTTATTGCTTTCTTTTAAGCTTTTAGCCTTAAATTTTTTATTCATAGGTCTGGATGGTTTTGATATTTTGCGCTTATCTCAAAAAGGACATTACCCATATTATCCTTTTCTAATTGTTATTATTCCGGCAATGTATTTGTATTTTGTCAATATAGATAAGGACAGTAAAAAATTCAACTATAAGGAGCTGACGCATTTTATTCTTCCCATATTTTTAGTACTATTGAATTTAGCTGCAAAGCGGTTTCTTATTGTAATGATTCCGCCGTTTTGGATTAAGTTGTTTTTTTCTATTATGTTTGAAGCTTACATTATTTATTATAATACGATTTCGTATAGTTTCCTGAAAAACAAAATATGGAATAGAGAACCGGATCTTATCAATATCAAACAGAATAGGATATTAAAACAGTGGTCGTTTTTTATTTTTTATTTATACTGTTTAATTGTTTTTCATCTCATTGTGGTTATTACGATGAATTTGAAATCTCCAAATAATAGTGAATTAAACAGCTATAAATTTTTTCCTGCATTATTACTCAACATCCTGTATTTTAAAATCTTGTTTACGCCTGAAATATTGTATGGCTACAACGTGATGCACGATAAAATAAAGCAACATAATAAATCTACTTTTATTCTAAAAGATTTATGGATACTGGATTCTTCAGATGAAATAAGTAATGTTCAGGACAGGGCCCTGAGTAAAAAAATTGCAGAATATACAAGCAGCTATATTCACGATATTGAGAAACTGGTTTTTAAATATGAAATTTTTAGAAACCCAAATGCATCTATCAATGATATTGCCAATAAACTTAAAATACCAAAAAGCCATCTAACATTTGTTTTTAAGTACGTGTCGAAGGTAAGTTTTACAGAATTCAAGAAAATAGTGCGAATACATGATGCATTACAACTAATAGAAAAAGATTATTTAAAGTCAAATACTATAGAATCTTTGGCAAGTAAAGTAGGATTCTCGTCCTATAGTCCGTTTTATACCACTTTTAAAGAAGTTACAGGAATCTCGCCTCAGGTTTATATTAAAAAGAAAGTGAAGTGATACTATTGTAGAGATTCAATTTGAAATAAAATCACTTAAACCGTATTACTGATAAAAGCCATAAATCTTATTTTATAAAGATTTATGGCTTTTGTTTTTATGAAAGTAGTGTTTACTATCTTCCAAAATCATCCTGTAACCGTACAATGTCATCTTCATCAGATGGGTTATCCGGATCAGTGTGTTGCCAGATTTCAGCGACAATTCCCCAGGAATCCAATCCTGTCAGGCGGTGGCGTTCTCCTTTGTTCATCTGTATAAATTGACCATCATCAAGTATCTGAAGTTCTTGTTCTTCATCAGTCTCACTGGTTTTTACACCAACAGGACCAGAGAGGATCGTCCAGATTTCGGCCCTTCTAAAGTGATATTGCCAGGACAATCGTTTATTTGGTGCGACAATCAAAATCTTTGGACTCAATTTATTGGTAATCTGAATTTCTGACATTTGCAAATGTGGAAAAAATTGTGAGGCAAATGCTTGTGCTTGTTTTTCATCAATTACAAAAAAGCCTCCCCAGGGTCTTGTCGCATCCTGTTGTACTATTTCAAAATTTTGATCTTTCAAAAACGAAGCAATCTTTATGAATACTGTTTCCTTGTCTGTTTCTTTAGATAAATTAAAATCCATTTTATTTATTGTTTATTAGTTCCTCGTTTAATTTTCTTCAGGTTTGTGCTTCATTTTCAATACACAACCCAGAGATTCTAAAATAAGGACATAGTGAGAATTGGTTACTTCCTTGATCACTGCATCATGATTTAAGAAAGGACCTGAATTTACTTTAATGGTTTCGCCTACATTATATTGGGTAATACTAATATCTGCATCTTTAGCAAGCCATTCTTTTATCGTGTCGATTTCTTTGTCTTTTACAATGGCATGTTTTCCTAACCAATATAAATAACGGACAGCACCACGGGACAAAAAAACTAAATTTCTGTCTTTTTCATCCAGTTGAACAAATATATAGTTAGTAAAAAGAGGCACTTCGACCTTTTTCTTTCTGTCTGAATATTGCTTTATTGTTTTTATAACAGGACAATAGCAGTTTACGCCCAATTGCATCAATTGGTCAGCCACTCTTTTCTCCCATTTTGGTTTTGTATATACAACGTACCAGTTCATTATTATATATTGTTTATGAATTTTACAAGATGATTTTTAGTCTTTTCCCAACTCCTTGGATGTAATTTAAATAATAATAAAACACATAGAAACATAGATTTTATGCGTAAAAAAGAACCTTGAAAGAAATACATTTCTTCATATAGTAACTTTGTGTATTATAACTAAATGAAACGCCTTTTTTTAGTCATCAACAGCTATGTTCTGTGTTTTTACAAATTACACCCAACTTTTTTTTGCTATAAAATACTAGGAACCAATTGCCTGATAAATGAACCCAATAGATTCCAGATCCGTTTTGTTCAAAATATTTCTGCCATCAAATACAAAAGCAGGTTTTAGCATCGAGTCAAATATTTTTTGCCAGTCATACGTCGTAAATTCATCCCATTCTGTCAAAACTGCAATAGCATGCGATTCCTGACAAGCCTCATATGGATTCTCGTAAGAAACTAAACTTGCTGTATTTTCTTCCTGCGATCTGGTTTTTAAGTAATCTAGATCTGCCAGTATTTTTTCCCTGCTTACCTTAGGATCATAAACGGCAATTTTAGCTTGTTCTGCAATTAGGTCATCTGCGACATAAATAGCAGCCGATTCTCTGGTATCATTGGTATCTTTTTTGAAAGCCCAGCCAAAAAACGTTATTTTTTTATCAGCAACCGTATTATATAAGGTCTGCGTTATTTTGGTCGAAAATCTTTTTTTCTGATAATCATTCATAATAATAACCTGTTCCCAATAATCAGCCACTTCATCCAGTCCGTATGATTTTGCGATATAAACTAAATTTAAAATGTCTTTTTGAAAACAAGAACCTCCAAATCCCACAGATGCTTTTAGAAATTTAGGTCCAATTCTACTATCCATTCCAATTGCTTTTGCCACTTCATTTACATCAGCACCGGTTTTTTCGCAAAGTTCAGACAAAGCGTTTATCGAAGAAATTCGCTGTGCCAGAAAAGCATTAGCAGTTAACTTAGACAATTCTGATGACCATACATTTGTAGTCAGTATTTTTTCTTCAGGAACCCAATTGCTATAAACATCAACCAATGCCTGTATCGCTTCTTGTCCTTCCGGAGTAGTTTCGCCGCCAATCAGGATTCTGTCCGGATGCAGTAAATCAGTTACAGCAGTTCCTTCTGCCAGAAATTCAGGATTAGATAAAATCTGAAATTGTACGCCGTTTCCGGTGTTGTCCAGAATACTCTTGATTGCCTCCGCTGTTCGTACCGGCAAAGTTGATTTCTCTACTACAATTTTATCATCTTTTGAAATTTTTGCAATTTGTCTGGCGCAAAGTTCAATATATTTTAAGTCAGCCGCTTTTCCTTTTCCTTTTCCGTAAGTTTTCGTTGGTGTATTTACAGAGATAAAAATAATCTGGGCTTCTTCTATTGCTTTTTCAACATCGGTAGAAAAAAATAAGTTTCTTCCTCTGGCTTCTTCTACGATTGCACTAAGTCCTGGTTCGTAAATCGGAATGTTTGCTACATCTTTATCATTCCATGCCGCAATGCGTTCTGTATTTAAGTCAACAACCGTTACTTGTATGTGTGGACATTTTTTAGCAATTACTGCCATCGTTGGCCCGCCAACATAACCAGCACCGATACAGCAAATTTTGGTAATTTTAGTTTTCATAGTATTTTATCTGTTCTTCTTTGTGTGTTAAATTGATATGTATTGATACTTGACTTTTCTTAAAATACACATTACTATATAAAGGTGTATTATATCTGATAAATGACTTATTGTTAGCTGAATATAGATTCTGTTTTGCTCAATAAATTCTGAAAAACAGCTTCTTTTTTGTTCTGACTGCGTTTAATATATGGGTACGTGAAATTAATTCTGTTTTCTTGCTTTTCGCGTTCTTTTCAATTGTAATTATTCCTTATTAAGACTTTTAAACCACCAAATTGAGTTTCGATTTTTCTGAGTCTGCCTTATTTTTGCCCTGTTGGGAGTCGTTTTTTTGTAGTCGCTTTCCAGCTTTTTTCCAAACATAATAAGTCATAAAAATAATAAGCTTTATTTTTTTTTGAGGGATAGTAAAATGTAACTATTCACGGGGAACCCTTGTTCAATTTTGAAATTTTTGTTCAAAAATCTTTTATATCCCGACTTATTTATTGCACTCATTTATATCAGCAAAAACCAATATTTAGTTATTATGAAAACAGGAATAACCTTTAGTGCTTTTGATTTATTGCATGCAGGTCATGTGAAAATGCTTGAAGAAGCGAAATTACATTGTGATTATTTGATTGTTGGATTACAAACTGATCCAACTATTGACAGGCCTACAAAAAACAAACCCACACAGACAGTCGTAGAACGTTACATTCAATTGAAGGCCTGTAAGTTTGTTGATGAAATTGTGCCTTATACCACAGAACAGGATTTAGAAGATATATTAAAAGCCTTTCAGATCGATGTGCGTATTGTGGGCGATGAATATAAGGAAAGGGATTTTACAGGCAGAAACTATTGCGAAGAGAAGGGAATCGTGCTTTATTTTAATACGAGAGACCATCGTTTTTCAAGTTCTAATTTGCGCAGAGAGGTTTTTCAGATTGAATTATTAAATGAGAAAATATGAGTTCAGCGAATAAAATTATACATGTTGTTCTAACGGGAGGAGTAGGAAGCAGGTTATGGCCTTTGTCGCGTAAAAACCAGCCAAAACAGTATTTGGATTTATTTGAAGGTAAATCTTTATTTGAATTGACTTTAGAACGAAATGCAGCGGTAGCAGATGATGTTGTGGTAGTTGGCAACAGGGATAATAGTCATTTGACAGAGAATGTCATGAAAAAACTGGCTATTCCTTTTACGCATATTATCGAAGCTACGCCAAGAAATACAGCAGCAGCAATCGCTTTTGCGGCATTTAATGCACATCCGGACGATATTTTGATCGTAACACCATCTGATCATATCATAGAAGGAGAAAAACAATATAAAGCCGGATTGGATCAGGCAATAGCATTGGCAAAAAACAATTTTCTGGTCACTTTTGGGATTCAGCCTTTAAGACCGGAAACGGGCTATGGGTATATTGAATTTGATGGCGATACAGTATTGGCATTTCATGAAAAACCAAACTTAGAAAAGGCAATATCTTTTACAGAAAGCGGAAGGTTTTTATGGAACAGTGGTTTATTCTGTTTCAAAGCAGGTTTCTTTTTAGAAGAATTAAAAGTGCAGGAGCCGGAACTTTATAAAAGCGCCCAACTGGTTTGGCAGGATAATGTCGACGGCTTGCTGAATTATGAATTATCTCTTAAAATTCCTTCTATCAGTGTTGACTATGCTGTAATGGAACGAAGTAAAAATATAAAAGTAGTCGCTACGCATTTCGAATGGTCTGATTTGGGATCTTTTGAGGCTGTTTATGATTATTTGATGCAAAACGGACATTCAGCAGATGTGAACGGAAATATTGTGATTGGTTCTGATGTGCATACGGCTTTTGTAGGTTTAGAAGATTGCCTTCTGGTGCATACTCCTGACGCACTTTTGGTTTTGCAAAAAAAGCATTCGCAAGGGGTTAAAGAGGTATATCAGCAACTGGAATTATCAGGCTCTTGTCTCATCTAGGAGATTAGTCAATTGATGATGAGACTAGATTAAGTAAAAGGCAAAATTCATCTGTACTGAAGATGAAAAGTAAAAATCAAAATAAAATAATAGATAAATAATTATGGCTAAAGTAGCACTAATAACAGGGGTAACTGGTCAGGATGGCGCTTATTTAAGTGAGTTTTTATTAAAGAAAGGGTACATCGTTCATGGTGTAAAACGCAGAAGTTCTTTATTTAATACTGATCGTATAGACCATTTATATCAGGATCCGCACGTAAACAATCAAAGTTTTATACTGCATTATGGCGATATGACGGATAGTACGAATCTAATTCGTTTGATTCAGCAAATTCAGCCCGATGAGATTTATAATCTGGCAGCAATGAGCCATGTTCAGGTTTCTTTTGAGATTCCGGAATATACAGGAAACGCTGATGGTTTAGGGACACTTCGTGTTTTAGACGCAGTTCGTTTGTTGGGATTAGAAAAGAAAACCCGTATTTATCAGGCTTCTACATCTGAGTTATACGGAAAAGTACAAGAAGTTCCTCAATCAGAAACAACGCCTTTTTATCCTCGTTCCCCGTATGCAGTTGCAAAAATGTACGCGTACTGGATCACGGTAAACTACAGAGAAGCTTACGGAATGTATGCCTGCAATGGTATCTTATTCAATCATGAATCTCCTATTCGTGGAGAAACGTTTGTAACCAGAAAAATTACACGTGCGGTTTCCAGAATTGCATTAGGATTACAGGACAAATTTTATCTGGGTAATCTTGATGCCCAAAGAGACTGGGGACACGCCAAGGATTATGTACGTATGATGTGGATGATTCTTCAGGCTGATGAGGCAGAAGATTGGGTTATTGCAACAGGTACTACAACTCCGGTTCGTGAATTTGTCAAAATGAGTTTTGCGCACGTTGGGGTAGAATTAGCGTTTACAGGTACTGGTGTAGACGAAAAGGCTTATGTCGCAGTTTGCCGTAATCCGGATTATCAAATCGAAATAGGAAAAGAAGTTTTAGCTGTAAATCCTCGTTATTTCCGTCCAACAGAAGTCGAATTGCTAATTGGTGATGCAACCAAAGCCAATACTAAATTAGGCTGGATTCCGGAATATGATTTACAGGATTTAGTAACTGACATGATGGAATCAGATGTGAAACTGATGAAAAAAGACCATCATCTGGAAGAAGCGGGATATCAAACAATGAACTATTACGAATAAAAATGGGTTTAGATAAAACAGCAAAAATATATATTGCCGGACATCGTGGTATGGTAGGTTCAGCAGTTTGGAGAGCATTAGAAAAGAAAGGATATTCGAATCTGATTGGTCAGTCAAGTCAGGAATTAGACTTGCGCAATCAGGAAGCTGTCAGAACATTTATAGCCAAAGAAAAACTGGATGCCATTATCGATGCGGCCGCAAAAGTAGGAGGGATTCTGGCAAACAAAGATTACCCATATCAATTTATTATGGAGAATATGCAGATCCAGAACAACCTTATTGATACTGCCTTACATGCAGGAATAGAGAAGTTTGTTTTTTTAGGAAGTTCTTGTATCTATCCTAAAATGGCGCCGCAGCCCTTGTTAGAAGAATATCTACTGACAGATTCGCTTGAACCAACTAATGAATGGTATGCTTTAGCTAAGATTTCAGGGATTAAATCTTGTGAAGCTATCCGAAAACAATTTGGAAAAGATTACGTGAGTTTGATGCCAACGAATCTCTACGGAATCCATGATAATTTTGACCTTACGAGTTCGCACGTTTTACCTGCTATGATACGCAAATTTCATGAGGCTAAAGAAAACGATCATTCACCTGTAACCCTTTGGGGAACAGGAACGCCAATGAGGGAGTTTCTTTTTGTAGATGATATGGCACAGGCGGTTGTGTTTGCTTTAGAAAATCAACTTCCTGATTATCTCTACAATGTAGGAACGGGTGAGGATTTGAGTATTGAAAAACTGGCCTGGACAATACAGCAAATTGTGGGACACAGGGGACAAATTATATGGGATACCACAAAACCGGACGGAACACCAAGAAAACTAATGGATAGTTCTAAAATGAACCAATTAGGATGGAAACATCAGATCGCCTTAGAAGAAGGAATTGAGGAAACATACAACTGGTTTTTGGCCAATGTAGACAACGTAAAAAAAGTTTCTTTTTAGTCTGATTTCAAAAATGTCAGGAAGTTAATAATTCTGAATTTTTATTTTTTCATC
Source organism: Flavobacterium azizsancarii (assembly GCF_027980145.1). Classification (GTDB taxonomy): domain Bacteria; phylum Bacteroidota; class Bacteroidia; order Flavobacteriales; family Flavobacteriaceae; genus Flavobacterium; species Flavobacterium azizsancarii. Next base: position 41,195 of record NZ_JAMZNK010000036.1, on the reverse strand, counting down.
TTAAGAAAAGCAGTTGAAGTAGTAATAATAGTTTCAAATATTTTTAATGAAACATTAATTTTTAAAATTAAAAAATATGGATCAAAGTAAAGTATTGGTTTTTGATGACTTTCATTATTTTTCGAGATTTTTAAAATATGAATTCAAAGACATCAAATTTCTAACGGGCAATAAAAAGGCGATTATTTATGGAAATGAAATAAACACAGAGCTTTCGCTGATTGTTTTTGTGTTTTATTCTGAAGATGATCTGATCGATTTGTTAAGGTTATACACACACGGAATTCAGTTATTAATTTGCAATCACTGTCCTAAATTCGTCAATAAGTTTGGGAATATAAAAAACGTCGGAGTATTGGACTGTCTCGAAACAAAAAGGGGATATAGAGATGATTTACGGGTGTATTTTGATGAAACATTTAATTTAGTTAATTGATCAATGTACTAAAAAATACTCCCGTATTAAGTTTTAAAATCCCGTCTCAATATTACAAAAAACCACAATAACCATAGCTGATTACAGTATCAGACAGAACAATGAAAGACCCATTGACTGCGGAATCTCCTATCATTGACACAAAAGATCAATCTTCTTAATAGTAGTATCTAATTTTCTTTTAATTGTTTTGGGGTATAATTAAAACCGTGTTAATGCTTGCAGCTGATGTACTTATAGTAAGATGTAAGTACACCGTATTCTTTGGGTCTGCTTGTTCTTTTCTGACTGTATAGGAATATTTTATTTCAGCAGCTCTCATCTATTAAAATCTTAAAATTATGTACAATTATGTCAGTCTATGAGTCAATAGTAAAAAATTTCGCAGCAAGTATATTCGGGATGGGGGTTAGTTTTATGAACCAAATCGCCATGGTTCCTTTATTTATTATGTACTGGGGAATCGATAAATATGCTGATTGGATCTTAATTACAGCGCTTTCTTCGTTTTTTGCGATGACTGATATGGGGCTCAACCGGGCAAGTAATAATGAATTCGTGATCAAATACAATCAAAAGGATTACGATACTTGCTTAAAATTACAAACCAATGCTTTCTTATTTGTTTTAGCTGTATTTGGGGTATTTATTTTAATTTCTGGTTTGATCTATGCGCTTTGGGGCTTCAAAGGAATGCTTGGTGTAGAACATTTTACTGAAAAAGAAACCTCTGTTGCCTTTGTTTTACTTTTGTGCGAAGTTTTTGCCATGATGTACGGCAGAGTGTATCACGGTATCTTCAGGGCTACATCGCGAACCCATGTTGTCATAGTCGCTGATAACCTGATACGTATGGCGGAGTTGGTGATACTTTTTTGCGGGATCTTTTTTAAAATGGATATCATTTTAATGCTTACCATATACCTGATTCCTTCTTTAGCAGGAATTTTGTTCAAGCATTTGAGTTCCAGAAAAACATTTGCATCAGGGCTTTACCTGCGCAATTTTGACGGAGCAGTTTTCAAATCGATTATGAAACCGTCTCTTGCCTTTATGTTTTTTCCGTTGGGGCAGGCCGTTTCCAGTCAGGGGATGGTATTTGTAGTTAATATACTTTTAGGAGGTGCTTTTTTAGTTGTTTTTACTACAACAAGAACGCTGGTTAATTTTCTTCGTCAGATGATGAATATGTTATCGACATCGATCAATCCTGAAATATGTGCAGCTTACGGCAGAAAAGATTATAAAACGATATTGAATATCTACAACAAATCACTGGTAATAACATTTGTAGCCACTTTGTTCTGTATTGTTATACTGCTGTTTACAGGAAAAACTATTTATCTCGAGTGGACAAAACATGCGATAGTATTCAATGAGGTTTTCTTTATCGGGATGTTGTTTGTACTCCTGATTTCGTGCCTTTCAGGATTGTCAAGTGTGATTCCGCTTTCTACCAACACACACGTTCGCTTTACGATCGTATTTCTGCTCTCTCAGATTGCCGGAGTAGTATTGTGTTATGTGTTTCTTAAAATAGAACCCAATATGAACTTGATTCCTTTGGCGCTTGTACTCACAGAATTTGCTCTTTTTGTGTATACACTCAGGAACAATAATAAGTTCCTTAATATTAGCTTCAAAGAAATGTACGCAGGATTATGGGATCAGGCAAAATTTATTCTAAAAAAAAGTAAAGCAACTTTTACTGCGAATTAATTGCAGGAAAAGAAGCGAATTAAAATACCCTTAAAAATGTCAATCAAAAAGAGATACAGGCTTTTAGTAAATAAGTACGATTTATTTACCAGGTTACAGATCTGGAGAACCGGAAAAAAATATACGACAAAAACATTAAACGACAATTACGCCACAGCAACGCCCACTATTCATTTTATACACCGCTATATTACAAATAATACAGGAGATAAGGTTTGTGGTTATTATCAGTATTTTCTTCAGGAATTTGACCATTACAAATGTGTCGTTCACGATGTCAATAAAGTTGATTTTGCATTGATCAAAGAAAATGATGTTATACTTGTAGGTGGCGGCGGATTGCTAAACGCTATGGCTGAGTGGAATTACAACATCAATAAAGCAGCAAAAATTGCAGGAAAAGCAGTGGTATGGTCCGCAGGATTCAACTCAAATTCAAAACAGAACCTCAATAAAAAAGTTGACTTTAAAGCTTTTGATCTGGTGGCGGTTCGTGATTTCGAATACCAGGATTTCCGTTATGTGCCTTGTGCGACTTGTGCCTTACCGGAATTAAACGAAGATTATCCCATCAAAAGAAATATTGGAGTAGTGGCACATAAAGATGTTCCGCACCATCTTCCTCAGGAAATACATCAGTTTGATAAAATTACCAACAGTGCCTCATTAAAGGAAATGATTGAATTTATTGGGAGTTCTGAAGTTGTTTTAACCAATAGTTACCATGCCGTTTATTGGAGTATTTTAATGAAAAAGAAATGTGTACTGTTTGCCCCAAGATCAGAGAAGTACGATTTTTATAAATATCCGCCGGTTTTGTTCTCAGGAGATTTGGCTAAAGATATCTCTCAGGCAGTAGTTTATCCTGATGCATTAGAAGAAAGTAAGGCTTTGACTGATGAATTTGTTCGCGATATAAAATTTTTAATAGAAGAAAAGAAAGCACGAAGCAACTAAAAACCGCTACTCAAAACTGATTCCCTTCTATCGATAGGTAAGTAGTTGTAAAACATAAAATAAAGTGAAGATATTATCTATAGGAACCATGTCAGGCTTGTCGAATACTTGCTTGCACCGTCATTGGGCATTAGAAAAGATTTCAGACGAAATTGATGTGGTCAATACACGTATAAAACCCATTTCGATCTGGTTTCGAATTGCTTATCGGTTGTTTCAATATGGTCTGCCGATCAGATTACCGGATAACTCATCTGCCAACAAAAAAATAAAAGAGTTTATAAGTAAGGCTGTCAAATCTCCTTATGACATTGTATGGATAGACAAAGGAGTTACGATAAACAGCAAAACATTGAGGTATATCAGGAAGTTATCGCCCAATGCAAAGATTGTTAGTTATTCGCCGGATAATATGGCATTACGACACAATCAGAGTCAAAATTATCTCAATTGTATTCCGCTTTATGACATACACTTTACCACAAAATCCTATATTCTTCAGGATATGCAGCGTCTTGGCGCCAGAAAAACAGCATTTACGAACAAGCATTACGAACAAACGTTTCATTATCCGCGAAATCTTAGCGAAAATGAAATTCAGCGATTAGGCGGCGATGTTGGATTTATTGGTGCGTGGGAAAAGGAGCGTTGCGATAGTATTTTGTATTTAGCAAAGAATGGAATAAAAGTTAAGGTTTTTGGTGATAAAAAATGGAATGACTATAAAACTGAAAATCTCGAAATAGCACCGGGAATTTATTCAGAAGATTATTCTAAGGCATTGCAGGCATTTAAAATATCCCTGTGCTTTTTAAGAAAAATGAATTCTGATACGCAAACTTCCCGAACAATGGAAATTCCTGCCTGTGGCGGTTTTATGCTGGCAGAGAGAACAACGGAACATCTGGATTTGTTTAGCGAAAATAAAGAAGCCGTTTTTTTCTCTAATGATGAGGAACTGTTAGAAAAATGCCGCTATTATCTGATTAATGAAGAAGAACGCAAACGAATAGTCGAAGGTGGAATACTGAGGTGTAAAACTTCTGGATATTCTAACGAAGAATCAATAAAAAGAATGTTGAAAATTGTAGTAAATAATGACTGATAACACAGAAACACGAAGGAAAGGAACTGCTTTGAAATCAGTGAGTAAATATATTGATGTTATAGTATTACTTTCTATAATTGGCGAAATATTTTTCTTTCCGTCATGGCATAATTTTTCGGGTTGTGTTATGACAGTAATAGTCTGGCTTATCTTTCGTAATTTTTTCTTTAAAAAGAGAATCATACTCGAACATCCATTTTCTTTTTTGGCATTTTCGTCTATTTTTCTGGCAAGCTTTATTCCTTTGCCGGCAACATTGATCGAGTCAAAACCCATAACATATGGTTTTCAGAATCCTTATGAAACTTTCTTTTATCAGACACTGATTTTTATGGTTGCTTCATTAGCGTTTTATGCTGTTGTTTACAAAAAGAGAAGGACTAATAATATCATACAGCGTACTTTATACAAACTTAATTTTTTCGAAACAGAACCTTCTACATTATGGATTTTGGGATTAATAGGCTTATTGGCAAGGATAAAAAGTCTTGCTGTAGTCAACGAAGTGCAATATGGAGACGCGGGAAACAAGTTTCTCGAAGGATTAGTATATCTGCAATATGCTCCTATAATTATGTTTTTCCCCACATTATCGGGACTTCCATACAATAAACTCCGCAGTAATCTTGTGGTCATTTATGCTTCGTTAACGTTTGTACTGAGTTTTGCGGCAAACAGCCGTCAGCAGATGATTTATCCCATCTTTACGATGCTGTTATTGTTTATACTTTACCTCTTAAAGGATAATATTTCTATTTTCAGCCTTCTTTCGCCCTGGAAAATTGGAACAATCGTCTTTTTTATATTTTTTGGATTAGGATTTTTATCTGATGTTTCCTTAGCGATGCTTGCCAACAGAAAAATTCGTAATGACGTTAGTCGGAGTGAACTTCTGGACAACACAATTGAGACCATGCAAAATGACAAGCTGATGGAAAAGCTTAGAAATACCTCGATAGAAGTACAGGACAATGTTTTTAGCTATAGCAGGGGCTGGGACGAAACCTATTTGAATAATTTTATGATTAACAGATATGGGAATGCAAGGGTTGTCGATCAGACCTTATATTATGCGAATAAGATTGGATATAACAATAAGAAAATGCAAAAGAGTTTTTTCGAAAAGACACTGGCTATTTATCCGCTTCCATTTTTATCCGCGTTGGGAATTGTTGTTGATAAAGAAGAACTGCAATATTCTCCGGGCGATAAACTTTATTTTACCGGTACACATACGCCTTCTGCGTTAGGCGGATTCCGCGTTACAAGTCTGGTAGGAGATGGCTTAGCAACATTTGGTTATTGGTGTTTCCCAATTGTGTTTGTGTTATTATTTGCCTCCTTTACCTTGATGGATAGCCTCGTGTTGTTCAAAAATGGCGCAATATTATTCTCTACACTCGGTCTAATAAATATATTTGGTTTCCTGGGCATTTTCCGGAATTCTATTAGTTGCATTGTTCCGCTGGCATATATATTACGAGGATTTTGGCAGCAATGTTTTACTTTTTGGATATTGGTTTTCATGATTAAACTGATACAAATACCTAAAAAAAGAAAAAGAGAATTATATCAGAGACCGTTTTAAGTGATCAAATATTTGCGCAATGCAATTGGTTTAAACACATGAGACATAGCTGTTGCTAGACGAAAAAAGCGTTTCACTCAGATAAAATATACAAAGTTACTATGCGAAGAAATCTCTATGTGTTTAAGTAAAACTTGTATGCTCAGAATAAAATAAAAAGCCGTAGTAAATAATCAAAGTATTAAAGTACTCCATAATAATTCATTAAATCTTTGCTTTAATAAATTGGTTTTAACCCATATAAAAATAGCTATTTACAACTAAATAAAGCTATAGACAATATCATCATGAAAATAGTGTTATTTACCCATCCTGCTTTTGTCGGATCACAAAGTATGCCCAGATATGCAAAAATGCTAGCCGATGGTATGCAGCAAAAAGGCTACGAAGTACTGACCTGGAAACCGGAGCCTTTCTTTTATAAATTGCCATTTTCTCCCATTAAAAAATGGCTAGGTTATATAGATCAGTATCTTGTTTTTCCTTTAAAGGTAAAATCGAGATTAAAGAAATGTTCTAAGGATACAATTTTTGTCTTTGCAGATCAGGCTTTAGGTCCATGGGTACCATTAGTAAAAACAAAGCCGCATATTATTCATTGCCATGATTTTTTGGCACTGAATTCAGCTTTAGGGAATGTTCCGGAAAATCCTACTAGTGGAACCGGAAAAATCTATCAGGATTTTATTAGGAAAGGATTTTCTAAAGGAAAGCACTTTATATCCATATCAAAAAAAACTCAGGATGATCTGCATGAACTCCACGAAGGCAGTATTACATCATCAGTAGTTTGTTATAATGGTTTAAACAGAGAGTTTAAAGTCTTAGACGCCCATTCGTCCCGTAATTCTCTGGACAATTTTTTGAATATTGATTTATCTGCAGGTTATGTTCTGCACGTTGGCGGCAATCAGTTTTATAAAAACAGGATAGGCGTAATTGAAATTTACGATGCCTGGAGAGCCACTACAGATGTCGTTTTACCACTTTTATTGGTAGGCGCAAAACCTGTGGACAAGCTAAAAGTAGCATATGAAAAATCTTTGTACAAAAAAGACATTCATTTCGTAACAGGGCTCGAGGATCAATATATTAATGCGGCTTATTCAGGAGCAACTTGCTTATTGTTTCCGTCTCTCGATGAAGGCTTTGGCTGGCCAATAGCAGAAGCAATGGCATGCGGCTGTCCGGTAATTACCACCAACAGAGCGCCAATGAAAGAGATTCTGGGTTCTGCTGATTTTTTTCTAGTCGAAAGACGCCCTTTTGAGTGGGTTTTAGCTGAAGAATGGAGTGCAAAAGCCTCGAATCAAATTACCAGAATAGTAAATCTTTCAGATGCCGAAAGACAGGAATGTATTACCACAGGATTAGAATCGATTAAGAAATTTGATACTGATTTGTTTTTGAATCAATTAGAAAAACAATATCAGAATATATTAAAGTAATACAATATATAAATGTTTATAAAATGCTTTATTAGTGATGATTAAGGTGTGTAAAATTTATAGTATTGATATAAACCAAAGAACCATAAACCAGAAATGAAAGTACTCAGAGTTATCACCTCCATGAATCCAAAAAGTGGAGGTCCGTGTCAGGGAATACGTAATGTAAATCCTTTTATTGAGCAATTAGGCACAGAAGTCGAAGTAGTATGTTTGGATGATGCAGAGGAAGAATACACCACAAAAGATGATTTTATTATTCATAAAATAGGAAAAGGGAAAACGTCTTATCAATATCAGCCTTTGTTGTACGATTGGCTCATAAAAAATGCTTTAGGTTACGATGTTGTAATGGTTCATGGACTTTGGCAGCATTATAATTTAATGGTTTACAAGGCGATTAATACTTTAAAGAAGTCTTACAAAAAAGCTCCAAAAGTGATTATTATGCCGCATGGTATGCTAGACCCTTATTTTCAGACAGCGGCCGACAGAAAATGGAAGGCATTACGCAACGAGTTGGTTTGGTTTTTTATAGAAAAAAAATGTATTAATCAGGCAGATGCCATTTTTTATACCTGTCAGGAAGAATTACAGCTGGCAGCAACAACTTTTGAAGGATATAACCCTAAAAAGGCTATTAATGTGAGCTACGGAATTCAGGCGCCACCAGTTAGAAAGCCAGAATTTAGTACTGCTTTTTATAAAAAATGCCCTGGATTATTACAAAAGGAATATTGGCTTTTCCTAAGCAGGATTCACGAAAAAAAAGGAGTCGATTTGTTAATTCAGGCTTACAACCAACTTTCTATAAATAATCCCGCTCTTCCGGAATTAGTAATTGCAGGACCAAATGAGTCTGCCTACGCACAGGAAATGATAAAAATGGCAGCCAATAATCCGAAAATTCATTTCTCGGGAATGTTGCAGGGAGATGAAAAATGGGGCGCTTTCTACAATTGTCAGGCGTATTTACTACCAAGCCATCAGGAGAATTTTGGTATTGCAATTGTCGAAGCACTGGCTTGCGAAAAAGCAGTTTTAATAACGGATAAGGTTAATATTTACAGAGAGATCGAAGATGGCGGTGGCGGATTTGTGAGTGCCGATACCTTTAACGGTGTTCTTGGAGTCTTAAAAAAATGGGAAGCATTGAGCAAAAACGAAAAAACAGAAATGGGCAAAAATGCATTTTTACTCTATCAAAAATATTTTGATGTAAAAAGCACTGCCCAAAGATTAAACCAAGTTTTAAAATCACTTATTTAAATGATTTATCAGGATTTAAAAGAATTTTCAGTACCCAAAACATTTCGCGGAAAATCTAAAATTACAGTACAATTATGGTGGATTGTACAAGGAACATTGTTTGCATTATCTCCTCAGTTTTTTTACGGATGGCGCCGTTTTCTTCTTCGGATGTTTGGCGCAAAAATAGGAAAAGGGGTATTACTAAGAGCTACTGTTAAGGTTACGTATCCGTGGAATATTGAGATTGGAGATTATAGTTGGATAGGCGAGGATAATGTTTTGTACAGTCTAGGCAAAATAAAAATAGGAAGTCATGTTGCCTTAGCACATAAAGTCTATATCAATACAGGAGGACACGAATATGATAAAGTTTCTTTTGATATTTTTTCAGAACCGGTATTCATCGAAGACGAATGCTGGCTTACCAACGATGTTTATGTTGCTCCGGGCGTAACCATAGGCAAAGGATCTATAATTGCCGCCCGAAGTTCAGTATTAAAAAGTATGCCTGGTGGTAAAATTTGTGTAGGAACCCCTGCTATTGCGATAAAAGACAGAATATAAAAATATAAAAATGGCCAAATTTTTAATTACCGGAGGATCAGGATTTATAGGGACGAATTTGATTACTAAATTACTGAACGATAATCATCAGGTAGTAAGTATTGATAGTAAAGAACCTAAGCTAAAGGAACATAATAAGATTTATCAAAAGGTAAATTTATGCAATAGGGAAGAGTTAGAAAGTGTCATACTTTCCTATGATCCGGCGTATGTAATTCATTTAGGAGCCAGAACAGATCTAAACGGTAAAACATTAGAAGATTATGATGCTAATATTGGTGGTGTAGAAAACCTGCTTTATGTTTTAGATAAATTAAAAAATCTAAAAAAAGTAATCTTTGCTTCGTCTATGTATGTTTGCCGACCGGGATATGTACCTCAGGACTTTAATGATTTTGCCCCTCATACGATTTACGGAGAAAGTAAAGTGCTGACGGAGAAAACCATAACCAACTGGAATCCTGAATATACCTGGACTATTGTAAGGCCAACTTCTATTTGGGGTCGTTATTTTGACGAGCCTTACAATCTGTTTTTTAAAATAGTGCTTTCCGGAAAGTACTTTCATATGGGCAGTAAAGCGTGCAAAAAAACATATGGTTATATCGATAATTTTATTTATCAATTACTGTCAATTATTACTTCAGAGAAAGATCACGTAGACCAGAAAATATTTTATCTAGGCGATTATGAACCGTATGATATTACGTCCTGGGCAGATGAAATTGCGGCTACTAAAAGTATAAAAATCCATAATGTGCCCTATTCCGTTTTTGTAATGACCGCTTTGTTTGGTGATTGCCTGAAATTAATCAGGATTAAATTTCCCATGACCAGCTTTCGATTGAAAAACATGACAACAGATAATTTTTTTGACTTATCTGAGATTAAAAAGTTAGCTCCTCATTTGCCAGTATCCAGAAGTAAAGGCACTAAGATAACAGTAGACTGGATGGTTGAGAGTAATAGTCTGTAACTGTTTTTATTGCTTAATTTATTTCTGATCATGTGCTATACTAATAGCAACCAACACATTAATAATAATATAATTTATGAAAGTTTCTATAATCACGATTTGCTACAATAGAAAAAAAACTATTGCCCAATGTATAGAAAGTGTTCTGAATCAGAACTATACTAATATCGAGTACATCGTAATCGACGGAAATTCGACTGATGGTACAAAAGGTATTATTCAGGCATATTCGGATAAAATCAGTCAATATATTTCAGAACCGGATAAAGGTATGTATGACGCTATCAATAAAGGTTTGAAAATGGCTACAGGAGATATTATAGGCTTAATGCACTCTGATGATGAGTTTTATGATACTGTTGTGGTGAATAAAATTGTAGATGCTTTTGAGAGTAATGCACAAATTGAAGGAGTTTATGGAGACGGTATATACGTTAGTAACGATGCTGAGGAAAAAGTGGTCCGTAACAGGATAGGAGGAGAGTACGATTTTGAAAAACTAAAAACAGGCTGGCTGCCTTTGCACCCAACGGTGTATTTCAGGAAATCTGTGATCGATAAATTAGGAAGCTACGATCTAAACTTTAAAATAGCTTCAGATACAGAATTTCTGCTTCGCTATTTGTTTGTAAACAAGATCAAATTAGACTACCTCAGAACTTATGTTGTAAAAATGAGAATGGGCGGATTAAGCACTTCTTATAAAAGAGCTTTCGAGGTATTGCATGAAGATTATAGAATCTATAAACATCATGGTTTATCAGCATTCAGAGCTGTTTTTCTAAAGAAATTATTAGCCCTTAAACAGTATATCAACTAATTTTTCAATTACCCGATTAACATAGAATGAAAACAAAAAATGGATGGAAAAAAAGTACCATTATTATTTTTTTGCTGGGATGTATTGGTAGTATTTTTTATTACTCATGGATTCATAATCCGGGCTTGGAAACCGAAACGTATTTACCGCTCTGGATCAGGAAATGGAGCAATGAGTACTATAATTTGCGAACAGCGGTTCCTTTTGTAGTCCTGGGCTTTTTATTAGAAGTATGGCAAAGACTTTCTACTGTTTCCGGTTCTGTAAACAGATCTCCTTTTCGATTGAAAACCTTAATAATAATTACTCTGGTGGTTTGTCTGGCAGAGGGTGGGCAATTTTTTATAGCAACGCGCCAACCTGATTTCATGGATGTTTTCTTTGGAATTTCAGGAGGTATTTTGGGTTGCTTCGTGTATCATTTAATTCAAAAAATCAACTTATTATTTAGTAAAAATGCGTAACAGACATAAATTTACTTTTATTTTTTGCAGTATCCTATCTGATTTTTTTGCGATAATCGGAGGGATCTTTCTCTTTTTCAATTTTACAGAAGAAGCTTCTGTACAGTGGAATCTTTTTGTTGTTGAAAACAGCTATCTTTTTGCTATAGTGGGCTGGTTATTAGCAGCGTTGTATTTTAATTTGTACCGGCTCGATACTATTTTTAGCCTGACTACTTTTTATCGCAACAGCTGGCGTGTATTTCTAAGTCAGTGTATCTTATGGCAGGTTTATCTTCTTGTTTTTCAGGGCGCCAGTGAGTATCGATTGGCAATAGGTGCCAATTTATTACAATTCAGCTATTTACTTCTTTATCTTTTAGTGTCAAGAATTATTTTTACGCTGGTTTTAAATAACATTAAAAAGTTCATAAAAAAGCCTTTTATAGTAGCCATTTGGGGGTTTAATACCACAAGTATACAATTAGCCTCAAAACTGGAGAGCAACGCTTATTTTTATGATTTTCCCGGAATTATCAATGACATCAACGAAGAGAGTTTTACAGATAAATCAACTTTTGGAGAAGCGCTTTCAAATGCTATTCTGCGAGCTTCAGGAAACGGTATTCAGGAGTTGTATATTGTAGTAAAACCACAATTTATAAATGACCTGAACAGCTATTTTGAATTGGCAGACAGATATTGTCTGCGATTGAAATTTGTTCCTGATCTGTCTACGATTTCAAAGTCCTCTTTTAGCAGTTCTAATTTCGAAAACTTTCATGTTATACGTCCCCGACACGAACCCTTGCAAAACGCATACAATCGATTAGTCAAACGTATATTCGATATCGTTTTTAGTTTCTCAGTACTGGTTTTTATATTGTCGTGGCTGTATCCGTTAATGGCGATCATAATCAAAAAGCAAAGCAAAGGCCCCGTTTTATTCAAGCAGCTTCGAACAGGAAAAAAGAATGAAGCTTTTTGGTGTTACAAATTCAGAAGCATGACTGTCAATACTCAAAGTGATAGTTTGCAGGCACAAAAAGAAGACGCAAGAGTTACTCCCATAGGAAAATTTATTAGACGGACTAGTATTGATGAACTGCCTCAGTTTTTTAATGTTTTATTAGGAAACATGAGTGTAGTAGGACCTCGTCCTCATATGCTCAAGCATACACAGGACTACAACGAACAGATTAACAATTTTATGGTGCGCCATTTTGTAAAACCCGGAATTACCGGTTTGGCCCAGGTTTCAGGTTATAGAGGCGAAACCAAAAAGGTCTCAGATATGCAGCGAAGAGTAAAGGCTGATATCGATTATTTGCAAAATTGGAGCCTCATAAAAGACATTAAGATTTGTGTATTAACCGTGATTGTAACCCTGAAAGGGGATGAAAATGCTTTTTAAACTTAAAAAAAATGTTATGAATATTACCATTACCTCTTATTTAGCCGGTTTTATTTCCGGCGTTTCTATTGCCGGTTTCTTTATTGGCAAAGAATTATATCGCTTTTATGTAAAAGACAAAGTGCAGAAAAAACAGCTGCATCGATTGTCTAAATTGAATGATAACATGAAAGCGAAACAAAAATTCCAGTTAGAATCCAATTAGAGATTAGTTTATTCTAATCAATTGATTCTATGCTTATCTAAGTATTGTGAAACCGCGATACTAGTTCTGTCTTTTTTAACCCCATAATTTAAAATATGAATCGTTTACCCCACATTTTATTTCTTATCGTTATTCTGTTTTCTTCCTGTGCCACGAGAAAAGATATTATCTATTTTCAGGACGCTAATAATTACGCTTCGGTTGCGACCTCTGTAAAGAGTGTTTTAGTACAGCCAAATGATATTTTGAGCATTCGAATTGGTGCTCTTGTACCTGAAACTGCTTTACCGTATAACATACAAACAGGAAACACAGCAACCAATTCTACATTAGACCTGCTAAAAGTTCAGGGATACCTGATTACTCCTGACGAAACAGTGGTATTGCCTATTTTAGGATCTGTAAGCACAGCAGGATTATCTGTAACTGATTTAGAAACAAAAATAAAACTAGAACTCGAAAAGGGAGGACATTTAGTAAATCCTACTGTTGCGATTCGAATTCTGAATGCTAAAGTAACAGTTCTGGGCGAAGTAAAATCACCGGGTACTTATACCTTTTTAGAGCAATCACTCTCTGTTCCGCAAGCTTTAGGATATGCAGGAGATTTAACAATAAGTGCCAGGCGAAATGATATTTTATTGATTAGGGAGTCGGGTGGTAAGAGAATAATGATGAATGTTGATTTGACAACTGCAGACTGGATGAATAATCCGCAATATCAGATTCGCCAGAATGATGTATTAGTTGTGAACCCGAATGACGCAAAAGTAAAGACAGCAGGATATATAGGCAGTACAGGAACCGTACTTACAATTGCGTCTTTGATATTAAGTTCTATTATATTATTAACCAGATAAAAAGCTTATGCACACAGATAAAAATGAATATTTTGACTCAATGGAAGAAGAAAATTCTATTCAGTTAAAACAAATGATGAATAAATATTTAAGGTATTGGCCCTGGTTTTTAATCACGATTTTAATAGCACTTTTTACCGTTTTCGCGTATTTGAGATATGCTGACGTTATCTACAGATCAGAAGCAAAAGTAAAATTATTGCTGGATAAGGAAAGTTCGAATTTTACATTAGATGTGACGAAATTATTTAATAAATCAAACATTAATTTAGAAAATGAAATCGCTTTGTTCAAATCCGTTCACTTATCAGAACAAGTGGTTAAAAATTTAAAACTGAATGTAGAATATTATTATAATTCTACCGTAAAATCCAAACAAATATTCAATGCGCCGTTTGTTGTCAGCTACAATGATAATATAACAAAGCTAAAAGACGCCATACAATATACCATCAAAGTAAACCCAACGGGATATACTATTTTAGATGTTTTATCCGGACAAAAGTTTGATATAAAAGGATATACTTCAACCAAAAAAATCCCTAATTTACCTATAAATATAAAACCTGCTTTAGGAGCAATAATTACAAAAAGTATAGACCTGAGCTATAATGTGGTGCTAAAACCACTTAATAAAACTGCACTGGAACTTAGTAATGCATTTGAAGTCGATGCCGAGGGAAAAGACAGTGACATTCTTTCTATCTCATTAGAAGGAACTAATGGTCCTCAGTCAGAAGCGATTATCAATAACTTGATTCATGTTTTTGAGGCCGATGGTATTACGGATAAACAAGAGGTTTCGCGCCGAACAATTAATTTTGTCGACGATCGATTTGTCTACTTAAGAAAAGAACTGGATTCTATAGAAAGTTCTAAAAAAGAATACAAAAGAAGCAATAATCTGAGTTTTATTCAGGAAGACGCCGGTTCAAGTATTGTACAGAAAACAGCAAAAGAACAAGCCTCATTTGATATAGAATCTCAATTGTTATTAGCAGATTTGCTTAAAAAAAGTATCGAATCCCAGAAAGCATTTGAGCTTTTACCGGCAGATATAGGCATACAAAATCCTACGATCAATCAATTAGTAGCAGATTATAATACAGCCGTTTTATCTTATCAGAAACTGCAGACCAGTGCAGGAAGCAACAATCCTTCTATTCAGCTTTTGGTAAGCACACTGGTAAGTTTAAAAAACAATATTATCAATTCTGTAAAAGGGTTCAGGCAACAATTAAAAACAACCCTCGTTCAGAGCGAATCAGCCCAAAAAGCAGCTGATGGTAGTTTTGCCTCCATTCCTGAAAAAGAAAAAGTATTGCGAAGTATCGAACGTCAGCAAAACCTAAAAGAAAGTTTGTACCTGTTGTTGCTTCAAAAACGAGAAGAAGCCTCTATCAATTTAGCCGTTACCGTAGCCAATACTAAAATTATAGATTATGCTATAACAGATATTTATCCGGTTTCTCCTCAAAGAAGCAAGATTGTTCTGATCGCTTTATTTTTAGGAATGGTCATTCCGTTTACAATTTTATTTATCATTTTTAAATTAGATAATAAAATATACACGGCAACAGATGTTGAAAATATAGCAGGAAATGTACCTATTTTAGTAGAGCTGCCGTCGCTAAAAGAAGACAAGGATTCTTATATTCAAAATTTAGAAGCCTTTCGAACTTTAGCGCACAATACTAATTTTATTACCCCTTATACTGAAGATCAGAAAGGCAAAGTAATATTTGTGACTTCTTCTATAAAGGGAGAAGGAAAAACTTTCGTTTCTTATAATTTGGCTACTGCCTATTCACATCTTGACAAAAAGGTCATTGTTATAGGCGCCGATTTTAGAAATCCGCAATTGCACAGGCATTTGGATAATGTAAGTAAAGACACCAAAGGATTTAGTAATTATTTGCACGATGGTACACTGCAATGGAGAGACTTATTGCACAGTAACGACGACAAGGAATTTCCATTTGATCTTTTCTTATCCGGAATTATACCTCCAAATCCAACCCTGTTATTATCCAATCAGCGTTTTGAAAAGTTTATTAATGAAGTAAAAGAAGAGTATGACATTATTATATTCGATACACCGCCAACCTTATTGGTTAGTGATACCCTTATGATTTCTAAGTATGCTGATACGAGCTTATTTGTACTGCGTTCCGCTGTAACAGAAAAGAACCTGATTTCGTATTCTAAAAAACTATTCAAGGATAAAAAAATCATTAATATGGGATATGTACTCAATGATATTGATTTTACTTCAAGTTATGGTTACGGATACAACTACGGTTATGGCTATGGTTACGGAAAAGAAGTAGTGAAGAAATCATGGTTTCAAAAATGGAAAAGAAATAAATAATTGAACGTAATCCAAATGAATTTAGCAATAGGTATTTTAAAAGAAGCACAAGAATGGTTAACGCCTGTTTTTGATAAAGAAACACAGGATAAAGTAAGTGAAATGATGGCTTCATCTCCGAAAGAATTAAAAGAAAGTTTTTATAAAAATCTTGAATTTGGTACAGGCGGAATGCGCGGCGTAATGGGAGTTGGAAACAATCGTATCAACAAATATACGTTAGGAAAAAGTACTCAGGGATTGTCGAATTATTTGTATAAGGTATTTCCGAATCAAAAACTTAAAGCAGTTATTGCCTATGATTGCCGCCATAATAGTGATACACTGGCAAAAACTGTCGCTGATGTTTTCTCAGCAAATGGCATTCAGGTCTATTTATTTTCGAGTCTTAGACCTACACCAGAATTGTCTTTTGCCTTAAAATACCTCAACTGTCAATGTGGGATTGTACTAACAGCATCTCACAATCCGCCGGAATACAATGGGTATAAAGTGTATTGGGAAGATGGCGGTCAAATTGTCCCTCCTCAAGATGCTGAAATTATTAAAGCCATTGAAGATTTAAAATACGACCAAATTAAGTTTGAAGCAAATGAAGATTTAATTGAATATATCGATACTGAAATTGATCAGGCTTTTGTGAAATCATCGGTTCAAAATGCAAGTTTTAATACCTCTAAAGAGGCCAAAGATGATCTGAATATTGTTTTTACGTCATTGCACGGGACTTCGATTACGGTTGTACCCGATACATTAGCGTTGGCGGGATATAAAAACGTACATATTGTCGAAGAGCAAAGAGTACCAAATGGAGATTTCCCCACGGTAAAATCTCCAAATCCGGAAGAACCAGAAGCCTTAACAATGGCTTTGGCATTAGCAGAAAAAACCAACGCCGACATTGTTATTGGCACCGATCCTGATTGTGATCGTTTAGGAGTAGCAGTTCGTGATAATCAAGGAAAAATGATTTTACTAAACGGAAATCAATCCATGATTTTAATGACTGCCTTTTTGTTGGAACAATGGAAAAAAGCAGGAAAAATAAACGGCAAACAATTTATTGGTTCCACTATTGTTTCGACTCCAATGATTATGAAACTGGCAAGCGCTTATGACGTTGCATACAAAAGTGGTTTGACAGGTTTTAAATGGATTGCCAAGATGATCAAAGATTTTCCTGAACTCGAATTTATTGGCGGAGGAGAAGAAAGCTTTGGGTATATGGTAGGAGACAGCGTTCGCGATAAAGACGCAGTTGCAGCAAGTTTATTAATTTGCGAAGTGGCTGCCCAGGCTAAAGCAAATAACAGTTCTGTTTACCAGGCTTTATTGCAGCATTATGTAGATTTTGGTTTTTATAAAGAACATTTGATCTCTATTACAAAAAAAGGAATCGACGGATTGACTGAAATTAATGCGATGATGGTGAATTTAAGAGAAAATCCTTTAAGGGAAATTAACAATCAAAAAGTAGTGAAGGTTGAGGATTATAAATCATCGTTATCACTTAATTTACTGAACAACGAATCAGAAATTATAAACATGCCCAAAGCCGATGTCCTGATTTATTATACAGAAGATGGTTCTGTAATTTGCGCCAGACCAAGCGGAACTGAACCAAAAATTAAATTCTACATCAGCGTGAATGAAGAATTAGATACAATAGAAAATTTTAAGGGCATTGAAGACATACTGAATGAAAGAATAAAAAACATAAGTACTTCAATGCAATTATAAAAAACAAACTGATTCTAAAAAAAGCTCAACAGATTTATTAATTCAAGAGTTAGTTTGATATTTAAAGTTGCAGATTGTTGGTCAAAATTGAAATGCGATTTAATTATTGTTAGTAAAAAGCTGTTCGATCGAACAGCTTTTTTTGTATCCTGGCTTTTTTATTAATTTTTGAGGACTATTAAGACTTTTATATTTTGCCGTAGGAGCTAGAGAAAAATTGTATTGTTTTCTAGCAAACGATCCATTTTCTTTTTGTCCGGAATCTGAAGAGGTACGGTTTTAAATTGAGTAATTTCAGTTGCACTATGAATGTCTGATCCCGTAAAATCATATAAATCATTTTTAAACAATTCTATTGCCTGTCTTTGAATGCTTTTGCCATAATACCCCGTTAGCGATAATAAGTTCAATTGAAAAAAGACACCGTATTCTTTTAGTTTCTGATATTTACCAATAGAATTATGAAAATAAAGATACCGTTCAGGATGCGCTATAATGACTTTATAATTTTTTGTTTTTAACTCAAACAGCATTTCATACAGGTTCAAAGGATTATTAAACAAATTGAATTCTATCAGAATATAATTTTTCGATAATCCAAGCAATTTTTCTTCCCTGCTTTTTTCTATTAAAGTATTGTCCAGCATATATTCGCTTGCATACCCTTTTAAAAACATTCTATTGTCATCGTTTTTTAGCGCTATTTCATAAGCCTGTCTTATACTTTCAGAAGTATTATTCCAGAGCCCGTTAAAAGTGTGCGGTGTAGCAAAAGCGGCCTTAATATTTAGCGCTTTCATTTGCGCTATTAGATAATTTGTTTCTTCCGGTGTTTTGGCACCATCATCAATTCCTGCCAATATATGGTTATGAATATCAATATAGCCATCAGGTAGTATTTCTTTTAGATAAAATTTTGATTTGAATATTGAAAACATAAAATTGATTTTTGCTTCAAATTTATTTAAGCACCGCCTTAAAACAATTGCCAATCAAGGACAATAAAGTCTTAATCAGGACATTTAAATCTTTCCTGATTAATTATTTTCCTGTTTGTATAGTGACATTTACAGCCTGAAATTATCCGTTCTTTTAATATCTCAAACCTATAATGTTCCAACTTTTACCATTAGATTCAAATAGCATTTATATATTATATTTTTTTGGAAATTTATTTATAAGTATCCTTATTTTCAGTTATTCATTTTCGTATGCGACAAGTAAGAGCAGGAAAATTTTGAACGGTTTAGGCATTTCAAAATTATTATTAACTGTAGGCTGGGTGCTGATTCTTTTAAGGAACGTCATCTCAGATTTTATTTCAGTCAATATTGCCGTTACAATCATTTTTATAGCCTGTTGTTACGAAACGACTGCAATGTTGTCATTTTCGAATTTAAAAGCAAAGAAAAATTATCAATTACAAATAGCGATAACCAGTATTGCATCCGTTATATTCAACGTTGCAGTACTACTTGAAGCTACAATTAATACGCGCATCCTAATTATTCTAATGGGAATATTTGCTGTTTATTTACCCATAACAATCAGTCATTTCAATCAAAACAAGCATAATTTTTTCCGAAATTTTTATCCGCTTTGTTACGCCGGATTTGAAATTCTGCTATTGATACGCATACTTTATATCTTTTTTAATCCTAAAAATGTATTTTTTTTCAATCCCACATTAGAGGGTTTGTACAATATAAGCTCGTTTTTGTTGGCTTTCACAGGTACGATTGGATTTTTATTATTGATAAAGAAGAAACAAGATCTTAAAATTCAGAAGCTGTTAGACGATAAAAATATATTTTTTTCTATAATCGCCCATGATTTAAGAGGACCATTGGGATCATCAGTAGCGCTTTCGAAACTATTGATTGAAGATATTAAAGAAGGTAACCACGGAGAAATCAGGGAAATTGCAAAAGTACTGCATCAGTCAAACGAAAACACGTATAAATTACTGGACAATCTCTTAGGCTGGTCCGGGGCACAAACAGGAATGATGGAATACAGTCCTGAAAAAATCACACTGAACAAATTGATTAATGAAAATATAGAACTCAATCAGAATGCAGCACTCAACAAAAACATTGATCTTTTGTTCGAATCAACTGAACAAATAGAAGTCGAGGCAGACAAAAAAATGATTGATACCATTGTACGTAACTTATTGAACAATGCGATTAAATTTACGGATACAAATGGTAAAATCGCAGTCAGGGTACAAAGGAAACAGCAGAACGCAGAAATATCAATTACAGATAACGGCATTGGAATCCCGGACCTGATAAAAGAAAAATTATTTAAGATTAACGGAAAAGTGATTCAACGAGACACGGACAACGAAATGGGAAACGGAATGGGATTACTGCTTTGCAGTGAACTTATAAACAGACATCACGGTAAAATCTGGGCAGAAAGTGAACCGGGAAAGGGAAGTACCTTTAAATTTTCGGTACCACTAGAAGCATTTAGAAATTAAAAAGACAGTATAATTTCAAACCAAATACCCAAGCCGGAAGACAGGATATTTTATTTTTTTTGCGCTGCCCAAAAAATAGAGTTTCTAAGTAATGTAGTATATGCTTCACTATCGAATAACTCCGGAGCATGCCCCATAAAAATATATACATTTCGGGCAGCAAAATGAGGATTGGTCCAAATCACGGGATGATCGCCCATTTTTATTTCTGAAGCAGGTTCATAAGTAGCTTCATCTACTGAAGCCATTACATGAACATTTTGTCTGGGACTTTTATTATAAGTATACCATTCTTCCTTTTTTACAAAAAAACTGGCAGGAACACCTTTCATTATAGGATGCGACGTGTCTTCAATATTTACTTTGGCATTGGCAAAAGCCGGAATGTAATCCTTAAATTGTATCCCGCCCATAAAATCAGAGAACCATTGCCACATTGGATATCCGTCAAACTCACCAAGTAAAGTCGCGTGGTGCAGCCCAATCCATCCGCCTTTACCATCATTCATATATTTCTGAAAAGCCTTCATAGATTCCTCGCTCCAGGTATATGGCGGGTAATCTAATTGTATAAAAACCTGATATTTTTTTAAAAGAGCCTCATTAATTGTTTTAGTATTCTCGATATAATCAATGGTAAAACTGCTGTCAATTGCCAGTTTATTGAGCCACGGTTTCGCAGCGGTTGTAAAAGGCAAATGATGTCCGCCGTTCTCATACAAAACCAAGGCTTTGAATCTTGACTTTTTTGATGTCTGAGCCATACAAGACGTTTGAAATAAAAAACCCACCAGTACTAAATTGACTACTATAAATATGTTTTTCATGTATTATCTTCTATTAGAATAACTGCAATTTTTTATAAGGGCAAATTACGAAAAGTAAATAGTTATTACGATAAAAACAATTGCCTAAAGTTGTCAAGTTTTTAGTATTGACCAGCCTCCTGCTTTAGGTGAGCGTATTTAATAACTGGAATAATAAGGCTTTAGCCAAATCAACATTTATAGGGTAGTTTTTTTAAGTTAGGAATATGGCATTTCGGTTCTTCAAAACACACATACTCTAAAGTTACAGTTATTTATACGCGCAAGAAAAACGGAATTTAGGGATAGCAATAATGAATTTAGGGATGCAGATTATCCTACAGGTACTCTTAACTTTGAGTAAATCAAAAAATAGATTAGTTATGAGTTCTACCACTTCAAAATTCGAAAAAATATTAAAGGCTTCAAAAGAGTATGGAAATGTGAACCATCAACCTGACTCCAGTAAAGAGATTCAAATTAATACACCTGAAAAAACAATGCCTTTTTCAGATCAAATAGGGAATTATCAGCGCAATAAAGCGATTCCAACAAAATCGTACAAAGACAGCAAAATTTATATTGTAGGCAGTGGTATCGCAGGAATGGCTGCAGCCTATTATTTTATTCGTGACGCTCATGTTCCGGGCGAGAATATTATTTTTCTGGATCAGCTGCACGTTGATGGCGGATCCCTGGACGGTGCCGGAAATACGACCGATGGTTACATTATTCGTGGTGGCCGTGAGATGGATATGACATATGAAAATCTTTGGGATATATTTCAGGATATTCCCGCTCTGGAACTGCCGGCTCCTTATAGCGTATTAGACGAATATCGTCTGGTAAATGATAATGATCCTAATTACTCAAAAGCCAGACTAATTCATAAGAAAGGTGAGATTAAGGATTTTAGTAAATTTGGACTGGATAAAAAAGATCAGCTTGCTATCATTAAGCTTTTGCTTAAAAAGAAAGAAGATCTTGATGATATTACTATCGAAGACTATTTTAGCAAATCTTTTCTTGAAAGTAACTTTTGGTTTTTCTGGCGTACGATGTTTGCCTTCGAAAACTGGCACAGTTTATTAGAATGTAAATTATATATGCACCGTTTCCTACATGCTATAGATGGAATGAAAGACCTTTCGTGTCTGGTTTTCCCTAAATACAATCAATACGATACATTTGTTACGCCTCTTAGAAAGTTTTTACAAAGCAAAGGGGTACAAATTGACCTTAATACGCTCGTAAAAGATTTAGATATTCATAGTGATGTCAATGGCAAAGTTGTCGAAGCTATCATTATAGAAAGAGACGGTAAAGAAGAAAGAATTCCTGTAGGCAAAGAAAATTACGTAATTGCTACAACAGGCTCAATGACGGAGGATACTTTTTATGGTGATAATGTAACTGCACCGGCTATTAAATTAGATAAAAATAATAGCGGACAAAGTGCCGGATGGAAACTGTGGAAAAACCTGGCTGCTAAATCACCTGTTTTTGGAAAACCTAAAAAATTCTGTGGCAATATCGAAAAATCTTCCTGGGAATCTGCTACACTTACCTGCAAACCTTCAGCTTTTACAGAGAAAGTAAAAGAGTTATGTGTAAACGATCCTTACTCAGGCAAGACTGCAACAGGAGGAATTGTTACGATTAGTGATTCAAACTGGTTAATGAGCTTTACCTGTAACAGACAACCACATTTCCCGGATCAGCCGGATGATATTTTAGTGATTTGGATTTATGCCCTTTTTATGGATAAAGAAGGTGATTATGTCAAAAAAACAATGCCGGAATGTACAGGTAATGAGCTTTTGACAGAATTAGCACATCATTTAGGAATTATTGACCAACTCGATAATATTGTAGAAAATACAATCGTCCGCAGTTCCTTTATGCCGTATATCACTTCTATGTTTATGCCAAGAGCAAAAGGCGATCGTCCGCAAGTTGTTCCTGAAGGCTGTAAAAATCTAGGTTTAGTGGGACAATTTGTAGAAACCAATAATGATATTGTTTTTACGATGGAAAGTTCAGTGAGAACTGCCAGAATAGCGGTTTATGAGTTGTTGAATTTAAACAAACAAGTACCCGATATTAATCCGTTACAATATGATATTCGCCACTTACTTAAAGCTGCACAATCACTAAACGATTATGAGCCAATAGTAGGAGAGGGGCTTTTAAGAAAATTTCTAAAAGGAACGTACTACGAACATCTGCTTGTCGAAAACGAAGATTCGCAGGATCATGAGTCTTTCTTTACAGAACAACTTAATAAATTGAAACACTGGATAGGTGGAATTAGAGACTAAAATCTAAACAGGATCCATCTACTTTTTACAGGATAATATTCTAAAAAAAATGACACCTCAACTCTTTGTTTTGGTGTCATTTTTATATTATTTAAACTGTAGTCTGATTTAAAATTGATGGTAATTTATAGAGCATCATAATCCATAATTGCTTATTTTTATGCTAAAATTAGTTTTCCAAAACAATTTGAAGTAACATTTATGCAGGAAGATAAACTTTACGATAAAATAAGCGACACACTGGCTTACTTTGAGGTCGACAACTGTTTGCCTTATTATGTTTCTTCCGGTAAAAAGCAATTAGAATATCCTCAGAAACCTTTTCGGATGGATTATTACTCATTATGTCTTTGTCTCGAAGGTGATATTACGATTGTAATTGACGGGCAACAGCATTATATTCGTCAATTTAGTTTATTACTTGCAAGGCCGGCAACCATTATTGCTTTTCAAAATAATAGTGAAGACTTTCGAATGAAATTGCTCTTTTTTGAAAAAGAGTTTCTTCTTAAAAATTTATCAGATCCGTTTATCATCGAAAGACTTACTTTTTTTAAGGATAAGTCATATGAGATAATGTGCCTCAGGGAACAAGAAGCTAAAAGGCTGTTTAAGCTGATGAAATATCTTGAAAACAAAATTAAAGCAACGCTCAAATTCAAGGATGAAATCATCAGGACTATAATATTCAACCTGCTATTAGAAACAGCTGAATTTTTACCTGAGGAAAAAGAGGATAACGTTTTGGTTTTAAACAATCCAAAGGAAATTTATTTTCAGTTTCTTGATCTCGTTATGAATAATATTAGCCAGCATAAAGGCGTAAATTATTATGCACAAAAACTGCATATCTCAAAT
Organism: Flavobacterium azizsancarii; assembly: GCF_027980145.1. Taxonomy (GTDB): domain Bacteria; phylum Bacteroidota; class Bacteroidia; order Flavobacteriales; family Flavobacteriaceae; genus Flavobacterium; species Flavobacterium azizsancarii. The sequence goes on along the minus strand of NZ_JAMZNK010000036.1, from coordinate 16,822 downwards.
AAATACCTCATTCATATTGTAAAAAAGGCTGTTGATAAAACGCCTCATCAAATTATTGATGCCCATTTGCTAAAAGAAGCAGTCGTTTTACTAGGTAATCCTGCAATTAATATCAGTGATATTGCTTATCGATTGCGTTTTAACTCCGTTTCTGCCTTTGGACGCTTTTTCAAGAAACATTCTTCTATCTCACCTACAGATTACCGACGACTGCAAAATCTGTCGCACTAGTTACAAAACTCAATAATGATGCGTATATTTGAATTAGTAAATAATAATCATGCTATCTATGAAGAAAATAGGATTTTTATCGTTTGGGCATTGGGCAGATCATCCTTCCTATAAAGCCCGTACGGCAAGTGATACACTGCTTCAGTCTATAGATTTAGCTGTTGCCGCAGAAGAAATTGGTGTGGATGGTGCTTATTTCAGGGTACATCATTTTGCAAAACAATTAGCATCACCTTTTCCTTTACTTTCGGCTATCGGCGCTAAGACAAGTAAAATAGAAATTGGTACAGGCGTTATCGATATGCGGTATGAAAACCCTCTGTATATGGTTGAGGATGCCGGTGCTGCTGACTTAATTTCAGGAGGACGTTTGCAATTAGGAATTAGCAGGGGATCACCGGAGCAGGTTGTTGATGGATGGCGTGCTTTTGGTTACCAACCTGATGAAGGCGAAACAGATGCCGATATGGGGCGAAAAAAAGCTTTAGAGTTTTTAGACAAACTTAACGGTGTAGGATTTGCACAGCCAAATCCTAATCCAATGTTTCCCAATCCGCCCGGTTTATTGCGTCTTGAACCGCACTCAGAAGGATTAAGAGATCGTATCTGGTGGGGAGCCGCATCTAATGCTACGGCTATCTGGGCTGCCGAAAACGGGATGCACCTGCAAAGTTCTACCCTAAAGTATGACGAAAACGGGAAACCTTTCCATATTCAACAAGCAGAACAGATCAGGATATATAAAGAAGCCTGGAAAAAAGCAGGACATAAACATGAACCTCGAGTTTCAGTAAGCCGTTCGATTTTTGCACTTGTCAACGATCAGGACAAATACTACTTTGGAAATCAAGGAAAAGGGTCTGATAGTTTTGGTAATATAGAAAGTGATAAACGCGCAATCTTCGGAAAGAGTTATGCAGCTGAGCCGGATAAACTAATTGCTGAGCTGGCTCAGGATGAAGCTATTCAGGAAGCGGATACATTGTTGCTTACAATACCCAACACATTAGGCGTTGAGTACAATGTTCATATACTATCGACCATACTAAAATATATTGCACCAGAGTTGGGCTGGCGTTAATTTTTTTCAAAATAAATACTTAAAGCCATGACATTAAAAAAAAGCACATTTCGTAAGGAATGTGCTTTTTGCTTTTTATAATTACGTACTTTTCCCTGCCTTTCCTGTTATGGCAACAGGTGGCACAAGTATATTAAATATTCAGGAATCTATATCTTCAGGGGCTAAAGCAATTGTTTTTTCGCCACCTTCCAATAAATATTTATTCAAAATAATGATGGATAAATGTAGAAAAAGTGTCAAGTATTTCTAAGAAAAAAGTCAATTGAAATCCATTCTTAGATTAGAATTTGATTAGTAATGTCAAAATTAAATTATTAAATTTGAAAGTGACAATAAAACAAACAATTAAAAAACAGTATATGGATTTGAATAATAAAGCAATACTGGAAATGGCAAATAAAGCGCTTACTGCAGGAAATAATGAGGGCTTTTTGTCTTTTTGCACTGACGACACGCATTGGACTTTTGTAGGTGATAAAACCCTGAAAGGAAAGGAAGCTGTTAGAGAGTATATGGCAAAAGAATATTTAGAGCCCCCACAATTCATAGTCGAAAATTTAATAGCTGAAAATGATTTCGTTACGGCAGTCGGCAAAATCTCCCTGAAAGACGAAAACGGAAATGAGACTCACTATTCATATTGCGATGTCTGGCATTTTCGAGAAGGCAAAATGTCTGAATTAAAAGCTTTTGTAATATCGATATAGAGAAGAACGAAAGTAATAGAGATACGATTTTTATTTACCGTAGATTTCATTAAATTTATATAAAAAAATGCAGACAATATTAGGGGCAAACGGAATAATTGGAGAAGAACTGGCTAAAGTATTACGCCTTAACTATACCAATAAAATAAAGCTCGTTGGACGAAACCCAAAGAAAGTTCATGAAGAAGATATTTTATTCAAATGTGATTTGCTGGATCCGCAAAGTGTAAACGCTGCGCTGGCAGATACTGATATTGCTTACCTTACTGTAGGCCTGCCATATGAGTCTGAATTATGGCTCAGGCAATGGCCTGTTATAATGACCAATGTAATTTTGGGCTGTAAAGAACATGGATGTAAACTTGTTTATTTTGACAATACCTACGCTTATCCGCAAGGGAGTAAAATTCAAAACGAAAACACTCCTTTGGAACCTGGCGGTAAAAAAGGAATGGCAAAAAAAATAGCTGCTGAATTGTTATTAGATGCTATTGAGAAAAAGGAAATTAACGCTGTTATTTGTCGGGCACCTGAATTTTATGGACCGGGCAAAACTAAGGGAATTACAAATGATCTTGTATTTGGAAATTTGCAAAAGCATAAAAAACCAAAATTTTTGCTGAATGACAATGTAAAGAGAACCTTAATTTTTACTCCTGATGCCAGTAGGGCAATGGCCCAAATTGGTAATACGGATAATGCTTATTCACAGACATGGCATTTACCATGTGATGATGACCGATTAACATTCAAAGAATTTATGGAAGAAATATCCAAACAATTAGGACGAAAAATCAGTTACGGTAAATTAGGCGCATTCATTTTAAAAATTGCAGCGGTTTTCAATCCTTTCGTCAAAGAAACTTTGGAATTATTGCCACGATATGCGATTGACAATATTTTTGATTCCTCTAAATTTAAAAAACGATTTCCTGACTTCAGGGTAACAACCTACCAAGAGGGTATTAAAATTATTTTGAAAGATTATAAAATCGAATAAAGCTAATTATCATTTATGCTTTAGTTTCTGAGTTGAAAAAGATAGATTTTTATATAATACAATAGTTTTCGAGTTTTGGTTTTGAACATCCACAATCTTTCAGCAAACTATTTAAAATAAAAACCAATCAGTCTCCGTTGGAGTTTCGACAGTCCTTTAACTAATTTGTATACAGAATGAATATTTTGAATATTTAAGATAATGGAAGATATAGTGGATTGAAAATATAAAAAAGCCCATTTCGTTAAGAAATGGGCTTTTCTGTTCATGATTAAAACATTAAAGTTGCCTTTCAGATTCATCTACTGGGAATTGTGTAACATCCTGCTGAAATTAAATATTTCTTAAACTCAACTCATTTGTATCTTTAATAGGATATTAAAACTATTTATATAATCAAAAAAAAAAATGAGTTATGGCAGAAATTAAAATTGAGAAAAAGAAGCCAGTATGGCCATGGATTGTAGCAGTCCTGTTGATCGCAGCACTTATATACTACATCTTTTTGAAAGATAACGTGACGCAAAGTGATAACAGTGTAGAAATTGAAAATACTACAAGTACAGACAATACGACAAATTAACTAGAAGAAATGCAGCGATGAAAACAGCTTTTTCTTCACGAAATAAACTTTGTTATAATTATCCTCTACATTTTTTTGACATTGGTTTATAAAGGTATTTCGTGAATTTGTTTTCCATGATAAAACAAGGTAGACTTAAAAAGTAAAAGTATCCTGCAGCCAGACTAGCGAAAAATAATTTTTAATACTAAAAAAATATTTATGGAAAATAAAGATAAAAATTTATACAGATTGGATGAACTTTCTGATTATAAAATTGCTTCGAACTATCCTGATGTACGAGGATGGAAAATAGTAGACGCTGACAACCGCACTATAGGCACAATTGATAATCTTTGGGTTAATAAAGATATGAAGCGTGTTGTATATCTAGATGTGAAAGTAGATAAAGCATTAATTGAAGATAGCCGTAATGAAGTTCATAATGCTATAGCGAGCGAGAACGAAAAGGAGTTTACCTACAAAGACGGCGACAACCATGTTATAATACCTATTGGATCGGTTAATATCAATAAAGACACAAAAATTGTTATGGCTAGCAACATAGGATATGATACATTTAGAAACACAAGCAGATATAACAGGGAATACAATTTTAACAGGGAGTATGAAAGAAGAGTAATGAAGTCTTATTATCCTGAAAACGATCCTAACTCTGTTTATTATAGTGATGATGATTCTTTTTACAACCGCAGAGAATTTGACAACAAATAGCGGTTCTTCATATAATTTGCATCAGGAAGCCAACATTTGATATACTAATCGCTTTGCACTAAAAGTGCAGGGGTTTGTTTTGCGAGGGACTTTCAGTCCCTCTTTTTTTTATTGAAGAATGAAGTTTGAGTTGTTACCTACTTAATATTGGTATGTTTTCAAGTCAATTTATGAAGATAATTATTTTATTAAGAACATATTTTTTTCAAAGTGAATATTTAGTTTACTTACAATTATTAGTTGCTGAAGTATAATTTTATTTATCATTTTTCAGCTAACATTGGCATTTTTCGATTATAAGTTTCAGTATATAAATTATCAATAAAAAATTTAGCAAGTAGTTTACGGCTCATCCGGCACGGTCTTAGTTTGTGGTCATAGGTAATGTCTAATTTTCCTAAAGTTTCATTTTCGTTTAAGCCAACAGGTCTGGCTATAGTCCAGTTTATTGCAGACTTCTGGATCAAAAATTCCTGTGCATTATGGTCATCAAAAATAATCTTAAAATTTGTCATCCTGATCAATAGCTTTACATACCGAAGCAGAACTATCCCAGTAATAATTGTGATCAATTTTAAGTCTATTTTTTATAAATTAAGAACAGTATTAGTCTCAGATATTAAAACTTCATTATTAGTTTTCTTTCTATACAGATTTGGAGTGATTTTCTTTTTTTAATAATTAGACAAATGACTTTCATCCGTAAAACCAACTACTTGAGCAATTTGTTCTAAGGTAATTTATTTTCTTCCAATTCGTCAATAACTAATGTATCAAATTGTCGCAATCATTTTGTGATGGAAATTTACAAGTATTTGATGGAAATTTACAAGAAAATATTTAATTTAAATGAAGAACTTTGTCATAATAAACTAAGCTTATGCTGAGAATAGGCTATTTATTATTTCTGAGGTCAGGAAAATTAGAAAAGATTTTATAATGCTTTGCAGTAGGTATGGTTTTAAAAATAATTTGGAATAGATTAATGAATGCCTTTAAAAAAAACACTAATAAAAAATAAAATTATGGAATATAGACAATTGGGCGATTCAGGATTACAAGTTCCTGTATTGAGTTTTGGTACAGCCACCTTTGGCGGAGGAAATGATTTTTTTAAGGAATGGGGCAGTACTCAGGTTGAGGAAGCTAAGAAACTTGTAAATATATGTTTAGAGTCAGGAGTTAATCTCTTTGATACGGCAGATATTTATTCAGATGGTTTGGCAGAAGAGGTATTAGGCAAAGCAATTGCAGATCACCAAAGAGATCAATTGCTGATATCAACAAAAGCTACATTCACATTTGGCCAGGGACCTAACAATCAGGGATCATCCAGGTATCATTTATTAAAACAAATAGAAGGCAGTCTTAAAAGGCTGGGTACAGATTATATTGATATTTACCATATGCATGGTTTTGATGGAAATACACCTGTTGATGAAACTTTACGCACATTAGACGATCTGGTTCAAAGTGGAAAAGTACGTTATATAGCAGCTTCCAATTTTTCAGGATGGCATTTAATGAAATCTCAGGCATTATCTGAAAAGTATGGCTGGAATCGTTATATAGGCCATCAGGTATATTATTCGCTTGTTAATCGTGAGTATGAATGGGAGTTAATGCCATTGGGATTAGATCAAAAAGTGGGAGGTACTATCTGGAGTCCGTTAGCAGGAGGGAGACTGGGCGGTAAATTTAGCAGAACAAAAGACTGGCCCAATACAGGTCGTGTCGCAGGAGGAGGAAGTCCCGTACCAGAATCAGGAATAGAGAAAGAACATCTTTTTAAAATTACGGATGCTTTAGAAGTTATTGCCGGCGAGACTGGAAAATCAATATCGCAAGTAGCTTTAAATTGGCTTTTGCAGCGCCCTACTGTATCGACGATAATAATAGGAGCAAGAAACGAGGAACAGTTAAGACAAAATCTTGGTGCTATAGGCTGGAATCTTAGTCTTGATCAAATCAAGAGGCTCGATGAAGCAAGTGAAGTTAATCCAATTTATCCTTATTGGCATCAAAGACAGAATCTTACATTAAATCCGATACCTAATTTTTACAAATAATCAGGATGAAATTTAAATTAAAGCGAGGTAATTTTACTTCGCTTTTTTATTCTGAATTTCTGTTGAATAGATTTTAACTATCAAAGAACAAATAATTATTATGTATACTGATAACAATCTTTTCATTTAGTTTGTAAATTAGTATCAAATTAAAATTTTGAATTATGGAGGATAAATCGAACGACATCAGCAAATGCCCTTTTCATAATGGCAGCATGGACAATCAAGCCGCGAGAGGTACAAAAAACAATGACTGGTGGCCAAAGCAACTCAGGGTAAATATACTGAGACAGAATTCAGCCTTATCAAATCCAATGGATAAGGACTTTAATTATGCCGAAGCTTTTAAGAGTCTTGATCTCGAAGCAGTAAAGAAAGATTTGCACGAGCTTATGACAGATTCGCAAGATTGGTGGCCTGCAGATTTTGGTCATTACGGAGGTCTTTTTATCAGAATGGCATGGCACAGCGCAGGAACATACCGCGTTGAAGATGGTCGCGGTGGTGCAGGCGCAGGACAACAGCGTTTCGCCCCTCTTAACAGCTGGCCGGACAATGTAAGCCTTGATAAAGCCCGCAGATTGTTGTGGCCTATTAAACAAAAGTATGGGCGAAAAATTTCATGGGCAGATTTAATGATATTGACAGGAAATATTGCCTTAGAATCGATGGGGTTCAAAACATTTGGTTTTGCTGGAGGACGTGCTGATGTGTGGGAACCGGATGAATCAGTTTATTGGGGATCTGAAACCACATGGCTGGGAGGAGATGAGCGTTACAAAGATGGTTCAGAAGGTGTACCGAAGGATCACGGTGTGGTTTCATCTGATGACGATGCCGATGGTCATATTCATTCCAGAAACTTAGAAAAACCTTTGGCAGCCGTACAAATGGGACTTATTTATGTAAATCCTGAAGGTCCTGATGGTAATCCGGATCCTATCGCAGCAGCTAAAGACATTAGAGATACTTTTGGACGAATGGCAATGGATGATGAAGAAACTGTAGCCTTAATTGCAGGAGGACATACCTTTGGTAAAACTCATGGTGCAGCCCCTTCTGAGCATGTAGGTAAAGAACCTGAAGCGGCAGACCTCGAAGATCAGGGATTTGGCTGGAAAAATAGTTTTGGTTCCGGTAAAGGTCCTGATGCTATTACCAGCGGACTTGAAGTGATCTGGACCAAAACACCAACACAGTGGAGCAATAACTTTTTCGAAAATTTATTTGGTTTTGAATGGGAACTTTCAAAAAGTCCTGCCGGTGCTCATCAATGGGTAGCTAAAAACGCTGAACCTATTATTCCGGATGCTTTTGATCCTGCTAAAAAGCATTTACCAACGATGCTTACCACAGATTTATCTTTACGATTAGATCCTGCGTACGAGAAAATATCACGCCGATTTTTTGAAAATCCTGACGAGTTCGCAGATGCTTTTTCTCGTGCATGGTTTAAACTGACACATCGTGATATGGGACCGGTTTCCCGTTATTTAGGACCTGATGTTCCTCAGGAAGAACTTTTATGGCAGGATCCGATTCCTGAAGTAAATCATTCTTTAATAGAGGAAAATGACATCAATCAATTAAAAGAAAAAATAGAAAATTCAGGCTTAAGTATTTCACAATTAGTTGCAACGGCGTGGGCTTCGGCTTCGACTTTTAGAGGATCTGATAAGCGTGGTGGCGCAAATGGTGCGCGTATCAGACTAGCTCCGCAAAAAGACTGGGAAGTGAATAATCCTGCACAGCTGAAACAAGTTCTGGAAAAACTGGAAAATCTTCAGAATGAATTTAATAATACACAGAGTACCGGAAAAAAAGTATCACTTGCAGATACAATAGTTTTAGCAGGTACGGTTGGGGTAGAGAAAGCAATAAAAGCTGCAGGTTTTAGCGTTAAAGTGCCATTCTCTCAGGGGCGTATGGATGCTTCTGCACAACAAACCGATATAGAATCTTTTGGATATCTTGAGCCAAAAGCAGATGGATTCCGTAACTTTCGAAAAACAAAATCTACAGTAACTACAGAGGAACTATTGATTGATAAAGCTAATTTACTAACCTTAACCGCACCAGAATTAACAGTGCTTTTAGGCGGTCTTCGTGTGTTGGACATTAATACTGATGGTACCAAAAATGGTGTTTTTACACATCGTCCCGGGCAGCTGACAAACGATTTTTTTGTAAATCTTCTTGATATGAGTACCCAGTGGCAGGCAGTTTCAAATGATAAAGAACTTTATACAGGAAACGATCGCAAAACAGGTCAGCCTAAATGGATAGCAACAAGAGCAGATCTTGTTTTTGGTTCTAATGCAGAATTAAGAGCAATTGCCGAAGTATATGCAAGTACGGACTCACATGAAAAATTTATAAATGACTTTGTGGCCGTTTGGTACAAAGTAATGAATCTGGACAGGTTTGATTTAAAAAGATAAAATTTAAATAAAAAACAATTGAAAAAGAGATGCAATCTAATCAGCATCTCTTTTTTTTTGGTTATAGGCAGAACTTTCTAAACCGAAGTTTTTTTGACTGTATATACCAGCTATTTTTTTTAGTCGTTATATAAAATAAATAATTCAAATAAAATGCGAATTTGCATATATTTGCATGAATCCAAAAAAAGTTTGGAGTATCATAATTTAAATCAAAGGTTTTGTTTAAGAAAAGTATAATCTCCATTTTATTAATTTTATTTGTCACTCTTTGTTTTGGAAATGTAAACGATTCATTACGTCTTAAACTTCACTTTGCCATACAGCATAAAGCGGATTATTCTGCCCTTAAAGACAAAAGAACATCGAAATTAAGAAAAGCTCTAAAAGAAAACAATTCACTCGAGAATCAGTATTTGCTGAATCAAAAATTGTACACGGAATACCGGAAATATAAAATTGATTCTGCTTTATATTTTGTTATGAAAAATGTAAAGCTCTCCGATTCCTTTAATGAAGCAGATTTCAGGACAAATACTGTCCTGCAATTAGCCAATGTATATTCTGCAAGCGGACGTTTTTTAGAATCTGAGAAACTGCTTAAATCAATTCAAACCAGAACGCTTTCAAAGGAGCAAAAAAAGACTTATTTCGAATTTTATATTGAATTTTTTGAGCAATACGCTACTAATAATCCCAGTAAATACTACACTAAACAAATAGATGTTTATAGAGATTCATTACTCTCTGTTTTAGATTCTCAATCTTCAGAATACAAAGTAAATTTAGCCCTGCGTTCAATTAATAAACAGGATTATAGTGCAGCCAAACAGAATCTGGAAGAATTGTTTTATTCTCAGGACCTTAAAAAATCACAGTATGCAATGTGCGCCTATATTCTGGGCAATATCAGTATGCGCAATAAACAATACGCAGAAGGAATCGATTATTATACGCTGGCAGCAATAACAGATATAGAAACAGCAACAAAAGATCAGGGAGCGATCCAGAATCTTGCGATATACAATTACTACAATGGCAAAATTGATCTGGCTTATAAGTATGCAAAATCAGCTCTTGAAGATGCAGTATTCTGCAATGTAAAATTTAGGACACTAATGATGTCAGAGTTTTATTCGATTATTAATGCGGCATATCAGAAAAAAGCAGAGAAAAATAAAAAGCAGCTTCAAATTTATATTGCCTCTGTAAGCGTTCTTAGTGTTTTTTTAATTTGTTTAATTTTTTACATCTACCGTCAGATGAGACGTTTGTCGAGAGTAAAAAAAGCACTTTCAGACTCGGCACAAGAACTTCAGGATCTTAATTCTGAATTTCAGGCTGCAAATGAGCAACTCAAAGTATTCAATGAGCAGCTCAATGAATCGAATAATATAAAAGAAGAATATATAGCACAGTTTTTTGATATCTGCTCGTCTTATATTAACAAAATGGAAGATTACAGACGTAAACTTTATAAAAAAGCTGTTAGCAGGCAATTTGTTGATTTGACTAATATTTTAAAATCAAATGATGCAATAGATCAGGAACTTCTTGAATTGTATCAAAAATTTGACAGTGTTTTTATTAAGCTTTATCCTGAATTTACCATAGATTTTAATGCACTCCTTGCAGACGGAGAGAAAATTACACTTAAAGAAGGAGAAATACTTACTACAGAACTCCGCATTTTTGCTCTTGAAAGACTCGGTATTAAAGACAGCGATAAAATTGCTTCCTTTTTAAGGCTTTCGATGAGTACTATTTATAATTACCGAACTAAAATTCGCAATAAAACGAGCTATTCGAAAGAAGAGTTCACTAAAAGACTTGAGAAAACAGGCAGCAGGTCGCACGGGCTTTAAGACCAATCTTTATCTCGCGACATTCCTGTCTTTTCAATACTTAACAAAATCTAAGTATAAACCTGTATAGGGAATGATGTAGTATTTTGACCGTGTTTTTTTTCTTTTTTCAACTACATTTTTAAGGCGTGGCGACTACTTTTTAAAACGTGATACATTGTTTAGTTTGTTGATAATGAGTGTTTTGTGTGTTTTTGATTTCTACATTTTTATTTTACAATGCCGCATGCATACTATATCGTTATAGTTTTACAACATCAAGGTTTATTACTATTAAAAATAAACCTGAAGTCGATAAATTATAAATAGATATGAAAAAAAAATTAGCAGCAGTGTTGTTTCTGGCAGCAGCATTTCAAATGAATGCCCAGCAGCAAAAAGATCAAAAAATGGAGGCATTCGTCAGCGAATTGATGAACCGGATGACCTTAGAAGAAAAAATAGGACAAATGAACCTGCCTAGTGAGGGAGATATAATAACAGGATTGGGCAGCAATACTAATATTGCAGCAAAGATTCGTAAAGGTCTTGTAGGAGGAATGTTCAATATCAAGGGAGTTAAGAAAATCAAAGAAATTCAGAAAATTGCTGTTGAAGAAAGCAGAATGAAAATACCGTTACTTTTTGGTATGGATGTAATTCATGGTTACGAAACCGTTTTTCCAATTCCTCTTGGATTGGCTTGTACCTGGGATATGAAAATTATAGAGGAATCGGCAAGAATTGCTGCCAAAGAAGCCAGTGCCGATGGTATTAGCTGGACATTTAGCACTATGGTTGATATTGCCAGAGATCCAAGATGGGGACGTGTTTCTGAAGGAAGCGGTGAAGATCCGTATTTAGGCGGACAAATTGCAAAGGCAATGATCAGAGGATATCAGGGAAAGGATAATACATTTTCAGAAAAATTTAATATTCTGGCCTGCGTTAAACATTTTGCATTGTATGGAGCGGGAGAAGCAGGAAGAGATTACAACACTGCAGACATGAGTCATATTCGTATGTATAACGAATATTTTTATCCCTATAAAGCTGCAGTAGAGCAAGGAGTGGCAAGCGTTATGGCTTCTTTTAATGTTGTAGATGCAGTTCCTGCCCATGCCAATAAATGGCTGTTGACCGATGTACTTCGTACTCAATGGGGTTTTGATGGGTTTACAGTAGCTGATTATGGGGGAGTAGGTGAGATTGTGAATCACGGACTTGGCAATTTAAAAAATGTATCAGCTGCTGCACTCAATGCAGGACTGGATATGGATATGGTTTCAGAAGGATTCTTAAATACACTTCCTGCTTCAATAAAAGAAGGAAACGTTGATGTTGCAAAAATAGATCAGGCCTGCAAACGTGTTCTTGAAGCCAAGTATAAATTGGGATTATTTAAAGATCCTTATAAGTTTTGTGATACTAAAAGAGCGCAGAAAGAAATATATACCAATGAAAATAGAGCTGCAGCGCGTAAAACGGCTTCTGAAAGTTTTGTTCTTTTAAAAAATCAAGGAAATATTCTGCCTTTATCCAAAGCAAAAACAATTGCAGTAGTTGGACCTATGGCAGACACAAAGTCAAATATGGTAGGTACATGGAGTGTTGCCGCGAAACTTGATCAACCGCTTAGTCTGGTTGAAGGATTGCGCGAGACCGTGGGTAATAAAGCTACTGTTTTATACGCGAAAGGTTCTAATCTATTAAGTGATAAGGGAATGCAAAAAGATGCCACAATGTTTGGCAGAGACATTCCGTGGGATAACAGAACAGAAGACGAGCTTATTGCGGAGGCGCTTAATGCGGCTTCAAAAGCAGATGTAATTATAGCGGCAATGGGTGAGTCGTCTGAAATGAGCGGAGAATCAAGCAGCCGCACAGATATTGGAATTCCAGCCGTACAAAAAAGAGTTTTGGAGAAACTTTTAGCGACAGGAAAACCGGTAGTACTGGTTTTATTTGCCGGAAGACCTATGACACTTGTTTGGGAACAGGAAAATGTGCCTGCAATTTTGAATGTATGGTTTGGCGGAAGCGAATCGGCCAAAGCGATAGGTGATGTGCTTTTTGGAGGTGTAAACCCGAGCGGAAAATTGGTATCGACTTTCCCAAGAAGTGTGGCTCAAATACCACTTTATTATAATCATTTAAATACTGGAAGACCAGCATCTGATAAGGGCTTTGAGAAATTTAGAAGCAATTATATGGACGAAAAGAATGCTCCCTTGTATCCATTTGGTTTCGGATTAAGTTATACTACATTTCAATACAGTCCCATAACGTTGAGCGCAACTGAAATGAGCGCTGACGGAACACTTACAGCTTCAGTAAATGTAAAAAACACCGGAGTAAAGGATGGAGCAGAAACTGTACAGCTTTACATAAGAGATATGGAAGCTAGTATCTCAAGACCGGTAAAAGAACTTAAAGGATTTGATAAAATTTTTCTTAAAGCCGGAGAGTCAAAAACAGTAAAGTTTATAATCACTCAGGAGATGCTTAAATTCTATAACAGCGCACTTGACTTTGTAAGCGAACCTGGTGAGTTTCAAATCATGATAGGAACCAGCAGTAATGATGTACAAACTGCTTCGATTACTTTAAAATAAAAAACCACAATCCGAAAACTAAAAAAACTATGTTATATAAATTATTTACTGCTTTTATAATGCTGTCCGTTTTGAATGTCACGGCCCAGAAGGCATTACCAATATATCTTGACGATTCAAAACCTGTAGAACAGCGTATTGAAGATGCGCTTTCGAAGATGACATTAGAAGAAAAAATCGCTATGGTGCATGCACAATCTAAATTTAGTTCTCCCGGAGTACCTCGTCTAGGAATTCCGGAGAACTGGATGACTGATGGCCCTCACGGAATTCGTCCTGAAGTAAAATGGGATGAATGGCAGCAGGCAGAATGGACTAATGATTCTTGTATTGCTTTTCCGGCTCTTACTGCATTATCTGCTACCTGGAATAGAAATATGTCGCTTTTGTATGGAAAAAGTCTTGGAGAAGAAGCGCGTTACAGAAATAAAAATGTAATTCTGGGTCCTGGAATTAATATTTATCGCAGCCCTCTAAACGGAAGAAATTTCGAGTACATGGGCGAAGATCCTTTTCTTGCCGGCCAAATGGTTGTGCCTTACATTCGTGGGGTTCAGTCAAATGGAGTAGCGGCTTGTGTGAAGCATTTTGCATTAAACAATCAGGAAACCAATCGCCATGGAGTAAATGTAATTGTAGACGATCGTGCACTTTATGAAATCTATCTTCCGGCTTTTAAAGCAGCCGTTCAGGAAGGGGATGTTTGGGCAGTTATGGGATCATACAATAAATACAAAGGATTGCAAGGATGTCATAATAATTTTTTGTTGCAGGATATCCTTAGAAAAGAGTGGTCTTTTGATGGCGCTGTAGTGGCAGACTGGGGAGGTGTTCACAATACCAAAGAATCTATTTATAATGGTCTTGATATGGAATTTGGAACCTGGACAGATGGTCTTACATGGGGTGCAAGTAATGCTTATGATAATTATTATCTGGCAAAACCTTATCTTGATTTGATAAAGTCCGGCGAAGTTGGTACTAAAGAACTTGATGAAAAAATTAGAAACATAATGCGTCTTATCTTCAGGACTAATATGGACAGGAACAGACCGTGGGGATCTTTTGGGACACCAGAACATGCCGCTGCAGCACGAAGTATTGCAGAAGAAGGGATTGTACTTTTGAAAAATAAGGGAGCAATATTGCCTCTGGATATAAAAAAGTATAAAAAAATAGCGGTTATTGGAGAAAATGCTATCAAGATGATGACAGTAGGAGGAGGAAGCTCTTCGCTTAAAGCCAAATACGAAATTTCGCCTCTTAAAGGACTTCAGACAAGAATTGGCAATGAAGCTCAGATAACGTATGCAAGAGGATATGTAGGAGATGCCAGCGGAAATTATAACGGCGTAGTTTCCGGACAAAACCTTACAGAAAACCGAAGTGCCGAAGAACTTAAAAATGAAGCTCTGAAATTAGCAAAAGAAGCTGATGTGGTACTGTTTATGGGAGGTCTTAATAAAAGTGATTTTCAGGACAGTGAAGGCAATGATCGAAAAGAACTCGATCTTCCGTATGGTCAGAATGAATTAATAAGTGCACTGGCAAAAGTCAATCCAAATTTAATTTATATCAATATTTCAGGTAATGCTGTAGCGATGCCTTGGGAGAAAGAGGTTCCGGCTATTGTTCAGGGATGGTTTCTTGGATCTGAATCTGGTACTGCTTTGGCGGCAGTATTGCTAGGTGATGTCAATCCATCAGGGAAACTAACATTTACTTTTCCCGTTGCATTAAAAGATAATGCTGCACACGCTTTTAACTCATATCCTGGTGGAGACGAGGTTACTTACAAAGAAAGTATTTTTGTGGGGTACAGATGGCATGAGAAAGAAAAAATAAAACCACTTTTCCCTTTTGGATACGGACTTAGTTATACTTCATTTCAATATAGCGACATAAAAGCTGACAAAATAAATATTACTCAGGATGATAAAATTTCTTTCTCTGTTAAGGTAAAAAATACAGGTAAACGTGATGGGGCAGAGGTTGTTCAGTTATACATTTCTGATATTAAGTCTTCACTACCAAGACCTGTAAAAGAACTTAAAGGTTTTGATAAAGTTTTTCTAAAAGCGGGTGAAGAAAAAACAATCACTTTCACGATCGAAAAAGACGCTTTGAGTTTTTTCAATGACAAAGAACATCAATGGATAGCAGAACCTGGAGATTTTCAGGCATTGATTGGAGCTTCATCAGCAGATATTAGAGCTAAAATTAATTTCCGTTTAAAATAATTCAATTAATATAAATCAAAAACAAAAAATAAATGGAAGTTATTTCTTCACAGGGAACCGTTTTCAAGGATTCTAAAAAACATTATGAGATTCTTGACGGGCTTCGGGGTGTAGCCGCTATTCTTGTGGTTGCCTTTCATATTCTTGAGGTTTTCTCAGGTGGCGATCATACTAAACAGCTTATCAATCACGGCTATCTTGCAGTTGATTTTTTCTTTCTTCTTTCTGGTTTTGTAATAGCACACGCTTATGATGACAGATGGAATACAATGTCTCTTACAGGATTTTTAAAAAGAAGACTCATACGTTTGCACCCCATGATAATTGTAGGGATGACACTCGGGGCAGTGTGTTTTTACTTTGCAGCCGGTGCAATGTTTCCCGCAATAGAAGGAACCCCTTTTTGGAAACTTATTTTGGTAATGGTGTTCGGTTGGTTTCTAATACCTGTACCTGGGTCATTAGATATTAGAGGTTGGTCAGAAATGTATCCTTTAAATGGCCCTGCATGGTCTTTGTTCTTTGAATATATTGCCAATATTTTTTATGCACTGATACTACGCAAGGTTTCAAATACAATAATGTGGATTTTGGTTGTTATTGCAGCAATTGCGTTGATACATTTAGCCGTATTTAGTCCGCATGGAGATATTATTGGAGGCTGGTCACTTGATTTTGAGCAATTGCGTATTGGATTTACCAGATTAGCTTTTCCTTTTCTGGCGGGAATACTGCTTCGAAGATTATTTAAATCCGGAAACATTAAAAATGCATTTTTATGGAGTAGTCTTCTTATTGTTGCAATTATGTCATTCCCAAGAGTAGGAGGTTCTGAACACTTATGGTGGAATGGTATTTATGATTCGCTTACGATTATAGTATTGTTTCCTTTAGTTGTATATATAGGTGCCAGCGGAAGTATTAAGAGTGCAGTATCAAAACGTTTGTGCAGTTTTCTGGGCGATATATCTTATCCTATCTACATTACGCACTTTCCAATTTTGTATGTATATTATGCATGGGTATCCAATAACAATATTCAATTAGAAAATTCGCTTGGAGTTGCGTTAGCAGTTTTGATATTCTGCATCATAATTTCTTATGTTTTTCTCAAATTATATGATATACCAGTTAGAAAATGGCTTTCAAAAAAACATCAATAATATATTATAATCCCTTGTTCAATGAGGCTGTCCGAAAAGTAATTTCGGGCAGTTTTTTTTTGTTTTACACATTGATTTTTCTTATATTTAAGTACTAAAATCAATGATTATGCAGCCAGTTTTTAAGCCTC
>NZ_JAMZNK010000035.1 GCF_027980145.1 Flavobacterium azizsancarii | reverse complement strand
CTGCTAAGTGAAATAGGAATACAAAGAAGAAAGCAACGCTCTGCCGATGTAGAGCCTGTGTTTGCCCAACTCAAGCATAATAACGGATTTAGACGATTTTCTTTAAAAGGAATTCAAAAAGTTGAATTAGAGTTCGGATTAATGGCTTTAGGTCACAACTTAAGGAAGAAAATTGCAGCATAAGGGCAATTTTTGCCTCCACTCAAAATTAACCCAATAAAAATCAAAACATCATCAAATAAAAAACCGTCTCAAATTATATGTTTTGAGACGGCTTCTATGTATTTTTCCGCCAAGAATTCACGAATTAATTAAAAAATAATTCGTGAATTCTTGGCGATTATTTTTATTTACAATTGTGAAATTTGAAAATCTAAAGCTTTCAGATCATTCCAGAAATCGGGATATGATTTTGAAACTACTTCAGCATTTTCGATAATGATTGGCACTTTTAATGCTAAAGGTGCAAATGCCATTGCCATACGGTGATCGTTGTAAGTTGCAATTTTTACATTATGATTGATATTGTCGGAAGCTGTCAAAGTCAAACTATCATTTGTAACCGAGATATTAGCTCCAAGTTTAGTTAATTCAATTCTAAGCGCTTCAAGTCTGTCAGTTTCTTTAATTTTCAACGTATGAAGACCTGTTAAGTGACAACCAATTCCTAAACCTAAACAAGTTACTACAATTGTTTGTGCAATGTCCGGCGTATTATTTAGTTCAAAATTTATTGGTTCAAATTTAAAATTCTCTTGTTTTACCAACGTCATTTTATTATCCTGAAAAGTAGTCTGAACTCCTAATTTTTCATAAAGCGATACCAATTCTGAATCTCCTTGTAAACTATTTTCTTTGTAACTGCTCAATGTTATTGAAGCTGTATCGGCCAAAGCTACCAAACTAAAAAAGTATGATGCTGAACTCCAGTCAGATTCTACTACCATTTCTTTTGATACCACTTCAGCTTTTGGATATACTTTGATTACATTTCCATCAAAACTAGTCTGAATATCTAAATCTTTTAGCAAGGCCAATGTCATTTTGATATACGGAATCGAAGTAATTTCTCCTTCTAAAGTAAGCTCTAAACCATTTTCTAATTTTGAAGCTACAAGTAAAAGTGCCGAAATATACTGGCTGCTTACATTTGCTGCCAAAGTAACTTTTGAAGACGTTACTTTTTTTCCTTTAATTCTGATTGGCGGATAACCTTCTTCTTTTTCATAAGAGATTTCAACTCCCAATTGTCCCAAAGCTTCCACTAAAATTTTAATCGGACGTTCCTGCATTCTGCTTGAACCTGTCATAACTACTTCACGACCTTCATTTACAGCAAAATAAGCAGTTAAAAAACGCATTGCTGTTCCTGCATGATGAATATCGACAATTTCGTCATTACCAATCAGGGCTTTTTGCATTACTTCGCTGTCATCAGAGTTTGAAGTATTAGAAAGTGTAATATTTGGAAACAATGCTTTTAGCAACAATAAACGATTCGTTTCGCTTTTTGATCCTGTTACTGCAATCTGGCCTTGTAAATTATGTTGAGTTGTTTGAAGTAGTAAATTCATTTTTTAAATTATAAATTGTAAATTATGAATTATGAATGATTAGAAACGTAATTCGCCACGCAATTTACCACTCCCCACTCATAATTCAAAATTCAAAACTCATAATTCAAAACTTATGAGTGATATTTCACAATTATTTTAATTTATCGTTGTTTTTATGACGGTCCTTATCTCTAATTGATTTCAAATCCATTTTTTTATCAAAGGCGGCTTGTAAATCAATTCCGGTTTGGTTGGCAAGACATAAAACTACAAAAACTACATCAGCCAGTTCCTCGCCTAAATCTTTGTTCTTATCACTTTCTTTTTCTGACTGTTCGCCATATCTGCGAGCAATAATTCTGGCAACCTCACCTACTTCTTCTGTAAGTTGTGCCATATTAGTAAGCTCATTAAAATAGCGAACCCCGTGTTCTTTTATCCAGGTATCTACATCAAGTTGTGCATTTTTCAAGTCCATAGTTATATTTTTTTTACAAAATTAGCCCTAATCTTTAATACTGCTATATTCTTTTTAAAACAATTTTTTCAGTTTCTTTTGCAATCATTCCTTTATAATACTCTTTAAGCATTTCGTATTGTTCTGTAGATACAATAGCTTCATTAATTTGATGTTGGATATTAATCTGCAACATGTTTTCGGTTGCGGCAATAATAAACTTAAAACTTCCTAAATTATCCTCCATATTAATAATTGATGGAGCAGGCAATACCTCAGCAGTAAAACCCTCAGGAATTTGAAGTGTTATACTATATTTATCCATAAAAGGAAATCCAAAATCAACTGGATATTCTCTGACATCCTGCTTGAAAGGATTTTGTTCATTTGTAAAAAATAACATAGGACTTACATATATTTTCCCTCCTATTACTTCGCATAAATTATTTCCGGTAAATGAATATGTTTCCATAGTAGGCAACAATAATTCTTTTTCGTTTGTTCTTGAATATTCGCTTATTTCGATTTTGTTATTTCTATTCTCCAGCTTTTCTAAATATTCTTCTTCTTTAAGCCCATTAATATTCTCTCTTGTAATCATGGCATTATAATCTGTACATTGCCTTCTGGTTTTTCCTGTCACCTTACCTTCTGCATCAATACTATAACTCATGAAAACAATATCATTTGAAGTTTTTTGAGGCATCAAATCTACTTCTTCAGAACTTCCGTCTTTTCTAATCAATCGACCAGACCAATTTAAAGTTCTCAAAGGCAAAACATTTGGAGTCGAAAATTTATCAGATGCATCTAACAAAATCTTACCATTTGGAGTTTCAACTGCAGCAATAACATAATTAAAAGCAGTTCTATTTGGAAAAATTGAAATTCCGTTGGCACGGGTACTTACCAAAACCGGATTTGCAGTTAAACCTGCATAACGCAGCATAGCAGTTAACATCAAATTGATATCCGCAATATTTCCTGTCTTCTCTTTGTATGCTTTTTTAACACCATTATCACAGTTGTATCCAAAATAATCATTCCACTTTACATTCGTTTTTACATGATCCAGTACGACCAGTATTTTTTCATCAATTGTATTTTTTCCTTCTAATTTCTTTCTTAAATCCTCTTCAAAATATCCGGACTTGTTCAATTCAGGACCAAAATCCTGGTATTCGTAAATTGTTTTCACAACTGCATTCCAATCAACCGAATACATTTTCATCTCTGCCTGCGGGAATTTCGTCATCGACAATTCATGTTGAATACTTGAAGAATAATTATCAATATTATTAACATAGGCTTCGTCTTTCATTGCCGGAAAATCTACAGCTACATACGTTGTCTGTGTTTCGGTATAATTTAATTTATCCGAAGTAAATGATGTTAGGGGATTATTTATCCCACCTCGTTCTTTACTTGTAAAAACTATTGTTCTGGTATTTTTTACCCTGGTGATCTTAGGGAAAACATATCCTTTCTGCCTCGCATTAAAGACATAATATTCCGGTATATAAGTCACAAACTCTGAGTAATTTACCGGAATACTGGTCTGAAAACCCCACTCTTTTATTACTCGGGCACTTGGACTTCTTATTATATAACTAAATTCAATAACAGAGCCTTCTTTGACATTAGGCATTGTGATCTTTTTTTGCCCTCTGAACTTATCGACTGCCTCATCAAAAACTCCATCGCTTTTTAACTTTATCTTCTCAATCTTACCATCTACTAAATTATAAGTAACCGCATCACTAAAAGCTACTTTTTCTTTAAAATCAGACTCATTATGATACCAAACACTTTGGTTCGCCCATTTATAACCTTCTTTTTTATAGATCTTAATCCTTGTCTCTACTTCTGTAACACTTACAAAGCCAGAATTCACATCAAATTCTATTCTGGTTTTTCCTTTTTTATACAAAATGGCGGCAGCTGCCGATGAATCTTTAGGATGCTTTTTCTGCTCTAATTCAGCAATTGAGACTTTTCCCAGTTTAAATTCCTGTCCTATTACTTTTGGAGTAAATAGTAACACAATTAACAGACTAAAAAATTTAATAATTTTCATTTTGGTTAGTTCTTGGTTAGTATAATTTTGGCGTTATCGTTTTTTGATACTTGCTCCATAAAAAGACGATATTCATCAAATTCTTTATTTGAATAATTGCCTTTATTTATAAATATAGAGCGTTTATAAGTCAGTTTATTATTTTCTTTTTTGATTATTTCAGTTTTGTATTCACCAAATTTTCCTTTCAATTCGAAGTTTGAAGGAAGAAATTCGATTGCAAAACTTGTTGGTAAATTAATCTCGATTTCATCTGTATCTAAATAGCCACGCTGAATCTGGAATGGATTTTTTCTATTTCTAATTCTTTTAACATTCCCCGAACTTTGATTAAAAGCATCAACAGTAAAAATTATTTTATTTCCTGTGAGTTTTCCATAATCAATAGCGCTTATTTGTACATCTTCAGTAAATTGAATATTTTCTTTGTTATTGGTAAAAGTAATTTTACCGAGTTTCAAATTATTGATATTATTCCAGTACTCTTTATAATGCGATTCTTTTTCTGTTGGCTGTAATTTCTGCACACGCTCTCTTGTACCATACTGAGAACCTTCAGACATAATATTTACCTGACCAGAAAAATGTCCTTTATCATCTATTATATAACTTCCTTTACTTGATTGCGAATTTTCTAATGGATTATAGATTTTTGTTCTTATAATTTCTCCTCCATCAGGCTTAATAACAATAACTTTTCTGTTATCCGTGAAGTTTGCCTGATATCCAAAAGGATCATCCTGGCTTGTACATTCTAAAAAAACATATTTATCTTTATCCGGCACACATAAGATAGCGTGATTTCCTTGTATGGAAAAGAAATCTTCATCGATATCCATCAAATTCGAATCACCGTATAATTCAGTATAATAAGACGGAACTCCTACTGCATCTAATAATGCTCTTGTATAATTAGACAATGCTTTGCAATCGCCATAACCTAATCTGTCTACATCGCTTGCCAACATTGGTTTCCAACCTCCAATTCCTACCTTAATGCTTACATATCTGGATTTTTCCTGTACAAATTGATAAACAATTTTTGCTTTTTTCACAGGATCTGTTTCGTTGCCTACCAAAGCTTTTATCTTTGTTTTTGTTTCTTCTGGTAAATTTGTGGTACCTGTTAAAATTTTATCCGAAAACCACTTGCCATATTCTTTCCAATCTTTTGCATTACCATCAATACCTTCTAAATTAAAATATTCTAAGCTCATGGCAACTTTTGGATATAAATCTTTAAAAACAGGACTATAATCTTCCGGTTTTTGAGCTAAAATATTAGTTGCGAGATAAGAAAGCTTAGTATCTGTATCTGAAGCTTTCTTTATATTAAAATTAGAAAACTGAGATTCTTTTTTCTTAAAACCAAGTGCATTAGGATATGTGACATTCAAGACACTTTTTTCAACACTTAAAAAATAACCGGACAACGGATACCAAACGGGAATAAAGGCTGTAGTTGAAGTTTGAATTTCGCAGTTAAAAATTACGGTAAACGGATATGAAATTGGTGTATAATTTAAATACAAATAGCGATTATCCGAAAAAAGTGTACTACCGCCGGCAGAACTTTGATCTGTAAAATCTTTTCGCCTAATTTTCTTAATCTCCTTACCTGAAGAATCATAAACTGTTGCTTCAATGTTTTTAATAGTGGTTCTTTTGTCATAGTGCTGATATGCATCGATCTCAGCTAAACCTTTTTCATTTAAGACAGTTATTACTCGCTGAGTCTTGATATTCATATCTCTCTGCGAAACAATATTAATATCTAATTGGTTCAGACGAACCACTGCATTGGCATTTTCTTTAAGACTATCAGAAACTGGTGTAAAAACAAAATCTGTCTTTTGGGCAGAACAAAGATTAACAAGTAAGAAAAAGAATAACCCGGAAAAAGTTAATTTCATTAGTAAGTAATTTCGCCAAATATATATTATTTTTAGAAACCTTTAACACTTCTCTAATAATATATTAATCTCTGTTTTTACTGTCTATTAAAATCGTTACAGGACCGTCATTGAGCAGATTAACTTTCATATCTGCACCAAAAATTCCTGTTTGGATTTTCTTTTTGAATTCTTTTTCTAAAGCCTTTACAAAATTCTCATACATTGGGATAGCAAACTCTGGTTTTGAAGCTTTTATGTACGAAGGACGATTTCCTTTTTTTGTAGAAGCATGAAGTGTAAACTGACTTACTACAATGATATCACCATCGATATCCTGAACCGAGCAATTCATGACGTCGTTTTCGTCACCAAAAATTCTCATTTTTATGATTTTGCCAACCAGCCATTCGATATCTTCCTGAGTATCCAGATCTTCAATTCCAACTAAGACCAACAAACCTTTTTGAATATCAGCTACTTTTTGATCATCTACAGTTACAGATGCCTGGGAAACTCTTTGAAGAACTACTCTCATATTAATGGTGAATTATAAATTGTGAATTTATTTAGCCACAGATTACACGAATTAAACAGATTTTTGAAATTATGATACAAAAAGATGCACTGCTGTGCATCTCTACAATTGACATCTTATTCTTTTCTAATTGGAATTTAAAAAATTGGAATTTATTTTTTTATTTTCTCATCTCATCACTGGCTTTACGATCTTCATCATAAGAATCTGTACGATAATTTTCATCGTCGCCTTCCAGTATTTTTAAGTAACTATTGTAACGTGACCAAGCGATCTCGTCTCTTTCTAGTGCGGCTTTAATAGCACAATGCGGTTCTTCTTTATGCAGACAATTGTTGAACTTGCATTGATCTTTCAGTTTAAAAAATTCAGGAAAATATCCACTGATTTCTTCTTTTTCCATATCAACAATCCCAAAACCTTTGATCCCTGGTGTATCGATGATTTTTGCATCAAAAGACAAATCATACATTTCGGCAAATGTAGTAGTATGCTGACCTTGTTTGCTCGCTTCAGAAATAGTTTTGGTTTTAAGATGCAAAGATGGTTCCATGGCATTTACCAAGGTAGATTTCCCTACACCTGAATGTCCTGAAAACATGCTTACTTTACCAATCATCATTTCTTTTAACTCTTCAATTCCTTTCATTTCTGTAGAAGAAACACGAAGACATTTGTAACCAATTTGCTGATAGACATATTGCATGTACAATTGATCATCAAGAGTGGCTTCATCAAAAGTATCTATTTTATTAAAAACTAAAATCGTTTCGATATTATAGGCTTCGGCAGTTACCAAAAAACGGTCAATAAAATTGAAGGTTGTGGGTGGATTATTAATCGTGATCAATAAAAATACGCGATCGATATTCGACGCAATAATATGCATTTGATGCGATAAATTAACTGATTTACGAACGATGTAATTCTTTCTTTCGTGAATATTAAAAATCGTTCCCGTTACAGTATCAGAGGTTTCTTCGAGTTCATAATCGACAATATCACCTACAGCAATAGGATTGGTACTTTTGATACCTTTCATCCTAAACTTCCCTTTCATACGGCATTCTATAAAATCGCCTTTTTCAGATTTTACAGTGTACCAACTTCCTGTAGATTTATATACGAGTCCTGTCATTCAAATTTTAGATTGTTTATTTTAGATTTTCAATTATCTTGAAAATCTAAAATATATTAAAAGGCAAAATTACGTTTTTAGAATTGAACAACGCAACTTCGCCTTTTAAAATTAAGAACAGACATTAAAAAATAACCTGTTTACCAAACTATTTCGGCTAATATTTCATTTTCCTTGATTTTACCTAACTGAATTGTTTTTAAAGTTTTGGTTGTTTTTCCTGCTCTTGTCGTATAAATTTCTACCATGACTGTTGCCGGACCGTTTTCTGTTAATTCGCTTTCACCAAAATAATTGGTTTTAATTTGATATTTTCCTTTCACGGCATTTCTAATTAAGTATTGTTCCGGACCATAACCTTGTGTAAAATCTTTTGAGAATCTGGCTCCGGCTTTTGTGTCTTTATGCCCGTAATAACATTCTTCTCCGTTTGGTTCAATAATATGCAAATCAAGATCGACATCCATCAAGTTCCAGTTCATTATAATTCGAATATCAACCGGCATTTTTGCTAAATACTTTTTGTCAAGTTTTCCTGTTTTTAAATTTTTATGCTCGATCATTAAACGGTTAATATCCATCAAAATAATATCTTCTACACCTTCATATTGTCCGCTCATTTCTCCGTAATAATTTACTTCTAAAGCTTTGATCAATTCATCAAAAGCTTCCTGATATTTTCCTGAATCTTCCAGAGCCAATGCGTAATCTCTTAGGCTTTGCGGTTCATGTGCTCTCCAATTTGCAACTTGTTTTGCAGTAAATAATGCATCATCAAACTCTTTCCATTGACGCAACGTATAGGTTAACGTTTTATAAAGCTGATGATTCTCTAAACCTAAATCAGCAATATTACTAATGATTTGCAATGCTTTTTTAACATCGCCATGATTGTAGAAAAAGTGCGCTACATCAAAATAAAAACTTGGATTTCTTTCTTGTCCGTTTCTTAATTCAAAATACAATTCATATTGTCTTTCTTTTGGTGCAGCTGCTAAAGCTTTAAGATATAATCTATCGGGATTCCAGGTTTTAGGTTCGTTTTTAATTACATCTGAATCTTCATATTCCACATTTTCAGTATCTGAATTTTCTTTTTCATCTTTAAGCGTTTCATTTCCCTGAACAAGTGACGTATTATTCTGTGGCGTTGGTACTACCTGAACTCCTGCTACTTTACCGGCAAGCGCTTGCGATATATCAGCATTTTTAGAAACCGCTTCAGCTGATATTGATTGTACCGCATATGAAACATCTTTTTTTCTAACAGGAGCAGCATATGAAGTCACAACCACTTCTTGTAAACGTGCTGAAGATTCTCGTAATCTAACTGTAAATTGATTATTTGCACCCACATTTACCTGATAACGCTCAAAACCAAGATAACTAAAGTTAAGTGTACTATTCTCGGCAGCTCTTATTACAAACTTACCATCAAAATCAGTATAAACTCCTTGTCTTTCTCCTTGTACAGTTATGGTCACTCCCGGCAAGGCTATTCCTTCCTCATCTAAAACCGTTCCTGAAACCTGACCAGCCGCAACATTTGCCCTTCTGCTTGAAATAGCACTTGCATTTCTTCCTGAACTTCTGTTTATGGTATTATTAACTGATCTTCGGGGATTTTTAACTTTGGGTTCTGGCAAAGGTTTTGGAGCAGCATATTTCAAATCCTTTTTCCACCATGAATTTAATCCTTCAAAATAACTCTCGATACTCTCCCAATTATTCTTTTGCTGTGCCAAACGACTATCATTTTCCTGCTTTTTAATTCTGTCAAATTCTTCACGTAATTCTGCTGGAGGAACAATATCATAAGCAACATAATCGCGAATATCTTCCAGAACAATCAGAGAAGTATTCTTAGTTATGATCCCGTATTTCTTTCCCAGAAGTTCAATCTCATCAGCATTTTTGGCATATTCAAAATCAAGATTTGCAATTTTTTTCTGCGCCCAAAGCTTTTCAACATTTACATCATTTGTATTTTGAAGACTTGCATCTAAAGTAATTTTTCGCTCTAAAACAGCTTCATTATTATAACCAAATAATAAGGTAACTTCATTTTTTGGATTCAAAGAAATTCCCGAAAAACTAAAACTTCCTGAAGCCGAAGTTCCCGGTATTGAAAACAAATCTGTTACTGTATAATTTTCTTTAATACCTAAAAACTTCAGATTCGTATTCACCAATTTATCCATAGCATTTTCTTGATTTAACTGATTTAAATTAATAGCATTACCACCAGTTTGCATTGCCGAGTAATTCAAAAAGGCAAAATCAGCAGAAACTGATGACGTGATCGCATAGAGTGGCTTTTTTGTTTTTGGTAAAACGTTATCACTCAAAGAAGATAATCCGTCAGAAAAAAATAAATATTCGTCATTGTTTATGAAATTTATTTGCGAAAAGCGAGTTCCTCCATCGTATTTTGTATGTTCCAAAACAGCTTTTAGTTCAGACCAATTTCCATTAGAGATGGTGTATTCTTTTTGTTTTTCGAAAGTATAATTCAAAAAGTACAAAGTCACTTTCGTGTTTTTTATTTTCTGAAAGTAAGCATCCAGCAAAGCCAGTTCTTTTTTGAGATCTCTTGTTTTACAGCTCAGGGAATTATCCCAGATCAAACCAATAGAAACTGGTGTTTTCTTAGCGATCTTATTTCCTTCGATAAAAGTATTGCCATAAAAATAATGCTGTCCACCCACATTCTGCATCACAACACTTGGAGCATTTTCCTGAATCGGAATCTTAAAAAGTAACTTTTCAGAAGGCTGATAATTTTCTTTTTTTATAGAAGCCTGAAAAGATTGATTCCATTTTGAAAAAACAATTGCATCACCGGAGTTTTCAGCGACAGTTGGCGAAGTTGAAGTTCCTAAAACCGAAATATTCATTTCGAAATTATCGAGTTTTTTAGGATAACGGCTCACCAACTGATAAGACAAATTATCTCTATCAAATGCCGAAAGTTCTTCTTGGTAACCAATAACTACAGTACGTTCTCCGTTTGGCATTATAGGATAGATTCTGGTTCTAAAATTATTTCCATCGACTTTCTCTAACAATCCCGGATCAACGCGACGATGTTCTATGGCCTCAAAAACCTGTTTCCCTTTATTTTTATTTACCGGAACTGCCTCACGCATTTTTCCATTTATATCAATGGCATATCTTGAAACCGAAACATTTTCAGGTAACGGAAAAATAAGCTCTCCTTCCATCTGGCGAGTTCCCGAATTAAAAAAATGCATTTCGGCAGTAGTGTAAGCGATATTTCCTACCACTTTTACATTGACGATTAGTTTATTCATTCTCACTTTTTCCGCACCCTCACCTTTTACAGTAAGTTCAGGGCTTTGTGCGAAAGTTTTTGTTCCAAAGAACACTAAGAAAAAAAGTAGTATTTTCAAATTTACCTGAAAAAAATCTGGCTTGGATAAACGTCTTTTTGATTTCATAACGCGATAGTTAAGTTTGTATATAACTATAGAGCATATAAAATCTAAAAAGGTTGGAATGGATTTAAAAAAAATATTTAACCATATAAGTTATATAAGAAAATATTAGCCTAAGATTGAGATTAAAAGCTGTGAAAAATATAGCCCAAGGTTTCAACCTTGAAGACGCAATCAAGGGTCGCAATATTTGGGGTTGCAATGCATATTCACAATCTTTGTCCCCAAGGTTGAAACCTTGGGCTATGTTTGTATAGAAAATCATATTTAACCTTTTATTTTTTTGTGTTAAACAAAAAAAAATCTCCAACACTTCTTTTACAAAGTGCCGGAGATTCTTAAAAAAACAATCTATTTTTAAATAATGTTATAAGAGAACTTTAAAATAATTTCAAAATTAACTTACATCACTTATATGGTTTAAAAGAAATTAAGCGTTGATTACTTTTTCCTGGTGACCAATACTTTCCTGGTGAATTGCTTTGAACATCTTCAAAACAAACTCTTCAGTAAGACCTTTTTTCTCTCCTTCAAGAATCATTTTCCCTAAGATTTCGTTCCAACGGTTGTTTTGAAGAATCGCTACGTTTGCATCTTTTTTCACCTGACCAATTTCGTCAGCTACTTTCATACGTTTTCCTAACAATTCTAATAAGTTAGCATCAAGAACGTCGATGTTAGCTCTTAGTTTTGTCATTTTTTGAGTGTACTGATCTGTAGTATCATCCGTTTTTCTGATCGTCAAATCTTTAATGATTTGTTTCAAAGCGTCTGGAGTAACTTGTTGAGCAGCATCAGACCAGGCATTGTCCGGATCGTAGTGCGTTTCGATGATC
Source organism: Flavobacterium azizsancarii (assembly GCF_027980145.1). Lineage (GTDB taxonomy): Bacteria > Bacteroidota > Bacteroidia > Flavobacteriales > Flavobacteriaceae > Flavobacterium > Flavobacterium azizsancarii. The sequence goes on along the minus strand of NZ_JAMZNK010000035.1, from coordinate 47,779 downwards.
ATACCATCGTAATTCAAATCTAAAGCCTCTTGCGTTACTTCAAAAATCATTTTACGATCTCCTGTAATGTGAGACGGATCGATGATTAATGGTAAATCAGGGAATTTATTTTGCAATTCGATAGCAATTTGCCATTCCGGGATATTTCTGTATTTTGTTTTTTCGTAAGTAGAAAAACCTCTGTGGATAACTCCTAATTTCTCGATTCCAGCCATGTGTAAACGCTCAACACCACCTAACCATAAAGCTAAATCAGGGTTTACAGGGTTTTTAACCAAAACGATTTTATCAGTTCCTTTTAAGGTATCAGCAATTTCCTGAACTGCGAATGGGTTTGCAGTTGTACGGGCACCAACCCATAAAACGTCTATATCATGTTCTAAAGCTAGTTTACAGTGTGCTGCAGTCGCAACCTCAGTTCCCATTAACAAACCAGTTTCAGCTTTTGCTTTTTGCAACCATTTTAAACCAATTTCTCCAACACCTTCAAATCCTCCCGGACGCGTTCTTGGTTTCCAGATTCCAGCTCTGAATACACTAACTTTTGAATCTTTTAATTCATGCGCAATCTTCAATACTTGATCTTCCGTTTCTGCACTACATGGTCCAGCTATCACAAGTGGGTGATTTAAATTGAAATCATCTAACCACTTTCTCATTTCTTTCTTATTTTCCATCTTAATTCTATTTTTACTTTTTAATTGTTAATCCGTTTAATATTTCTTTGATTTTATTCGTGCTTTCCATTTCTTCAAAAATGGCATTGTAATTATCTTCTTTTAACAAATCCCTAAACCGACTCAGATTTGAAATGTATTCTTCTAATGTTTCAATAACGTGTTCCTTGTTTTGCTTGAAAATCGGTGTCCACATTGCGGGAGAACTTTTTGCCAGACGTACCGTGCTTTCAAATCCACTTCCCGCCATATCAAAAATATCCTGTTCGTCCTTTTCTTTGTTCATTACTGTTTTTCCCAACATAAATGAACTAATGTGCGACAAATGCGAAACGTAAGCAATGTGTTTGTCGTGCGAAGTTGGATCCATATATCGAATCCTCATTCCTATTTCGCTAAAAAGTTTCAATGCTTTTTCCTGCAATTTAAAAGTGGTTTTTTCCACCTCACAAATGATATTCGTTTTCCCCTGAAACAAACCTTTTATCGCTGCCGAAGGTCCTGAGAACTCCGTCCCCGCTATAGGATGCGTTGCGATAAAATTTCTTCTTTTTGGGTGACTGGCAACAGCTTCACAAATTGGCTTTTTAGTCGATCCTACTTCAAAAACAATTGTTTTATCTCCAACTGCATCCAAAACTTTAGGCAGAACCACCAAAGCCACATCTACGGGAACCGAAACAATTACAAAATCAGCATCTGCCAATTCCTCAAAGCTTCCCGCCTTGTCGATAACACCTAAATCAATTGCTTCCTGCAAGTGTTTTTCGTTATTATCTATTCCAAAAATAGTAGCATCGGGGTGTTTTTCTTTGATGTCAAGCACCATCGAACCGCCTATTAGCCCTATTCCTATTACGTATACTTTCATAATTCTTTTTATTAGAAGCTATTTCCTGCTATCCGCTGTATCTTTTATGATGAACCCAACCATTAAAGGATGCCGCTTCTATCAGGGCTAGGGCTTCTCGTTTTTTCAAGACCTTTATTTTTTTCTGTCACCCTGAGCGAAGTCGAAGGGGGCTCCAATTGGAATGTGGACTTCGACTTCGTTCAGCCTGATAAACTATGTCAAAATCCGGATTCTTTATTCTTTATTCTAAAATCTTAATACTTAAAACCTATCTATCGCTTCTTGTACTTTTTCTTCTTTTACACACAACGAGAATCTTATATATCCTTCACCATTACTTCCGAAGATTGTTCCCGGGGTGATAAAAATATGTTTCTCGTATAATATCTCGTCTATGAACTTTTCTGATGATTCGATTCCTTCCGGAAGTTTCGCCCAGACAAAAAGCCCAACTCCTTCTTTGTAAACTTCGCAGCCTAATTTTTCTGCTAATTTTTCTGTCAATTCTCTTCGGCGTCTGTAAATTTTGTTTTGATCTTCGAACCATGATTTATCACAATTCAAAGCTGCAACTGCCCCTTTCTGAATTCCATAGAACATTCCGCTGTCCATATTGCTTTTTACTTTTAGGACCGCATCGATAATTTCAGGATTTCCTAAAACCATCCCAACTCTCCAGCCTGCCATATTGAATGTTTTACTTAAAGAGTTTAGTTCTAAAGCCACTTCTTTGGCACCTTCAACCTGCAATAAACTCATTGGGTTATCATTCAAAACAAAACTATACGGATTATCGTTGACCAATAATATGTTGTGTTTTTTAGCAAAAGCAACCAATTTTTCAAATAATGCTAAACTTCCTCTTGCTCCTGTTGGCATGTGCGGATAACCCAGCCACATAATTTTTACTTTCTTCAGGTCTAATTTTTCCAGAGCTTCAAAATCCGGTTCCCATGCATTTGCTTCTTTCAGATCATAATAAATTGGAACTGCTCCAACCAGATTGGTTACCGAAGTATAGGTTGGATAACCCGGATTCGGAATCAAAACGTGATCGCCTTCATTTAAAAATGCTAACGAAATGTGCATAATCCCTTCTTTTGAACCCATCAAAGGCAAAATCTCATTATTAGGGTTCAATTCAACACCAAACTGATTCTGATAAAAATCTGCCATCCCTTTTCTCAATTCCGGTAATCCCTGATAGCTCTGATAACCATGCCCGTTTTCATCCAGAATTGCTGCAGCAACTGCTTCAATTACTGCTTTCGACGGACTCAAATCAGGGCTTCCAATTCCCATATTGATGATAGATTTTCCTTCAGATTGCAATTGACGAACTTCTCTCAGTTTTGATGAGAAGTAGTATTCTTCAACTGTATCTAATCTTTTTGCTGTTGTAATCATTTTTATTTTTTATTAAAAAATGCTTTAGGCTTTATGCCGTAAGCTGTATGCTTTTTTGACTTTAAGACTTTCGACTTTCCAACTTTAAGACTGACTTAAAGGTTTCGTGTTTTTATATTCTCCCAATACCTTTAAATATTCTGCCATTATATTTAATAGCGATTTGGCTTTTGCAAAATCTTCGTATTTCTCAAATGTTACATCTACGAAAAATGAATATTTCCAGGGTGTTTCTATTTTTGGAAGCGACTGAATCTTAGTTAAATTCAATTTGCAATCGCTCATTACATTTAAAACCGCCGCCAAACTTCCTCTTTTGTGATCTAATTCAAATTTGATTGACGCTCTGTTGATTTCGTTTTCAGGCAAAAATGAATTTTGCTTTTTGATGATTACAAAACGTGTCATGTTGTTTTTGATCGTCTGAATTTCCGGCGCAATAATTTCCAGATCATACATTTCCGAAGCTACCTTACTTCCTATTGCTGCAATTCCGGTTAATTGTTTTTCCTGAATTCTTCTGGCAGTTTCAGCTGTATCTTTATCTTCAACCAATTTGATGTTTGGATATTGTTTTAAGAAATCCATACATTGCAGAATGGCCATTGGGTGCGAATGAACTTCTTTTATATCCTCGATTTTCTGACCTTTCAAAACCATTAAATTTTGGTGAATACTCAAATAATGCTCTCCAATAATGTGCAAATTATTCTTGTCAATCAAGGCATAATTCGGGATAATTGGTCCTGCAATCGAATTTTCTATCGCCATAACTGCCTGATCAGATTTTCCCGAAAGAAGACTGTCAACCAATTCTTCAAAAGACAAACACTCATCAATATCCACATTTTCAGAGAAATACTCTTTCACAACCTGATGATGAAAAGAACCTTTTATACCTTGTATTGCAATTTTAGTTGTCATATATTCAAAAAAAAATCCTGATTTTCATCAGGATTGTATATTAGTTTTATTTGTCTTTTTTAATTTTCTCAAATAACCATAGCACAATCCTCACTTCTACTAAAGAAGAAATAAAAAGAGTTGCTAAAATAAAAACGGTTACTTGCCATTTTGTTTGTGTTTTTCAATAAATTCTCTGCGAATGTATAAATTATTTTCACTGCACCAAAAAAAATATTGCATTTTATGAAACAAAAAAGGATTTCTTAACAAATTTATGATGTTTTGTATGATAATATAAAAATATCGACTTAATATGAGATATTTACAATTGGTTTTTCTAAGATTCTAAGGTTTTGAGTCGCTAAAATTCTAAGTTTTATTCTTAATATTGTCATTTAAACGAAGGAGCAATCTTCATAAGTAGCTCGACAACTAACTAATTATAGGAATTAGAATTATCTAAGAGATCTTAAATGAGCCTTAACCTCATCCCAAGTATACAATTCAGTTTTTCCATTTTCTAAATTTTGCATACGAATATCTAATTCTCTCTTAACATCACCAGATACACTATTCCATAGTTGTTTAGCCAAAACCTTTTTTTCAGTGTCTCTATCTTTAGATAATTTTATGATTTCCATATTTCATCAAGTTTTTCTGCCACGAATTTCACAAATTAATTGCCGATTAAAATTCAATTTCACTAATTCAGTTTCAAAAAAAATACTAATTACAACAAATAAAAATTCGCGGGAATTCGTGAAATTTGTGGCTATAAAATTTTAAAACAATCCCGAAACTGGTTTATTCCTAATCCCAATTTTTGCATAATCGAAATTCATTTTCTGCTGTAACAGTGAAGCATACACACTTCTAAAATCAATTTCATATTTTAAATCGCCATTATCCAAGTTTGCCAGATCTGGATTATTTCCTAAAATTGTTCCTTTGTTATTTCCTCCAATAATAAACATTGGCGCTGCAGTTCCGTGATCTGTTCCGTTTCCGTTGTCTTTTACTCGTCGTCCAAATTCCGAAAAAACTACCACTGTAACATTCTGAAGCAATTGCGCTTGTTTTAAATCCTGATAAAAACTGTATATCGCATCATTTAAATCGGCTAATTTTTTCTCGTGAATCGCAAGCTGATTATCATGCGTATCAAATCCGCCAAGAGAAGTATAATATACTTTCGAATTTAGATTCCCTTTTATCAATCGGCCAATCCATTCTAAGTTTTTAGATAAATCGGTTTTAGGATAAGTGATTTCTGATTTTGATTTCGCTAATGCTTTCTGGATTTCATCAGATCCTTCGGTAACGGAATTGGCTATTTTTCGAACAAAATCTAATTGTGGATTATCCGATAAGGTTATATCTTCTTCTTTATTTCCTTTTATCTTAAATCGGTTTGGATCTTTTACGGTTATCGAATTGGGTTCCATTCCTTTTAATGCCAGATTATCGATAGAATCCAGATTTATTCCTGCCGTTGCCTGATGTCCGTTACATTGTAAATCTAAATACCTTCCTAACCAGCCTTCATTAATATATTTATTCGAATCTGTTGCGGTCTGCCAAATTTCCTGACTTCGAAAATGAGAACGAATTGGCTCCGGATATCCCACATTCTGAATTACAGTTAAATCTCCGTTTTGCTGCATTTGAGCAAAATCTTTTAACGAAGGATGAAATGCCATTCCTTTATTTTTTCCGACAACGACATCCTTATTCAAAGCAATTTTTGTTCTTAAATCATAATACAACGGATTATCGTACGGAATAAAAGTATTCAATCCGTCGTTTCCTCCATTCAATTGAACAAATACAACACACTGTTCGCCGATTACTAAATTATTTTGCGAACCAAAAGCGTGTAAAAAATCAGGAAGCACAAGCATTCCGCCTGTAAGAGTTCCTGTAAGCGTTAGAAAATTCCTTCTGTTCATGGCTGTAGCTTTCTAAATTAATTGATATTCGGGTAGTTTTGTGATATAATTAAAGAGCCTTATTACGGCAAAACTGGCATGTTCTTCTTTTGGGTCAAAATCATATTTCAGCAAATTCTCCATGTCTTTTTGCATCGAATCATTGACTTTAAATAATAATCTGTTCGATAACTCGGTGATAATGGTTTTGTTATTTCCATTGGAATCAAAATCGATTTTCACGTCAATTTTCTCCAATTCTGATTTTGGTTTTTCAGTTTCAGAAGCCATTGTATTCAATACTTTTCTGGTAACACTTCTTCCGCTGCAAAGCAAATCTGATGTATTATTCCGCTGCAAATAGACCTGCGAAGTCAGCCAGGAATTTCCACCGTCCCAACCTTTTACATTAACCTGATTGTATAGATCCATTCCTTGTTGTTTCAAAAAATACAAAACTATCGTATCATCAAGATCGTCAATATGCAATTCGTCTAAAAGCTGCAGAATATAAACCAAGGGATCTTTTATTTTAGTGCCTGAAATATCTTTTTTATATTCTTCGGTAAATATTTTAGTGAGTAATGGTTCAATTTCAAACTTTACTTTTCTTAAATAATCGCCATAATAAGTTACCAATTCATCTGATGGATTATCATAAATAAACCATTTCAGAATTTTTCGGGTAATTAAATATGGTATCTCCTTTTGCTCAAAAATAATATCGACGAGATCATCTGCTTTCCAATTTCCGGTTTTACCGAAATATGTTTTATCAGAATCGTCTTCAGCAAAACGCCTGTAAACTGCTCCGTCATCGCCATAATTTAATCCCGCCAAAGCTCTTGCTCCGTTTTTGATATCACTTTCAGAATAATTCCCAATCCCGATGGTGAATAATTCGAGTAATTCACGGCTTAGATTCTCATTGTATTTGCCTTTTTTATTATCGACATTGTCTAAGTATTTCACCATAGCATTCGATTTTACGATTTGCTTCGTGAGTTCCTTGAAGTTCCCAAAGGCATTTTCGCGTAAAATCATATTATGCTGATACATCCAGTAGGTAACTTTTACTTTTTGAGAAGTGGAAACAAAATGATTGTGCCAAAAACAAACCATGTTTTCACGTAACGGAAATTCGTCGTTTCGCATTTTGGCAATCCACCATTTTTTTAATTCAATAGTCGAGTAGATTTCTTTTTTGAGGATCTTCTTTTTTTCTTCTGAATCGGCGGCTTTTATAGATTCGCGTAATTCCTTAAGTTCGATAAGTGTCTTGGGGTCGTCGTCTAAAAAAGCAGGAAGTTGTTTGTCAAACTTTGAATCATAGGAATGCTTTAGAAATTTTTCTAATCCTAGTTCCTCAATTTTATAGGATTCTTTTCCGGAAAATCCCAACCGTAACGACCAAAGATTGCTTTTTTTCATAACACAGGAATTTGTTTAGCAATAAGACTTTAGTTTTCTTTAAAGGTTTAATTTAAGGAAGGTGCTAAGGAGCTAAGTTACTTAGATGCTAAGGTGCTGATTTTTAAAAATCTTTGGTATTAATTTAAACGTAGATTTTTGAGGGATATTGTTTAATTCGAATTGATATGAAATGGACGAAATTAATTAAATCACGAAACTACAATCTATTTGTATGAAATATTTTTTATTCAAACAGCTATACAACATAGCCCGAGATTTCAATCTTAGGACACATATAGAATCGGACAATATAATAACATAGCCCGAGGTTTCAACCTTGGGACGCATATTGAATCGGATAATACAATACATAGCCCGAGATTTCAACCTTAGGATACATATAGAATCAGACAATATAATAACATAGCCCGAGGTTTTAAACCTTGGGACGCATATTGAATCGGATAATGTATTGTGTCCCCAAGCTTGAAACCTCTGGCTATGTTATAAAAAATTACAATTTCCTTTTTTCTCGGAATTGATAAAAAAAAAGCAGCTATCATTACGACAACTGCTTTCTATAAATTAAGAATAAAATCTTTCCTCTTTATTCTATTCTCTTTCTTCTAATCAAGAATTAAGATCCACACATTTCACAATCTTCAGGATCTCCTGCTTGTGCTTTTAGCAACATCGCTTTGTAATCCTCAACGCTGATTGCTTCAGTTTCAGGAACTAAAACTGCTTCTGGCACATCTTCTTCTTTTTTATCGTTGTTTAGGGTGAATTTAATCGCATCAACCGCAGATTTTGTTCTCAGGTAATACATTCCTGTTTTTAAACCAGATTGCCAAGCATAGAAGTGCATTGACGTCAGTTTAGAATAGTTTGCATCCTGCATGAACAAGTTCAATGATTGTGATTGATCAATAAAATAACCTCTCTGACGTGACATATCGATAATGTCTTTCATCGACATTTCCCAAACTGTTTTGTATAATTCTTTCAGGTCTTGTGGAATCACATCAATATTTTGAACAGATCCGTTGTGACGCATGATTTCTTGTTTCAATGTTTCGTTCCACAAACCTCTGTCTACTAAATCATGAAGTAAATGTTTGTTTACAACAATGAATTCTCCAGACAATACACGACGTGTGTAAATGTTTGATGTATAGGGTTCGAAAGCTTCGTTGTTTCCAAGAATTTGTGAAGTCGAAGCTGTTGGCATTGGCGCAACTAATAATGAGTTACGAACTCCATGCTCCATTACTTCTTTTCTTAATGAAGCCCAGTCCCAACGGCCTGATAATTCTTCATCTTTCATTCCCCACATATTGTATTGGAATTCTCCTTGTGACATTGGAGAACCTGCAAATGTAGAATATGGCCCTTCCTCTTTTGCCATTTCCATAGAAGCGGTTACAGCTGCGAAGTATAATGTTTCGAAAATTTCCTGATTCAATACTTTTGCTTCATCACTTGTAAACGGCATACGCAACATAATAAAAGCATCTGCTAAACCTTGAACTCCCAATCCTACCGGACGGTGACGCAAGTTAGAGTTTTCAGCTTCTTTTACCGGATAGTAATTTCTGTCGATTACTTTGTTCAGGTTACGGGTTACACGTTTTGTAACATTGTAAAGTGCTTCGTGATCGAATTTTCCGTTATCAATAAACATTGGTAATGAAATTGAAGCTAAGTTACAAACTGCGATTTCATCTTTAGAAGTGTACTCCATAATCTCTGTACACAAGTTTGATGAACGAATTGTTCCTAAATTCTTGTGATTCGATTTACGGTTTGCTGCATCTTTGTACAACATATATGGAGTTCCTGTTTCGATTTGCGATTCAAGGATTTTCTCCCATAATTCACGTGCACGAATAGTTTTTCTTCCTTTATTTCTAAATTCATAATCAAGATACATTGTCTCGAATTCTTCTCCGTAAACATCGTATAATCCAGGACATTCGTTAGGACACATTAAAGTCCATGATGCATCTTCCTGAACACGTCTCATGAATAAATCAGATGTCCACATAGCAAAGAATAAATCTCTTGCACGCATTTCTTCTTTTCCCGTATTTTTCTTTAAATCCAAAAATTCGAAGATATCAGCATGCCATGTTTCGATATAAATCGCAAAACTTCCTTTACGTTTTCCACCACCCTGATCTACGTAACGCGCCGTATCGTTGAACACTCTCAACATTGGCACGATTCCGTTTGAAGTTCCGTTTGTACCGCGAATATAAGATCCTGTTGCACGAACGTTATGAATAGAAAGACCAATTCCTCCCGCTGATTGCGAGATCTTAGCCGTTTGTTTTAATGTATCATAAATACCATCAATACTATCATCCTGCATTGCCAAAAGGAAACAAGAAGACATTTGTGGTTTTGGAGTTCCTGCATTAAACAACGTTGGTGTTGCGTGCGTGAAGAACTTTTTAGACATTAAGTCGTAAGTCTCGATAACTGATTTTAAATCGTCAAGGTGAATACCAACTGAAACACGCATCAACATATGTTGTGGTCTTTCGACAATTTTACCATTTATTTTTAGCAAATACGAACGCTCTAAGGTTTTGAAACCAAAGTAATCGTAATTAAAATCTCTTGTATATATGATATGTGAATCTAAGAACTCTGAGTTTTCCTGAATTACTTTGAATACTTCATCCGAAAGTAATGGCGATTCTTGTCCATTTCTTGGATTTACGTATAAGTACATATCTTTCATCGTTTCTGAGAACGATTTTTTTGTATTTGAATGTAGGTTCGAAATTGCCACACGCGCCGCTAATTGTGCATAATCAGGATGCGCAATTGTCATAGAAGCTGCTGTTTCTGCCGCAAGATTATCAAGTTCAGAAGTTGAAACCCCATCATACAATCCCTCAATAACACGCATAGCTACCTTAACAGGATCTACAAGTTCATTTAAACCGTAACACAATTTTTTGATTCTTTCTGTAATCTTATCAAACATTACCGGCTCTCTGTGACCATCTCTTTTTACTACATACATAAGCTTACTATTTTAGTTATTGAAAAAATGAAAGACACTGGAATAACGAATTCCAGGACTTAAACATTGCGTGTTTTTAAATTATTTTTTTGAGAATTGTAGGATTCTCAATAGTTACCTGTTCCAGTCTGGAAAACAGATTGAAAAAGCATTAAAAATTGTCATTGAATCTGCGATTTGGGAAAGAGATTCAAGCGAAAATATTTATTATAAAAATTTTATTCTTTCCAGCGTTTCGAGGTAACGCTAAACTATTCTTGTTGTCTAAAAATCTGCATCAAATGAAATTTTCTGAGCATCGCTATCTGTGTTCATCACACCCGATTTTTGATACTCGGCAACACGTTTTTCAAAGAAATTGGTTTTTCCCTGAAGTGAGATCATATCCATGAAGTCAAACGGATTCGCTGATCCATATACACGCTCGCAACCTAATTCTACTAATAATCTGTCAGCAACAAATTCCAGGTATTGCGTCATTAAAACGGCATTCATACCTATTAAACTTACCGGAAGTGATTCTGTAACAAATTCTCTTTCGATGTCTAAAGCATCAACGATGATTTCTTTGATTCTTTCTTTTGGCACTTTATTGATCAGGTGATGATTGTGTAAGTGTACTGCAAAGTCACAGTGTACACCTTCGTCACGGGAAATCAATTCGTTAGAAAAAGTTAAACCTGGCATTAAACCACGTTTTTTCAACCAATAAATAGAACAGAAAGCACCTGAAAAGAAAATTCCTTCAACAGCAGCAAAAGCAATTAGTCTTTCAGCAAACGAATCTGAGTCGATCCATTTTAAAGCCCAGTCTGCTTTTTTCTTAATTGCAGGAAAAACTTCTAAAGCGTTAAACAATTCAGCTTTCTCTGCTTCATCTTTCACGTAAGTGTCAATTAATAGAGAATACGTTTCGCTGTGAATGTTTTCCATCATGATCTGGAAACCATAGAAAAATTTCGCCTCGGCATATTGCACTTCGTTTACAAAGTTCTCAGCAAGGTTTTCATTTACAATTCCATCAGAAGCAGCAAAGAACGCCAGGATATGTTTAATGAAATATCTTTCGTCTTCACTCAATTTATTATTCCAGTCAGTCAAGTCCTGGTGCAAATCGATTTCTTCGGCAGTCCAGAAACTAGCCTCCATTTTCTTGTACCATTCCCAAATATCATGGTGTTTGATAGGAAAAATAACGAAACGATTTTTATTTTCTTGTAATATTGGCTCGACTTGTGACATGGTAATTTTTGTTTAATTTTTGTATTGAATTTTTACTATTTCAATAGACTACAAAGATTGTCATTTATCGCTAAAAATGAAAGCCAAACTTATTCACAATTCGACGTAGTTTTTAACAACGCATGAAAAATGAGATATTTTTCAGACAATAATTAAATATTTGTAAATGAGGTATTTAATACCACCTTTTAAACCTAAAGCCCCTGTAAAATATAGACTTTTTGTTATAAAAAGCAAGAAATATGCAATTGTTTTTAAAAGTTTTTTTTTGAGTTAAAACTTTATTTTTTGGGTTAAAAAACAAGCTTATAAAGCAGTAACTAAAGCGTGAAGATTTTTAAGACTTTTTGAGCTCTTCGGCTACTTTTTCAAGCTCTAAATACCAGTCTTGCCCAAAGCGGCGAATCAATGCTTCTTTGACAAATTTATAGACCGGAACTTCTAATTCTTTTCCTAAAGAACAGGCATCGTCACAGATATCCCACTTGTCGTAATTAACCGCAGCAAACTCCGTAAAGTCTTTTACACGAATTGGATATAAATGACAGGAAACTGGTTTTTTCCAATCGATGATTCCCTGATTGTAAGCTTGCTCGATTCCGCAAAGAGCGGTTTTACCGTCAAAAATAACGTAGGCACAATCTTTCTCGTCGATTAACGGCGTTTCAAGATCCCCATCAGTTCCTTTTACCCAGGTTCCCTGCGCTTCGATTGCAGCAATTCCTTCTTTACGTAAGAAAGGTTTTACTTTAGGGTAAATTTCTTCCATGATTTTAGTTTCCGCTTCGCTTAAAGGCGCACCTGCATCTCCATCAACACAGCAAGCTCCTTTACAAGCTGACAAGTTGCACACAAATTCTTTTTCAAGAATATCTTCTGAAATAATGGTTTTCCCTAATTGAAACATGATAATAAAGTACTGAAATTTATAAAGTGCAAAGATAGACAAAGAAAACGGATAAAAAATCTACCACAAAGATTCACAGAGTTTTTCACAAAGATTAACAAAGAATCATTCTGTTTTTAATCTTTTTACAATTCAAGCTTTGTGAATCTTTGCGAGAATACTTTGCGAAACTCTGTGCAACAAACAATAATTGTTACATATATCACTTTTTCAACACATGTAACGTGTTTTTATAACAAAAATACATCGTGTCAAAAAAACACCTACCTTTATTATCTACCTTTGCAAAAATTTTAAACCCTTAAAATCAAAGTGATATGCTAGAAATCGACTTTAAAGAAATAATTACTGTTGGAATGGTACTTTTTGCCGTAATTGATATTGTAGGGTCGATTCCGATTATTGTGAATTTAAGAGCAAAAGTGGGACATATCGAATCTGAGAAGGCTTCGATAGTTGCAGGACTTATTATGATTGTTTTTCTTTTTGTGGGCGAAGGCTTCTTAAGCCTTATAGGCATTGATGTTCACTCATTTGCCGTAGCGGGTTCGTTTGTATTATTCTTCCTTGCTCTTGAAATGATTTTAGGAATCAGAATCTATCGCGACGAAGAGCCGGGATCAGCTTCTATTGTTCCTTTAGCATTTCCGTTAATTGCCGGAGCAGGAACTATGACTACTTTACTTTCGTTGCGTTCTCAATTTCACACCATTAATATCATAATTGCCATTATATTAAATATCATATTGGTTTATATTGTTTTAAAATCTTCTAAAAAAATCGAAACTTTATTAGGAGAAAACGGACTTGGCGTTGTTCGTAAGACATTTGGAGTGATACTTTTAGCGATTGCTGTTAAATTATTTGCTGCTAATGTTAAAGGTTTGTTTGTCTAACATTTATTTTTATAAATTTACCCCATAAAATTTCTAAAATACAACTTGAGGATATTTTTTAACATCTAAAGGTTTTACTTTATTATTTTAGGCAAATAAACAACCATTATGAAAATCTTTACTTCCATCTTAGTGCTTTTAGCATTAGCTTTAATTGTTTTTAATATTACGTTGCTAGACTTCAAAAATCCTTTTCAGGGAGATAGTGTAGTTGCTTTTATTGGAATTGCAGCTTCATTTTGTGCCGTATTGATTCTTTTGATTTTTAGAATTTCTAAAAGAATTGAAGAGAAAACAAACGGACGATAATATGTTTGAAGTTTTAATTATTGGCGGAGGTGTATCAGGCATTTCTTGTGCACTCGTTTTAGGATCTGCCAAAAACAAAGCTTTTGCAACCGATAAGAAAATCGGAATTTTTACCCACCAAAAAAGCTCTTCTTTACAAGAAGCGATCTTCTATAACGCTTATGGCATAAGACCCGGCAAATTGGGTTCGGAATTATTATTCGAAAGCACACAGCATTTAGCAATGACTTACCCTCATATTACTCAAATACAGAATGAGAAGGTAATTAAACTTGAAGGTACTTATCCTGAATTTACTGTTACTACAAATAAAGACTCATATAAAACAAAAAATATCGTTGTAGGAATTGGTTCTGCCAATACTTTTGACATTGAAGGTTTAACTCAATATATTGAACCTCATAAAAAAGCACTTCCTGAAAAACAACGTATTCAGCTTAAAAACAACGATCATAAAGTAGCCGATGGCATTTATGTTATAGGGACTTTAGCAGGCTGGAGAAGCCAACTGGCAATTGCTGCCGGAAGTGGCGCCGCTGTTGCCACAGATATTCTTACTTTATGGAATAACGGCGTACAGACCCACGCTCATGATAGTATTCGATAGAATTTAAAACATTAGTTTTTTTCATCTACCATTAAGAGATTAAGTTTATCAAGCTTGCTACATATAATACTACAAATACTTAAATATCTTATAAAATAAAACCATTAAGAGATTACGAAAATCTAGCCGTAAAGCTTAATTTTTCTTAATCTCTTAATGGTAAAATAACTGTTAAGCTAATCTCTTAATGTTAAAAAAACAAGCCTTATTTTACTGAAACAATTTCTTTTACTTTAATATGTTTCTCTGTATCGGTTTTCCAGATTTCTCCTTTTAACGAAACCTCATCACCTACTTTTAATTTCTTGTAGTTTTGTGGGCCACCAACATTTACAATGCTGATTACAGCATAATAAACCTCATTTTTAGTTGTATTGATTTTAGCCGTATAACCGTCTTTTCCAAATTCAATGGATTCAACTTTTCCTGAAATCGTATTTTTATCTTTCATACCAGCACAAGAAATCACAAATGCCATTAGTACTGCCAGAAAACTTATTCTTTTTAGATTTTTCATATTTTCTATTTGAGTTGTAAAGCTCGCTCATTTCCTAAAATGATCTGTTATATTATTTAAAATTATTGTTTTATTTTAAGACAGCACAACTTCCCGCTATTACTTTTATATTTTCTTCAAACTGTTTCCAGACTCTGATGTATCTAAAGGCTCCATTTAAAAGATTACCATCATACGTTCCTTTCAACATAACAGTTACTGTAACTACAGCCAGATCATCTATTATATTAATAATTTGATCTGACGCTTCTATTACTTCAATTTTCATTTTGCCTGAACGATATGAATTCAGATCGAATTCTTTCGTAATCGTTTGTCCGTCGGGTAAATTAAAAAGCAAATCATCGTGCAGCATTTTATCCAAAGTAGGAACATCTGCATTTTTAATGGCTGTCAGAAGCTCAATTTCAGCATTTACAATAGTTTCTATTTTCATCTGATCAAAAATTAAGGATTACTTTTTTGGATTCAAAACTGCTTTAATCATCGCATCTTCTTTCAGGATAACATCATAGTAATATAATTCTCCATAAAGCTGTCTCGCAAATTCTGCTGTAATGTAACGATTTACCAAAGCTTTGGTTTTATCTAATTTCAGATCTAAACCCGTCATTAAAATATAGGTTCTAAACTTTTTAAAATTGACGTCTGAACTTTTCATCTTAGCCAAAAACTCATTAAAATTAAGTCCTGAAAAAGCGTTTCTGTTTTTATCTAATTCTTCAAAAACAAAATGACCAACAATTCCGGTTTGCATCAAATAAGCGACGTTCTCGTTTCCGTGTTCTGCTTCTATTGGTACAAAAATGTCCGGAACAATTCCGCCACCACCGTAAACGATCTTCCCTTTTGGAGTTTTAAATTTTAAGGAATCAGCCACTTTTATACTGTCTTTTGCATAAAGTTCTCCTGATTTTATACGAGATTCTGATTCTTTAAAATATTCTTCATTTCCTTTTTTATAAGGTTTCTGGATCGATCTTCCGGTTGGCGTATAATATCTCGCCACGGTCAATCGCACCGCAGATCCGTCATTAAAATCCATTTCGCGCTGTACCAATCCTTTACCAAAAGAACGACGGCCCACAATAGTCCCGCGATCACTATCCTGAATTGCTCCAGCCAAAATTTCGCTTGCTGAGGCACTATTTTCATTGATTAAAACATAGACTTTTCCGGTTTCGAAACTTCCTGCTTTTGTGGCATATGTTTTTTCGGTAGTTCCGTTTTTATTTTTAGTAAAAACGATCAATTGTTTGTCTTTCAAAAACTCATCAGCAATTGCAATGGCTTCTTCCATATAGCCGCCGCCATTATCACGAAGATCAATAACCAAAGACTCAATTCCGCTTTGTTTCAGTCTGGTTAAACCGGTTTTGAACTCATTAAAAGTCGTTTCGGCAAAACGGTTAATTTTCATGTAACCTGTTTTATTATCGAGCAATAAAGAAGCATCCACACTTTTTATTGGGATAATATCTCGTTTTACTTTAAACTTTAGTTTCTTTTGTTCTGATTTTCTAAAAACGGTCAATTCAATTTCAGAACCTTTTATTCCTTTTAGCTTAGAGAATAAACTGTCTGAAGGCAATTTTCGCCCAAATAATTTCGTTTTTCCTGCAAATAAAATTCGGTCACCTGATTTTATTCCCGCTTTCGCCGAAGGTCCGTTTTCAATTGGTTTTATAATCGCAACAGAATCTTTATACATATAAAAATTAATTCCGATTCCAACGAAATCTCCTTTCATACTTTCAGCAACCTCAGCTTGTTCTGTTGGCGGAATATAAACAGAATGCGGATCTAGTTTTGAGAGAATATTATCTACCGTAAGATTTACAATAGAATCTGTATTGATGCTGTCAACATATTCGTTATTGATAAAATCAATCAGTTTGTTCAGCTTGGTTTTCGAGTAATTTTTAGCCAAAAGCTGATCATCAACGGGAGCGTTCATTAGGCTTCCGCTGACTATTCCCAGAGCAAAGGTAGCTCCGATAATGATTGGCAAATATTTTGAGTTTAATTTCATTACTCTTCTAAAACAGGAATATGTTCGACTTCGACACCTGCTTTTATTAAAAACTGAATTCCGGAATCATCGCGATATCCGTTTTGATACACCACTCTTTTTATTCCGGACTGGTGAATTAATTTGCTGCATTCTTTGCAAGGCGAAAGTGTAATATACAAAGTTGCTCCCTCACACGATTGTGTTGATCTGGCAACTTTCAGGATCGCATTTGCTTCGGCATGCAAAACATCCCAACGGGTTAATCCGTCTTCGTCTTCACAGCAATTCTCAAAACCGGACGGTGTCCCGTTATATCCATCAGATATAATCATTCGGTCTTTTACGATAATAGCGCCTACTTGTTTTCGCTTACAATACGAAAGTGAACCCCATTCCCTGGCAATTCTCAAATAAGCTTTATCGTATTTATTCAATTTTTTATCTTCCATTTATTTTATCTGTTCCAAATTGGGCTTTCGATAATCATAGGAATAACAACTCCTATAATAAAACCTGACATTACAAGCGCCCAATCACGTTTTGAAAAACGAAATACGGTTTGTACAATATATGATATTATCAAAACTACAAAGACCACAACTAACTGAGCTGCTTCGATTCCCAAAGCAAATTCGCCTAAAGGTAGTAATTTTGAACTAGGTGATCCTCCTAAAATAGTTTTGAAATAATTTGAGAATCCAAGTCCGTGTATAATTCCAAAAAATAAGGTTACAAAAAATACTAAATTCAATCCATCGTTTTTTGATGCTTTCCCGGCTGTAAAGAGATTAAAAATAGCCGTTATTAAAATCGTTATCGGAATTAAAAATTCAACCGTATTCACTTTTATTGCTATAATTCCAAAGACCGAAAGTAATAAAGCTAAAGTGTGGCCAATTGTAAAAACGGTAACTAAAAGCAAAATACGTTTCCAGTCTTTAAACAAATAAGGCGTTGTTAATGCAATTAAAAAAAGAACATGATCATAAGCATGAATATCTAAAACGTGCTTTAATCCTATTTGAAAATAAATCCAAAATTCTGACATACGGGTACTACTATTAATGATTAGGGGTTGTAAACTTACGATTTATTTTGAAAAATTAAAGGTGACGCAGATTAAATCAAGGAATAAAAATAAGTTAAATTTTATGAGAAAATTAAAATTAATAATTTAAAATAAAAATTATCTTTGCGATATAAAAATCAACAAATTATGCCATTTTCAGAATTATTTGATAACGAATTCAAAGAAAGAAACAGAGGTCATTTCTCTGCAATTGTTCGTGTAGCTTTTGCTGACGGCAAAGTAAGTTTAGAAGAAAAAGACTTCTTAAATAAATTAGCTTCAAGATTAGAAATTTCAGAAGACGAATATAATGAAATCCTTACGGATCCTTGGAAACATGCAATAAATCCTCCTTATTTATACACACAACGTTTAGAGCGTTTGTTTGATTTAGCGAGAATGGTGCACGTTGACCATCATTTAGGAGACCAACAAGAAGTGATGTTAACCCGTATGGGATTAGCGTTAGGTTTTACTCCAGGAAACGTAAATTATATTGTTTCGAAAGCATTGTCTTTAGTAGATAAAAAAGTAGACTTGGATACTTTTCTTTTCGAAATGGAAAATATGAACAAGTAAAAAGTTTTTCAGTTTACAGTCTCAGTCACAGTCACAGTAAACAGTTTGCTACCTTAAATAAAGAAACCCGACAGATTTTTGAAATTTGTCGGGTTTTCTGTTAGAATCCTGAACAACTTAAGACTTGAACAAAAAAACCTAACAGGTTTTAAAAACCTGTTAAGTTGTCTGAGACTAAAAACTGAGACTTATTCAGCTGCCATAAACTGTTCTGCTTTTTCGACCATATTATAGCTTCCGCAGAAAAAAGGAACTCTTTCATGCAATTCAGTTGGCTGGATTTCCATAATTCTTCCAAAACCGTCTGTTGCTTTTCCTCCAGCTTGTTCTGCAATAAATGCCATTGGGTTACATTCATATAATAAACGTAATTTCCCTTTTGGTGCTTTTGAACTTGTTGGGTATAAATAAATTCCGCCTTTGATCATATTCCTATGAAAATCTGACACCAGACTTCCAATATACCTGGAAGTATATGGTCTGTCTTCTTCTTCTCTCTGGCAATATTTAATGTAGTTTTTTACGCCTTGCGGAAAATGAACATAATTTCCTTCGTTTACAGAATATATATTTCCATTTTGAGGAAATTTCATATTCGGATGTGACAAATAAAATGTTCCGATGGCCGGATTTAATGTAAATCCGTTTACGCCATGACCGGTCGTATAAACCAACATGGTCGAAGTTCCATAAATTACATAACCTGCTGCAACTTGATTGATTCCCGGTTGTAAAAAATCCTCGCTTGTTACCGGGGTTCCTATTGGTGTAATTCTTCTAAAAACAGAAAAAATAGTCCCCACAGAAACATTTACATCAATGTTCGATGATCCATCAAGCGGATCCATCAAGATCACGTACTTATTATTATTACTGTTGTCGCTCCCCTTGACAGTAATAAATTCGTCGTTTTCTTCTGAAGCAATACCACAGACAATCTCACGGTTTATTAACGTCTGGATAAATACTTCGTTTGCATACACATCTAATTTTTGCTGGTCTTCTCCCTGAATATTTTGTTCGCCTGCGGCGCCAATAATATCCACCAATCCGGCTTTGTTGACTTTATAGTTCACGACTTTTGCCGCCAAACGTATAGAGTTGATAATTCGGGAAAGCTCTCCCGACGAATACTGAAATGCTTTTTGGTTCTCAATAATAAACTCTCCTAGTGTTTTATTGCGTTCTTCCATTACTATATCGTTGTAGTTTTTGATTATAAGTCACAAATATCGCTTTTTTTGTGAGAATGATTCAAAAATTATTTTGTTAGTTTGCCACTATTGTATATTTGCTAATTAAAGACGGGAAGTACCGAATAAAAAAATAGATTTTTAGCGAATAAACGCTTAATAATAAGAATATATGAATTGCCCTTACAAGAAATTCGTACAAGCAAATTTTTGAAATAAAAGTGGTTATCGTATATTTAGGAATAAAATTAAATTAACAGAATATGAATATTAGAAAAGGAAATCCTGAAGACATGCAATCGGTTTTGGGATTAATAAAGGAGTTGGCAATATTCGAAAAAGAACCGGAAGCTGTTGTTATAACTGTTGATGATTTAGTGCGTGATGGCTTTGGTGAAAACCCATTATTTCACATATTTGTAGCAGAAGTTGAAGAGGAAATTGTTGGAATCGCGCTTTACTATTATCGTTATTCTACCTGGAAAGGAAAAACAATTCATCTGGAGGATTTGATTGTAAAAGACAAAATGCGTGGTACCGGTTTGGGATCTGCATTGTATACTGCAATTATGAAACAAGGAAAAAAAGAGAATGTTCGAAGAGTAGAATGGAATGTTCTGGACTGGAATACTCCTGCCGTGAAATTCTATGAAAACTCAGGTGCTAAAATTCTTGAAGAATGGAGAGTAGTTCAAATGGATGAAAAGGGAATTAATTCGTATTTAGCAAAATTGTAAAAAGAAGTTTGCCACAAATTAAAATGATTTACAAGATTTTTTTTGCCACGAATTTCACGAATTAGCACGAATTAATTAGTGTAAATTCGTGAAATTCGTGGCGAACTGACACAGATTGGAAATTTTTTTTAATCTTTTTAATCTGTGACAAAATAAAGACGCACAGCTGTGCGCCTCTACAATTCAATTGGAATTTGGAGTTTAAAAAAATTGGAATTTTATAAAAAACAGCATATATAAAAAATGAGAGTATTTAAATTTGGTGGCGCATCTGTAAAAGACGCTGATGGAATTAAAAACGTTTATGACGTTTTACAAAAAGTAGGTTATGAAGATGTAATTTTAGTCGTTTCAGCGATGGGAAAAACTACAAATGCTCTTGAGGTTGTAATCAAGAATTATTTTGATAAATCGGCAGAATTGAATTCTTCTGTGCAAGAAATAAAAAAATACCACAATCAAATCTTATTGGATTTATTCGAAAATGAGAAACATGAAGTATTTACTGCAGTAAAAGCTTTATTCTCTGAATTAGAATATTTCCTGGCACATAATAAATCGCCAAATTACAATTTTGTTTACGATCAGATTGTAAGTTTTGGAGAATTGATTTCCACTACTATTCTTAGTCATTTCATGAATTTTATGGGTATTCAAACGCAATGGCTGGATGTTCGTAATTTCATTAAAACGAATGCCAATTACAGAGATGCCGAGGTTGATTGGGAAACTACCCAACAACTGATCAGTAAAAATGTGAAACGAAAAATCTTGAACATCACGCAAGGCTTTTTAGGTGCTGACGAGAATAACTTTACGACTACTCTTGGTCGTGAAGGTTCTGATTATACTGCAGGAATTTTTGCTTATTGTTTAAATGCCGAAAGTGTAACGATCTGGAAAGATGTTCCCGGTGTTATGAATGCGGATCCGCGTTATTTTGAGAATGCGAGTTTATTAAATCAGATTTCGTATCGTGAGGCGATCGAATTGGCTTTTTATGGCGCAACGGTTATTCACCCAAAAACATTACAGCCTTTACAGAAAAAAGAGATTCCGTTGTACGTAAAATCTTTTATCAACCCGTTATTAAAAGGAACCTGCGTTTCTAAAGGTGTTGATCTTGAGCCACAATATCCTTGTTTTATTGTAAAGAGAAACCAGCTTTTGATTTCGCTTTCATCAATAGATTTCTCTTTTATAATGGAAGAAAACATCAGCGAGATTTTTGGATTATTTCATGAATTCAAACTAAAAGTAAATTTGATCCAGAATTCGGCGATTAGTTTTTCTGTTTGTGTAGAAGATAAATTCGAAAATTTCACGGAATTAAATGCGATACTTTCTAAAAAATTCAAAGTAGATTTTAATGAAAATGTAACTTTATATACGATTCGTCACTTTACAGAACAAGCAGCACAAACTGTCGAAGACAATAAAGTGGTTTTACTAAAACAAGTAAGCCGTGAGACGATGCAAATCGTTACGAAAGAGATTAATTAAATCATCTTTACTCCGTTAATTAGTTAATTCACATACCTGAAAAGGCTTCACTAATAAGTGGAGCCTTTTTTATTTCTTAAGAAACTACAGTACTCTATAAATCATTATTAAAAAAAACGAAAAACAATCAGGCTATAAATAATTTACTAAATTTACTCGTATTTGTCTAAAGTTAAAAATACTTAATCATGGAAGACAACAATGATCCAGGCGAAGAAGTCAAAAGGGAATGGGAAAATGATCCTAAAAATTGGATCTGGGGAATGTTTTATTACAATCCGAAAGACAAACGACAATACTTCCTTAAGAAAATGAAAGAACTTGGGTGGCATGCTAATTATGCACATCCAAACAATATAATTATCATTTCATTATTATTTGCTATAATTCTAATCTTCATAAAATATGCTAAGCATAAACAATAGCATCATTATTATACTTTTCTAAGCTAATTTCCATGACAACATTTTACGATGTAAATCTATTACACCATATTTCCTGATATATTAAAATAATATTAATATCAGTTTTGATTTAGCTTTAAGACTTAAAAAACAGAAA
This sequence comes from Flavobacterium azizsancarii, assembly GCF_027980145.1. Lineage (GTDB taxonomy): Bacteria > Bacteroidota > Bacteroidia > Flavobacteriales > Flavobacteriaceae > Flavobacterium > Flavobacterium azizsancarii. Next base: position 25,424 of record NZ_JAMZNK010000035.1, on the reverse strand, counting down.
CATTTTCCAAATCGAATGTTTACGGAAAGCCTTCATCAATAAGTGAAGCCTCCCTTATTTCCTTCTCCCATTTTGAGTAATTATAATTTTAAGGTCTTCGATTTGCACTTCGTATTTTTTTATGATTTTTCTGTAACCATTTATTACTTCATTTTCCGTCAAAGGTTCTTCATTCATCAAATCTCCGCTTAGCCAGGATTTCGATTCTTTCCTCACCAAATCTTCCTGAATTATTTCAAAAACTTCGCAGATTTTATTAAAATGACTGGCCCACGAATTGCTTTCTCCTCTTTCCATTCGTGAATAGGCAGATAACGATATACGTAAAAAATCTGCCACTTCTTCTTGTGACAGATTTTTAGACCGCCGCAGCTATTTAAGCTTATTTCCTATAATTTTATTCATAATTAACAGTTTTAGCGAATTAAATATAATAAATATTTTACAATATACTGAATATAGGTTTAAAATAACCGATTTTCGGTTGAGACTTTTTTAAAATTATAGATAGATTTGCGATATTAAATTAATGTATCAGGAAAAAAAATGTATTAGAAAAAGTGAAAATCACGAAAAGATTTAACATCAAAATAAAAAGATGAATTATCCAGCCCTTTTCCCGTCAATCATTGTTATAATAATTGCTTTGGGATACCGATATTTAAATAACAAAAAATAAGCTAAACAAAATCGAAATAATTCGTCGCACAAATGGAGCACAACAACAAACCCTCTGAAGAAGAAAAAGACAAATGGCGAAATGATCCAAACAATTGGGTTTGGAGGCTTTTTTTTACAACCCCAAAGACAAAAGATTATTTCTCCTAAAAGAATAAAATATATAGGATGTACCATTAATTTCGGTAATCCCAACTCTGTTTTCTTTGCTGTAATACTTGTATTTACTTTGTATCTTTTATCCCGATTTACAAATTAGATCCTACTATTAAAAGCAGCTGAATTCATAAAGCTATTTTGCCTTTACCTCGCTCTATTATTCTCACTTTGCTCAATCTCTGACTTTTTATAATTTGCTTTTTTTGAGTTGCCAAAATTGTAAGTCGCAATCAGTTTAAAATACTGTGTTGTTAAGGTTCGATGATAATAAATTTCAGTCTGTCCAACGTTATAATCGCCTGAAAGCCTAAAACCATGAAAGAGATCATTTGCGATAAAATTGAGCTTTAAGGCATCTTTAAAAAAGTTTCTTTCTATTCCTATTGCTACTGTCGATCTACTATCGTCATGACGTAATCCGTAACTTTTATCTCCTAAATACCACGCTAATACTTGTATTTTGAACCAATCAGGAATGGTAAATGTATTATTCGAATACAAATATATTTGTGGCTTTACGGCTCCCGATGTATATTCATAAAAATTATCCACAGCTTTACTCACATTCAGACTTATGGTATTGGTAGAACTCCACCATTTATTGGCAAAAGACCTTGAAACCGAGGTAAATAAAGTATGTTCTTTCTCTAAATTCAGAGATCTTAAAACATAACTATCGGGATTATCGCCTCGCAATGCAGCTCCGGAAATTGGATCAATTTTGTAGGTATATCCTAATTTAAAATCAAATTTCTCATACAGAGCACCAATTTCGAAAGCATGTGTCTTTTCAGGCAATAAATTAGGATTTCCTTCTATGGTCGTAAAAGGATCCTGATAAATTACAAATGGGTTTAATGCTTGATATCTTGGTCTGGTGATCCTTGAAACATACGAAAAATGCATTTTCAAATCTTCTGAAAAATCCATATTCAAAAGTAGATTTGGGAAAATATTCGTGTAGTTTTTATTAAATTTCTGAATCCCATTTGCATTTGTATACAAATCATAATTTGTTTTTTCGGCTCGTGCGCCAACTGAAAAATTGATTTTTTGGCTGAATGTGCTTCCATAATTCAAATACGCCGCACTAATTTTTTCGCTGTATTTAAAATCACTCGAAAGCAGATCATCAAATTCAAAATTCAAATCGTCTGTATCTGCAGTTAGAAAATCAGTCCCTGACTGTATTTTTGCCTGACTCCATTTCAATCCCATTTCGAGCTTTGTATTTTCACTTATCTTTTTCGAATAATCAGCTTGTACAGCGATAATATTTATAGTGCTTCCCACATTATTCTTCAAATATCTTCTCTCATTTATTGCATCGAGAAAACTATTTTCTTCAATAAAATCCTTTACAGTTCCGTTATAATTAGAATATTGAGATCCTATAAATAATGACGAACCTTTGCTGTCTGTGATTGTATTGTAATTTAGATTTACGAATTGGTTGAGCAAAACATCATTTTTGGCAATATCCGTGGCATAAAAACTTGTTCCTGAATTAGTATCTATTGCATTCCTGCTTTCTACAACGCCTCCCAGATCTTCAACATTACCGTTGTAAGCCATTGAAATATAACTTTTTTCAGAAAAGGTATATTGCAGTCCAAGCACAAAATTAGAGTAATTATTAAATTGTCTTTTCCATTCTGTTGTTAGTTCAGATCGCATATAGTCATCAGGATTTGGCCTTGTTCTTGTTGTATACAACAATTCCCTGCCTTTGCCCAATTGCAATCCGTAATTGGTTATAAAAGAAAACTTTCCTTTGGTATAATTAAAATCGAGAAGTGTATTGGTACTTGCTCCTGCAAATTTAGAAACCGTCACATGTTGGCTCGCCGTTCCTTTTGTACCATTTTCGATATTTCGTTTTGTAATTATATTGATTACCGCTTTTCCTTCGGCATCATATTTTGAGGATGGATTTGAGATGATTTCAATTTTTGAAATTTGCGAAACCGGAATTGCCGCAAAACGTTCATAATTAATCAATATTCCGTTAAGGTAAATAATCGCTTCGCCTTTTCCGAGAACACTTATTTGTCCTTCGGCTACAATAACATTAGGAACTCTGCCTAATAATTCGTTTACGGAGCTGCTTGTCGAAAGCAACGTATTGGCCACATTAACATCGATTGTTCCGTTTGCTGAATATTTAACTAATGAAGTCTGCCTTTTAATAACAACTTCGTCTAACTCATTATTTTGATTTGTAATTTTCTCAGGAATTGTTGGCTTGGATTGTGCATTTATTTCTAAGGCACAAAAAAGGAAGCAATAAGTGTAAATGAAAACAGAAACTAGGAATCTCATAGATTTGGCAATTTAAAATTTGACTTTGTTGAGACAAAAGTCAGTTCTAAATCGCAATAGGAGGTAACCAGAATAGAAATCAGGAGTACGAATTTATAAACCTATACTCCCTCTAAGCCTGTAAAGCTTGATTTTGATAGTTGGATGGAGTGGTTCCGGTATGTTTTTTAAAAGCTGCAAAAAAAGTAGATTTAGAATTAAAACCGACATCATACCCAATAGATTCTAAAGTTAGTTTGTCGTTTGAAATCATAATTTCGCAAGCTTCTTTGATCCTGTATTCGTTTACAAAACTGGTAAAGTTCTTCCCCAGATTATTATTCAAAAATTGTGATAATTGATGACTTGAAATATTTATTTCTTTAGACAAGTCCTGTAATGTAAGATTGGGATTTTTATACAAAGTCTTTTCGTTCATTACACTTTCGAGTTTTTGTGTAAAAATCTCGGCTTCTGTTGAATCTATTTTTTTACCGGAATTCTTTGATCCGTTTAATAAAAACAAATCATCCGTTTTTTTACGATATAAAAGGACAGAAATAATTAAATAGAACATAATCGAAAAAACAATTGCTCCACTAATATAAGTAGCTGCCGGAGCACGCATTATGGCAAGAAAATAAAAAAAGAATAAAAGGAAATTGCCAAAAAAAAGCATCCCGAACCACATTTCTGCCGGAGTTGTTTTGTGTTTTCTATTTACGATTTTTGCTAATATTTCTCTGATCGTAAAACCAGAGAAAATAATATGAGCAATCCATTGAAAATAAATAATCCATATAAAAATTTGGTTCCAAAGCAAAGGATAATATTCATACGGATAAATAATTCCGACCGAAACAATCAATATTGCCCAGAATAAAAGTATGAGTTTCCAGGATTTGGGCATTATATTAATTTCAGCAACGGCTGATTTCAGGAAAAAATATAAAAAGGGACCAATAAAAAAGCAAGCGGTTAACCCAAATTGCAAATACATTTTTGGCAACGTGGGATTAAAATACACAAACACCGATTTCCCAATTCTGATACTCAAGGCAAATAAGAGCGCACCCAGAAAATAATTGGTCAGGTATTTTTTTCTGGTAAAAAAGAAGAAATACACGCCCAAAATAATTCCGTTGAAAACTCCTAAGGCACTAAAAAAAAATAAGAGTTCCTTACTGGTATCCATAAATTACGTTTGTTATATTCTGACAAAGCTAAAAAAATTTATGAATTCAGCAGTTTTTTATTGTTCTTCAAATCCTTAATTACTTTTTTCAATTCTTTGATTCGTTCTTCATAATGTTCTATTACAGTATGAGATAATTCAGGAATCGCATTATCAGAAGGTCCTGTTTTATGGCTACTTTCTACCTTCAATAACTCTTCAGGAGCTATTCCGAAAATTTTACAGATTTTTAAAATATGAATTGCCCAAGTATGACTTTCGCCATTTTCCATTCTTGCATATGCTGATTGTGACATATTAAGATAATCTGCCATTTCTTCCTGCGACATCTTTTTATCTTTTCGAAGTGTCTTGATTTTATTCGCTACAACAATATTCATAATAAACAGAGTTTTCCTTACAAAACAATAGAGGACAGTTTTATAAATATATACTCACAAAGGATTTATTATTTTTAAATAAAAAATACCTATAAATTACGTATTAAAAATACCCGATAATCACATAAAACAAACGCTCACAAAGTAGTAATTTAGACATGCTGAAAAACAAGTAAATAATGAACTATAACAATAATCCCAGTGAGGAAACTCAGAACGAATGGAATAATGATCCTAATAATTGGATTTGGGGAATTTTCTATTACAATCCAAAGGATAAAAGATTGTTTCCGCCAAAACGAATGAAACAAATGGGATGGACCATTAATTTTGCAAATCCAAACTCTGTATTTTTAGTCATCGTTATTATTGCCATTCTTCTTGTTATATCGGAACATATTAAATAATTCAGGCAAAAAAACAAATGATCATACCGGATCAATATTCATTGACAACATGAAATTCTTTATATTCAAATACAGCATGGCTATTATTAGCTGTCTTTATTTAGCATACTTCTTTTATAAACCGGATCATACCGGAAATCTGATAAAAACGGCAACCTCTCTTGTTCTGGCACTTTCGATATCTGTATGTATGTACAATCAGATAAAAAGCCGAAAATAGTTTTTAAACAAACTCTCAAGACTTGAACTTGAGAATTATCTGCAATAGATAAGTCTGTCAAAAATGAGTTCTCCACTGTCGGATTTCAAATACCTAAAGGTTTTAAGGAGGGACAGAATATAGTCTTGGAATTATTTTTCACAAAAATATATTACGCAATTTTCGAATGTAATTTTAAATTATCAAGTCCTGCAAAGTAAAACAGAATCTGTCGTTCACAGTGGCAACGTTTAGCTTCGTGCTTATTTTTAACAGTTTACGAAAAACGTATTAATAAATTGACTAATTTTAATTAAAATTTAAAAATTGTAACCTTATGAAAAAATTATTATTACTTTGCTTTATGGTTGTGTTATCCTCTAATTTCTATGCACAGGAAACAGCTGTAAAAGATGCAAAAAGCAAAACTACTGCTACCGCTAAAAAAACAAAAGCAACTGCAGATAAGGCAGCAACTGATGCTAAAAAAGAAGCCACAAAATCTAAAAAAGCAGCGAAGGATGCTACTGACGCTTCAGCATCTGCAAAAAAAGAAAGTGCCGCAGCAACTAAAAAAGCTGCCGACAAAGACGCAGCAAAAGCAAAAAGTGACGCTACTAAGGCGTCAAAAAAAGCTACTACAGCAGCAGAAAGTGCAAAAGCTGACGTAAAGAAATCAGCAACTAAAGCTGATGCTACAGCAAAAACGGCTAAAAAAGATGCTACAGCAACGGCTAAAACAGCAACTAAGACTGTAAAGGAAACTAACGAAAAAGCGCCAAAAGTAGCAGACAAGGTTACTGGCGAATACAACGGAAAAAAAGTATACACCGGACCAAAAGGTGGTAAATACTACATTAACAAAAACGGAAACAAAACGTATATTCAGGATTAATAATAATTTTACAGATATAGATAAGGAGCTAATAATAGCTCCTTTTTTTTTGAAAAATAATTAAGAAAACATTAGTTAACATATAAGTAACCTTGCTCAATTAGCATTATTTTTCTTTAACGGTTTTAAAGGATTATTGAGTCATGATGAGATTCCAGAGTTAATAATTTAGTAATATGTGCGAAATAACATAAAAAACATATTTCTCTATCTTCGTTTTTAAAAAGCGTTAAAACTATGAGCATTGACTATTCTGCGAACAAAACAATTTTAGTTGCTCCATTAAACTGGGGATTGGGCCACGCCACAAGATGTATCCCGATTATAAAAGCGCTTCAGGAAAACAATTATATTCCAATAATAGCCTCTGACGGTGTCGCACTGGCACTATTACGAAAAGAGTTTCCATACATTCAAACACTCGAATTACCCTCTTATCATATTGAGTATGCGAAGAATGGTAAAAATTTTAAATGGAAACTGATCAAAAATTTACCCAAAATGATCGTTGCAATTCTCGACGAGAAAAAAATAGTAAAGCGCTGGATCAAAAAGCACGGAATCGACGGAATTATTTCTGATAACCGACTTGGGGTTTTCAGCAAAAAAGTCCCTTCGGTTTTTATGACTCATCAGCTAAATGTCATGACGGGAAATACAACTTGGTTTACCAGTAAATGCCATCAGCATATTATAAAGAAATATACTGAATGCTGGGTTCCCGATACAAATGAGCAGACAAATTTAACGGGAGATCTTGGCCATCTTAAAACAACTGATCTTAATCTAAAATATATTGGTCCTTTAAGCAGAATGCGCAAAAAGGAAACACCTAAATTGTATGATCTGATGATTATTTTATCAGGTCCGGAACCCCAACGCACTTTCTTAGATGAAAAACTGCAAAAAGAGGTTTTGAACTACAAAGGCAAGGTTGTTTTTATACAGGGCATTGTCGAGAAAACACAAACCAAATGGCAAGCCGGAAATGTCACGTATTATAATTTCATGAACTCGAAACAATTAGAACAAACTTTTAATGAGAGTGATTTTGTTTTATGCCGTTCTGGTTACACTACTGTAATGGATTTAGCAAAACTAGGAAAAAAAGCTTTTTTCATCCCTACTCCCGGACAATACGAACAAGAATATTTAGCAATCAAACTTCAGGAAGAAAACCTGGTACCGTATGCAATGCAAGACGCCTTTACAATTGAAGATCTTTCAAAAGTAAAGTCGTTTAAAGGTTTAACTCAGTTTAACGATACCATTGACTGGGATTCGTTATTTACGGTTTTTGAGGACTAATTTTAGAAATTAAACTGTGCCTGCAATCGTAACAAATTACCTTGCTGACGGTTTATTGGAAGCACGCTGTCTTCAAAAGTCCTGTCTGCGATAACATATTCTGCCGTAAGTTCAAAAGCTTTAAAAGGCTGCCATTCTATACCAATTTCATAATCTCTGACAACATAACTTCTGGCATCTTTTTCATACTTTTTTCCTCCGTCATAATATTGAAATTTAGCAAAAGGATATAAGTGCTGCTTTTTTATATCTAATTTATAATTCAGTAATATATAACCTCCGTTCAAATCTGTTTCATCAACCGTATTGGTTACGGTATTGTAACGAGGTCCGGTACCTATATTATATTCTGTCTGGATCCCAAAAGGTCTTGGGTACAAAACAAATGTTGCCCCTACTCTTTGATCTTTTACATATTGTGGATCGTTAACTTTTACTCCTGGTGAAATTTCGCCGGTAAAAGCCCATTTTCCGGTATATGCCTGAATTCCCGGCTCGATAATCTGACTGCCAATAACAAAAGGATAAGTCAGTCTCGTGACAACATTCAGATCCCGGTTACCATCCAGTTTATTGGCTATTTGACCATTATAAACCCCAAAGGCAAAAACTCCAAAATCGCCTGAACCTTTATAACCATCTTTTACCAACATAGCAAAACGCTCTCTGATTTTGGCTGGCGCCCAGTAAAAGAAAAGCCCTAAATCGCGTTCGTTTAATATTGCGCTGTTCATGGCATCATTTCTATCTAATGCCAACCTAACGGAGCTTGACTGCATGTTTTCGAAACCATAAGGAATTTTACTTTGTCCTACACGAACACGGTATTCCTTTTTCTTATCAAAAGAAAGATCGAAATACAAGTCCCGAATCTGAACAAAATTCTGGATTCCGGTACTTGGCGAACTCGCAAAATCAGGTTGAAAATAGAAAAATACATTTGGATGTACCTGACCGGAAAATACTAGACGTGCACGACGGATAAAAAGTCCGTTGTTTGATTTTGCATCCGGTTCCGTAGAAGTCGTTCCCCAGGATTTGTCACATTGCTCGCAGGAAACTTTATCATTTGTAGAAAACAAACCATTGTATCTTATTTGTGCATAACCTCGCAACGAGATTCTGTCGTACCAATGTTCTTCACTACTAACTCCAGATTTGGTATCCGGAAGTTTTGCTTTATTGATAGAATCTAAAATACGCATTACTTCGTTTTTTACATCCTGTTTATTCAGATCCTGAGCAATTGCTGCGAAATTCATCAGCAATAAAACGGCCACTAATTTTCTTTTTATCATCCTTTCTGTAATTCCCTTAATTTTACGATGCAAAGATGCCGCATCAATGTTAAGAAATCATTAACAGGATGTTACTATAATAAAAATTTAATGTTATGAGGTTTTACTGTAAATTGATTAATTGTTAAAACGTCATATTTTACAGCACTTTAGCTAAATCTGATTACAATTATTTAACCTCGGTTTTTATTGTCTTATGTGCTTTTTCGAGTGTAAAAGAAAACTCAGAACCAATTCCGAATTCACTTTCTACATATACTTTCTCTTTATGCGCTTCGATAATGTGCTTAACAATCGCCAATCCTAAACCGGAACCACCCTCAGATCGGGTTCCACTTTTGTCAACTCTGTAAAAACGTTCAAAAAGTCTTGGGATATTTTGTTTTTCAACTCCTTCTCCGTTATCGCTAATTCGGATTAAGACTTTTTTCTTGGTTAGATTTACAACGCCAACTTCAGTTAAACCAACATCCTTACCATATTTAATAGAATTAACAATCAGGTTTTCCAAAACCTGCTGTATCCTGTCCTTATCTCCACGTATCACTACAGATTGTACATTTTTGCTTTCAAAAGCCAATTTTATTTTCTTTTTGTCAGCTTTCATTTCTAACAAATCAAAAACATTCTGAATCAATTCTACAATATTAAAATCGGTAATATTCAAATCTAAATCACCTGATTCTAATTTGGTAATCATGTCTAAATCTTCGACGATATAAATAAGTCGCTCAACTCCTTTTTCGGCACGTTTAAGGTATTTCTTACGGATTGTTTTATCATCCATAGCACCATCCAGCAAAGTCGAAACATAACCCTGAACGGTAAACAAAGGTGTTTTTAATTCGTGTGAAACATTGCCTAAAAACTCTCTTCGATATTGTTCACGAATTTCGAGCATTTCGATTTCCAGTTTTTTATCTGTAGCAAACTTTTTCACTTCGCGCGAAAGAGTTTCCATATCTGTAGTTATGGGCTGATTAATAAGTGTGGTAGATTCCAGCAACGAAACCTCATCGTAGATTTTCTTTACTCTTCGATAAATAAAACGCTCTACACGATATTGTAAAACCAGAAAGGAGAATATATAAATTGAAATAAGAAAGATTATTCCAAAGGCTACCTGATGTTTTAATTGATTTTTATAAAATAAGTTCATCAGGATCAACACAAATCCTGTCCCAAAGAGACTGATATATAATGCTGATTTTACTGCAAATTTGTATGTTTTTTTAAAATTAATTTTCATTGATTTATTTAACCATTAAGAGATTAAGAAAAATTAAGTTTCTCTTTTGAGTTAATGAATTTCTTTTAAATTAACATTTGAACTCAAAACAAAGTTAACTCAAAAACCATATAAGAAATTAAAGCTCATATGCTCTTTAACTCCTTATATGGTTTATTTTTTTATGTAAGTAAATCCTAACTAAACCCCTCATTATACTCGGAGCCTTAGCAACTTAGTATCTTAGAACCTCAGTGTCTTAAAAAAAATTAAACTTCAAATTTATAACCAACACCTTTGATGGTTTTAAAAAGCTCTTCTCCTATTTTTTCACGTAGTTTTCTAATATGAACATCGATTGTTCTTCCTCCTACTACCACTTCATTACCCCAAACTTTATCCAGGATTTCGTCTCTTTTGAAAACTTTTCCAGGTTTAGAGGCTAATAAGTAAAATAATTCGAATTCTTTTCTTGGTAAAGCAATTTCGACATTGCCTTTTATGATCTTGTATTCTTCACGATTAATCTCGATTCCGCCTACATTCAAGGTATCACTAACAACTTCTTGTTCTTTTAACCTTCTTAACAAAGCCTTTACTTTACTTACCAATAATTTTGGTTTTATTGGTTTGGTAATATAGTCATCTGCACCTGCATCAAAACCAGCAACTTGTGAGTAATCTTCGCTTCTGGCTGTCAGAAATGTTATGATAACATTATTTAATTCCGGAATTTTTCTGATGTGTTCACAGGCTTCCATTCCGTCCATTTCGGCCATCATAACATCCATAATAATTAAGTCCGGCAATTCTTTCTGAGCCTTTGCTATAGCTTCTTTTCCGTTAGAAGCTGTAACAATCTGATAGCCTTCCTGAGCAAGGTTATAGCCTACGATTTCCAAGATATCTGGTTCATCGTCAACTAATAAAATCTTGGTTTGTGTTTTTTTCATAAATAGCAAAAATTGAGATTTTTACATCAAATTTTCTTCATTATACATTCGATGTTTTTTTTTTCACAGCGTAAATATACTAACAAAATAACCGTTAAAAACTGCGGTTAACGGTAATTTAATGTGGTAACAATTTGATAATCTACAAGACACAAAAACATAACAAGTGCCTAACATGAACTTTACACGGCGTTTCTTTCTTTGCACAAAAATAAATTAAACACAACACAAAAATGAAATTCAATTTAAAATTTCTATTTATTACATTATTTATTTGTACGATTTCGGTCGCGCAAACCAAAGGTACGATTTCTGGTGTACTAACCGACAAGGAAACCAATAATCAACCTTTACCTTTCGCAAATGTTTTAGTAAAAGGGACTAACACAAGCGCGAACACTGACATTGACGGAAAATATTCGTTGAGCGTAAATCCGGGAAATTATATTATTATTTTTAGTTTCGTTGGATATGAATCTGTAGAGAAACCAGTAATTGTAAAAGCAAACGAAACTATTACGGTTAGTCAGGTACTTTCTTCAGGAAGTTTTACTCTACAAGATGTTGTTGTAAAATCAGCAGCAGTAAACAAACAAAAAGAATCTGCATTACTTTTAGAACAAAAGAATGCGGTTGACATTAAACAAACTATTGGTGCGCAGGAATTGTCAAGAAAAGGGGTTGGCGATGTAGCTGCGGCTGTAGCAAAAACTTCAGGAGTTTCTAAACAAGAAGGAAGCAACAATGTTTTTGTAAGAGGACTTGGTGACCGTTATAATTCTACTTCGATGAACGGATTGCCAATACCATCTAATGATCCTGAGAGAAAAAACATTGCTCTGGATCTTTTTTCAACAGATATTGTGGAATATATTTCTATTGACAAATCTTACGGATCAAGAATGTATGGTGATTTTGCAGGAGGAAACGTAGATATAGTTTCAAAAGATTACCGCGGAAAAGGAATGTTTGAAATCTCACTGGGATCTAAAGTGAACACAAATGCTCTACAAAATTCTGATAAATTTTTATTACAGCAAGGCCCTAATAAATCAGGTTTTGTTTCATACGGAGTTCCTCAAAATGCTTTGACGGGATATAATTTTGAAAACAGCCTGAATCCTAAAAAAGAAAGCCCTTTTGGCGGAAACTTTAATCTGAAAGCAGGAAAAACTTTCAATATTGGTGAAGAAGGAAAACTTAGCGTTTTTGCAACTGCGAGCTTTAACAATGGTTACGAATATAGAGAAGGTTTAAGCCAAAGTGTAAATGCGCAGGGAGCATCATTAAAATCTTTTCACCAGGAAAAATACACTTACAACACAAACTCTACCGGGATGTTTAATGCCAATTATCGCTTAAACAAAAATCACAAAATTGGCTACAACTTTTTGTTCATCAATTCATCTGAGCAAACGAGAGATACTTATTTTGGAACTGATAGAGATTTTGATAATGCTGATGCGAGTCTTCTTGTTCAAAGAGGAACGTTCTCACAGAATACTGTTTTCATCAATCAGCTTTTAGGAAACCACAAAATAACAGATAAAATAGATTTTGATTGGGGAGTTTCATACAATACTGTCAAAGGCGATATGCCAGACAGGACTCAAAATAAAATGTTCTATAACCCAACTACTGATATCTACACAATTGCTCAAAGAACAACTACTGACAATCAGAGATACTATCAAAACCTAAAAGAAGACGAAGCTGCTGCTAATCTTGCTTTTACTTATAAATTAGGAGATAAAGAAAGTGGCACTTCAAAAGGAAAAATCGTTGCGGGTTATAACGGTAAATTTAAAAAACGCGATTTCGAAGCTATACAATTCAACTTCAATGTAAGTCAGGCAGGTTTAGGAACGAGTGTAACCCCAAATAATTTAGATGCTTTCTTTAATCAGGCAAACTACAACAACGGTACATTTTCAATTGGTGCTTTTGCCGGAATGACGCCGCAAACTTATAGCGGTGATCAGGACATTCATGCAGGATTTGCTAATATCGAATATAAATTATCTGAAAAACTAAGTGGTGTTTTAGGTTTTAGATACGAAAAAATATCTCAAAGTGTTACCTGGAGAACACAACTTGATGCATCTGGTGGTAAAAATGAATTTGACAGAAACGAATTCTTACCAAGTTTAGCTTTAAAATATGCATTAAGCGAAAAGCAAAATCTTCGTTTGGCAGCAAGCAAAACCTATACATTACCACAATTTAAAGAGCGTGCTTTGTTTATTTATGAAGATGTAATGGAAACTAAAATTGGTAACCCTGATTTATATCCTTCACAAAATTACAATTTTGACTTAAAATGGGAAATGTTCCCAAAAAGCGATGAATTATTCTCTGTTACTGCTTTTGGAAAATACATTTTAGATCCAATTAACGAAGTTGTAATTGCTTCTGCATCAAATGATATTTCATGGGTAAACATTGGAGATTCAGGTTATGCTTACGGACTTGAATTGGAAGCAAGAAAAAACATTTTTGAAATTGAAGGAGAATATACTAACAAACTTTCTTTTGGGTTTAATGCTTCATTAATGAAAACACATCAGGAAATTGATTCTGAAAAAGTTCAAAAAGAAACCAACAGCAGAATGAACATCAACCTTACGGATACTAGTTCAGGTTTTACAGGCGCTTCTGATTTGATTTTAAATGCGGATCTATCTTATACTAAAAACTGGAACAATGATGCCGGAATTATGGCGACCATCGCATACAATCATTATTCTGATAAACTTTACGCAATTGGATCTGAACAAAAGGGAAATTTAGTAGACAAAGCAATGGGGACTTTAGATCTAGTTTTCAAAACTAAATTAAACAAGAGCCTTGGAATTGATTTTGGAGCAAGAAACTTATTGAACCCACAATTTAAGAGAGTTCAGGAAAACACTGGCGGAGACGTTTTAGTTTTTAACTATAAAAAAGGAGTAACATTTGGATTGGGAATGAATTACCAATTCTAATAAACAAACAAGAAACCCGCTTGTTAATTTCTTAACATTTCGTTAAAAAACATATAACAAATCCATTACGACAGCTTAACATTCATTCAGACTTAAGTTTTCATATTTGCACAAACACAAACTAATAAAAAAAGTAATGAAAAACACACTTTCAACAATCTTCGGCTTAGCAGCTTTATCACTTGTAACACTTACAACGTCTTGCTCAAGCGACAACAACAATGATGCACCTACTTTACCTGGCTCTAGTTTCGTAGTAAACAGAGACAATCTTCAAGGGGAGATTAATGACGGAGAAGTTATTTTAGAATCCGGAACTTATAAACTTACAGGAAAATTAATCGTTAAGAGTACTGCAAAACTTACTATCAAACCCGGAGTTATTATTGAAGCATCTAAATTAGATGTAAACAAAATTGAGTCTATAAGATACATTGCTATTTCTCAAGGTGGAAAAATCGACGTTCAGGGAACAGCTGCAAATCCTGTAGTTATGACAGCTACAGAACACAAACCTGGAGCTTGGGGTGGATTAGTAATTTGCGGAAAAGCGCCTATCAACAAAGGAGCAACTGCATCTGCTGAAGTTTCTGACTTACCATACGGTGGAACTGACGTTAATGACAACTCTGGATCAATCAAATACTTAAGAATTGAATATCCTGGATACGCTTACAACTCAGATAAAGAATTCAACGGAATCTCTTTCTTTGGTGTTGGTAAAGGAACAAGCGTTGATTACGTTCAAATTTTCGAAAGCTCTGATGATGGATTCGAGTGGTTTGGTGGAACCGTAAATGCTTCTCACTTAGTAGTTTCTAATAAAGATGCTGCAAACGTTGGGGATGATTTATTTGACTGGACTGAAGGATGGAACGGAACTGGTGAGTTTTTCTACGGAATCAGAACAAACGCTGGTAACAGAGGTGTAGAAGCAGATAATAACGCTAACAACCACCTGGCTAGTCCAATTTCTTTCCCAACAATCAAAAACCTTACTTTAGTTGGTTTTGGATCAACTGACACAAGTGCAGAATCTCAAGCATTTAAATTGAGAGTTGGAACAAAAGGTAAATTTGACAATGTTGTATTAAAAGGTTGGAAAACTGGTTTTGATGTTGAACACGATGAAACGATTTCATACGTAGGAGTTGACTTATTAGCAACTAACGTTAAATTCGAAGATGTTCCTGTAAAATCAAAAGGTACAACTACTGGAAAATTAGTTGCTGATGTTTCTAAAGTATTCACAGAATCGACTACTGCACTTGGAGCAGGAAACGGATCAGGAGTTCCTACTTGGGCTGCTGGATGGACAAAAGGTCTATAACATACTCAAAACATAAAATTGTTAAAAACATCCTAAATTTTTAGGATGTTTTTTTTTGGCGTAATTTTTGTAATTTTTTTTGTATATTTACATTAATCAAAAATATGCGATGGCAAAAAACTACTTTTATATTACATTCTTATTGGCTTTTTTCTTTACTATGAGTGTCTCAGCACAAGATAGTAAGCAATTACCAAAACCTCAAGATGCGACTGTCATTGAGGGTTTAAGCTTGTACCCTAATCCGGTCACTGGCGGAAAAGTATACATCTCCTCTAAAAATGACTTAGAAAAAGAAATTATAATTTTTGATGTACTGGGCAAAAAAGTACTTCAGACACATTTAAGTTCACGAGAATTAAACGTGTCTGATCTTGTTCCTGGTGTTTATATCATAAAAATAAGTGAAGAGAACGCTTCTGCAACCAGAAAGCTCATCATTCGATAAAATCATAAAAAAGCTCCTTTTCAGGAGCTTTTTTAGTTTTCAGCCTCAGGTTCAGTTTTCAGTTGCATTACATACCAAAAACTGCCACTGAAAACGATGACTAAAAACTAAAAACAATATCTTTGCACAAAAAAGTTTTGATTACAGCCAACGATATATTTACGATTTCGAGTCATAAACAATTTGAAAAAACAGCCTTAAAAGTGTTTCGTTTTCAACACGAGAATAATATCGTATATCGTAATTTCTGTGATTTTTTAAAAGTCAATCCACAACAGGTAAAATCGCTGGAACAAATTCCATTTTTACCTATTCAGTTTTTCAAAAGCCATAACGTAGTTTCTAATAATGATCCCGCTCAGGTTACTTTTACAAGCAGCGGAACTACAGGAATGATTACCAGCAGACATATTGTGACTGATGTTTCTCTTTATGAAGAAAGCTATAGAAAAGGATTTTCCCAATTTTATGGCAATATCGAAGATTACGTTGTTTTAGCGCTTTTACCATCCTATCTTGAGCGCGACGGCTCTTCGTTAATTTACATGGTCGAAGACTTAATAAAGTTATCCAATCAGCATGAAAGCGGGTTTTATTTACACAATCACGACGACTTAATTAAGAAATTAACCGCACTCGATGAGTCTGGTCAAAATGTCATTTTAATTGGTGTTACGTATGCTTTATTAGATTTGATCGAAAAACATCAGTTCAACCTTCAAAACACCATTATTATGGAAACCGGAGGAATGAAAGGCAAACGCAAAGAAATGATCCGCGAAGAATTACACGAGATACTGTGCAAAGGTTTTGGCGTTTCAACCATTCACTCAGAATACGGAATGACGGAACTTCTTGGACAGGCCTATTCTTTGGGCGAAGGCGTTTTTGAATGCCCGTCATGGATGCATATACTTGTACGCGATCCTGAAGATGCACTTACTTATGTGAAAGATGAAAAAACAGGCGGAGTAAACGTTATTGATTTAGCCAATATCAACTCCTGCTCTTTTATTGCCACGCAGGATCTGGGCAAAAAATATCCCAACAACTCTTTCGAGGTATTGGGACGTTTTGATAATTCTGATATTCGTGGTTGTAATTTGATGGTTCTCTAATGTTGCATCGTTGATTTGTTTAATCGGTAAACCGAATTAACACTAAATCAAAAATTAATCTTCACTGTATACACCTATATTTTCAATGCCATCCTTTTTATTTAATTCTCTTTCCTTTTCTGCTTTATTTTCCAGAAACTTATAAATGCCGTAACAACTTAATCCTCCAAAAAGTATATAAAATAGATTCCAAATTGGATCTACAAAATCTTCATTACCAAGAGAATCAAAACCATTGACAAGCGCTAATCCAATAGCAACAATAAATCCAGCAACAATAGTTCCCCCATAATAAGACACTAATCCAAAAAAGAAATAAGCCCACTTATTTTTACCATATTCAAGCGCCAAATTAGCGAATGCTTTCCAAATCCAATATAAAAATAAAAGTCCAATCATAAATTAGGTTTTAAGTAACAAGCCACTAATATAGGTTTTTATACGATTCTACGCACAAATAATTACTCTGTCACTAAAAAAAAGATAAAACAAAAAAAATCCCAACAACTCTTTCGAGGTATTGGGACGTTTTTATAAAAAAGGTTAATCGTCAATTTGTTTATTCGTTAAATCGCTTTTGACCTTCAACAAACGACTAAACTACTCTAATCACAAAATAATTTTTCTTTCCACTTTGCAACAACACAAACTGATTATTGATTAAATCATTTGCTGTTAATACAAAATCTTCTTTAATTTTTTCTCTGTTTACAGAAATTGAGTTTGCTGTCAAAGCTCTTCTCGCCTCTCCGTTTGATTTAAAGAAACCTGTTTTTTCGTTTAAAACAGTAACAATATCCAATCCATTTTCTAAATCAGCTTTGGTGATTTCAGCTTGTGGAACTCCATCAAAAACTTCTAAAAAAGTAGTTTCATCTAATTTTTTCAAATCATCTGCAGTAGAGTTTCCAAACAAGATATTCGAAGCCTGTATTGCTTTCTCTAATTCTTCTTCAGAATGAACAAAAATGGTGATTTCCTCAGCCAGTTTCTTTTGTAAAACTCTTAAATGTGGCGCTGCTTTATGCTCTTCGATTAAAACATCAATCGTTTCCTTATCCAAAAAAGTAAAGATTTTAATGTATTTCTCAGCATCAACATCTGTTGCATTTACCCAAAACTGGTAAAATTTATATACCGAAGTTTTATCAGCATCCAACCAAACATTTCCACCTTCAGATTTCCCAAATTTAGAACCGTCTGCTTTTGTGATTAATGGCGTTGTCAATGCAAAAGCTTTCGCACCTTCTCCACCCATTCTGCGAACTAATTCTGTTCCGGTAGTAATATTACCCCATTGATCAGAACCACCCATTTGCAAAACGCAATTGTTGTTTTTATATAAATGATAAAAATCGTAACCCTGAATCAATTGATAAGTAAACTCTGTAAAAGACATTCCTTCGCCTTCTCCGGCCAATCTCTTTTTTACTGAATCCTTCGCCATCATATAATTTACCGTGATACGTTTTCCAACTTCACGTGCAAAATCAATAAACGAGAATTCTTTCATCCAGTCATAGTTATTCACCATAACGGGAGCATTTGCTTCTTTTGAATTAAAGTCTAAGAAACGGGATAAAACACTTTTTATTCCTGCAACGTTTTTAGCCAAAGTCTCTTCGTTCAACAAATTTCTTTCGTCAGATTTCCCAGACGGATCACCAATCATTCCGGTCGCACCTCCAACCAAAGCGATTGCTTTATGCCCCGTTCTGTTTAAGTGAACCAATAAAATAATCTGAACCATACTACCAATATGTAGTGAATCTGCCGTTGGATCAAAACCTATATATGCCGTTGTTACTTCTTTAAGCAATTGTTCTTCCGTTCCTGGCATGCTATCATGATATAACCCTCGCCACTTTAATTCTTCAACTAGATTCTTCATTTTTAAAATAATTTGTGCAAATGTAATCAATGTCAATATCAAAATCAAAAAGCAATGCTACAAAGACACTAAGACTCAAAGGAAATAAATAAGAAAACTGATCGCACTGCCTTTCTATTAAAACAAATAACAATTATGACCTTTTTGTCTTTGCAGCAAAAAAACGAACAAAAAACTTTGTGTCTTTGTGCCTTTGTGGCAAAATCGGTATATTTACAAAATGGTATTAGTAACTGGAGGAACAGGTTTAGTTGGTGCGCATTTATTACTTCATTTAATTGAAAATGGAGAAAGTGTTCGGGCTACATACCGAAACCAAAAAAACATTCAAAAGACAAAAGCCGTTTTTGACTTATATAAAAAAGGGGATTTGTTCGAAAAAATCAATTGGCTTGAAGCCGATATTTTAGATGTTCCTTCTTTAGAAATTGCTTTTATCGATATTGATTACGTCTACCATTGTGCTGCTTTTATCTCTTTCGATCCCAAAGATGAAGAACTACTTCGAAAAACTAATATTGAGGGAACTGCCAATATGGTTAATTTTTCTATTGCTAAAGGAATAAAGAAATTCTGTTTTATAAGTTCTATTGCAGCTTTAGGCGATATTGCTCCTCACGAAACTTATATTACCGAAGAAACAGACTGGAATCCGGAGAAACCCCATAGTGATTATGCTATTTCTAAATATGGTGCAGAAATGGAAGTCTGGCGCGGACTTCAGGAAGGACTTGATGTGATGATCATAAATCCAGGCGTGATTTTAGGACCAATATCCACAACAAAAATTTTCGATGAGGGAAGCAGCGAATTGTACCGAAAAGTGGCTAATGGACTTTCTTTTTACACGCTGGGAAACACCGGTTTTATAGCAATTGATGACGTAGTAAGAATTTCGCACGAACTAATGAAAAGCGACATCAAAAACGAACGCTTTACTTTAATTGCCGACAATATTGTTTTTCGCGATATCCTCAATACAATTGCTGATACTCTAAAAGTAAAAAAACCAAGTACTCATGCTAAACCATTGCTTATGAATTTTCTTTGGATGGCAGATTTGGGATTTTCAACTTTATTTCTTCAAAAAAGACGTCTCACTAAAGCAACTGCAAAAGCTTCTTATTCTAAAAATTTGTATTCGAATGAAAAAATAAAAACCGCTCTGAGAACGGTTTTTTTAGATGTACATCAATATATAAAGGATACTTCGAAATTATAAAATTATCTCTTCTTTCTTGATTGTATTAATTGTTTTATAGAATCTATATTGACTTGTTCTTTCATAGGTTTCTTAACAAGATCTTTAATCGTATCCTTGGCTTTGTTTTTCTTTTCTTTCGCTGCCTTTTTATCTTCAATTTTCACTATTGAATCTGTAGCTCTTTGATCAACAGCAAGTCTTTTGCCAATTTCATCAAACATTTCCTTGTAAGTCTCATAATCTGTCGCGTAGTACATATTACTCTGAGCAAACTGCAAACTGTCTACTTTATATTTTTGCAAAATAAACTTAACCGGATTAGTATCAATAGAATCTAATGACAATGGATTTTGATATCTCATAGCATCCAGAAGAGACAGATCATACATAATATCAATCATCTTTTCTTTCTCAATAAGTTTTGCAGGTTGTTTGACCAACTCTTTTTTACAACTTACAGAAAGAAACACAACCAATATTATTACTATACAATTCTTCATCTCAGCTTTTTATCTATCAAACAATAATCTTTTTCCAGCGCGGATATCTTTTACTTTAAAGTTATTATACACCATCTGACCATTTACAAAAGTGTGTGTAATCCTTGATTTAAAAGTATAATTCTCAAAAGGCGACCAACCGCATTTTGCCAGGATATTTTCCGGTTTTACGCTCCATGGCAAACTTGGGTTTACAATTACCAAATCAGCAAAATAACCTTCTTTAACAAATCCTCTTTTTTCTATTTTGAAAATTTTAGCCGGATTGTGGCACATTTTCTCCACGATTTTCTCCACGCTAATTTTTCCCTGATGATGCGCTTCAAACATTGCCACTACAGCATGTTGCACAAGCGGACCTCCTGACGGCGCATTAAGATAAGATTGCATTTTTTCTTCTTTTGTATGAGGCGCATGGTCTGTAGCAATTACATCAATACGTCCGTCATTCAAAGCTTTCCAAAGTTCTGCTCTGTCTTCAGCCGTTTTAACAGCAGGGTTCCATTTAATAAAGTTTCCTTTTGTTTTATAATCTTCATCAGTGAACCAAAGGTGATGTACGCAAACCTCAGCAGTAATCTTTTTATCTTCTAACGGAATTTTATTCGTAAACAATTCCATTTCTTTCGCAGTCGAAAGATGAAAGATATGCAAACGCGCTCCTGTTTTTTTCGCCAGAGCAACAGCTTTTGATGACGAAATATAACAAGCCTCTGCACTACGAATCAAATGGTGCGCCGTAACCGGAACATCATCACCATATTGCTCTTTGAATGCAGCAAGATTATTTTGAATTGTAGTTTCATCTTCACAATGTACAGCAATTAACATTGGTGTACTTGAGAATATTTTTTCTAAAGTCGCTTCATTATCGACCAACATATTTCCTGTCGAAGATCCTAGAAAAATCTTGATTCCTGCAACATTTTTAGGGTTTGTTTTTAAAACTTCTTCAAGATTATCATTGGTTGCCCCCATCATAAACGAATAATTCGCAAATGATTTTACGGCTGCAATTTGATATTTATCTTCTAAGATTTCCTGAGTAACAGCGTTGGGAACTGTATTGGGCTGTTCGATAAAAGAAGTAATTCCCCCAGCAACTGCCGCTCTTGATTCTGATTCGATATCGCCTTTATGTGTTAATCCAGGCTCTCTAAAATGTACCTGGTCATCGATTGCACCCGGCATTAAGTAACTTCCTTCAGCATCGATCACTTTACAATCTGATGTTTTTAAGCTAATGCTGTCTGCAACCTCAACGATCAAATCGTTTTCGATCAAAACATCACCTTCAAAAATAGATCCTTCGTTTACAATTTTAGCATTCTTTATTAAAATCCTGTTCATCGCCATAGTGGTATTATAAGGTATTGACTAATTTTTTTAATCTTAATGAAATTACACCCAGAATAGCTTCTTTGATAATGGCATTGCTCATTTTTGAAACTCCCTTGGTTCTGTCCGTAAAAATAATTGGCACCTCGGTAATTTCAAATTTAGCACAGTAAGTCCTGTATTTCATTTCGATCTGAAAGGCATAGCCCACAAATTTAATTTTATTAAGATTGATTTTTTCCAGAACTTCTCTTTTGTAACAAACAAATCCGGCTGTAGCATCATGAATTTTCATTCCGGTAATAAACTTCACGTAAACAGATGCAAAATAAGACATTAAAACACGGCTCAAGGGCCAGTTTACAACGTTTACACCGGTTACATAACGAGAACCAATAGCTAAGTCTGCTCCGCCAAAATGACAAGCATCAAACAATTTTTCAAGATCATTGGGGTTGTGAGAAAAATCAGCGTCCATTTCAAAAATGAAATCATATTGGCGTTCAAGAGCCCATTTAAAACCGTGAACATAAGCGGTTCCTAAACCTGCTTTTTTAGCTCTTTTCTCTAAAAATAACCTGTCCGGAAATTCTTCCTGCAACGCAATAACCTTATCAGCCGTATGATCCGGCGAATTATCATCGATAATTAAAAGATGAAAAGGCTTATGTTGTGAAAGAACAGCTCTAACTATACTTTCAATATTTTCGATTTCGTTGTAAGTGGGAATTATGACAATACAATCATTCATTTTTCTGCGTAAATTTCATCGCAAAAGTAAACTTTTTATAGCATTTGATTCATAATAAATATATAATAAAAGTATTGAGACAAAAAATTACTAATTTTGTGGCGTTATGATTGAACAACTTCACCCTCGAATTATCGAAAACAAAGACTGGGCAACACTTTTATTTGTGTTGACCTTTGCTGTAGTTGCTATGACTAAATCTGCATATGAAACCAGATTTAGTGAATTTAGCAGGCTTATTTTTTCAGACAAATACGCAAAAATATATCGTGATAACAACCATTTAAAAAGCAGCTTTACGGTAGGCTTGTTTTTCGTGCAAGTTGTTTCGTATGCTTTTTTCATTCAGTTAACGATGCACATCTTTTCACAGGATGATAAAACCGGAACTTACAGCATCTTAAAAACAGATTGGATTTTATTCATTCAGATCGCAACTTTTTTGCTTTATTTTATTCTGGCAAAGTTTTTAATCGAGAAAATTGTTGCAACTTCATTCAACATCGATGAGTTTGCTGATCTTTTTAACTTACAAAAAGTTACCTATAGAACTTATATTGGCGTTTTAATCCTTCCTATTAATGCTATTTTGTTTTATTATGACAATATTCCTAAAATTATACCGCTTGCAATCATAGGTATTTCGCTATGTATCAGCCTATACTCATATTTTATTTCAATAAAAACATATCAAAACGTAATAATCAGCAAGTTATTTTATTTTATTTTATATCTTTGCGCTCTTGAAATAGCACCTTATTATTTTCTCTATTATTGGATTACAAAAGGGAGTGCTTAGAAAATGTTTATAATATGAAAGTGAAAACAATTTTGGTGTCACAGCCTGAACCTAAAGTGGAAAATTCTCCTTACTTTGAGCTCCAACAAAAACACAAAATAAAAATTGATTTCAGACCATTTATTCATGTGGAAGGGGTTAATGCTAAAGAGATTCGATTGCAAAAAATCGATCTTAATCACTATACTGCGATAATTTTGACAAGCCGTAATGCGGTGGATCATTTTTTTAGAGTAGCAGATGAAATGCGTTATAAAGTTCCTGAAGGATTGAAATATTTCTGCCAATCTGAAGCTGTTGCATTTTACCTGCAAAAGTATGTTGTGTATAGAAAACGTAAGATTTACGTTGGTGCAAAAGATTTTGCAGATTTATCACCTCTTATCAAAAAGTACAAAGACGAAAAATTTCTGCTTCCGGCATCTGATCAATTGAATGCGGATGCTCCTATAACATTAAACAATCTCAAAGTAGACTGGACACAAGCTGTTTTTTACAAAACTGTAATGAGCGACTTATCTGATCTTGCTGATGTTTATTATGATGTTTTAGCATTTTTTAGTCCAACCGGAATAAAATCTTTGTTTAAAAACTTTCCTGATTTTAAACAAAACGAAACACGAATTGCTGTCTTTGGAAGCACAACTCAAAAAGAAGCTTTAGACTACGGACTAAGAATCGATATTCTTGCTCCAACTCCTGAAACTCCTTCTATGACAATGGCTCTGGAAAAATATATAAGCGAAGCAAACAAAGGGAAATAATCCCTTCAAAATATTCAATTTTTAAAATTCCAAATTCCAACTTTAATGCTGGGATTTGGAATTTTTCTTTTTTAATCAAATTCCATGTTTATTTTTATTTAAAAATTTAAACATTGTACATATTGACATGGCCAACGTTTTTTAACCGTGGAGTGTAATTTATCATTTTTCATTCATTATCCCAATCCGTCTCCCAAGGCTAAAACCTTGGGCTATGTTTTAAATACGTTGAAAATTTTACAAATAAGAAAATTGGAATTTATTTCTTTGAACTTAAAGTGAAGAAAATTGGAATTTGGAATTTGAATATTGGAATTTTCTATTTCACAGCATTTTCATTACATTTGATTTCTATTCTAAAGCAAATCATCTAAATAAGTTTCAAACTACAACTATGAAAATCAACTCCCTTATAATTGAAATTGACGGCATCGACAAGGAAATCCTGCGCTACTTAATGGATGATGCCCGAAAACCAATTTTGCAAATCGCCAATAAAATAGGTATTTCCGGAGCTGCAATTCATCAGCGTTTGAAAAAACTGGAACAATCAGGTGTTATTTCAGGCTCTAAATTTACTGTAAACCCAAAAGTTTTAGGATATAATACAATGGCATTTGTTGGTGTTTATCTTGACAAAGCTTCAAGAAACTCGGAAGCTGTAAAGGATTTAAAAAAGATTCCCGAAGTTTTGGAATGCCATTACACAACAGGAAACTGGTCTGTTTTAATCAAAATCATTTGTCGCGACAATGAACACCTAATGCAACTTTTAAATACTAAAATCCAAGCCATAGAAGGGGTTTCAAGAACAGAAACGTTTATTTCCCTGGATCAGCAGATTGACAGACAGATTCAGTTGTAATTAGAAAATGAGATAATGTGTCAATTAGATAATATTTTAAAACCTTTATGGCAAAAATTAGACCCGAGATTAAAACCATATTATTTTTTATCTTTTACTTTACAATCGCATTAATAGGAGAGAAAAGAAGTCTAAGTGGAGTCTGCGCTCCAGGCCCAGGGTTTTTATTATTTCTACTTTCAATTCCGGTGAGTATAATTTATTCTCTAATTCTTTATTTCAGATATCATAAATCAGAAAACAAACAATACCTAAACTCTATTTATATTATATCAGGAATTTGGGTTTTGCTTTTTATCTTTTTAAGCTTCAGCAATAAATAAAATCGGATAGGAGCCTAGGGATTAATTCCCTAGGCGACCTTCCACACCACCCGGCATACGGATCCGTACCAAGGCGGTTCTTAATTTACGATACATTTTAAGATAGAT